>NZ_JBITDP010000018.1:0-166986 GCF_044454405.1 Streptomyces sp. NPDC051555 | reverse complement strand
GCCGTCCTCGTCCTCATGCTCTTCGACGACGACGCACGCCCCCAGCTCCTGTGGTCGGGCGGTGCGGCCCTCGCCGTCCTCCTCGTCGCGGGGGCGCGCGAGCTGCGAGCCGCCCGCTCCTGAGGCGTGGGGAGGCGCCGCATCGGGGCCGCGCCCGACGCGCACGCGCTGTTCAACGGGCCGGTCGACGCCCAGCTGGGAAAGTCGCCGATCCGCCGGCCGGGCGGGACGGAGGGAGCGCCCGTCCGTTGTGCCGCCCGGCCGCGGATGCAGGCGCGTCGTCCGCCCCCGGCCCCTGGAACCGGGTACGGGTGTGTCCGCCTCCCGGTTCGACAAGAGGTCCACGGGTGGCGGGTCCCGACGTCGACGAGCACGGTTGCGTAGATCCGTCCCTTGCGCCGAGCCCACAAGAAGTGGACCGGATCCGGAACTCAGGAACAGAGTCAGCGGGCGGCTTCGAGCTCGCGCGGGTAGCGGACGTACCACGGGCGGAGCCGCTCGAAAACGGCCGCCGCGGCGATGACGCGCTCGTCCGCCCAGCGCGGGCCGACGATCTGCATGCCGACGGGGAGACCGTCGAGGAAGCCGGCCGGGACCGAGGCGACGGGCTCGCCCGAGTAGTTGAAGGGCACGGTCATGGACCAGCCGATCGTCTCTTCCACCGGGACGCCGCCGATCTGTGACGGTCCGACGGTGGTTCCGTCGCCGGCGTTGCGCAGCGCACCCGGTGTGCAGGCGAGCGTGGGGGTGATCAGCAGGTCGTACTCGCGCTCGGTCCAGAGCCGGTAGAACACCTGCATGATCGTGGCCTGGATGGCCTCGATGTTGCGTACGCGTCGTCCGCTGACGGTGTCACCGAGGTCGAGCAGCGCTCGGAATTCGGGCGTCATCTTCTCGCTGTGGCGCATCAGGTCGATACCGTGTCCGGCGAAGTTGTCGACGACGGACCCCACGTACATCACGGCCATCAATTCCCGCCACATGCCCGACAGATCGCCCTGCGTCAGCGGGCGCAGCGATTCGGGGGCGGGGCCGATCATGATGTCGTCCAGGCCGATGGAGACCTCTTCGACCTCCGCCCCGGCTTCGCGGAAGGCGCCCGCGGCGTCGCGGACGAGGTCGGCCACGTCCTGGTCGGTGGGATAGAGGTCCAGGTCGGGGCTGTAGGCGATGCGCAGGCCTCCGACGCCGCGGCGCAGGGATGCGGTCAGGCGGGTCTGCTTGGGGACGCTGGTGGGGTCCCCGATCCAGGGCTGTGCCATCACGTCGCCGAGCAGGGCGGCGTCTTCGACGGTACGGGCGATGGGACCGGTGTGCAGGTAGGGGTTGATGGACACCGGCCCGACATCGGTGGGGATCTGACCGTACGAGAGCTTCAGACCGACCGTCGCGGTCTGGGCGGCGGGGATGCGGAGGGAGCCTCCGGCGTCGGAACCCTCGGCGGCGGCCACCATGAAGCCGGCGGTGGCGGCCGCGGCTCCGCCGGAGGATCCGCCGGCGTTGATGCCGATGCGGAAGGGGGTGGAGGTGTCGCCCCAGGCGGGTGAGGCGGTGATGCCCTTGTGCCCGAACTCGGGGGTGGCGGTCTTCCCCAGGGAGATCACCCCGGCTTCGAGGAGTGTGAGAACGTGCCGGGACGCAGCTTCCGGTACGAAGTCGATGTCCTCGGCGAAGATGCGCGAGCCGAAGGTGTTGCGCACGCCGGGCTCGAAGGAGACCAGGTCCTTCGTGGCGATCGGCAGGCCTTCCAGGGGACGGGCGGTGCCGTCGGCGTAGCGGCGTGCCGCCTCGCTCGCGGCCCGTCGGGCGTGGTCGAACCGGGTGAGGACGAACGCCCCCACGTGCTGGTCCGTCGTCTCGATGCGGGCTATGCAGTCCTCGACCACGTCCACGGGGGAGAGCGTTCCCGCGCGGAACCGCCGCAGGAGCTCGGCCGCCGGGAGGAAGACGCTCTCGCCCACCGCCACATCGCGCTCGACTCGGGAGTCATTGCCGTGCGTACCGGACATGCCAGTTCTCCGATGGGTCGTCGAAAGCCGGATCCGTGCACCGGATGGCGATCTGAGGGGTGAGGTGTGGTGGGAGGTGGGGGCAGGGCCTCCCGGCAGGTACCGATGCCGGGGCCTCGGCCGTACCCACTGGCGCCGTCACAATGCGGCCGCCCCACTGACGGGTGCGGACGCGGGGTCCACGCATCCGCAGTGGCGCCATAACCATACCTTCCGGGGCCGCTCCACTTTCGCCTCCGAGGGGATTTGGTCCTTTCGGTCTCGGGCCCCTAGGGACCTTTCGGCCCTCGGCGGTGTCCATCTGTTCGGAGCTTTGGGTTCTAGGTGATTTGTAGGTTCGGTGGTCTCGAATACTCAGACGTTTGTAGGTTTCGTTCCCCGCTGCTTGGGAGGTCTCTAGTCCTTCCGGTCCGACGATCCATGGGCCTTTCGGGCGAGGGCCCATCGTCCTTTCCGGGGCTTATGGCCCAGGGAAGTTCAGAGCTTCCCACCCCTTTTGCTGAGGTGTATCCGGGCTTCTGCGAGTAGGGCCCTTCACCTACTCCGTCGACGGGACCTTCGACCCTTCCGCGTCCTGTCGGATCCAGTACATTCATTTCGACACCGCCAGTTCGACGTGGCGGCTCGTAGGATTCGTTCCCTGTTCGATATTGAACCATTTCTCCTACGGCATCGCGCCCGGCGCGGCCTTCTGCTCCGCCTTTTCCTGCCCTTTCATCCACTGCTTCCCCGCATAGGCGTCCCACAGTTCTGTCACGCCATGTCGAAGCAAGATCCCAGTCGATTAAGGTCCCATGTCTGCCTCAATCCTCGATGTCGTGACGGACCCGTCCCGGGTCGATCCCGACGAATACGTGCGCGAGCTCATGCAGTGGCACTTCCGTGCGGAGACCGGCTGTCCCTTCTGGTTGCGGCGCGCGGCTCAGCTCGACTTCGATCCACTGACCGATGTGAACGGCGTAGCCGATCTCGCAAGATTTCCCCATGTCATCGACGAGTTCCGCGACACCCCGATCGAGGACTTGATCCCCCGCGGTCTCGGACCGAACCCGAAGATCGCCGGCATCTACGAAACCAGCGGTACCACCGGAGCTCCCAAACGGTTCGTCATGTTCGAGGAGTGGCTGGAGGCCTACCTCTCCTGGGACAGCCGGCTGGACCGCGTCATTTCCGAGACGGGGCCGCTAAACTCACTGGCCGTCGTACCGTCCGGTCCGCACATGTTCGGTGAGGTCACGACCCGCTGGGCCCGTCGTTGCGGGGGAGTGAAGTTCACCGTGGACCTCGATCCCCGGTGGGTGAAGGCCCTCATCGCCCAAGGGCGGACGGACGACGCGGATGCCTACGCGGAGCACATCGTCGATCAGGCCGCGCACATCCTGCGCACCCAGAACGTCGGCTCGTTGGCCACCACCCCCGCCCTGCTGGAGCGCATCGCCCGCCGCCCGGAGCTCGTGGAACTCATCAACAAGTCCGTGCGCGCCATCACTTGGTCCGGTGCCCAGATGGACGCCGATACCAGGGACCTGCTCACCGGCCAGATCTTCCCCGGCATCCCGCTCCTGGGCATCTACGGGAGCACGACCGTCCTCGGCGGTGCGAAGGAGCGCGATGACGAGGAGTTCGAGGGAAACCCCATCAACGATTCCTTCTCGCCGTACATCTCGCTGCGCGTCATCGATCCGGAGACGGGCGAGGAGGTGGGATTCGGGGAGCGCGGCCAGGTCGTGATGAGCCACCTCACCAAGTACGCCCTGCTGCCCAACAACCTGGAGCGCGACATGGCGACCAGGGTCGCACCTCCGGAAGGCGCGATCGGATCGTCGGTGGCCGGCGTGGGCCCGGTGGCCGTGTTCGGGGGCAACCCGGTGATCGAGGGCGTCTACTGATGGCGGAACTGCTGCATGTGGACGCGCTCGGCGCGGAAGGTGCCTACCGCACGCGCCGCCGCACGGACCTGACCGGCGTGTCCGGTGAGAAGATCGGCGAGATCAGCCTCGTCTCCCCGCTGTACGTGCGGCGCACGATCGCGGCCATGCGCGCCGCTCGGGTGCCGAGTGCGGCCGACCGCATCACCATGCTGGACGAGGCCGCCGACCTCTACCTCACCGGCACGGTCGGGGGGCTGGACCCGGACCGGTACGCCCACCTGGTCTCGATCGCCTCCGGGGTGCCGCTGCCCGTCGTCCGGGGATCGATGGCCGGGGTCGCCGACTCCCTACGAGCCCTGCGCCACACCTCCGGGCTCGCGATGCCGACGGGCGCGGTCGCCGACTGGGACGACCCGAGGACGGAGAACGGCTCGGCGGTATGGACCCGCAAGGGCGACGTGTTCGCGGTTCACGCTTCGGGCAACACCCCGGGCGTGCACGGCCTGTGGCCGGAAGCGCTGGCGTTGGGCTACAAGGTGGCGGTGCGGCCCTCGAACCGCGAGCCCTTCACCGCGTTCCGCCTCATCTCGGCCTTGCGCCGGGCGGGGTTCGGCGACGACGTGGTGGCGCTCCTGCCCTGCGACTACGTGACCGCCGACGTGATCATCGCCGAAGCGGACTACTCCATGGTCTACGGGGGCCAGGACGTGGTCGAGAAGTACGCCGCCAATCCGCGGGTGCTGCCCCAGGGACCGGGGCGGTCGAAGGTCCTGGTGACGAAGGACGTCGACTGGCGCGACAAGGTGGACCTGATCGCCGACGCGGTGAGCCATCTCGGCGGCACCGCATGCGTATGCACCACGTCCGTACTGGTCGAGGGCGACCCCGCGCCGCTCGCGGAGGCACTGGCGGCCAGGCTCTCCCGCATACCGAGCCTCGCGGCCGAAGATCCGTCGGCGGTCC
Organism: Streptomyces sp. NPDC051555; assembly: GCF_044454405.1. Lineage (NCBI taxonomy): Bacteria > Bacillati > Actinomycetota > Actinomycetes > Kitasatosporales > Streptomycetaceae > Streptomyces > Streptomyces sp. NPDC051555. The sequence goes on along the minus strand of NZ_JBITDP010000018.1, from coordinate 162,143 downwards.
TGACCGTGCAGCCGCGCGAACAGGCCGCGAAGGTCGACGAGTACCTGCACAGGGTCGCCGAGGGGACCCGGGCGTGGCTGGGCGGGGACACCGTCGTCGACGAACTGCCCGGCGGCGGAGCCGTTCTACGCCCCGCCGTCCACGAAGTGCGGACCTCCGGCGCCTCTCAACTCAACGTCGAGCTGCCGTTCCCCTGCGTCTGGGTGGGCCCGTGGGCACCCGAAGACGGGATCGCACCACTGAAGGGATCGCTGGTCGTGACGGCGATGACCGAGGACCGCCGACTGATCGGGGAACTGCTGCGGGAGCCGAGCATCACCAACGTGTACCTCGGCGACACCCCGACGACCTTGATGCTGCCCGGCGTCCCCCACGACGGGTACCTCGGCGAATTCCTCATGCGGACCAAGGCGGTGATCCGGTAACCCGCCCAACCACCCTTTCGGTCGCGCCAGTTCAGAACCATCGTTTTCAAGCTGAGGTAAAGATGTCAACGAACGAATTCGCCAATAGCGTCATCCTGATCACCGGAGGGACCGGATCCCTCGGGAAGAAGTTCATCGAACACGCGCTGGAGCATCTGGGGCCGAGCACGATCATCGTGTACTCCCGCGATGAGCTGAAGCAGTTCGAGCTCCGCGAGTACTTCAACCGGGATCCGCGGATCCGCTGGGTCATCGGCGACATCCGTGACCGCGAACGGCTCAGCAGCGCCATGCACGGAGTCGATTTCGTGGTCCACGCCGCGGCGCTCAAGCAGGTCGACACCGCGGAGGTCAACGCGTACGAGTACGTGCGCACCAACGTGACCGGTTCGCAGAACGTGATCGACGCGGCCGTCGCCGCCAAGGTGCGCAAGGTGGTCGCCCTGTCCACGGACAAGGCGTCGAGCCCGGTCAACCTCTACGGCGCCAGCAAGCTCTGCGCGGACAAGCTCTTCACCTCCGCCAACATGGACCCGCACAACCAGCACACCAAATTCAGTGTGGTGCGCTACGGGAACGTCCTGGGCAGCCGCGGGTCGGTGGTTCCGCTCTTCCGCCGGTTGGCGGCCGAAGGCAAGCCGCTGCCGATCACGGACAAGCGCATGACCCGGTTCTGGATCACGTTGGACCAGGCGGTGGACTTCATCGTCAACGCCTTCGTCCACATGCAGGGATCCGAGCTCTTCGTCCCGAGGATCCCCAGCATGCGCGTCGTCGACCTGGTCGAAGCCATCGCGCCCGGCGCGATCACCCACGAAGTCGGCCTGCGGCCCGGTGAAAAGCTGCACGAGGAGATGATCTCCGAGGTCGATGCCGTCCGGACGTACAAGCGCGGCGACCGCTACATCATGCTCCCGCAGTCCGGCCGGCTCGACGAGGACATGCCGATGGTCGGCCGGCTGCCGGACGGATTCAACTACCGCTCCGACACCAACGACCAGTGGCTCTCGGTGGCGGAGATCCAGGAACTCATCGCCTGACCGCGCCCGATCCGACCGCTCTGTCCGGACTGCCCTGTCCGACCCTACCGAACCGCCTGCATCCCCATCCAGGCATCCATCGCGCCGACCACCGGCCGTATGAGGAGACCCACTCATGAACCACCCCGAGATCGACCTTGAGCAGCGCGTCGACACCTACAAGGCCGCTTCCTCCCGCGGAGCCCAGCAGCTCGCGTCGAGTCAGCGCCCCGACGGCAGCCTGCCCTCCTCCCACGACGTGATCGAGTCCTCCTACAAGGGGATCTGGGCACTCCAGTGCGCGGGCAGGACGGTGGAGGCGGCTCGCCTCGCCTCCTACGTACGGGCCCACCTGGGCGCCGACGGCAGCGTCCCGTCGCCGCGCGAGGAGGCGTACTTCCTCGACGTCCACTACCTGTACGCCAACGGATACCTCGCCATCGGCACCCACCTGCTCGGCCAGTTCGACCTCTCCGACCGGCTGATGTCCTTCATCGCCTCCATGCAGAACCCGCAGCACGGCGGCTTCCGCTCGACGGGCCCGCTGCCCGGCGACGGCCGTTGCGACACCGTCTCCACCAGCATCAGCGGCATCGCGGCGCTGTTCCACGGGCGTCAGGACGTGGCCCTGCGCGCAGCCGGATTCCTGGCCGCCGTGTGGAAGGCCCAGCCCGAGCGCGCCTCGGTGTTCTTCAGCACGACGTCGGCCGACGGCGAACTCCGCACCGGCGCCGGCGTGCACCAGCTGAAGGTCCAGGAGCCCGGGCAGGACTGGTGGTTCCTCGGCGCCCCGGCCGTCTTCCTGACCGCGCTCCACGAGAAGACCGGCGACGCCCAGCACCTGGAGTTGGCACGCGAGCTGATGGACTACATGGCGCAGTCCTGCCACCGGGACGTCGCCCTGCACCCCTCCTGCGGCAAGCTCGGAGTGAGCGCCGCGATGTTGTACCGCCTCACGGGCGAGCGGCAGTACGCGGACCTCGCTGTCCGGATCGCCGACCTCATCGTGGGCAACCAGGACCCCAAGGGGGTGTGGACCCGGGACATGTGGTTCCACGACACCGCATGGGACGGCACGGCCGACCTGCTGTGGTCCGACCTGGATATGTCGCTCGAATACGTGCTGTGGCTCGACCTCATCGCCCGTGAGCTGACGAGCGCCGGTGCGTGACGGCCACATGAAGGTCGTGGTGACCGGGGCAACCGGCTATCTGGGCCTTGGCGTCGTCAAGGCGCTGGCGTCCGCGGGACACGAGGTCGTGGCGCTGGCCAGGACCGGCCGAAGTGACTGGCCGGTCGGCGTGCACGCCCGGAAGATGGACCTGGCCGACGGCGACGGACTCCGGAGCGCGCTGCGGGGGGCGGACGCGGTGTGCCACCTGGCCGCCCTCATGAGGGTGCGCACGCCGCACGCCGTGGGCGACTACTACCGGACGAACGTCACGGGCACCGTCGACCTGCTCGACGCGATGGTCGCGGAGCGTGCCGGCACCGGCCGTCCGATGCGGATCGTGTTCCTGTCCAGTGCCGCCGTCTACGGCCCCGGACAGGGGCGGCCGCTCCGCGAATCCGATGCGACCCGGCCCACCGGCGTGTACGGGCGCACCAAGCTGGCCGCGGAGCACGCGATCACGAGCTACGCCGAGGTCGGCGCCGTCGACGCCGTCACGCTGCGTCTGTTCAACGCTGCCGGAGTCACCCCCGCGGGCAGGGCTCCGGACGGCGGTTCGCTGATCGCCCGGGCACTGGACTGCGCCGCTCACGCGGGCACCGTACGCGTCCACGGCGACGGCAGCGCGATCCGGGACTTCGTCCACGTCGCCGACGTCGTCGACGCGGTCGGCCTCGCCTTGGGCGCGGTGGCCGAAGGGCCGGTGCGGACGTACAACATCGGCGCCGTCCCGGCCAGCGTCACGGAGATCATCGACACCGCTCAGCGGGTCTCCGGACGCACCATCGCGGTCGATCACCACCCGGCGCACCCGAACGAGACGCCGTACTCCGTCGCGGACACGACGGCGGCGCGCGAGCGGCTGGGCTGGGCTCCCCGGTACACGGAGCTGGAGCCCATGATCGGTGATCACTGGCGGAGGGTTCATGCCGAGCGGACCACGGAGGCCGGAGCATGACGGCCGAACGCGTACTGGTGCTCCGGGCCGACGCCACGGCGAGCATGGGGACGGGGCACGTCGTACGCTGCGTCGCCCTGGCCGAGGAGGCCGCCGCGCGCGGAATGCGTCCGGTCCTGCTCGGAACGTGCGAAGTGCCGTGGCTGTCGGAGATCCTGGCCGCCGCACCCCTCACGGTGGCGCGGGCCCCGGACACCGCCGAGGGCTTGCGCGAGCGCCTGCGCGAGCTGGCACCGGAAGCCGTCGTCATCGACGCCTACCACCTGCCGCGGGCGCACTACCACGCGGCCGCTGCGATCGCCCCGGTCCTGGCGGCCTACGACGGACGGCCGCACCACGCCCGCGGCGACGTGCTGTACGACCAGAACATCGGCGCGGACCGAACGGGTCCACCGGCAGCCGACGGGGCACTGCTGCTGCGAGGGCCCTCCTTCGCCGTCGTCCGTGACGACATCAAGGGGCGGCGCCCCGTCGACCCGGCGCTGCGGGTGCGCACGCGCGCGGCGGCCGCGACGCCACCGAAGGTGCTGCTGGTCCTCGGCGGCACCGACGCGCTGGGCGGCACCCTGGAGCTGACCAAGGCCCTGCTGTCCCAGGTCCCGGAGCTGCACCTGCATGTGGTGACCGCGGACGCGGCGGGCGTGCGGGCCTTGCCGTCCGGCCCCCGGCAACGCGTGCAGGTCGTCACCCCCACACCCGAGTTGCCGGCCCTGATGACCGAGATGGACCTGGTGGTGAGCGCGGCCGGGACCACCACGATCGAGCTGTGCTGCCTGGGCGTGCCCGCGGCGCTGATCCAGGTCGTCGACAACCAAGTACCCGTCTACGAAGGCGCCGTCTCCCACGGATGCGCGGAAGGGCTCGGAACCCTGGCCCACGTGGTCGCCGAACCGGCCGCGATGGCGCGGCGGATCCGAGCCCTGCTCGCCGAACCGGACAGGCGCGCCCAACTCGCCGAGCGCGCCTGGCAGACCGTGGACGGCCGTGGCCGACAGCGGATCCTCGACGCCGTGGGCGCGGTCGTCGTCGGCCGCCGGAACCCATTTACAGGAGATTCGATCCAGTGACCACCCGTTCTTCCTCCTCTCCTTCCTCCGGTCCGACCGGTCGCGCGACAACACCGATCACCGATCCGCAGGTGATCGGCCGCAGCTTCAACGAGCGGTGCAACGCCGGCGACCTCGACGGGCTGCTCGCCTTGTACGAACCCGATGCGGTCATGGTCGACGAGACCGGCCGCCCGCACCGCGGCACCACTGAACTCCGCTCGTTCTTCACCGCGATGCTGTCGGTGGAGCCCACCGTGCGCACCGTCGCCGCCACCGTCGTCGTCCACGAGGACGTCGCTCAGGGCAGCACCCACTGGCAGCTGGACGTCACCGCGCCCGACGGCACGGTCAGCCGGACGGAAGGACACGCGGCGGAACTGCTGCGCAGGCAACCCGACGGGACGTGGCTCGTCGCGATCGACAACCCGTGGGGCGCACGCCGTGCTCGCCAGGACGCCCACCCCGACACCGCCGGATCCCGATGATCCGCTCAGCGGCCGTGGTGGGGACCGGCATGATGGGCACCTCGGTCGCGCTCTCCCTGGCCCGGCGCGGGGTCGCGGTCCATTTGATCGACGAGAACGAATCGGCGGCCCGCACCGCCGCATCACTGGGCGCCGGCGTCGTCGGCCGCCCCGGGGGCCCCGTCGATCTGGCCGTGCTGGCAGTCCCGCCGACGCAGGTCGGAGCGGTGCTCGCGGCCCAGCAGGCCCAGGGCCTGGCCCGCGCGTACACCGACGTGGCGAGCGTCAAGACCGGGCCGGAGCTCTCCGTGTCCGCGCACGGCGGGGACGCCGGCACCTTCATCGGCGGCCACCCGATGGCCGGTCGGGAACGCTCCGGCCCGCTGGCAGCCTGTGCCACCCTCTTCGAAGGACGCACCTGGGTGCTCACGCCCACCGGGGCCACCAGCCGCGACACCCTGAACACGGGGTTGATGCTCATCTCGATGTGCGGTGCGGTGCCCGTCGTGATGGACAGCCGTGCACACGACCTGGCGGTGGCCCGCGTCTCTCACACCCCGCACGTGCTCTCCTCGCTGCTGGCCGCCCGCCTGGAGCACCTCCAAGGCGACGCCGCCCGGCTGGCGGGGCAAGGGCTGCGCGACATGACGCGGATCGCCGGTGGTGACCCGCGGCTGTGGAGCGACATCCTGGAGTCCAACGCCACAGCGGTCGCCGACGTCCTGACCGAACTCTCCGAGGACCTGGCGGTCGCGGTCGCCGCGCTGCGCGGACTGACCGCCGACGACGCCGACGAGCGGGCGCAAGGCACCACGCTGCTGGCCGACCTGCTCGGTCGGGGCCGCACGGGCCGTGAACGGATCCCCGTCAAGTACGGGCACTCCGTGCCGTCCTGTAAGGCCGTCCGCATCCTCATCGGAGACCAGCCCGGTGAACTCTCACGGCTCCTCCAGAACGTCGCCGAACTGGACGTGAACGTCGAGGACATGACCATCGACCACTCGCCCGGCGAGCAGAGCGGCCTGGTCGAACTGCTGGTCCCCAGGAGCAGCGTTCCCACCATGGACGCGCGGCTGCGGGGAGCCGGCTGGCGCGTCCAGAGCCTCGTCCCCGAAGGGACGGCACGCAGGCAGGCGTCCGTACCGGATCCCGACACGTTTTTGAGCGTTCCACCCATGAGAAGTGAGAAGAGGGAACCGTGAATCTCGTACTGCGCCCCGGGGATTCCCGCGATGTCGCGGAATGCGCCCGGATATGTTTCGAGGCATTCTCGAAGATCGCCCACGAACACAACTTCCCCTCGGACGTACCCCATGAGGCGGCGGCCGTCGGGGCCTTCGAGGTGCTGCTGAACCACCCCGCGATCCACAGCGTCGTCGCCGAGCTCGACGGCCGGATCGTGGGCAGCAACTTCCTCGACGAACGATCCCCCGTCGTGGCCCCCGGACCACTGAGCGTGGACCCGGCCCTCCAGGCCGGCGGGGTCGGGCGCGCCCTCATGCGGGACGTCCTGGCGCGGGCAGCCGCGCACGACGGTCCGGGCATGAGGCTGGTCCAGAACGCCTACCACGCACGCACCTTCGAGATTTACGCGGGTCATCTCGGCTTCGAGTTCCGCGAGGCGCTGGCGTGCCTGCAAGGACCGCCGATCGGCGGGGCCGTACCGGGCTACGAGGTGCGGCCCGCGACGGAATCGGACCTGGCCGCCTGCGACGACGTGTGCAGGAAGGTCCACGGGGTGCACCGATCCGGTGAGGTCGTCGATGCGCTCAAGGCCGGTACCGTCCGCGTGAGCGAGCACCACGGGCGGATCACCGGGTACGCCACGGACCTCTCCTTCTTCGGCCACGCGGTCGGCGAGACAACGGAGGACATCAAGGCCCTCATCATGGCAGCCCCGGAATTCGGCGGCCCCGGCATCCTCGTCCCCGCGAGTGACAGCGCCCTGCTCCAGTGGTGTCTGCGCAGCGGTCTCAAGGTGAACCAGCTGATGAACCTGATGAGCACGGGGCTCTACAACCAGCCGGCGGGCGCCTACCTCCCGTCGATCCTCTACTAGGGATCCCCCCATCGCCGGCCGGCCACTCGCACCTCTTACGCAACACGTGGACCGAAAGACACCACGTCTTCCCGACAGGGAGTACTGACTCGTGAACACCATCGACCGCGCCCCGACAATGGCTGGGATCCGGACCCTGCCGGAGGCACTGCTCCTGCGCAGCGAGCAGCAGCCCGACCGGACGGCCTTCGTATTCCTGCGCAACGGCGAGGACCCCGAGGAAACCGTCACCTACCGAGAACTGGACGAGGCGTCGCGGCTGCGGGCCGCCGCGTTCGTGGGAGCCGGCCTGGCGGGAAGGAACGTCGTCCTCCTCTTCCCGTCCGGAATCGAGTTCATCCGCACCCTCATCGGCTGCATGTACGCGGGAGTGGCCGGAGCCCCCGTCCAGGTACCCCGCCGTCGACAGGGGGTCGAGCGCCTGCGCCGAATAGCGGACGACGCCGCCACGACCGTCGTCCTGACCACGGGCGAAGTGAAGCGCGACCTCGAAGAGCGCTTCGGTGACTCCCCGGAACTCGCCGGTCTCACCTTGATCGATACGGAGACGTTGGCGCGACCGCCGGTCGCCGACGGCGCCGCGTACAGGAGCCTCTCCCCGCACCCCGAGGGCACCGCCCTGCTCCAGTACACCTCGGGTTCCACCGGAGACCCCAAGGGGGTGATCATCACCCACTCCAACTTCCTCAGCAACGTCATCGAGACGGACGAACTCTGGCCCAGCGGCGCCGACGGGACCGTGGTGTCGTGGCTGCCGCTCTTCCACGACATGGGAATGCTGTTCGGCATCGTGCTCCCCCTCTGGACGGGGGTGCCGTCCTACCTGATGCCCCCGGACGCCTTCATCCGCAGGCCCGCCCGCTGGCTGGAGGCGATCTCCCGGTTCGGGGGCACCCACGCGGCGGCCCCGAGCTTCGCCTACGAACTCTGCGTGCGCGCCGCCGAGGAGGGCAGGACGGCCGACGTCGGTTCCCTCGCCAGCTGGCGGGTGGCCGTCAACGGCGCCGAGCCGGTCCGCTGGAGCACCCTCTCCTCGTTCACCGAGGCGTTCGCACCGTACGGTTTCGACCCCCGGGCCATGGCCCCGGGCTACGGGCTGGCCGAGAACACGCTCAAGGCCACCGGCAGCCCCCAGGACCGCGCGCCCGCCCCGCTGTGGCTGTCCGCCCGAGCCCTGGGCGAAGGACGGGTCGAAGCGGTCGACCCCCGCGCGACCGGCGCCACCCCCGTCGTCAGCAGCGGCGTACCCGTGTTGGGAACGCGCGTGAGCATCGTCGACCCGACCTCGCACGCGCTCTGCCCGCCCGCCCGGGTCGGCGAGATCTGGATCAGCGGTCCGTGCGTCTCGCCGGGGTACCTGGGCCGCCCTCAGCTGAGCGAGGAGACGTTCCGCGCCCGGATCCACTCCCCGGGCGACGCCGGCTCGGGCACGCACCTGCGGACGGGGGACCTCGGCTTCCTGCACGACGGAGAGCTGTACGTCACCGGACGCATCAAGGACGTGCTGATCCGCAAGGGCCGCAACTTCTACCCGCAGGACATCGAGCTGTCCGCCGAGTCCGCGGTACCCGGACTGCACCCCAATTGCGCGGCGGCCTTCTCCATCGACGACGGAGCCGAAGAACAGCTCGTGGTGGTCGTCGAGGCCGACGGCAGGGTGCTGAGGAGTGCCGGGGCGCCGGTGCTGCGCGACCGGGTGCGCGAGGCGATCCGTGAGAACCACCGGTTGGAGACGGACCGCGTCCTCGTCGTGCGCCGCGGCGCGCTCTCCAAGACCTCCAGCGGCAAGGTGCAGCGCAGGGCGTGCCGGCGGCGGTACGAGAGCGGCGAGCTGGACGCCGTCGCGGTCGCCGTCAGCACTGCGGATGCCGTCGCCGTAACGCCGTCCGGATCCGTGGAGGCGTCACGATGACGGCGAAGGCACTGCTCACCCAAGGGGGTGGCGGCGCTGCCGCGCGCATCGTCGGCATCGGTGCCTACCGGCCGTCGCGGCGGGTGGACAACGACGAGATCAGCGCCCGTATCGATTCGAGCGACGCATGGATACGCCAGCGGTCGGGCATCGCCAGCCGGCGGTTCGCCACGGACGACGACACGGTCGTCACCATGGCCGCGGCGGCAGCGGCGCGGGCCATGGACCACGCCGGGGTCGACCCGGCGGACATCGGCATGGTCCTCCTCGCGTCGATGTCCCAGCTGGAGCAGTCGCCCGCGGCCGCTCCCCGCGTCGCCCACCTGATCGGTGCGCACGCCGCGGCGGCCACCGACATCGGCGCCGCCTGCGCCGGATTCTGCTACGCGCTGGCCCTCGCCGACTCGCTCGTGCGCTCCGGCTCCGCCGGCCACGTGCTGGTCATCGGTGCGGAGAAGATGAGCGACATCATCGACCACACGGACCGCGGCACGGCCTTCCTCTTCGGCGATGGAGCGGGCGCGGTCGTCGTGGGACCGGCCCGGGCGCCGGGAATCGGCCCCGTCGTGTGGGGGGCCGACGGAGAGCGGCACCGACTGATCGCCCATGACCGGAGCTGGCTCGAGTCACGGGAGCAGCAGGACCCCTGGCCCGTCCTGCGCATGTCCGGACCCGAGGTGTTCCGCTGGGCGACCCGGAAGGTGCCGGAGGTTTCGCGGAAGGCGCTGGACGCGGCCGGCATCGAGGCCGGCGATCTCGCCGCGTTCATTCCGCACCAGGCCAATGCGCGGATCGTGGACTCCGCGGCCAAGGCGCTGCGTCTACCTCCGCACGTGGTCGTGGCCAAGGACATCGTGGATTCCGGCAACACCTCGGCGGCGTCGATCCCGCTCGCCATGGAGAGCCTGTTGTCCCGGGGTGCCGTCGCCTCCGGGGGACGTGCACTCCTGGTGGGCTTCGGCGCGGGCCTGGTGCATGCGGCGCAGGTGGTGACGCTGCCATGACGGGGTGACCAACGGCCCGCGCCCTCAAGGGGTGCGGGCCGTTCGTCGTGCGTGCCGTCCGGCGGGTCGGCAACCGGCTCCGCGCGTCACGCGGTGTCGGTGTCGGTCTCCGCGGTCATGCGGGCCACGTGGAGCGCGAGGTAGGAGACCTCGTCCTCGCTCAGCTGCTGCCCCAGGCGCAGCTCGACGATCGTCGCCAGCTGCTGCGCGGTGTGGGTCGCCTCCGGGTAGTGCTGGCGGATGCCCTTGCCGATCGTGGACTCGTGCCCCTTCAGCTGCCGGTGCTGCTGGACGCGGACGAAGAGGTAGCGCACGTGGGTGATGAACCGCGCCGCGCTCATGGATTCCTGGGGGACCTCCAGCCCGTACCGCTCCCGTACGACGGCGAGCATCTGCTGGATGACCCCGGTCATCGTGTACGTGAAGGACAGGTCGCCCGAGGCGAAACCGGCGTTGACCAGGTGCAACGTGAGCGCGGTCGCCTCGGAGGGGGCCAGCTGCGGGTCCACGCGCTCGTTGATGGCCGCCAGCAGGCGCTGCGCCTGGGCGTACTCGGCGGCGTACAGGGTCTGGGCCTCGGCCTGCAGCGGGTACTCGACGACGATGCCCCGCGCGGCCCGGTCCAGCGCGCCGGCGACGTGGTCGGCGACGGCGATCGCGAGGGTGGGGCGGGTGGACTCGCGCCCCTCGATGCCGACCTCGCTGAGGGCGATCACGACGGCCCGCAGGACCTCCTCGCCGATCAGCGTGAGGACCTCGGCCAGGTGGTCCGGGTCACGGCCGTCGGCCGGCACGAAGACGCGCACGATCAGCGCCGGGTCGACGATCTGGCCCTGGCGGCAGTTGAAGCCGATGCCGCGCCCGGTGAGGATGACCTCCTGGCCCTGCTCGTCGCGGGCCAAGACCACGTTGTTGTTGAGGACACGCAGCGCCTTCACCGCCTGCTCGCCTTCCTGTCCCGAGTCCGATGTCTGCCCATGATCTCGCACTGTCCGACGCCTCCGCCCCACCCGGCCCGGTCGTGCCCGGCCGTACCCGGCTCTGCCCGGCCCCGTGCGGGCCGGGCAGGAGCGGATCGGGCGAGGAGCGGAGGGAGTGGATCAGCGCTGTACGGTCACCACGGGGGCGCCGGCGGCGACGTCCTTGCCGGTGTGCGGCTCGACCGAGGCGAGCTCCGCGGTGTTGGTGACCGTCATCAGCGTGACGGTCGGGTGCTCGGCGGCGCGCACCGCGTCGAGGTCGACCTCGACGAGGAGGTCGCCGGCGGACACCTGCTGGCCGGACTCGACGCGCACGTCGAAGCCCTCCCCGTTCATCTGCACCGTGTCGATGCCGACGTGGACGAGCACCTCGATGCCGTCCGCGGTACGGATGCCGAAGGCGTGGCCGGTCTTCACGACCGTGACCAGTTCACCGTCGACCGGGGCGACGACCCGGCCGTCGGTCGGCTCGATGCCCACGCCTTCGCCGAGCGCCCGGGAGGCGAAGACCGGGTCCCCGACCTCGTCGAGGCTGACCACGCGACCCGCGACCGGGGCCGCGAGTTCGACGCCCTTGCCCGCGGAGGAGCCGGCGGACGTAACGGCGCCGCCCGCGGACGCGGGGGCCGTGGTGGCCGCAGCGGTCGCGACGGAGGTGGCACCGGCAGAGGTCGCACCGACGGTGACGAGCTCGCGGTCGTCCGCCGCTTCGGCGCCACCACGGGCAGCGGCCTCGGCGGCCTCGGCCACGTCCCGCTCGGCGTTGGCCGCGGCGCGCTCCTCCGGGGTGCGGAAGTCGGAGAAGTACACGAGGGCCATCGAGACGAAGAAGGAGGCCGTGATCGCGATGACGTAGGTGGCCATCGGGGAGAAGACCGGGATGGTCAACAGGGAGGTGAAGGCGAAGGCCTTGGTGTCCACGCCGCCCAGGACGCCCACGATCACGCCGCCGACGAGGCAGCCGATGAGCATGCGCGGGTAGATCCGCTTGAAGCGCAGGTGGATGCCGTACAGCGAGGGCTCGGAGATGCCGCCGAACAGGCCCGCGGCCAGTGCGCCGGTCGCGGTCTGGCGCATTTCCTTCTCACGGTGGCGCAGCGAGAGCAGCAGCACACCGGCGGTCGCGCCGAAGCAGGCGAAGTTCCATGCGCCCATCGGGCCCTGGATGAAGTCGAAGCCGATGGTGTTGATGTTCTGCAGCATGAGCGCGTTCAGCGGCCAGTGCAGGCCCAGCGGCACCAGGAACGGGTACAGCAGCGGAATGATGATCGCGAAGACGATCGGGGCGTTGCCGTTCAGCCAGGACAGGCCCGAGCCGAGACCGTTACCGGCCCAGATGCCCAGGGGGCCGATGAGGAAGGCGGTCACCGGGATCATGATCAGCATGCTGAAGAACGGTACGAAGACGAGGTGCACGGCTTCGGGGAAGAGGCGCTGCAGACCCTTGTAGACGAGGGCGAGGACGGCGACCATCAGCAGCGGCACGAAGACCTGGCCGCCGTAGTCGTTCAGCTGCATCGGCAGTCCGAAGACGTGCGCGACGCACTCCTGCGTACCGAGCGTCGCATTGGTGGTGCAGCTGATGCCGGGGATCCCGGACTTCTCGTTCAGCATGCCGGTGAAGTTCGGGGTCATCACCGCGGCCATGACCGCGGCGCCCACCCAGGGGTCGATCTTCAGCTTCTTCGCCGCGTTGTAGGCGACCATGATCGGCAGGAAGTACAGCACCGAACGCCACATCGCGTCGACGAAGACCCAGCTGGCGGACTTGTCCGCGGCCCGGAAGTCCACCAGACCCAGGGCGTCGAGGACGGAGGCGATCGCGATGATCAGCGAGGAGCCCAGGAGCACGCCCATCAGCGGGCGGAACGAGTCGGAGAGGTACTCGAAGAAGTTGTCGACCCAGGCGTAGCGGCCACGGCCCTTGGACCGGATGGCGGCCTTGACGTCCGCGTCGGACTGCGGGCGGGGAGTGCCGCCACCGCTCATGGACGGCAGGTTCATGAGCTTCGAGTAGACGTTCGCGACGGCCCCGCCGATCACGATCTGGAAGCGGTCACCGGACTGCGCCACCGTGCCCATCACCCCGTCGAGGGCGTCGAGAGCGGCCTTGTCGACCTTCGACCCGTCGTGGAGCTGGAAACGGAGCCGGGTCGCGCAGTGCGTGAGGCTCTCGATGTTCCCCGCCCCGCCGACGCCGCGAAGGATCCTCTCCGCCAGCTCACCGGGCCCTGCTGTGGGTGTGTTCATGATGCGTCCTTGCATCTCTGGGCTCTCGCCGTCCTGCCATCGGTCCGCGACCTCTCCCACCCGGGTCAGGGCAACAAAAAAGGCCCGGGTCGCGCCAAAGGCGCTACCCAGGCCTTGCCTCCCAGCGAACGGATCACCGCCGTGGCATCGCACTGGGCGATGACGGTGACGCGTTCGGGGAGTAACAACCCTGTGATCGAGATCGATCTAACGGAACCTTAACACCGACCGCGGTGACCAGCGGTTCCTCGGGTCGAATGACCGGGGGAGACCTCCGTCACGGCCACCCCTCACCCCCTTCGCCCCGCACCCCTTCGCCCCTCACCCACCCCCTCGCCCCGCACCCCTTACCTTGGTCGCATGGGGGAGAAGAGCACAGGGGACCGGGCCGCCGTGACGCATGAGGACCGGTCGGCCGAGGATTACTGCGGCCGCGAGCGGTGCCTTCCGCAGCCGTGGATGTGCAACGTCTTCCACATCGACGGCAGCCTGCGGGACATCCGGGTCCTCGACGTGACGGGCGACGAGTGGATCGCGGTCCTCGAACGCCTGCGCGTCGCGGCCGACGAGGTCGAGATCGATCACCCCTACCCCCAGCTCGATCCGACGCACCCGGCCACCGCCGACCTCTTCCGCACGTGGGCGGACGAGCCGGAGGGCCGGGGCACGACCTTCGCCTTCCGGGCCCGCTTCGACGACGTGTGGTTCTTCGCCCTGCCCCTCGACGACGAGGAGATCGAGTTCTCCCTCTGGCCCGACGGCGTCGTCGACGGTACGGGCGTGGCCGCCGTACGACGGTTCCTGACCGAGGTCGCGACGGCCAGCGGACGCCTGTCCGTACTGACCGCCGAATGCGTCACCTACGCCCCGGGAATGCCGACACTGATGTCCCACGACCCCGCCACCGGCCTCGACTTCCACATCTGAACGGTGCGGTGACGTTCGCGCGCACCGGCGACGTGTCGTCGGCGAGGCGTACCGTGGGCCGGGTGCGGAGCGTGGATCACGTGGGATGGGGCCGGGATCTTCCGGTGAAATACCTGCTGGTGCAGGAGGACGAGGAAGGCGTTGAGCAGCTCTGGGGGAGGTGCGCGGGAGTCGAAGGGCTGTTCGTCGAACCGGTGCCGCTGCCGCGGGAGGTCCTCACCCTCCGCGGATGCAGCCCCGACGGAGCGCTGAGCGACATCCTCGCCGCGCCGGGCGCGGAGGTCGCCGGCTCGCCCCGAGGGCTGGGCGACGTGTGCGTCGAGGTCTGGGACGGCGAGGACCCGGTGCAGTGGTGGACCCTCGTCGACGCGGTCGTGTTGGCCCAGCATGTTCATCAGCCCGATCAGCCTCATCAGCCCGTTCCCGCGGACCCGGCCGACCCGGCCGACCCGGCGCGGTACGACGTCGTGCTGGGCGCCGGTGTCAGGGTGGACGAGCTGCTGCGCGCGCGGCTGACGGCGCCCCGCTTCGAGCTCTTCGAGGCAACGGCGGGCGCGCGGAGCGTCGGCAGGTGCACCGATGTCGAGGGATTGGCGGGACCGCGCGAGGACCCCGCCCCCGTCCCCCTCCAGCTGATCGGCTGCGAGGCGGCGGAACCGTTGCTCCAGGGGACGCAGCGACCGCGCCGCTGGGCCCGGAGCGGAGCCGATCTCCTGGTGCTGGACCGGCACGGTGCGGTGATGGCCTCCCACGCGGTCGGTCTGGACGTCTCCGCCGTGCGCCCCTCCGTGCTCGGCGGCGATCTGGAGGACATCACCCTCACGGACGGCGGTGACGACAGGCCGCTGCCGGCAGTCCGGCGGGTCTGGGAAACGTGGTACCAGGGCCCGCCGACCGAGCCCAACAGGTGGGCGCCGTACGACGGGCAGGGCCGGGCAGCGTGGCTCGGCCTCACCACGCGGGCCTGGCGCGTGCGCGCAGCGCAGCCGGACCGGACCGGCGACGAGCACCACCTCGACGGTCGGTTCGTCACCGACGTGCCCGGGCTGCACTGTGCGATGGCCGAGGCCCTGATCGGCCCGGGCCGCTACTTCGGCCGGGAGTGGGACACCTTCAAGGACTGCCTGTTCGGGGGATTCGGGCTGGTCCCGCCCTTCACCCTGATCTGGCACGACTCCGAGATCGCACGCCGAGCATTGGCGGCCGTGACCGACGGACCGGACGGTCGGCTCTCCTACTTCGAGGAGATCGTCCAGCTCCTCGAAGCGCGAGGCGTCACGGTCGTGCTCCGGTGAGCGGCACCCCGGCACCCCGGCCTTCGGGCCGTGGGCGGTCACTCGTACCGGAAGCCGGAGGCCCAGCGGGACATTCCCCTGCCCGCGCCCTAGCGCACGCGAGCCAGCAAGTGGGCGTCGA
The DNA here is from genome assembly GCF_044454405.1 of Streptomyces sp. NPDC051555. Classification (NCBI taxonomy): domain Bacteria; kingdom Bacillati; phylum Actinomycetota; class Actinomycetes; order Kitasatosporales; family Streptomycetaceae; genus Streptomyces; species Streptomyces sp. NPDC051555. Next base: position 146,509 of record NZ_JBITDP010000018.1, on the reverse strand, counting down.
GGAAGCCCCGTTCGGAGCGCGGGTCGTGGAGCAGCCGGGCGAACACATCGAGTCCGGCCCGGTCCAGTAGCTCGGCGAACCGGTCCGCCGGCCAGCTGTAGGCGGGCGTCACCTTGTGGTCGAAGCGGACGGGATCGGGCCCGTCGGTCGCGAAGAACGAGACGAGGAGCAGGCCCCCCGGTGCCAGGACGCGCACCAGCTCGGCGAGCAGCCCCGGTAGTTCCGCGGGAGGGGTGTGGATCATCGAGTAGTGGGCCAGCACCCCGCCCAGCACGCCGTCCTCGACGGGGAGGGCCTCCATCCGGGCCTCGTCGAACCGCAGCGCCGGATGGGCCCGCCGGGCGTAATCGACCATGCCCGGGGAGAGATCGAGCCCGAAGGCCTCCAGTCCCAGGTCGTGCAGCATGGCCGTGAGATGGCCGGGCCCGCAGCCGACATCGGCTGCCCGCAGGTTCCCCGTCCCGCGCACCAGCTCGGCGAAGGTGCCGATCATGCTCCGCGAGAACGGCTGCGCCTCGAGCCGGCCGGCGAACATCGACGCGTACAGCTCGACGACGCCGTCGTAGGCCGTCCTGGTCTCCTCCTGGTGCCCCGCCATGGGAGAGAAGTCAACCACCCGCCCGTCGCGGCCGTTGCCCGTCACTCGTACCGGTACGTCAGCGAGTCCGCCTCCGCCTGCTCGATGGCGGCGATGGTCAGCCCCGGCATCCGCAGCTGGGCCAGCGTCACCTCGGCCGAGGCCGGCTGGGCGTCCGCCGCCAGCCACTCCTGTGGTTTCCAGGCCGAGCTGCGCAGCAGCGACTTGGGGCAGTGGGGGTAGACCTCCTCGATCCCCACCACCAGCGCACTGGCCGGCGGCTTGCCCACGGCGGTCAGCTGCGACAGCAGCTCCGGGCGGGTGGAGACGCAGGCCCGGCCGTTCACCCTGAGCGTCGTGGTACGCCCCGGGACGATGAACAGCAGCCCGGCCCGTCCGGTGGCGATGACGTTCTGCAGGGTGTCCAGCCGCTTGTTGCCGGTCGCGTCCGGTATCGCCACCGTCCGAGAGTCCAGGACGGCGACGAATCCGGCGGGGCCGCCGCGCGGAGAGACGTCGCAGTTGCCCTCGGCGTCCGCGCTGGCCACCAGGACCAGGGATGAGCAACCGATCAACCGTGCCGTCTGCGGGGTGAGTTCGGTCATCTGCTTGCGTACGGCCGCCTCGCCCGGGAGTTCATAGGTGCGACGCAGTGCCTCCTGGTCGGGTACGGCGTCGAGACGGAGCGAGTCGAAGGCACTGCTGGCCAGGGGTGTCGTCATGCCTCCGAGCCTAAGGGGCCGATGCGATCGATCTTGTCCTCCTGGATCACCCGCCGCGCGACTACAGCGAATACGACATGTCAACCTCCAGCGCTGGAGCCGCCCGGACGCCTCGGGGAAGCCGGAGCACCACCCCATCGACGAAGCGCTGAAGACGCTGTACGGGCAGGCGTTGTGCGGTGACGCAAGGGCGCGGGTCGCGCCCGTGAGCACGTGAGGTCGGGGGCTCGCCCGGACGTGGGGGCTGATCGTGTTAAAGGAGCGGGTCGTTCCTCTGGGCGACCGGGATGGCGCCGCCTACGCTGCCGTCGAGCGTTGCTCAAGGAGTTCCGACGGGCGAAGCAGAGGGGTGGAGATCATGCGTGTTTCGCGAGGAGCGGTGGTGGCCGCGGTGGTGGTCCTCTCGACGATGGGGCTGGCCGGATCGGCGGAGGCCGTCCCCGTGCGGGCCGCCCCGGCACAGGGCGCCACGTCGGCGGACAACTGCGACTGGCTGTCGGACAACGACGTGGTGGGTGACTCCGGGCACGCGACGTCCGGCGACCGCCAGGTCACGATCTACACCGCCAAGGCCACCGACGCGTACGCCAAGGCCGCGATCGAGGGCTACGTGGCGCGGTACGACAAGGTCTGGATCGACCGGAGCGTCAACCTGTTCACCATGGGCTCCAGCCCCGGGCACCCCTCCACCTCGACGGTTCAGTCCAACGGGGGTTGGAAGCAGTGCGGGCCGTTCGAGGCCACTTGGTGGAACGCCTCGTGGAACTACCTCGAAACCCCCACCGTCCGGTTGCAGCAGTCCGGCAGGTCGTACGCCGTACGCGCCTGCATGTTGCCCAAGGACTCCAGCACCGTCACCTGCACGGCATGGTTCGTCGATCACACGTAGTCGTACCGGAGTCCGTGGCCGTTCAGGCCGTACCGCCGGCCAGGGCGCGCGTGCCGGGAGCGCAGTGCTCCCGCAGCGTGGCGAGTTCGGCCGTCGGCAGCCGCAGCGAGGCGCCCCGGCGGCTGCCGTCGAGCTGAGCGCTGCCGGCGTCGAGCCATCGCGGGAACGGCTCGACGCCGATGAAGCGGGCCAGCCGCGTCAGCTCCTCGCGGGGCGCGTCGAGCAGGTCCTCGTAGGCGAGCGTGGTCCGCAGGAGTGGGGGTACCGCGCCGAGATGGCGCACGCCCCGCTCGACGAGCTCGGACCACAGCGCGCCGAATCGGGTCAATCGCAGATCGCTGTCCAGCACGAGCGCCGGGTCGAACCGGTCGGCCAGCAGTGCCGAGAGCTCGGGTGGCAGCGATCGGATCTGGTCCGGGGTGAGGTCACCGGGCCGTTCGGCACCGGTCCGCTCGAGGACCTCCCGTACGAGGAGGATCAGCCGGTAGCCCGTGTGCCGGCTCATCGACAGGGCGCAGTCGGGCCCGTCCCTGAACAGGTGGACGAAACGGGCCTGGGGGAAGACCCTGCGCAGGAGCGGTACCCGGTCCGACGAATAGCCGGACCGCTCGACGACCGAGGTGCGCCCGAACCGCACGCACAGCAGGTCGAACAGGGCTTCGTAGTGCCCCGCCGCCGTACGCTCCGGCCAGCGGCGCACCTGTTCCCGGAGCTCGTCGAACAGCCCGTCGGGGTCGTCGGTGAGGTGGGGGAGCACCATCAGGGAGAGGGCGGGGATTCCGGTGGTCCCGGTCGCGAACCGGCCCGGGCGGCGGGTGTAGACGAACTCCGGCATCGGTACGCCGCTGCGGATCATGGACTCGAAGGTGGCATTGGGTTCGGCGAGCAGTCGCCAGAACTCACCGCCACCGAGAGGTCCCTCGGGGAAGCCGCGGCTCTGCACCGACGACACCAGCTCATTGAGACTGAGCACGTCCGGATGCGCGTTGACGATGCCGGACAACGCGGTCGACCCGCTGCGGCCCGTGCCGACGATGAACGTCAGGGTGCGCATGCGGCCACTCTCCTTCGATCCGACACGTGGTCCTCGCGAACAGGTACAGCACTATCGGGTCGCGATGCGCTCCAGCAAGGCGGCGCTCCGCGCCAACAACAGCTGCTCCTCGGCCGTGAGTTCGGCCTCGATGGCCTGCGCGAGCCAACCGGCCCTGCGGCCGCGCTCCGCTTCGAGCGCTGCCCGGCCCGCGTCGGACAGTTCGACGAGCGATTTGCGGCCGTCCGTGGGGTGGGAGCGCCGTGTGATCAGGTCCTGCTCCATGAGCAGTCCCACCGCGCGGGCCATCGACTGCGGGCGCACCCGCTGATCGGCGGCGAGGTCGCTGGTGGTCATGGGGCCGTTGCGGTCGAGCGCGCCGAGCACGGCGGCCTGGCCCAGCGGGATGTGGTCCTCGTGTTTGACGCGTCGGGTCAGCTTGCCCATCGCAGTGCGCAGTTCGGTGGCGATGGCGGCGGCTTCCGGGGTGGGCATGAGGCACCTTACCGCGCTGGTCAGCCGTGCTGCACGCCTCATCTGTAGAGCAAAACTGCACAGCAGAACTGTGCAGCCTAACTAAACAGCATTGCTGTAGTGTTTGTGTTGTCGGGCCCAGCGCCAGCGCTGTCGCAGCCGGGGCCCCGGCACATGACAACGGGGAGGAACCACCATGTCCGCGAAGGAAGTCGGGACCGTCGACGCCGCCATCGAGACCGTCACCGCCCGCCGGATCATCGACAGCCGGGGCAACCCCACGGTCGAGGTCGACATCGTCCTGACGGACGGGTCCCTGGGGCGCGCGGCCGTCCCCTCCGGCGCGTCCACCGGCGCCCGGGAGGCGGTCGAGCTGCGCGACGGAGACGCCACCCGCTGGCACGGCAAGGGCGTCGACCGCGCGGTGGCACACGTCAACGGAGAGATCGCGACGTCCGTACGGGGCCGGGACGCGGCGGACCAGGCGGGTCTCGACGCGGCACTGGTCGCCCTCGACGGCACCGCCACGAAGTCCCGCCTCGGCGCCAACGCGATCCTCGGCGTCTCCCTCGCCGCGGCCAAGGCCGCCGCGGCGGCCCACCGCCAGCCCCTGTACCGCTACCTCGGCGGCGCCGAGGCCCACCTCCTGCCACTGCCGATGATGAACATCGTCAACGGAGGCGCCCACGCCGACAATCCCCTGGATTTCCAGGAGTTCATGATCGCGCCCGTGGGTGCGGACACCTTCGCCGAAGCCGTCCGCATGGGCAGCGAGGTCTTCCACACCCTGCGCCGCGACCTGCTGGCCGCCGGGCACTCCACGGGCGTCGGTGACGAGGGCGGCTTCGCGCCCGCGCTGCGCACCGCCGAGGAGGCGCTCGATTTCGTGACGGCCGCCATCGAGCGCAGCGGCTACCGCCCCGGAGTCGACATCGGCCTGATCATGGACCCGGCGTCCTCGGAGTTCTTCCGCGAAGGCGCGTACGACTACCAGGGCGAGGGCGTGCGCCGCACCCCGTCCGAGAACGTCGACTACCTGGTCGAGCTCATCGACGCATACCCGATCCTCGCCATCGAGGACCCGATGGCGGAGAACGACTGGGACGGCTGGCGCGAGCTGACCACCCGCGTCGGCGACCGCTGCCAGCTCACCGGCGACGACCTGTTCTGCACCGACGAGACGCTCCTGCGCGAGGGAATCCGTACCGGCGCCGGCAACTCGATCCTGATCAAGGTGAACCAGATCGGGACCCTGACCGAGGCGCTGACCGCGGTGGCCACCGCCCACCAGGCGGGCTGGACGGCCGTCATGTCGCACCGCTCGGGCGAGACGGAGGACACCACCATCGCGGACCTCGCGGTGGCGACGGGCTGCGGTCAGATCAAGACCGGCTCGCTCTCCCGCTCCGACCGCACGGCGAAGTACAACCAACTCATCCGCATCGAGGAGGAGCTGGGCGCCTCGGCGCGCTACGCGGGCCGCTCCGCACTGCGCCGGGCGTGACGAGCGGGCGGAGACAGCGACCGGGCGGAGACAGCGACCGGGCGGAGACAGGGACCGGGCGGAGAGAGCGACCAGGCGGGCCCCCCGATCACGATCGGGGGGCCCGCACCCGTATGGCGCTACGGCCTCCGGGTGGAGGTCCAGCCCTCGCGGCGGAGGGTTTCGAAGCCGTTCAGGAGGAGGTCCAGGGCGAATTCGAACTCGAACTGGTCGTCGCAGCCGCCGCTGACCGTGGAGCCCCCGTCGTGCGCGGCCGTCGACGCCAGTTCCGCGATGTGGGGGTAGGCCGCGGCCAGGGCGGGGTCCGGAGGTCCGGAGGAAGCCGAGGTGTCGAACAGCTCCTGGGCGAAGCCGAGCAGGCGGCTGCCCATCGCGTGCATGACGTGGTGCGTGAGGTCGGCGGAGAGGCCGCCGCCCCGGAAGCTCCCGGCCATCGAGTCCAGGTACGCCAGCACGGCCGGGGTGGGGCCGGTCCGTGACTCGATGACCCGGGCCGCCCAGGGGTGACGCAGCAGGACCCGGCGGGCCGAGAGGATCCGGTCGCGCACGACGCGCTGCCAGTCGGGGCCAACGGCCGGCGGGTCGACCTCGCCGACGACCGCGTCGGCCATGCCGTCGAGCAGCTCCTCCTTGTTCGCCACGTGCTTGTAGAGGGCCATCGGCACGACGTCCAGCTCCTGCGCGAGCCTGCGCATGCTGAGCGCCTCGATGCCGATGGTGTCGGCGAGCGCGACGGCGGCGCGCAGGACGCGGTCCCGGTTCAGTGGGATCCGTTGCGTGCGCGTGGCTTCCGGTCGGGTCACTTCGGCTGGGCCCCTTCCCTCTCGACGGCTTCTTCTCCTTGACGAGTGTACGGCGTACACCTATGGTCGCTGAAAGGTGTACGGCGTACACCATCATCGAGCGAGGGGTAGCGAGAAGATGAGTCCGGACCGGAGAACCGCGGTGGCCGCCGGGTCGCTGTTCCTTCTGACGGAGGTCGCCGCCATCGCAGGGGCGGTTCTGTACCGCCCCCTGCTGGGCGCGGCGGACGGCCGCCTCCCTCAGGGCGCCGACACCCGGGCACTGCTCGGGGTGCTCTGCGAGGTGGTGCTGGTGGTGGCGGTGGCGGGCACCGGGGCGGCGCTGTTCCCCGTACTGCGGCGCCACGGCGAGGGCCTCGCGCTCGGGTACGCCTTCGGGCGGCTGTTGGAGGCGGCCGTCATCGCCCTCGGGATCGTCTCCGTCCTGGCCCTCGTCACCCTGCGGCGGGACGCGGGGGCGCCGGACGGTGCGGCCGGCGCCGACGCCGCTCTGGTGGCCGTGCACGACTGGACGTTCCTGCTCGGACCCAACATCGCGCTCGGCCTGAACACCGTCCTCCTCGCGTACCTGGCCTACCGCGCACGTCTCGTGCCGCGCTTCATCGCCGTGCTCGGGCTGGTCGGCGGTCCGCTGATCTGTGCCTCGGCCGTCGCCGTGATGTTCGGCGCCTACGCGCAGCTCTCCGTGGCGGGGTCGATGGCCGCGCTCCCGGTGTTCGCCTGGGAGTTGGGGCTGGCCGGACGGCTGATCGTCAAGGGGTTCGGGCCCGGCCCGGGAGCCGTGCAGGTCGGGAGATAGCCCCGGCGCCGCACCAGCGGGCGGGTTCCGGACCACCCCGCCGGGTGTCCCGCCGCTGGACGCCTGAGTTCCGTTAAATACCTTCCCACGAGGTGAAACATTCCCCTCCTCCCGACGCGTCTATGGGGTGAGTCGGAAGTGAGGGGGACGGGGATGCGGCAAGTGCGCAGGGAGGGGTTCCGCGAGTTCGCGGAAGGCCGGGCGGGGAGTCTGTACCGGTCGGCCTGTCTGCTGGCGAGTGGGGACACCCATCTCGCCGAGGACCTCGTGCAGGAAACCCTGGGTCGGATGTACCTGATCTGGGGGAGGACCTCCAGTATCGACAATCCGGCGGCGTACGCGCAGACGGTGCTGGTGCGGGAGTTCCTCAAACACAAGCGCCGGCGCTCCGCCGGGGAGCGGCCCTTCGCCGTTCCGACCGACTCGGGCGGGGCGACGCCGCTCCCGGTCGCCGGGGCCGATCCGGCCCTGCGGCTGACCTTGCTGGAGGCCCTGGGCCACCTGGCACCCAAGGACCGGGCGGTGCTCGTGCTGCGGTACTGGGAGGACCGCAGCGTCGAGGAGACCGCCGAGGCCATGAACGTCACCTCGGCGGCGGTGCGCACGCGCAGCTCCCGCGCGCTCGCCCGTCTCCGGGCGGAACTGGGCGGCAGCCTCAGTGTGTTCGTGGCCACCTGAGCGCGGGGGACCCACCTGCGCGACGTCCCACCCGTCGTCCCCGTCACGTCCGTTGCCGGACCACACCGGCGCGTTTGCCCACTACCACCCGGAAGGTGATTCGGCATGCCCTTTGAAGATGAGCTCGGTGCGGCCCTGCGGAGTGCCGGAGACGGATTCGTCCCCGGTCGCCCGGACTTGGTGGCCGCCGGCGAGCGGCGCGGCCGCCGACTGCTGGCGCGTCGCCGGGCTTCCGTCGTCGGCGGTTCGGCGCTGGCCCTGGCCGTCGTCGGATCCGTCGGCGCCTACGGGAGCGGCCTGATCGCCGTCGGCACCGCGAGCGACAACAGGGCGAACGTCGCCACCGCTCCCCTCCCCAACACCCAGACGGCCTCTGCCTCCTCCCCGACCGCCGGGCAGCAGGGCGGCGGGGTGACCGCGGCCCGACTGATCGAGATCTACCGGCAGTTGCTGACGGACGGGCGGGTGAGCGACACCGCGGCGACCGTGCCGAGCGGCGCCGACCAGTCGCCGAACGCGGCGGTGGCCGGCGTGTACGACGACGGCAAGGGGCGCGCGGCCATCGCCGTCGGCCTCTCCCGCACCGACCCGCACGGGCAGCCGGCCGAGGACATGCTCAAGTGCCCCGACCGCAAGGTGGTCCCGTACGACGCCTGCACCGTCGAGACGCTGCCGGACGGCGGCAAGCTGAACATCTTCCAGGGCTACGAATACCCGGACAAGCGCGAGCCCACCAAGCTCTGGCGGGCGATCCTGGTCACCCGCGAGGGCTACCAGGTCGACGTGTCCGAGTGGAACGCCCCCGCGGAGAAGGGGCAGCCCGTCTCCCGGACCAACCCGCCGCTGACCAAGGCCCAGTTGAAGGCCTTCACCACCTCGGCCCTGTGGCGCCAGGTCGCGAGCCGGCTGCCTGCGCCCCAGCAGGCGCCGTCGGGAACGGCATCCGCCGCCGACACGGGAACCGCGGCGGCCGCGGGCGCCCCCGCGGGCACGAGCACCGGCACCACCCCGGGCGCGACCCCCGACCGGGCCAAGGGCGCGGGCGGCTCCACCGCCGGCGACCCGCAGCAGTCCGGCGGAACGGCCCAGACGCCCGACCCGGGCGACGCCGGCCGGGGCGACTCGGACGCGGAGAGCGCCCACTACGGCCCCACGGTCGCGGTCCTGGAATCCCTGGTGCCGAAGTCCGGCGTCAAGGTCCTGCGCAGGGCCGGACAGCCCGGCTTCGGCTCGCTCGTCCTCGATGACGGCAAGGGCGCCTCGCTGGTCCAGGTCAATGTCCAGGAGGACATGGGCGAAGCCCTCAAGGATCGGTTCAACGGCGCGGGCGTCATCGTCCTGCCCGACGGCACCCGGGTGCTGGCGGAGCAGAAGTCGGGCGAGAAGGGTGGCAAGGGCGTGCTCTGGTGGAGCGTCGACACGCTGCGCACGGACGGGCGCCGCGTGGTCGTGTCGGCCTTCAACACCGGCGACCAGGCGAAGGCGGCCACCCGCGCCCAGCCCATCCTGACGATGGCGCAGATCAAGGCCATAGCCCTCGACCCGAAGTGGTTCGCCTGATCCCACCGGTAGTTCCGCCCGGTAGCTCCGCCCGGTAGTTCCGCCCGGTTCGGGATCTGCCCGCAGCAGATCCCGAACCGGGCGGGTGCCGCCGCTCCTGGTGGTCGCGGGCCCACCAGCGCGGCCTCAGATGTCGCCCTCGATCAGGGCGTGGAGATGTTCGTCGTGCCACCCGTCGGCGTGCAGCAACGCACTGCGCAGGGTGCCTTCGAGGGAGTACCCGGCCCTGTCCGCCACGCGGCAGGAAGCCGTGTTGGCCACCGCGTGGCACAACCGCAGCCGATGCAGACCGAGATCGTCGAGCGCCCACCGGCTGACGCGTTCCGTCGCCTCCACGGCGATCCCCGCGCCGCGCGCCGCGGGCAGCAACCAGTAGACGATCTCGGCACTGCCGCCCCGCAGGTCGATGTCGCCCCACCCGATCAGCCCCGCCGCCCCGCCGCCGGGCCGGGCGACGGCCCAGATCGCGCTGAGCTCGGCCCGCCACCGCTGCCGCATGCGCTCGATCCTCGTGCCCGCCTCTTCCGTGGAGCCGACCAGCAGGCGGTTCCACTGGCGGATCGCCACGTCCTGACTGGCCGCCACCAGCGCATCGGCATCGCTGAGCCGCCAGGGACGCAGCTGCCAGCCACTGGCCAGCGCGAGTACGGGCTGCTCCATGTCAGCCATACGGCCTGCTGGAACGACGTGCGGCACGGCCGATGAAGAGATCATCGCGGCATCCTGCCACAGCACCCACCTCGCGACCGGCTCGTCGGGTGCCGCTGTCGTCAGGCGCCGGCGCCCGTCGGCCGCCGCAGCCCCCGCAGGAGCAGCTCGATCAGTCGACGGGGCGCGTATCGCGGATCGCCGTCCTGCCCGATGCACAGGTTCCCGATGCCGCGCATGAGTTCGTACGGCTGGATGCCGGGCTCGATCTCGCCGGCGTCGGCCGCAGCGTCGAGCAGGTGGCCGCAGACGGGCATCAAGCGGTCGAGGAAGAGCGTGTGCAGAGCGGTGAAGCGGTCGCTGTCGGACTGGAGGGCGTCTGCGAGTCCGTGCTTGGTGACCAGGAAGTCGACGAAGAGGTCGATCCACCGGCTCAGCGCCTCGAACGGGGACGCGACCTCGCCCAGGAGGCGCGGGCCCGCCTCGGCGCACGCCTCGATCTGGTGGCGGTACACGGCGGTGACGAGGTCCGCCCGGGTCGGGAAGTGGCGGTAGAGCGTGCCCAGCCCGACGCCCGCCCGGGCCGCGATCTGCCGGATCGGCGCATCGATCCCCGAGGTCACGAACACCTCCGCGGCGGCATCGAGCAGCGTCTGCTGGTTGCGCACCGCATCCGCCCTCTTACTGCGAGCGGACGCCCCTTTGGGCTGCTCCGACTGATCCGACTGATCCGCAGTCGCCATCACACACTCCGTTCAACGGTCCTTGACGAAACGGAACAGCGATCCGTATCGTAAGTGGAACAACGATCCGTTTTCAGCTTAGCTGAGGGCGGGCGCTCCGCCCTACCCATCGCCGGTCAGTACGACGGCCGGCGGTAGGGGTCCACCGAAAGGCACCCTCGCCATGAGTACTCCCGCAGCTCCCGGCCGCACGACCGACGCCCTCGGCTCGGCCGTGGCCGCGCCCGCACCCGTGCTCTCGGTCAGCCCGGTGGTGCTGCCGGCCCCCGGCCGCGCCGTCGACCTCCAGGTCCGCGTCTCCGCCCCGATGACCGGGAGCGAACTGCCGGTCATCCTCCTCTCGCACGGGCTCGGCCACTCGAACAACCTCTCCTCCCTGAACGGCTACGCCCCGCTCGCGCACTTCTGGGCGGCGCACGGCTTCGTCGTGATCCAGCCGACGCACCTGGACTCCCGGACGCTGACCCCCGATCCCGGCGCGCCCGTGCCCGTGGCGCACTGGCGCACCCGGGCCGAGGACATGCAGCGCATCCTGGACGGACTCGACGCGATCGAGGCCGCCGTCCCGCAGCTGCTCGGGCGGCTCGACCGGAGCCGGATCGCCGTGGCCGGGCACTCGATGGGCGGTCACACCGCGAGCCTGCTGCTGGGCGCCCGGCTCACCGACCCGCACGACGGAACCGAGGTGGACCTGGCCGATCCGCGGATCAAGGCGGGCGTGCTGCTCGCCGCACCCGGTCGAGGTGGGGACGCCCTCACCGAGTTCACCGTCGAGAACTACTCCTTCTTCCTCACCACGGACTTCTCCAGGATGACGACGCCCGCGCTCGTGGTCGCCGGCGACCAGGACGCCTCCGCCTTCCTCACGGTCGCCGGCGCCGCCTGGCACACCGATCCGTACGAGCTCTCCCCGGGCCCCGCCTCGCTGCTCACCCTGTTCGGCGCGGAGCACGGGCTCGGCGGGATCTCCGGATACGACGTCGCCGAGACCACGGACGAGAACCCCGAACGGGTCGCCGCGGTCGCGCGGCTCACCTGGGCCTACCTGCGCAGCACGCTCTACCCCGGGGAACGCGCCTGGCAGACCGCGCAGGACGAGTTGACCGCCGGTGCGGAGCCGCTCGGGCAGGTCGCCTCGAAGTAGGCGGGGGAGCGGAGAGGTACACGTCGCACGGGACTCGACTACGGCTACGAGACTCGCCGCATGCGGACGGGTGCAGATCGGGTACGTCCACCTCACCGTCCGGTTCGCGCCCGCGCTGCACCCCCACCACGCCTCGCTCGAGTTCAGCGCGGCCACATCGAGGATGAGCCGGCTGTTCGAGCACTCCGTGAGCATCAGAGCGGCGTTCGCCGGCCTCACCGCCGCGAGCGGCGGAGTGTGCTGCCTGCTCGACACCGAGAGACACACCTTCCGGATGTGCTGGCTCCACGGGGAGGCGATCGACGAAACGGTCCCCGGCCCCCGTTTCGCGGACTTCCGCGACCTCGTGGCCACTTGGCCCGACCCGGGCCGGGAGATCCGCCCCACCCGCGCCCCTCACGCCGTGGGCCGAGCCGCCCAGGATCGCTAGCGGCTGGAGCATCCGCAACGCGCAGGGCGGTCTTGTGCGGCGGGGCCGTCTGTAGTCGGCTGTGCGGATGAAGCCCCCGCAGGCACCCATGTCCTTACGGACCTCGCACACCACCTCACCCCGCCGTCGGAGGGCGGGCGGCCGCGGCGGCGCGGCCGTGCTGGTGGCCGCCGCGCTCGCCGGTTCCCTCTGGGCCGGAGCCCCCACCCAGGCCGCGCGTGCGGCCACCGCAGAAGGCACCGGCGCCACCGGGACCACGGGTGCGGCGGCACGACGGGACACCGCCCGACTCGACCTCGACACCGTCACCATCGTGCAGCTCCAGGCCCGGATGGCCGCCGGATCGTTGACGTCGTCGGAGTTGACCCGTGCCTACCTGGAGCGGATCAAGAGGATCGATCCCACGATCCACGCCGTGCTCCGTACCGATCCCACCGCCCTCGCCCGGGCCGCCGCCAGCGACGCACGGCACCGCAACGGCACGACCCTCGGCCCGCTCGACGGGATTCCGGTGCTGATCAAGGACAACGCGGAGACCAAGGGCCAGTCCTCGACGGCGGGCTCGCTCGCCCTCGCGGGGAGTCCTCCGGCCTCGGACGCCGTTCTCGTGACCCGCCTGCTGCGGGCGGGCGCCGTGATCCTGGGCAAGACCAACCTGTCCGAATGGGCCAACTTCCGCGCGCAGAAACCCACCTCGGGATGGTCGGCGGTGGGCGGGCAGACCCGCAACCCCTACGTGCTGGACCGCAACCCCTGCGGCTCGTCCGCGGGATCGGGCGCCGCGCTCGCCGCGTCGCTGGCCCAGGTGGCGATCGGTACCGAGACCGACGGCTCGATCGTCTGCCCGGCGGGCATGAACGGCGTGGTCGGCCTCAAACCGACCCTCGGCCTGGTCAGCGGTCAGGGGGTGGTGCCCATTTCGGCCGAACAGGACACGGCCGGTCCCATGGCGCGCAACGTCGTCGACGTCGCGCTCACCCTGGCGGCGATGTCCGAACGTGCGCCGCGTGAGGACGGCAGCCCCGCGGCCGGCGGATCCGCAGAGCAGGACGCCGGGCGGCTGAGCGGCCTGGTCGGCGGTGGCGACCTGCGGGGCAAGCGGATCGGACTCTGGCGGCTGCCCGTGCTGGGCGAGGAGGTGGACGCGGTCATGACCCGTACGGCCCGGCGACTGCGGGACGCGGGCGCCCACGTCGTGGAGGTGACCCCGCCCTACCAGGAACGGCTCGCGGCCTTGGAGTTCCCGGCGCTGCTCAGCGAGTTCCACCGCGACATCGACGCCTACCTCGCGACCCGCAACGGGCCGCACGACCTCGCCCAGCTCATCGCGTTCAACCGCGGCAACCCGGCGGAACAGAGCTGTTTCGCCGGCCAGGAACTCTTCGAGCAGGCCCTCTCGGCCCCGCCGACCACCGACCCGGGATACCTCGCCGGGCGGGCGGAGCTGCGTGACCTGTCGCGACGTTCGATCGACGAGACGATGGCCGCGCACCATCTGGACGCGATCGCCGCACCGACCAACCCGCCTGCCTGGACGACCGATTGCGCGCGCGGTGACAATGACGTGATCCCCTCGTCCACACCGGCGGCCGTCGCGGGCTACCCCTCGCTCAGCATCCCCGCCGGTTCCGTGGGCGAACTCCCCGTCGGCGTCCTCCTGATGGCCGGCGCCCACCAGGACGCGGCGCTCCTCTCCTTGGGGGCGGCGGTCGAGCGCCGGCTCCACGCCTGGCGGGCACCGCGCTACCTGACGACGACCGGCCCCGGAGCCGCCGGACGCTGACGCGGCTGCTGCTCCGGTTGCTGCTCCGGCGGACATTGCGCCGGAGCGGCAGGCAACCCCTCGGGCCGTGACCGCATCCTCAACCACGAGTCCACTGCGGGGGTTTCGAGCAGGTGAAGGGTCACGTGGCTACGACGGGTACGACGGGTGCAGCGGGTACGACAGGTGCGGCGGGAACGGGTGCGGACATCGTCAGGCCGATCCCGGTGCTGCTGCGCGAGCACGCGCGGAGCATGGGGGAGAAGGTCGCCTTCGAGGACCCCCGTACCCGGCTGACCTACCGTGATCTGGAACGGAGGACCGGGCGCCTGGCGGGTCATCTGGTCGGACTCGGCCTGGCGCGCGGAGAGCGGGCGGCGATCCTGCTCGGCAACCGGGTCGAGGCGGTCGAGAGCCTGCTGGCCATCACCCGGGCCGGCGCGGTCGGCGTGCCGCTGGACCCCGCCGGCTCCGTGCCGGAGCTGACCCACCTGCTGGACGACAGCGGCGCCCGCGTGATCATCACCGATGGCGCCCTGCTCACCCGGCTGCTTCCGCTGCTGGCGTCGCGCCCCGGTCTGACCGTGCTCGTCGCCGACCCACCGGACGACGAGGCCGTCGTTCCGGAGCGGGGCCACCCGGACCACGTCGAGCTGCGCTACGAAGACCTGGTGGGAACCGATCCGGCGACTCCGGCACCGGATGACCTCGGCCTGGACGAGGTGGCGTGGCTGCTCTACACCTCCGGCTCCTCCGGGGCCCCCAAGGGCGTCCTGCTCACCCAGCGCAACCGGCTCGCCCCGGTGGCCGCCGGACTCGTCGGCGTCCTCGGCATGTCCCCGCAGGACCGGCTGCTGTGGCCGCTGCCGCTGCACCACGCCATGAGCCACGTGGTCTGCGTGGTGGGAGTGACCGCGATCGGGGCGAGCGCCATGATCCAGCCCCGGTTCGCGGTCGCGGCGGTACTCGCCGAACTGCGCCGTACGGACGCCCCGTACACCCTCCTCGGCGGGGTGCCGACCACGTACTCCGCCCTGCTCGACGAGGTGCGCGGCGGCGCCGCCCCAGGCACGAGCGCCGAGGACACGAGCGCCGAGGCCACGAGCCCCCTGGGCACGAGCTCCCTGCGCGGGTGCATCAGCGGCGGGGCCTCGGCGGGGGCCGCGTTCCGCCGCTCGTTCGAGGAGATCTGCGGCGTCCCCTACCTGGAGCACTACGGCAGTACGGAGGCGGGCCCGGTCACCATGGCGGCGCCGGGCGACCCCGTGTCGGCCGAGTCGTGCGGCCGGATCCTGCCCGGAACCCGGGTCCGGGTCGGTGGTGACGCGGACGGACAGCACGTGGGCGAGGGCGAGTTGTGGGTGTGCGGGCCCGGGGTGATGGCCGGGTACCACGGCAGGCCGGGCGCCACCGCCGAGGTGCTGCGCGACGGGTGGTTCCGTACCGGCGACCTCGCCCGGGTCGATGCCCGCGGGGAACTCGTGATCACCGGTCGGGCCGGCGACCTGATCATCCGGGGTGGGGTGAACGTCCACCCCTCGGAGGTGGAGGCGGTCCTGCGGCGACTGCCCGGGGTCGCGGACGCCGCCGTCGTCGGTCGCCCGCACCCCGCCTTCGGCGAGGTACCGGTCGGCTACGTCGTCCGCGAGCCGGGCCTGCGGCCCGGCGACGGGTTCGATCGCGCCGCCATCCTGGCCGCGTGCCGCCGGGAGCTGTCCGCCTTCAAGGTCCCCGCCGAGTTGTACGAGGTGGAGGAGGTCCCCCGTACCGCTTCCGGGAAGGTACGCAGGAACGCGCTCGCCGACCTGACCGCGCGACTCCTGGACGGAGCGCCGACCGAACGCACGGCCGGGGCAAGGGAGTCGGACGCCACGGACACACGGGGAGCGCTGTACACGCCGGACGTACTGGCCCTGGTGGTGCGCGCGGCGGCCGATGTCCTGGGCTGCGCGCCCGAGGCCGTGGAGCCGGTGACGGCGCTGCGGGACCTGGGCATGGACTCGTTGACCGCGACAGTGCTGAGGGAGCGACTGGCCGCGGCCACCGGGCTCAGGCTCTCGGCGGCCGTCGCCTTCGACTTCCCGACGGCCGCCGCACTCGCCGCCCACCTCGGATCGCTCGTCGACGCCGAGCGGGCCGCCACGGCACCGGCGCCGTGCCCACGTCCGGGCCCGGGACGCCCCGGGAACGTCGGCGCCGACGGGCGCGACGAGCGCGACGATCCGGTCGTCATCGTGGGCATGGCCTGCCGCTACCCCGGTGGGGTGAGCACCCCTGAGGAGCTGTGGCGGCTGGTGGCCGACGGCACGGACGCCATCGGCCCGTTCCCCGTCGACCGGGGCTGGGACACCGACGGGCTCTACGATCCCGATCCCGGCCGCCCCGGGCGCACGTACGTGCGCGAGGGCGGTTTCCTCGCGGGCGCCGGCCGCTTCGACCCCGGATTCTTCGGCATCTCGCCCCGCGAGGCGCTGGCGATGGACCCGCAGCACCGGCTGCTGCTGGAAGTGGCCTGGGAAGCCGTCGAACGTGCCGGGGTGGACCCCAAGGCCCTGCACGGATCGGCGACCGGGGTGTACGCCGGGCTGATGTACAGCGACTACGCGGGACGTTTCGCGGTGACGCCCCCGCAGGTGGAGGGCTACCTCGGCATCGGCAACGCCGGCAGCGTCGCCTCCGGCCGCATCGCGTACACCCTCGGCCTGGAAGGGCCGGCCATCAGCGTGGACACCGCCTGCTCCTCGTCCTTGGTCGCCCTGCACCTGGCGGCCCGGGCACTGGGCCGGGGCGAATGCGACCTCGCCCTGGTCGGCGGGGTGACGGTCATGTCCACACCCGCGTCCTTCGTGGAGTTCAGCCGGCAGCGGGCGCTCTCCCCGGACGGCCGCTGCAAGGCCTTCGGGGCGGCCGCCGACGGTACCGGCTGGGGCGAGGGCGCCGGGATGCTCCTGCTCAGCCGCCTGTCCGAGGCACGCCGTAGGGGGCTCACGGCCTTGGCCGTGGTCCGCGGCTCGGCGGTGAACCAGGACGGCGCGAGCAACGGGCTGACCGCTCCGCACGGCCCGGCCCAGCAACGCGTGATCCGCCAGGCCCTGGCCGACGCCGGGCTGACACCCGCGGACGTCGACGCGGTCGAGGCGCACGGCACCGGTACCCGGCTCGGCGACGTCATCGAGGCGGAGGCGTTCCTGGCCGTCTACGGACGGGAGCCGCGGCAACGCCCGCTCTGGCTCGGCTCGGTGAAGTCGAACATCGGCCACACCCAGGCCGCCGCCGGAGTGGCCGGCGTGATCAAGACGGTGCAGGCGATGGCGCACGGCGTGCTGCCGCGCACCCTGCACGCCGACGAGCCGAACCCCGCCGTGGACTGGCCGTCGGGGCGGGTGGCCCTGCTGACGACGGCAGTGCCGTGGCCCGCGGCGGACCGCCCGCGCCGGGCCGGCGTCTCCTCCTTCGGCATCAGCGGGACCAACGCGCACGTCGTCCTCGAAGAGGCCCCGCCCGAGGACCGTCCGCGGAACGAACCCCCCGTACCCGAACCCGCTCCCGCCACCTCTCCCGCCCCCGCCCCGACCGGAGCGTCGCCAGCGCCCCTGCCGTTCGTACTGTCGGCCAGGAACGTGCCGGGGCTGCGCGACCAGGCCGGGCGTCTGCTCGACCACCTGGAAGCCTCCCCGGACGCGGCGCAGGCCGACGTCGGGTATTCCCTCGCCACCACCCGTTCGACCTTCGAGCACCGGGCCGTGGTGGTGGCACAGGACCGGGCGGAGCTGCTCGCCTCGCTGCGGGCGCTGGCCGAGGGCAGGAGCCGACCGGGCGTGCACACCAGCGCCACCCGCACGCGGGGCTCCCTGGCCGTCCTCTTCGCCGGACAGGGCAGCCAGCGCCTCGGGATGGGAAGGGAGCTGTACGAACGCCGGTCGACGCACCCCGCCTTCGCGCGGTCCTTCGACGAGTGCTGTGCGCTGTTCGACCCGCTGCTGCCGACCCCCCTGCGCGACGTGGTGTTCGCCGCCGCCGGGACCCCGTCCCGCAGGAGCGACGGCGACCTCCTGCGGACGACCCGGTTCGCCCAACCGGCGCTCTTCGCCCTGGAGACGGCCCTGTTCCGGCTGCTGGAATCCTGGGGCGTGCGCCCCGACCTGGTGGCCGGGCACTCGATCGGCGAGGTGGCCGCGGCACACGCCGCCGGTGTGCTGTCCCTCGCCGACGCCTGTGCCCTGGTGGCGGCCCGGGGCCGGCTGATGGACGCGCTGCCGGGCGGCGCCATGGCCGCCGTGGCGGCCGGTGAGAAGGAGGTCGCCGATCATCTGGCCCAGATGGCGGGGGCAGTGGAGATCGCCGCCGTGAACGGGCCCGCCTCGGTGGTCGTTTCCGGGGACGCGGACGCGGTGGGCGAGACCGTCGCCCGATTCCGCGCCCTCGGCCGGTCCGCGACGCCGCTGCGCGTGAGCCATGCCTTCCACTCGGCCCATATGACGCCCATGCTGGCGGAGTTCGCCGAGGTAGTGGGTCGACTGTCCTTCGCCGCCCCCGAACTCCCCCTGGTGAGCGCGGTATCGGGTCGCGCAGCCACCGACGAGGAGCTGCGCACACCGGAGTTCTGGGTGAACCACGTGCGCCGACCTGTCCGCTTCGCCGACTCCCTGGCACACCTCCGCGAGCGCGGGGCGTCCCGGTTCGTGGAGCTCGGCCCGGACGGCGTACTCAGCGCCCTGGCGCGCACCGGCCTCACCGCACCGCAGCCCGATCCGGAGCCCGATCCGCAGCAGACCCCGCAAACGCCCCGAACCCCGGCTCCGCTTGTCCTCCCCACACTGCGCGGCAACCGACCGGAAGCGGGCGCACTGCTCGATACCGTGGCCGCGCTCCACGCGGACGGCGTTCCGGTCGACTGGCGAGCCGCCTTCACCGGGCGCGGCGCACGACGCACCGTGCTGCCCACGTACGCGTTCCAGCGCCGCCGGTTCTGGCTGGACGCCGATCCGCCGCACCGCCCGGCCCCCGAGCAGGCCGGCCCGGCCAGGTCGTTCCTCCGCTCCCTGACGGCCACGGCGGAAGACGACGGCCTGCTGCTGGAAGGGCTCATCTCCCTCCGCGACCACCCCTGGCTGGCCGACCACGTGGTGGCCGGCGCCGTCCTGCTGCCCGGGGCCGCCTTCGTGGAGATGGCCCTGTACGCGGGCACGCGGGCCGGCGCGGCGGTCCTCGACGAACTCACCCTGACCGCGCCCCTGCCGCTGCCCGCGGACGGCGGCGTCGAGCTCCAGGTGAAGGTGGCGGGCGCGGACGCCGCGGGCCGACGGGCCGTCACCGTCCACGCCCGCCCCCACGGCGCCACGGCGGCCACGGGCCCCTGGTGCCGGCACGCCACGGGGACGCTCGTACCGCGAGGGGACCCGGACCCGAACCCGGCCCCGGCAGGGTCCAGCACGCCAGCGGGGGACCGTCCCTGGCCTCCGCCGGGCGCGGTCCCGATCGACCTCGACGGCGCTTCGGGGACGCGGCCGGCCGCAGGGGTGTACGCGCGACTGTCCCGCTCCGGACTCCACTACGGGCCCGCCTTCCAGGGGCTGCGCGCCGCGTGGAGGATCGGTGCGCAGGTGTACGCGGAAGTGGCCCTGCCCGAGACCGCCGACGTCCCCGCGTCGGGCGCGTCCGCGGCCGCGACGGAATTCGCGCTGCATCCCGCACTGCTCGACGCCGCGCTGCACACCGTCGCGCTCGCCGCCCTCCTCCCGGCGCAGGACCGGGCACCGGGGGAGGGCGAGGAGCCTCCCCGACACGAAGCGCGCGCGGAAACGATCGCCTTGCCGTTCTCCTTCACCGGGGTGCGCCTGCACGCCACGGGTGCCCGGCGGCTGCGGGTGCGCCTCGTGTCGCCCGCAGCACCGGGCCCGGCCCGACCCGAAGGGGCGGCGGCGGACGGTCGGATCGGGCTGGAGCTGACCGACGATTCGGGAGCGCCCGTCGCGACGATCCACCGACTCGACCTGCGGCCCTCGTCCCTCTCGTCCCCGTCGCCCACCGATCCCGCCACGGTCGAACCGCCTGCCGCCGCGCTCTTCCGGACGAGCTGGGCACCTGGGCCGCCTCCGGCGGACGCTCCGGTGCCCACGTGGGGCCTGCTGACCGACTCCGGGCCGGGGCGCGCCCTGGCTCCCGCGGGCTCCGGCGTCCCCGTGTACCCCGACCTGGCGGCGGCGGTCGCGGACGCACCGACGGTCGTCGTCGCCCCCTGCCCCGCGCCCGGCGCCGCCACCCACGGGGACGGTGACCCCGGCCCGGCCGGGCAGGTGCACCGAACGGCCCGATGGGCCCTGGCGCTGGTGCGGGCCTGGCTGATGGAGCCCCGCCTGGCCGACGCCCGCCTGGTCCTCGTCACCACCGGCGCCGTCGACCCGCGCACCACGGAGCCGGAATCGGACACCGGCACCGAAGCGGGCGCGCGAGGCCTCGCCCAGGCCGCGGTGTGGGGACTGGTCCGCTCGGCGCAACGCGAGAACCCCGGCCGTTTCGCCCTGATCGACCTGGACGACGACCCACGCTCCGCGGCCGCGCTGCCCGCACTGTTGTCGGGCGCGGAGCCCGAGACCGTCGTGCGTCGGGGGGTGCCCCACCTCCCGCGACTCGTCCGCGCGCCCGCGGCGGCGGCCGAAGCGGAACCCGGACGGCGCCTCGACCCGCAGGGCACCGTCCTGGTCACCGGCGCGAGCGGCTCGCTCGGGATGTTGACGGCGCGTCACCTGGTCGCCGCGCACGGCGTCCGCCATCTGCTGCTCGCCGCCCGGCGCGGCTCCGAGGCACCTGGGATGGCGGAGCTGTGTGACGAACTGACCGCCCGGGGCGCTCGGGTGACGGTGCGGGCGTGTGACGTCGCCGACCGGCGGGCGCTGGCCGCCCTGCTCGACGAGGTACCGGCGGCGCACCCGTTGACCGGGGTGGTGCACACCGCGGGCGTCCTGGACGACGGCATCGTCGTGGCGTTCGACGGCGAACGGCTCGACCGCGTGCTGCGGCCCAAAGCGGACGCCGCCCTCGCGCTGCACGAGTTGACCGCGGACTGCGATCTCGCGCTGTTCGTCCTCTTCTCCTCGGTGGCCGGCGCCCTCGGTTCCGCCGGGCAGGCCGGCTACGCGGCGGCCAACTGCGTCCTGGACGCCCTGGCCCGGCACCGGAGCGGGCTCGCCCTGGCGGGCACCTCGATCGCCTGGGGCCCCTGGCGGCAGAGCGGCGGCATGATGGCGCACCTGACGGAACGGGACCTGTCGCGGATGGCCCGTGCCGGATTCGCCCCGCTCGCACCGCAGGAGGGCCTCGCCCTCTTCGACCAGGCCGTTCGCGGCGCCGACCCGGCTCCGGTGGCGGCCCGCCTCGATCCGGGACGCGTGGCCGCCGCCCGCCCGGGCACGCCCGATACCCCACGCACCCCCCACCCCCTGCCCACCCCACCCACCGGCACGGCCGTCCGGAACGGTCAGGTCGACGGGTCCACCGCGCCACCCTCCGCCCTGATCCGCCGTCTCGCCGACGCGCCGCCGCAGCAGCGCGTCGCCCTGTTGCTCGGCGAGGTCCAGGCCCTGGCGGCCGAGGTGCTCGGCCACACGGAGGAGGACGGGGCGATCGACCCGGACGACCTGTTGGCGGACCGGGGGCTCGATTCCCTGGCCGCGGTCGAGCTGCGCAATCGCCTCGCCACCGCGACCGGGACCTCGCTCCCGGCCACGCTGCTGTTCGACTTCCCGAGCCCCCGGGCGGTCGCCACCCACCTGGCGCAGCGATACGCCCCACCGCCCCCCGAGCAGACCCGGACCACGGATCCGCACGCCGCCGCTGCCCCCGCGGGCGGCGGGCCGGCGTCCGAGGAGCAGCTCCCGGATTCCCTGGGCGGCCTCTTCCGCGCCGCCTGCGCACGGGGACGGACCATGGACGCGATGGGGTTGCTGACGATCACCGCGCGTCTGCGCCCGGCCTTCGACCGCGCCGAGGCGCCGACGGCCGCGCCGCCGGCCGATCCGCTCGCCCTCGGCGGAACGGGACTGCCGGTGCTCTGCTTCCCGGCGCTGAGCGCGCTCTCCGGACCGCAGGAGTACGCCCGGCTCGCCCGGGGCCTGCACGGACTGCGACCGGTCACGGCCCTGCCGCATCCCGGTTTCCGGCGACCGGAGCGACTGCCGGCCACACTGGACGCCTTCGTCACGGCCCAGGCCGCGGCCGTCCGGGCCGCCGCGGACGGCGAGCCGTTCGCCCTCCTCGGACGATCCGCGGGTGGCTGGGCAGCCCAGGCGGTGGCGGAACGGTTGGCGACGGAGGGGGAGGCCCCGGCCGCCGTCGTCCTGCTGGACACCTATCCCGCCGCTCGCGCCGACGCCGACGAAGCCCTCTCCGCGATGACGTCCGACATGCTCCGCCGGGCCGCCGAGTTCGCCTCCACCGACCCCGACCGCCTCACGGCCATGGCCGCGTACTTCGCCCTGTTCTCCGGCTGGCGCCCCTCGCGGCCAGCGGCCCCGACCCTCTTCGTCCGTGCCGGGGAAGCACTCCCCGGCACGGCACCGGCCCCCGCATGGACGCTGCCCCACACCGAAGCCACCGTCCCGGGCGACCACTTCACGCTCCTGGAGAGCCACGCGCGCTCCACCGCCCGCACCGTCCACCAATGGCTGGCCGCCCTACCCCACCGATGACCACGACCCACCGCCGCTTCCGGGGCCGCGCGGCCCCTCCCGGGACCATCACCCGGTTGCCCGCCCACCCGTGACGGCGGTCGTGCACAGGGGCAGGGATCTCATGGATTTCGTACTCGATCCGAATCCGAATCCGAATCCGTCCCCTGCCCCTGAGGACCCCCATGTCGAACGCTCCGCCCGAACTCAGGACCGAACCCCCACCGCCCACGCGCGGAGCCGCGTGGACGGGGATGGTCCTGCTGATCGCCTGTTCGGCCCAGTTCATGGTCGTGCTGGACGTCGCGATCGTGAACATGGCACTCCCCGACATGAAGGCGTCCCTCGGCCTGAGCGCGGCCGGGCAACAGTGGATCGTCAACGCCTACACCCTGGCCTTCGCCGGGCTGCTGCTCCTGGGCGGCCGCGCCGCCGACCTGGTCGGCGCCCGCCGTACCTTCCTGGCGGGCCTCTCCACCTTCACCGCCGCGTCGCTCGCCTGCGGGCTGGCCGACAACGGTGCGACGCTGATCGCGGCCCGAGCGGTCCAGGGCATCGGGGGCGCGGTCCTCGCCCCCGCCACCCTGACGCTGATCATGACCACCTTCACCGAACCCCGTGCCCGCGCCCGCGCGATGGGCGCCTGGAGCTCGGTCAACGGCGTCGGCGGCGCCGCCGGTTCGGTGATCGGCGGGCTCCTGACCGAGTACAGCAGCTGGCGCTGGGTCTTCTACGTCAACATTCCCATCGGGATCGCGATCCTGACCGCGGCGCTCCTCCACGCGCCCGCCGTGCCTGCCGCATCCGCCACGGCCTCCGCATCCGGCGCATCCGCCGGACCCGCCGGACCCGCCGGACCCGCAGCGCCCGCCGGGCACGGAGGCCGTGGCGGCCTGGGCCGCTTGGACCTGCCCGGCGCGCTGTCGGTCACGGTCGGTCTGACCGCCCTGGTCTACGGGATCATCTCCACGGCGAGCTCGTCCTGGACCTCCCCCCACGTCTGGGCCGCCCTCGCCGTCGGTATCGCGCTCCTGGCCGTGTTCGTGGTCGTCGAGTCGAAGGTCGCCGCCCCGCTGGTCCCCCTCGCCGTGCTGCGCCGTCGTACCTTGGCCATCGCCAACCTGGTCATGATCGGTCTGGGCTCCGCGATGTTCGCGATGTGGTTCCTGCTCTCCCTCTACATGCAGCAGGTGCTCGGCTGTAGCGCCCTGAGGACGGGCCTGTACTTCCTGCCCAGCTGTCTCGCGGTCGTGATCGGCGCCCGCATCTCCACCCACCTCGTCCGGCGCACCGGCCCGCGGCCCTTGCTGGTCACCGGCATGGGCCTGAGCACTTTCGGCTTCCTGTGGCTGTCGGGCATCACCGTGGGCGGCTCCTTCGCCACCGGCGTGGCCGCGCCCTTCGTGCTCTGCGCCCTCGGTCTGGGACTGGCGATGCTGCCGGTCACCGCCGCGGCCACCGCCGGCGTGGACCGGCGCGAAGCCGGACTGGCCTCCGGGCTGGTCAACACGTCCCGCCAGGTCGGCGGCGCGCTCGGCCTCGCGATCCTCGCCACCATCGCCTCACGCACCGCGGGGGGCAGCTCCAGCCCGGGGGCGCAGGCCCTCACTGCCGGCTACGGGCACGCCTTCCTCGTCGCGGCCCTTTTCACCGCTTGCGCGGCCCTCGGCTCCCTTCTCCTCCCCGGCCGCCCCGATCAGGCGGGCCCCGGCCCGGCCGGCCCCGGTCCCACGCCGGGCGGGCCGCGCTGACCGGTCCGTGGACGCCGCCCGTACATGCCGAACCCCGCGCCCGTTCGAGGCGCGGGGTTCGGTTCGCAACGCGGCCCGGGACCTGGTCCGGGGCCTGCCGGTCGGCACGCCGACCGGCAGCCGGTCAGACCGTTGCCAACTGCGGCATCAAACGCAGGGCGTTCTCGCGGTAGATCCCGCCCAACTGCTCGGGAGTGAAGGCCGGGTCCGCCTCCAGAGCGGGGAGCGCCAGGTCCATGACCGTGTCCTCCGGCGCGGCCGGCCAGTCGGTGCCGAAGAGGATGTGGTCGGCGGGCACATGGGCGAGGAGGGTCGCGGCCGGAGCCATGGGCCCCGCCGTGTCGTAGTAGAAGCGGCGCAGGTGATGGCGCACGGATGCCGGGTCGACCGGGGGATCGCAGAACCGTCCGAGCGCCTCCAGTCGAGGGGCGATGTACGGGAGGAACCCGCCGGCGTGCGGCAGGATCACGGAGAGGTCGGGGAAGCGGTCCAGGGTCTTCTTGCTGATCATGTTGACGGCGGCGCGCGTGGTGTCGAGAAGGAAGTCGCACAGGAAGTCGGGGATGCCCGGAACCGTCATCCGGCCGGGCCGGCCGCCCGGCAGATGGTGCGGATGGGTGTCCACCACCGCCGAGAACTCGTTCAGCTCGGCGAAGATCGGGTCGTAGGCGGGATCACCGAGGTACACGCCCCCGTAGTTGGCCGTCACGTTCACGCCGACGGCGCCGAGTTGGCCGAGTCCGCGGCGTACGGCCCACGAGGAGGCTTCGAGGTCGTCCAGGAACAGCGGGACGTAGAAGGCGAACCTGGCGGGGTGCGCCCGCACCACCTCCATCACCGAACGCAAGGTGATGGTGATGGCCTCGCGCAATTGCGCCGACGAACGGTAGCGCGCCGGCAGCATGGGCTTGAGCACGGCCGTCCCGATCCCCGCGCGGTCCATGAAGTCGATCGCGTCCTCGGCACCGAGGTACGCCCATCGGGGCAGCTGCCCCGGTGCGATCAGCTCGTGCTGTTCGGCCCACTCGCGCCATTCCGGCGCGCAGAAGTGGTGGTGCATGTCGATCTTCGGCTGGATCCCGTGTTCCCGCACCGGGCCGTGGGGCGCCGCGCCCACGGCTGCGCGCACCTGCGCACCGGTGCCCTCGACGGGCATCCCCGGGTGGTCCTTCATGTGCGGCCCCGATGGGTTCCCGCTCTCGTGCATGGCAGTCCAACGCCCTTCGGGTCTCGGGTTCGGCTACTTGGCGGTGGCCGTCGGCGCCATCGCGAGATCTCCGGCCGGCCGCTCCGGCTCCAGGACGACCTGGAGCCGTTCGAGCCCCCGGAACGCCGCGACGGGGCCCTTGAGCCACGCGCCCCCGCTCTCCTCACCCTCCGCCAGCTCCATCTCCGGGAACTCCCGGAGCAGGCAGGCGAGCGCGATTTCGAGTTCGAGTCGCGCCAAGGGGGCTCCCAGGCAGTAGTGCGTTCCGTGCCCGAAACCGAGCTGCGTTCCCCGGATCCCCACGCGCGTCACGTCCAGGACGTCGGCCGACTCGAACCTCTCGTGGTCGCGGTTGGCCGAGTTCAGGGCGATCTGGACGAGGGCTCCCCGGGGGATCACGGTTCCCGCGATGTCCGCGTCCTCGGTGGCGTACCGGAAGGTCGAGGTCTCCACCGATCCGTCGAACCGTACGAGCTCCTCGACGGCGTCGGGGATCAGCGACGGATCCCGGCGGAGCAGGTCCAGCTGATCCGGGTGGGCCAGCAGGCCGAGGATGGAGTTGCCGATCTGGAACGCCGTGGTCTTGTGACCCGCGAAGAACAGGACCCACATCGACGCGACCAGTTCCGCGTCGTCGAGCCCGTCCTCCGCGGTGATGAGGTCGCTGAGGAAGCCGTCGGACGGATGGAGCCGCGCGTGGGACACGAGCTCGCCCAAGCGCCTTTGCAGCCACTCCTCGGCTGCCTTCAGCTCTGCCTTCAACGCGGGGTTGAACCGGGACCGCGTCACCACACCGAACTGTTCCAGGATGTCCGGACGGTCGGCTTCCCGGATGCCCATCAGCTCGCACAGCACCGCGACGGGAAGGGGGAACGCCAGGGCGGACATGAGGTCCACCCGGTTGCTCTTGCGGCATTCCCGCAGGAGCTCCTCGGTGATCTCCGTGATCCTCGGCCGCATGGCCTCCACCCGCCCGGGGGTGAAGGCGCGCCGCAGGACGCGGCGCAGCCGCGTGTGCTCCGGCGGGTCCGCGAAGAGGATGTTGTCGTCCAGCGCGTCGAAGAAGCTGCCGAACACCGCGTGGTAGGTGTCGATGGCCCCCCTCATGTTCTTGCTGAAGCGGGGGTCCGACAGGGCGTCACGAGCATCGTCGTAACGGGTGATGAGATAGGTCTCCACCCCGTGCGCGGGCGTCAGCCGGCACACCGGGTCCTGCGCGCGCAGAGCGGCGTAGACCGGATACGGGCACTCGCGGAATTCCGGAGCTCCCTTGGACACGGCCGACACGAGGTCCTGCAACGCTCGATCACCGTTCGGTACGACATTCCCCTGCGTCATCTTCCGCGTCCTCCGTGGCAGCGCATAGGTGTCCTGTGGACTGGGGCGTCCTGTGGACCGGGTTGACTGGGTACACCGGTTCCCCGCGCGCACTGTTCGCGAAACGGTCCTTGGTTCGTTCGTGGCAGGGCCGGCGGCCGGCTCCGCGTCCCGGACGGCCGCGATCGGGCACCACGACCCCGTGTCACCGAAGCCTTTCGGGGAAGGCGCGTCACAGAAGGCGTTCGTCCGTGTCCATCCCTGTGTACGCACATCGCCCTGAGAGAAGAGCCGTTTCCATGACCATCCAGCAGTTGGTTCCCTCGGCGACGCTTCCCGTGTCCCCGAAGGGGCCCGGGAGATTCCGTTCAACGACGTCCATCCACCTCCCCGAGGACGAGGACGTCGAGGCATCCGCCGAGTCCCGCGTGGCGTAGGCCGTCTCTTTCGGATCCTGCCGGAGCGACGGACCGGCCCGCACCATCGGAGGAATGCGAGGAAGGATGAGATGAGCAGAGCCTTCATCGGGAGGGCCCGAGCGCATGAGGGCCTCCCACACCCTTGCGTCGGTCACCGGCCGACTCCCCGCCGGATGGCCGGCGCCGACCCACCGGCGCCCCCTTCCTGGACCGGGCCGCCCTGGCGGACCTGCGCGCCCACACCTGGTGGCCCCCCGCCGTCATCGCGGTCGGAGTCCTGTCCACCCCGCTGCTCGTGGTCCTGGCCCTGACCCTGACCCTGACCCTGCCCCGGATCGACGGGCGCCGCAGCCCCCGCCTGTCCCTGGCCGCCGCCGGAGTGGTGCTGCGCACGCGCGCGCGCTGGAAGAGGCGCTCACCGACCGGGCCACCGCCATCGCCGTCATCGACCGCTGCCGCACCCGCACCCGCATCCACGCACGACGGCGGCGTCGGCGCCTAAGCTTGCACCTGCACGTGTGGCTTGATCCGCACACCGCCCCCGACATCGTCATCGCGCCGCTCACGGCCCTCGCGGCCGAGGCGGAAGCAGCGACCGCCCCGTACGAGATCGAGACCCGAGTGCACATGAGCCACCGCAGCCACCGGATACCGCGTGTCCGCTGACGCCGGCCCCCTCACCCCCGACCGCGCCGCCACCGCTGCTCCCAGCACCACCCGGACCTGGTGGGCAGCCCTGCGCCGTACCCCGCTCACCATGTGGCGCGACGACATCAGCGACTACGCGGCAGCCCTCACCTACTACGCCATCCTGGCGATCCTGCCGACCCTGCTCGTCACCGTTCTCGCCTTCGGCCTCATCGACCCCGGGACCGCGGAACAACTGATCGCGCGCGTCACCCACTACGCCCCCGGACAGTCCGGGACCGAACTGCACGACCTCCTCACCCGCACGCTCGACGGGCGATCGGCCGCGTGGACCCTGCTCGTCGGTGGGGCAGTCAGTGCGGTCTGGTCCTCCTGCAGCTATCTGGCCGTCTTCCGCCGCGCGCTGCACCACATGCACCGCGTTCCGGACCGCCGTTCACCCTGGCGCAAGGCCCACCGCATCGTCGCCACCGCGCTGTCCCTGCTCCTGCTGCTCGGCGTGTGCGCCCTCATCCTGATCGTCAGCGGTCCCGTCGCCAAAGCCCTGGGCCACCTGCTCCACCTCGACGGCAGCGTTCCGTTCGTCTGGGGCCTCGCCCGCTGGCCCCTCCTGCTGACCCTGGTCACCCTCTTGGTGCTCGTCGTCTTCCACACCGGGCCGCCGTCGTCCCGCACCCGCCACCACAGCCTGCCCGGCGGGGCGTTGGCCGCGACCCTGTGGCTGGTCGTCTCCGCTGGTTTCGCCCTCTACACCTCCCTGGTCTCCACCTACAACCACCTGTACGGATCCCTGGCCGGGATCGTCGTCTTCCTGATCTGGCTCTGGCTGTCCAACCTCGCCCTCCTGGCCGGTGCCCAGTTCACCGCCCAACTCCACCAGGACTCCGGCGAGCACGTCTGAAGGACCGTCCGGGGCCGTGCTTCCGCGGGTGCCTGCCGGACGGGCTTCGGCGGTTTCGGGTGGGTCCGGTCCTGGTGCTCGCTACGGTGGACGGCATGACGATTTCGGCCCGTCGGCCGCCGGCCCGTCCTGCGTCGTCGCCTCCACCGGGGCGTCCTCCGAGCAGCCCCGCACCGGACAAGAACCCGCCGTTCCCGCCGAACCCGCCGCGGCGGTGCCGTGTCGGGGGCCGAAGGCGAGGGCCCTTCCCCCGCAGAGTCCGCAACACCCGCAAGCGCGGCTGACGCCCGACGCCCGACGTGGACGGGGCTGGGGAACTGGCAGCGTTTCGCCGTAAATGCCATAAAAAGCGCCCTTACAGTGACCGCCATGGCACCCACCTCACGCACGACGGCGCAGCGGTACCCGGAGCGGGTCACCTACGACCGGGACGACGCCTACGCGATCCTGGACGAGGCCCTCTACGTCCACATCGGTTTCACCACGGACGAGGGCCCGGTCGTCATCCCGACCTTGCACACGCGCGTCGACGACCAACTGCTGCTCCACGGTTCGGCCCACGGCCGGTACATCAGGACCACCTCCTCCGGCGCCCCGGTCTGCGTCACCGCCACGATCATCGACGGGGTCATCCTGGGCCGCGCCTCCTCCCGGACGCGATCACCGAGGAGCGCTTCGCGGCTCCTCGCTACGACACGGCCATCCACCGCTTCCGCCAGGACTCCTGACCACCTGGCCGCCTGCCGCGGGGACCGGCCGGGTCGGCGCTGGTGCGCCTGCCCGGCCGGTCGCTTCAGGCCTTGGTCTGGTGCCATTCCTCCGCGTACTGCTCGAAGATCGCGCGCAGGTGATGGCCGATCTTCAGGTAGTCGAGGTCGTCGAGGTTGGCGAGGGAGACGCGCACGGACCACTGGGGACCGTCGAAACCGCCTCCGTTCAGGAGGACCACCGAGGTCTGTTCGGCCAGCCGGAACAGGGCGTCGACCGGTTCGTAGTTCTTCTCCAGGAAGTCCGCGAAGTCCTTGCCGTGGACGCGTTCGGCCTCGGCCAGGAGGTCGAGTTCGATGTAGTAACCGGCCCGCTTGTCGTCATCCGAGATCTTCATCTGGGCGCCTTCGAGGAGGAGATCGAGGCGCCGGTGGACGATCTGGCGGATCTTCTCCTTGTAGGCCTGCCCCTCCTCCTGCATGTCGAAGAGCGAGAACAGGCCCATCATCACCTGCTGCGGCAGGGAGAGGCCGGCGGTGTGGTTGAGCGCCACGGAGCGGGAGTCGGCGACCAGCCGGTCGATGAAGCGGATCTCCTCCGGATGCAGGCTCAGGGTGCCGTACCGCTTGGCGAGCCGGTCCTTCTGCTCGGCCGGGAAGTTCGCGATCATCTCGTCGATGACGTTGTCGTCGTGCAGGCCGATGACACCGAGCCGCCAGCCCGTGCAGCCGTAGTGCTTGGAGTACGAGTACACGAGCAGGGTGTTGCGGGGGAGCTCGGCGGCGATCGAGCGGAAGCCCGGCACGAAGGTGCCGTACACGTCGTCCGTGACGATCAGCAGGTTCGGGTTGGAGGTGGCGACGATGTCCTTGATCTGGTTCGCGACCCGGTCGCTCAGCGCCAGGGAGGGCGGGTTGGACGGATTGACCAGGCACACCATCTTCACCGAGGGGTCGGCGAGCTTGGCGATCTCCTGCTCGGGGTAGCGCCATTCGCGCACCCCGGTCTCCGCGAAGTTGCTCGCCTGGACGTTGACGACGTCGAACTCGAAGGTGTCGAGTTCGGGGATCTCGATGTACGGGGTGAAGACGGGGGTCATCAGGGCGATCCTGTCGCCCTTGTGGAGGATTCCGTTCTTCATCAGGGAGTCGAAGATGTAGCACATGGCCGCGGTGCCGCCCTCGGTCGCGAAGAGCGAGTAGCCGCCGGCCGGGGGGTTCTTGTCGAACATCTCGTCGGCGATGTAGCCGTGGACGACCTGCTCGATGTGGACGAGCATCCGGTCCGGCACGGGGTAGTTGTCACCGGTGATGGCGTCGGTCAGCTCGTGGACGAAGCCGTCGCGGTCGAAGCCGAACCGGTCGACGGCGTAGTTGACGCACTTTTCCAGCAGCTCGACACCGGGGAGTTCGGGGTGGCGCCGGGCCCAGGAGTCGAAGCGGACGGCGATGTCCTTCTTCTCCGGCATGCCACCGAGGTTGTCGGCCGTCCACACGCGGCGGGACTCCTCCAGGGCGAAGTAGCCGAGCGCGTAGAAGGCCTCGCGCGGTCCGGTGGCGATCCAGTTCGGGTTGCCGCGGCCCGCGTTGAGCATCGCACGGGCGGTGGTGTCCTTCTGGCCGGGTTCGTCGGCCTGAACGGCGGTGGCGATCTGGATGAACTTGTCCTTCAGCTCGAAGGGCGAGAGCTGGGCGAAGGACTGGATCTCCTCGCGGGTGAAGCTGGTCTTCGGCACGGAAGGACCTCTCGGGCTGGGGACCACGGGCAGGTGGCCCCGGTGTGGTGGACATCGCCCCGGGCGGGGCGGCAGCCTCAGTGGTGCAGCAGGACGATGACCGCACCCCAGATGGTGAGGAGGACGTTGGCCATGGCGTAGGGGATGGTGTAGCCGAGGGTGGGCACCTGGGAGCGGGCTTCCTCGTTGATCGCGCCGATCGCGGCGGTGGTGGTCTGCCCGCCCGCGAGGACGCCGAGGAGGATGGGGAAGCGGATCCTCTGGATGTGGTGCCCGACGAGGAAGCCGACGATCAGCGGGATCAGGGTGGCGACGGCGCCCCACAGCAACAGGCCCCAACCGGCGCTGGCGAGACCGGAGGTGAAGGTCGGACCGGCGTTCAGACCGACGATCGCGACGAACATGCACAGGCCCAGGGTGTCCATGAACCACTGGGCGCCGGGCGGCACGTTGCCGAAGGTGGGGTACTTGCCGCGGATCCACCCGAAGACCAGACCCATGATCAGCGCGCCACCGGAGGTGGACAAGGAGATCGGGACGCCGCCGGCCTTCAGGGCGGGGATGCCGATGCAGCCGCCGAGGAAGATGCCGAGGCCGACCCAGATCATGTCGGTGGCGAACGAGGACGGCACCGGCTTGCCGATCTCCTTGCCCGCGGGCCCCACGAGCCTCTTCGGGCCGGTCAGGACGAGCGTGTCACCGCGCTCGACGGGGGTGCTGAGCCGGTAGGGGAACTCCGCACCGGAGCGGTAGATCTTGTCGATGTACACGCCGACCATGAACGGTTCGGCGCGCAGTTCGGCGACGCTCCTGCCGAGCTGTGCCTTCTCGGAGGCGATGACGTGCAGGCTCTCGGTCTGGTAGCCGAGGAGTTCGGCGTCGTCGGCCTCGCCGCCGACGTGGGTGCGGGCGTCGTAGTCGACCAGGTCGCCGCGGAGCGCGCTGACCGCGACCACGTCGCCCTGCAGAAGGACCTGCTGCTGGTCGTGCTCCAGGACCCGGCCGTCCCGGCGGATCCCGGTGATGTAGACCCGCCGGCCCTGCGCCTTCTGTTGGTTCTCGAAGTCCTCGACCGTACGGCCCACGATGTCGGGCCGCTCGACGCGGTAGGCGCGGAGCACGATCTCGTAGTAGCCCTTGCCGAGGTCGGGATTGTCGGCGGGCACGTCCATCTCCGCGGCGAGCTGCGCGGATTCCGCCGCGAGGTCACGCCGGTAGAGCTTGGGCAGCACATTGGCAAGGAGGAGCGCGCACAGGATGGTGCCCAGCGGGTAGCAGACCGCGTAGCCGACGGCGACGAGGTTCTGCTCGTTCTTGATCTGGTCCGCCGAGAGGCCGGGCAGGTTGCCGATCGCGTCCTGGGCGACACCGATCACCGCGGACTGGGTGAGGGCCCCGCCCAGGAACCCGGCGGAGAGCCCGGGCCCGTAGCCGAGCAGGGACACGAAGCCCCACGAGACGAGGAGGCCGGTGACGCAGACGACGACGGCGTTGATGACCTGGGGCAGGCCGTCCTTCCTCAGGCCGCGGAAGAACTGCGGTCCGACCCGGTAGCCGAGGGCGAACAGGAACATGGTGAAGAAGAGGTTCTTGACCGTGCCCTCGATGGTCACCTTGAACTGGGCGCCGAGGAGCAGCCCGACGATCAGGCAGCCGGTGACGGCGCCGAGCGCGAGGGCCTTGTAGCGGAGCTTCCCGAACAGGAAGCCGATCGCCACGGTGATGAAGACCAGCAGCTCCGGATGGGGCTGGAAGATGTTCCGGTTGAGGAAATCGATCATGTGAGCACCTGTGGGCCGGGGGAGGAGGGCGCAGCAGTCGGGGGGTCAGCCGCCGAGGATTCCGACGAGGATCGGGCCGGTGAGGGGGAGGAGGAAGTTGGAGAGGGCGTAGGTGATCGTGTAGCCGAGCATCGGGACCGAACTCTGCGCGCTCTGGGTGATCGCCGTGATGGCCGGAGTGGAGCACTGCTGGCCCGCGATCGCGCCGAGCAGCAGGGGCTTCTCGATCCGCAGGAGCTTGTGCCCGACGATCAGGGAGAGGGAGGCGGGGACCAGCACCATGGCGATGCCGGCGAGGGGGAGCAGGGCCCCGTACTGCTTGAGCAGGGGCCAGGCCTGCGGGCCGGAGACCAGACCCGTGCAGGCGATGAACACCGCGAGGCCCATGTCCTTGATCGTGGTCGCCGCCTGCGGCGGGAAGGCACCGAAGGTCTGACTGCGGGAGCGGAACCAGCCGAACAGCAGCCCGGAGACCAGACAGCCGCCACCGGTGCCCAGCGACAGCGGTGCGCCGCCGATCCGGACGGAGAGCTGGCCGATGAGGGACCCCAGCGCGATGCCGATGCCGAGGTAGACGAAGTCGGTGGCGTCGTTCCTGGCCACCGTCCCGATCCGGGCGACGACCTTCGCCAACCCCGACCGTGCGCCGACGAGGGTGAGGACGTCACCGCGGGCGAGGACGGTGTCGGAGGTGGCGGGCAGATGGAGGTCACCGCGTACGACTTCGGTGACGTACACCCCGTTGTCCATGAACATCGGGTGCGCGCCCTGGACATCGCCGATGCTGCGGCCGACGACGTCGGACCGGGTCACCGCGATCTCGGCCGAGGCCAACGGCGTGTCCACACCGGGGATCCCGGCCGTCTCGGGGCCGATCACACGGCCGGCCCCGATCATGTTCCGCCTGCGGCCGACGACCAGCACCAGGTCCGACAGGAGCAACTCCAGATCCGGTGCGGGGCGCACGTCACGGGAGCCCCGCCGGACGGCCTCCACGGTGATCCGTTCGTCGAACGAGGCCTCCAGCTCCCCGATGCTGCGCCCGTCGGCGTGGGTCACGAGGTAGGTGCGGCCCACCAGTCCGGGCAGTGCCTCGCGCTCGTCCTCGCCCAGCCCGCCGCCGTCCGCACCGCGCATGCGCTCCCACAGCGCGCGGGACGCGTCGCGCAGGTCGATGCGCAGCAGCATCGGCATGATCTGGCTGGTGTAGAGCACGACGGTGATCAGACCGAAGAGGTAGCAGACGGTGTACGCGGTGGCCACGTGACCCTGGTAGTCGGCGATCTGGTCCGCGGTCAGGCCGGGCAGCTTGCCGATCGCCTCCGTGGCGGTACCGACGACGGCCGATTCGGTGGCCGCCCCCGCCAGGATTCCGGCGGCCGTGCCGACATCGAGGTCGAAGGCACGGGCGAGGCCGATCGCGATCGCCAGAACACAGACCAACTCGATGGCGCACAGGGCGAAGAAGCGCAGGCTGCGCCGATTGAGATGGGCGAAGAACTGCGGGCCGGCCATGTAGCCGAGCGAGAAGATGAAGAGGGCGAAGAAGACCGTCTTCACATCCGCGTCGATCTCGACGCCGGTCCACGCCCCCAGCAGCAGGGACACGATCAGCGTGCCGCAGATCCCGCCGAGGGTGATGGGCCCCACCCGCAGTTTGCCGACCAGGTAGCCCAGGGCCAGGCAGAGGAACAGCACGAGCTCGGGATGGTCCCGGATGACGCCCATCGAAGAGGCCCCCCATTCCGGTCGACGGATGGTGTGAGAGCTTCTGTCGACACCCGTTCATCGGACCGCGGACACCTTCCCGCTGCCACTCGGATGCGCCCGAATGCGTCACTCGCGCGGCCGTGCTGCGACACGCCCGCGGTCAGCGTTGCCGGAGGAGGTGGGCGCGTTCGCGCAGCTGGGTGGCGAGCGCCGTGGTGTCGTCGGTGGGACGGCCGGTGCCGGAACCGGCGTCGGGATCGGGACCGGTCGCGGCATCGGCGGCGAGGTCTTCCGCGATGCCGTGGGCGTGGTCCAGGACGTGCTGCCAGTCCTGCAGGGCGTGGGCGTGGCGCGGGTCGGTACGCAGTCGGTCCAGTTCGGCGCGTGTGGCGGCGAGGTCACGGTGGATGCGGCGGCGCAGTTCGTGGCCGGAGGTCTCGCGGGGCGCTTCGGCGGCGGTGTGTTCGGCGTAGGCGGCGAGGTCGTCGTAGACCCGCGCGAGGCGGTGCGGGACGCGGCCCCGGACGTCCTCGGGCCACAGGAGGTACCCCAGGGCGAAGGCGGTCGCGCAGCCGAGGAGGGTGGCCCACAGACGGGCTTCGGGTACGCCGGTGCCGCTGAGGCCGAGCGGGTCGGCGAGCAGGACCATGATCGGGGTCAGGAGCAGGGTCTGGATCGCGTAGGAGCGGCGTGCGTACGCCTGGAGCAGTGCGGTGAGCACGACGAGTACGGCGACGCGCCCCCACCCGTTCGGTACCCCTACCAGGACGCCGAGCCCGACGAGTACGCCTGCGACGGTGCCGCCCCCGCGCAGGACGAGGCGTGCGGGGACGGTGCCGAGGTCGGGCCGGATGACGAGGGCCACGGTGAGGACCGACCATCCGGCGTGCGGCAGGTCGGTGAGCGAAGCCACGGCCTGGGCGGCGCCCATGCACACGGCAAGTCGTGCTGCGAAGACGAGGGCCCGGTCATCGCGGACGAGCCGGAACCAAGCACCGGTGAACCGGGCCCCGGGCTCCTGCCGGCGGGGCAGGTGCGCGCGGGCCGCGCCGTCATCGAAGTCCGAGAGGCGGTCGACGGCGGCGTGGATCGCACCCGCCTCGTGGCCGGTCCCGTCGGTCCCGTCGGTCCGGTCCGTTCCGGCCCGGGGGAACGCGGCGCCGGGCGCGGGCTTCCTCGCGGCCACGGCCCGGGCGGCGGCGCGGAGGGCGGCCGGGTAGCGGGCGGGCCCCCGGGTGCGGCTGCGGCGGATGGTGGGCGCGGCGGCGATGACTGCGACGAGGACGTCGAGGCGGGCGGCGAGCCGGTCCGCGGTGCTGCCGGGGCGGGGCGGCCTCAGCCGGTGCACGAGCAGGGTCAGGTGGGCGTGGTCCATGGCCTCGGTGACGCGGTGGCGGGCCGAGGCCCACGTGGCGGGGTCGGCTTCGAGGAGGTCGGCCACCGCGTCGTGGGCGGCGGCGACGGCGGCGCGTTCTCCTCGGTACGGGTCGTGCAGTGCGCCGGCGAGGGACAGGAACATCAGCGGCAGCCCGCCGAGCAGGAAGAGCAGGGGGTTCTGCCACCAGGGTGTGGTGGTGGGCAGCCCGAGCCCCATGACGGTGGCGAGGAGCCAGACCAGGGTGGTCATGGAGGTGATCCGGCCGATGGTGGAGAGCAGTCCGGAGCAGCCGGCGACGAGCGTGACCGCGAGGACCTCCAGCCAGGCGGAGCCGCCCGCGGCCCGTCCCAGCGCCAGGCCGATCGCGCCCCCGAGCTGGGGCAGGGCGAGGGCGAGCGCCCGCGTGCGCACGGGGGCGGAGCTGTCGTCGACGGCGGCTCCGTACGCGCCGAGCCCGGCCGCGGCTCCGATCAGGGGCTGGCCGACGAGCTGGCCGACGACGAGGGGAACGGCCATGCCGATCGCTCCGCGGACCACCAGGGCGCGTTCGACCGGTATCGGCTTGATACGGGTGACGGCGTGCAGCCAGCCCGTGCGCGAAGTCGTCCTGCTTGCGGTGCGGGTCCTCATCGGCCGAGCATTCCTTCCTACGCGAGCCTGGGCACGGCACGGTGGGCCAGGCGGACCGGATGGTCACCTTCCAGGCCACCACCTTCTTCCATGAGTACCAGACATGTACCAGTTCGCGTAGAGTCCACAGTCGGTACGTCCCCGGCGAGCCGCCCGGGCGCGCATGTCCTGACCTCCCGACACCCGATTCCCTTGGACTCGACACCGATGCCGGATCCCGCCTTCGCCCCCGTCGAGGCCGACGGGGCGCACCCCCCGTACGTCCTGGTCCGCGACGCCCTGGCCCACGCGATCGCGGCCGGCACCCTGCCCGGGGGCTCCCGCCTCCCCTCCGAGCGGCATCTGTGCACCCAGCTCGCGGTCAGCCGGGGGACCCTGCGCCGGGCCCTGGGAGCACTGCGGGAGCTCGGCGTGATCGAGGCCTCGGAGCGCCGCGGCTGGCAGGTGCGCACCGCGGCCTTCAGTCACGCGGCCGGCGGGGCCGCACTCGAAGGCTTCACCGCCCTCAACCACGACCTGGGCCGGGCCGTCACGGCCAAGGTCCTCCAGAGCAGGACCCGCCGCGCCTCGTCCGCCGAATCGGACCTGCTGGACGTCGAATCCGGCGCCACGGTCTTCGAGCTGCGCCGACTGCGCTTCCTCGACGGGCTGCCCGTCTGCCTCACCCATGACCTCGTGCCCCGCGCCGTCGCGGCGGGCATCGGCGCGGTGGACTTCACGACCGGATCGCTCTTCGCCCACCTGGCCTCCACCGGGCACGCCCCCGCCACGGCCCGCTTCAGCGTCCGCGCCGCTCCCGCCACTGCGGACCAAGCCCCCGCCCTCGACCTGGCGGTGCGCGAGCCCGTACTGCTCACCGTGCGCACCTCCCTCGACGCGGCCGGAGCCGTCGTGGCCCACACCCGCGAGGCCTACCGCGCCGACCGCTACGAACTCCGGCTGACCCTCGGCTGACCCGCGACGGCGGCAGCGCCGTGCCCGCAGCCGCGGGCAGCCCTCGTCCTTTCGGCCGAAGGAATCCAGGGGGAGTTCAGGCCGAACGGCCAGCGACCAGCCCGGTCCCCATTGGGTACAACTGTGGTTGAGGGCCACCCGGCGGCGGACGCGCCGTCGAGGGACTCGGCGACCGCGAGGAAGCCGCGCACCCTTCGCACGGTGCCGGAACCCCGATCCGGATCAGGATCCGTGGGTCCCGGACCACCCGTCATGGCTGCGCGCCCGCCCCGCGCGGGCGACCCTCGGCGTCGGACGGCGCGGGCCCCGCGAACCGATGCCCTGCCGGTGCCGGCACCGCACGCACCAGCACGACGCCGGCACCCCCGTGGCAGCCAAGAGGAGATCCGCACATGCCCACCGCCGCACCTCCCACTCTTCCGGGCCCGGACGCGACCACCCGGACAACGGTGCCGGTACGGGGACTGCTCCCGCTGTGCCTGAGCGAGGCGGCGGAGCGGTTCTCCTTCTACGGCATGCGGGCCGTCCTCGCGCTCTTCCTCGTCGACACGGCCCACGGCCTCGGCATGTCCCCGGCCGTGGCCACCGCGCTCGTCGGCAGCTACCTGTCCGCCTGCTACTTCACGGCCCTGCCCGGCGGCTGGATCGCCGACCGGATACTCGGCGCCCGCCGGGCCGCGATCGCGGGCGGGGTCGTCATCCTCGTCGGCCACGTCGTCCTCGCGCTCGACCTCGGCGCCGCCGGCCTGTACACCGGCCTGGTCCTCGTCGCCGTCGGCACCGGCCTGCAGAAGCCCAACATGACGGCCCTGGTCGGCACCCTGTTCACCCACCAGGGCGACAGCCGGCGCGACGCCGCCTACAGCAAGTTCTACGCCAGCATCAACATCGGCGGACTCCTGGCCACCCTGCTCGTGGGCTGGCTCGGAGTGGAATTCGGCTGGCCCGTCGCCTTCTCGGCCGCCGCCGTCGCCATGGCCGCGAGCCTCGTCGTGTTCGTCGGCTCCAGCGGCCTGCGCGCCACCGACGACCGACCGGCGCACCCCCTCACCACCGCCGAACGGCGCCGCATCGTACGGACCACCGCCCTCGTCCTGTTCTGCGCGGCGGCCGTTGCCGCGGCCCTCGCCGGGACCGACCACCTCACCCTCACCGGGTGCCTCAGCGCCTTCGCCGTCCTCGCCGTCCTGGTACCGGCCGGATACTTCGTCAAGCTCCTGCGCACACCCGACCTCGACGAGCGGGGCCGCAACGGGATCCGCGCCTACCTCTGCCTGTTCATCGGCGCCGTGGTCTTCTGGGCGATCTTCGACCTCGCCGCATCCAGCGTCCAACTCTTCGCCGACCGGCACGTCGACATGCTCGGCATGCCCACCACCTGGCAGGCGGCCCTCAACCCGATCATGATCGTGCTGTTCGCAGGCGCCCTGGCCGCCGTGTGGAAGCGCGTGAACGTATCGGCCCCCGCGAAATTCGCCACCGGCCTGATCCTCGCGGGCGCGTCCTTCCTCCTCCTGGCCGTCGCCGTCACGCAGACCGGCGGGGGCGTCCGGATCAGTCTGCTGTGGCTCGTCGGCCTCTACTTCCTCCAGACCGTCGGCGAACTCTTCCTCAGCCCCACCGGTCTGTCCATCAGCCACAAACTCGCCCCCGCCGGCATGGGATCCCAGCTGGCCGGCCTCTTCTTCCTCTCCGCCTCCTGCGGTGACGCCATCGGCGCCCAAGTGGCCTCCCGCCTCACCGGAACCCCCCTCTACCTCACCCTGGGCACCCTCGCCGTCCTCGCCGGCTGCGCCATGGTCCTCGCGACTCCCCGCATCCGAGCCCTCATCGGGGAGTAGCGAAAGCACCACGCCCTCGTCTCACTCGGCAGGATGCTCCAGCAGCGCCTCGTGCTGACGCGCGGACGCATCACGTTCTTCTTGTTCGCATCGTTCGGAACCCTGTGGAGCGGGCTGTCCTTGCCCCTGGCGGGAGCGCCGTGGCGGCTGAGCGAGAGCCAGATCGGGCTGTTCGGCCTCGCCGGCCCGGCACCCCGAGTCGATCTGGGCGGAACGCCCCAGGGGGAGCGCACCTGCGTCAGAGCCGCATGACGCAGGTGACCTCGGCGCCGATGTCACGTGCGGCGATCTCCATGCCGTCGGTGATCTCGCGTACCAGCCAGAGACCGCGTCCGCCCTCGGCGGTGCCCGGGTCGGGCCGTACGTGGGGGACGCTGTCCGGGGTGAAACCCGGGCCTTCGTCGGTGACCCGGCAGCGCAGGGCGTCCGGGCCCTGGTAGAGCCTGAGCGTGCCGGACCCACCGCCGTGCCGCACCGCATTGCAGGTCACCTCGTGCACGGCCAGGACGAACGCGTCCCGGCGGGCCTGCGGAAGACCGGCGTCCAGGGCGATCCCGTCGATCCGCAGGCGAAGTTTGCCCAGGTCGGCGGCGTGGAAGCGGGTCTCCCACACCAGCTCTTCGCCCGCCGGGGGCGACGCCGAAGCCGGCAACCGGGTCATCCCAGGGCTCCTTCGTCCTCGACCAGGCAGAGGCCGGCCACCGCGAGCGCGCCGAGCCGCCGGAGCAGACCCGCGTGGAACGTCGAACAGCGGACCTCCACCCGCACCTTCGGATCGGCGTCCCGCACCTGACGCAGGAGGTCCGCGGCGCACGTCACCGACAGGAAGGGGACCGGAGTGAGGTCCAGGAGCAGCGGACGGCCCGCTCCGGCCCCCCGCAGCGCGGAGCGCAGGGCCGAACTCCACGGCGCGCGCGTCGACCAGTCCGCGTCGCCCACCATCCGCACCCCGTGGCCGAAGTGGAATGCGCCCAGATCCCCGGGATGCTCCAGGAGTGCCACGGGATGGCCCACCCGCATGGCCTCCACCGTCCCGGCGGAGAACCGGCGGCGGTCGTAGGTACAGATCTCCGCGTACGAGCGGTCGGTGAACAGGGCCTCCGCGTGCGTCTCCCGGTGCATGACGCCCTCGATGTCCATGCCGAGGTCCTCCACCCACGCCATGTCGATGACCGACCGCAGGCCCGCGTAGCCCTCGTCCCGGGCCCGTAGGGTCTCTTCGCGCAACCGGCCCAGCTGCTGCCCGGCGGTGAATCTCCGGTGCGGACTGATCAGTTCCCGCATGCTCGTGAGCCGTAGCTGGCCGCGCTCCAGCGCCTGAACGGGCCGCTCGTCCGGGAACATCTGCCGGACCACCTCATCGTGCGGCACGTCCGGGTCGGCCATGACGACGACCTTCTCGTTGCGGGCCAGCCCGAGCATCGCGAAGACCCCCAGCACCCCCCAGCGCACCTCGTCGTCCGCGTAGTGCGCAAAAGCGTGATCCCCCAGGCCCATCTGCTCCACCGACAAGGTGTGAGCGCCCACAGGAACGGCCATGGTCCCCCCTCCCTCCGTGCGATCCGCCCCGCCGTCCCCGTGCCGGAACGATGTGGGCGCGATGAAGGCAGCGACGGTACGGCTCGCGGCGGCATCGGGGGCCATCAGTCCAGTTTTGGATGAAGGTGAACCTCTGTGGCGCTTCCTGTTCGCACGCGCTTTCTGCTCCGCGGTCCGTACGTTCGCAGTCAGGGGCGCGGCTCCGGGGTGATCAGTGGCACCCGTACTGCGCGAGGATCGCCCGGGTGCGGGCGTCGGCGGGGGCGGGGGCGGCGGACTTGGTGGGCGCGCTCAGGACGAGCTGCGCGCTGCGGGGTTCTCCGTCCGGGCGGACGGCGAACCGGCCCCGGACCGCGAGTTGAGCCGGCTGCGTGGCGGTGGCCTTCGTGGGCTCGATGTCGGAAAGGGCCGCGATGGTGACGTGCGGGCTGGCGTACGGGGTGCCCGCGAGGCAGCGGCCCGCGCCGCCGGGGGAACGGTTGTAGTGGCCCTGGACGTCACTACTCGCCCAGGTGAACAGCGATGCCACGGTCAGGCCGCAAGCCAGGGCCCAGATGAGGCAGGCCCCAAGGAACCGGAGCGTTCGATTCGAGGTGCGACGCCGGATCCACAGCAGAGCCGCCACGGCGGCGCCCGCGAAGACGGCCGTGCAGACGACGCCGAGGGCGGCGTAGTCCGTGAGGGCCGAGGAACCCGCGATCAGGGACCACCGGGCCACGGGGACGGCCAGCCCCGCGACCGTGAGCAGCAGGGCGAGCAGGTAGGCGCCCGTCAACCGAACCGACATGACCGTGCACCTTTTCGTGAGGACTTCAAGGGTCCCTTCTGGAATAGCGCCGTCAAGGGCCGTCGTACATCGGCCGGTCGGCCGGATCCGGCCGCCGAACGGCCGATGTATCCCGCTCGTCGACCTCTCCATGAGGTGGCGGGTTCCCGGCGTTCGGCCGGGGCGCCGGAATTCTTCCCGGGCCCTGGTCGTGTCAGCGGGTGCGGAGGCCGTCGACGGCGATGCGCGCGGCGGTTCCGATGACGGCGTCGACGGCGGGGAGCGTGGCTGCGGGGTTGGCGGCGCGGGTGAAGACGGCGATGGCGTAGCGACCGCCGTCCGGGTATTCGACGACTCCCACTTCGTTGCGGAGCGTGGGCAGGGTGCCGGTCTTTCCCGCGACGTGTACGTCGTCGAAGGGGAATCCGGAGGCCATGCGGTGGGGCCAGACCTGGAGGCCGAGGAGGCGGCGGACAGCGGCGCAGTGCTCGGGAGCGGTTGCTTCGTCGCGCCAGACGGCCCGCAGGAGGGTGGTCA
Source organism: Streptomyces sp. NPDC051555 (assembly GCF_044454405.1). Classification (NCBI taxonomy): domain Bacteria; kingdom Bacillati; phylum Actinomycetota; class Actinomycetes; order Kitasatosporales; family Streptomycetaceae; genus Streptomyces; species Streptomyces sp. NPDC051555. The sequence continues at coordinate 104,255 of NZ_JBITDP010000018.1, read as the reverse complement.
TGTCGCGGGGGGTGCTGTGGTTGGTGCGGGCGGGGTCGAGCGCGCGCAGACGAGCGATGACGTGAGGGTCGCTCAGGGCCTGGATGCCGGTGGGGCCCGCGTCCTCGCGGAGGGTGGCGAGGGTCCCGGCGAAGGAGCGGACGGCGCGGGTGCGGGTGAGGCCGAGGCTCGCGGTGGTGGCATTGACGGCGTCGAGGCCGACGCGTTCCAGGATGAGCGCGGCGGCGGCATTGTCGCTGAGGGCGGTCATGAGGTAGGCGGCGTCGCGCAGCGAGATGCGGACGGGGTCGAGCATGGCGGACAGGCCGGTGGGACCGCCCGCGCGGTGCGCGGGCTCGCAGTGCACCTGCTCGGTCAGGTCCACCAGGCCTTGCTCGGCCTGCCGGTGGAGGGCGAGGAGGAGGGGGAGCTTGTGGACGCTGGCGGTCACGACCGGTTGGTCGGCGCCGGCGCTGATCTCGGCGCCGCTGTCGATGTCGACGGCATGGAGCCAGCCGGTGGCTCCCGCTTCGCTGAAGGCGCTGTGGATGCGCTGGAGGGGGTTCACAGCCAGTACTCCGATGCCGGACGCAGGTGCAGGGGGCGCGGGGACGGGGTGTCGGACAGGACGGTGGTGTGCCGCAGCCCTCCGGGGACGGCGTCGGCGAAGGCGCTGACGGAGGCGCTGCCCCGGCCGCGCGGCCAGGCGGCGGAGTAGCGCCAGGTCAGCGGGGCGCCGGCCAGGGGCCGCCACAGGACGTCGGATCCGGACGGACCGGTCGGACCGGTCGGAGCGGTCGGAGCGGTCGGGGCGCGTGGCGGCGCCGGGCTGAAGGCCACGGCGTTCACCGAGAGGATCAATCCCTCGACGAAGCTGTCGCCCTGGCCGTGACGGATCGCCTCGGGCGTGTAGCCGTCCCGGGCGCAGGTGGTGAGCATGTCGTCGTAGAGGGCGGGGGCGTCCGCACGCGGGAAGAGGACCAGGCCGTGCCCGGTGAGGGCGGCCAGGGGCACCTCGGTGCGTTCGGCCAGGGGTGAGGACGGCGGCAGGAGCACGCCGAGTTCGCAGCGCAGGAGGGGGCCGAGCTCGAGTCCGGTGACGTCGCAGGGGTGATGGATCAGCCCGACGTCGAGGTCGTGGGAGACGAGGCGGGCGAGCTGGTCGGCGGTGGGGAGTTCGTGGAGCTCGACGTCCAGTCCGGGATGGCGCTCGCGCAGCTCCGTCAGGATCGCGGCCACGGTGGCGGCGCCGACGCCCGGCGGAAGGGCCGCACGCAGGAGGCCCCGGTGGCCGTCCCTGATGCGGGCGGCGCTGCCCAGAAGCGCGTCGCAGCCGGTGATCAGGTCGCGGGCCTCGGGGAGGAGCAGGGCGCCCGCCTGGGTCAGGGTGACCTGGCGGCTGGTGCGTTCGAAGAGCCGGAGGCCGAGCTCCTTCTCCAGCCGCTGGATGCGCTGGGACAGGGGCGGCTGAGCCATGCCCAGGCGAGCTGCGGCCCGGCCGAAGTGTCTTTCTTCCGCAACAGCGACGAAACTCCGCACGTGCCCGACGAGGTCCATGAGCAGCAACGATATCAAATCTCAATTGATCGCCCATTGATCTAGATATTGGACATAACGGGGCTTGGGCTGTTGATGTCGGGACATGACCGCATTCCTCTTCCTGTGTGTTCTCGCCGTCCTCGGGGCGGGCCTGGCGGCCTGCGCCGTCGCGGCTGCCGCCCTCGCGCTCGTCACGGGCAGCGCGTACGCCGCCGAGTGGGGACCGTTCGCGCCGCGGACGTCGACCTGGCCGCCGTGACCGAGGCCGAGGCATTCCTGGCGGACTGGGGCCGCGAAAATGCCGGTCACGGACCTGGGCACCTGGGCGCCGCCTGGAAGGCGGCTCATGGAAAGTCGCACGGACGCGTCGGTGGTCGATCCGCACCTGAGCGGCACCGAGAAGTTCCGCCTGACCCGCCACGAAGCCGCCACGCCGCCGGTGACCGACCGGGCGGGCGCTGCCCTCTCCGCCGAGCGCAGCCCGTCCCTCAAGCCGGTGCTCGACCAGCTCGTACGGGAGTCGGACGGCGGCCCGCGCGGTGTCATCGAGCGGATTGACCGGGCCACCGGAGAGGTCGTCGCACCCGCGGCAGCGTCGCCGTCGCCGTCGTCGTCGAAGGCGGCGTCACCGGCGGATCCTCCGCCGTTCCGGTGGTCCGCCACCTCCTGGAGGCCGTCTCCCAGGACGCCTCCTGACCTCAACCGTGTCGCACCGTTTTTTGCCAGCCCGCCGAGCGCGCTCCATCGAAAGGGAACATGAACAAGACACTGCGGCACACGGCCCTCTTCCTCGGGGCACTGCTGTTCGCCCTGCTCGCCCGGGTGACCTGGATCCAGTTCGTCGACGCCGAGACGCTGGCCAAGGACCCGAACAACCGCAGGAACCTCATCGAGGCGTTCGGCAGCCCCCGCGGCGACATCATCGTCGGCGGGCGCCCGATCACCGGCTCCGTACCGGTCCCCGGCTCCGACCTCGCCTACAAACGCACCTACGTCCAGGGGGCGATGTACGCGCCGATCACCGGCTACCTCTCCCAGGCCCAGGGCGCCACCATGCTGGAGGGCGTCCACCGCGACGTCCTCAGCGGAACGGACCCGCGGCTGCGGGCCGGAGCCCTCGACGCTCTGACCGGCGTCCGGCCCCGGGGTGGTGACGTCGTCACCACCATCGACCCCGCCGCCCAGAAGGCGGCGTACGAGGGCCTCACCGGGATCGGCGCGAAGGGCGCCGTCGTGGCCCTCGACCCCCGGACCGGGAGGGTCCTCGCCATGGCCAGCACCCCGTCCTACGACCCCGGTGCCTTCGCCGGCCGATCCCGCGCGGAGGGGGAGGCGTTCACCCGGCTCGGCCAGGACGAGGACAAGCCCCTGAGCAACCGGGCGATCCGGGAGGCCTATCCGCCGGGATCCACCTTCAAGGTCCTCACCGCCGCTGCCGCACTCGAACACGGCACGGTCACCGACATCGACGCCGCCTCCGGGACACCCGCCCCCTACCAACTGCCCGACAGCACCACGAAGATCGGCAACGTGGTCCCCGACGCCCAGTGCGACAAGGCCTCGATGAAGACGGCCATGCAGTGGTCCTGCAACAACGTCTTCCTGGACGCGGCGCTGAAGACCGGCGTGGACAAGATGCGCGAGACGGCCGAGAAGTTCGGCTTCAACCAGGAACAGTTCATGCCCGTGCGCACTTCGGCCAGCGTCTACCCCGAGCAGCTCGACCGGCCGCAGACCGCCTTGACCGGCATAGGCCAGGGAAGCCTGACCAGCACCCCCCTGCAGATGGCCATGGTCGCGGCCGGCATCGCCAACGGCGGCACGGTCATGAAGCCCCACCTCGTCGACCGGATCAACGGACCCGACCTGTCCACCATCGAGAAGACGGAACCCCGACCGCACGGGCGGGCCGTCTCCGAACGCACGGCGAAGAAGGTGCAGGAGATGATGGAGCACACCGCCCGCGAAGGCACCGCGGACGGTGCCCGGATCCCCGGCGTCGTCGTCGGCGCCAAGCCCGGCACCGCCCAGCACGGCGCAGATGTCCGCGACGAACGCCCGTACGCCTGGTTCGTCTCCTACGCCAAGCAGGGCGACGGCGCCTCACCCGTCGCGGTCGCCGTCTTCATCGACCCGAAGGACATGGACATCTCCCGCTCCGACATCGGCGGCGGCCGCCTCGGCGCACCCATCGCCAAGGCCGTCATGAACGCCGTCCTCAAGCAAGGGGCGTAGCTGCCCCGCCCGGCTGCCGGGCCGCTCCCGCAGCGGCCCGGCAAGATCCGAAAGAGACGGCCTGGCTAGGGTCGCGTTCCATGACGAGGACCACGCCGCCGCGCCCGCTCGATGTCGAGGCGCTCTTCCCGGAACTGGCGGCCCACCGCGGCACGACGACGAGGCTCCACCCGAGGCCGGGCAGCCCGCAGCTGTCCGCCAGCTCGGTGGGTGGTCCGATGCTGTGGCCGGTGGGGGAGCGGTGGCCGGTGTGCGGTGAGGCCCACGGCCGCGGGCGGGGTCGGCGCCCGGCCGACATCCACGACCACCGCCGGATCCTGGCTGCCGCATGGGCTCGGGAACAGAGCCCGGGCCCGACGGACGCGGAACGCGCGCTCTTGACCGAGCTGCAGGTGGAGCACCGGCTTCCCGAGGCGGCGCGAACGGATCGGCTGCCGATGATCGGCCTGGCGCAGCTGTACCGGCGGGACGTCCCGGACCTGCCGGCGGGGCCGGCGGACTGCGACCTGCTCCAGGTGTTCTGGTGCCCCTTCAACGCGCACGGCCCGAGCCGGTACGACCTGAATCTGCTTCTGCGCTGGCGGCGTTCGTGGGAGGTCGGGGACGTGTTGGCCGTTCCCCCGCAGCCGTTGGTCGTCGGGTCCGCCGGGTTCGTGCCGGAGCCGTGTGTGCTGTACCCGGAGCGGGTGGTCAGCTACCCGTTCGCCGGCCTCCTGCCGGAGGAGCTGTGCGACCGGCTCGACGCCTGGGACGAAGCCCAGGACGAGGAGGCCGAGCGGTCGTCAGACGAGCTCGCGACCGATCCGGTCGGCTACCAGTACGACCTGTCCATCCCACCCGGCTGGCGCGTCGGCGGCTTCGCCTCCTGGCACGCCACCGACCCGTATCCCATGGACTGCCAGATCTGCCGGACGCCGATGTGCCTCCTGCTGACCATCGACAGCTCGGGATGGGACGGCGGTAGCGGCAGCTGGAAGCCGCTGGAGGATCGAGACCTGCCCGCCCATCGCTGCGCCACCCCGACGAAAGTCACCGTGGGCCGATCCGGCGAGCTGAACATCTTCGCCTGCCCCACCGACCCCGACCATCCGCACCGCTGGAGCATCCAGTAGCACGGGCGGCGGCCTCGTCCGGTTCGTCACTCCGATCATCGGCTCATCGGCGAACGCGGATGCTGTCGCTCCTGCCCCCTCCCGAGCTGACGGTCGGGTCCCGGTGGCCGAGCACCGCCGAGGCCGTGGCCGCGCCCGCGGGCTACCGGCCGCCGAGGTCGTTGGCGGCGGCTTCGATCAGGTCCGTCACCGGGCCCGGCTGGGAGGCCAGGGAGGCGTGGGAGGCGTCCAGTTCGATCGTTTTGCGGGGATCCATCCGGGCGGCCATCTTGCGTTCGTTGTCCGGGTGGATCATGCGGTCCTGGGTGGACACCTGGTACCAGCAGGGCTTGGTCCGCCACGCCGGATCGGTGACCTCGTCGCCGAAGGTGGAGGCCAGCGGGGCCTTCTGGGTGACGGCCATGATCCGGGCCTCGTCCTGGGACAGGTCCTGCGCGAAGCTCTCGCGGAACTTGTCCTGGACGATCCACAGGTAGCCGTCCGAGTCCGGCGCGATGTTCGGGAACGCCTCGGGCGGGAGCTCCTGGCTGATCCCGCCCGGGCTCTCGCCCGCGTCGGGCGCGAAGGCCGCGATGTAGACGAGCCCGGCGACGTTCGGCAGGGTCCCGGCCTCGGTGATGACCGCGCCGCCGTACGAATGGCCCACCAGCACCACCGGGCCCTTGATCTGGCGGACCATCTTGCGGGTGCGCTCGGCGTCGTCGGCGAGCGAGGTCAGCGGGTTCTCCACGGCGTGGAGGTCCTCGTAGCCGCGGCGGTGGAGTTCGGTGATGACCTTGGCCCAGTGGGCGGCGCCGCCCCAGAATCCGTGGACCAGGACGATGGCGGGTTTGTCGGGCATGGCAGACCTTTCGCGGGGGTGGGGGTGGGGGTGGGGGCGGGGGCGGGGCAACGCCCTGCCCACGCTAGGCAGGCTCCCCGGCCCCCGCCACTGCGGAATCGTCCACCGCGGCGGCAGCGGCCACTACCCGGCGACCTTGCCGTGCACCCCAGCGGAGCCTCCGCCCGACGTGCCGGCCGACCACGACCACGACGTCGTCGTCCGGCTCGAAGGCGCCAAGCGTTGCCCCTATACGGGCCCCCGCGCTGATGGCCGAAGTGGTGCTGTAGGCCGGGGACATGCTGCACTGCCGGCTCGCTGGCGTACGAGGGCCTGGCGGCGACGGTCGCGCTTCAGCAGGCGCCGGCGCGTGAGACCTGCCAGTGGGCCGGGTGCGCCAGGCCCGAGCCCCTCACCGCCCGATAGCCGTCGGCGGAACTCGTGCGGTGCTGCAACTAGGGTGTGGCGCATGAGCCAGACTCCCGTTGACCCCGTCGACCCCGTCGCGCACAACCGCCTCGCCTGGGACCGCGAGGTGGAGGCGGGCAACGAGTGGTCGCGCCCGGTGGGCCCCGAGGTGATCGCGAAGGCGCGGGCCGGTCAGTGGTCCGTCGTCCTGATCGGGCACGAGCCGGTCGACCGGACCTGGTTCCCGCCGGACATGTCTGGTCGCGATGTGCTCTGCCTCGCCTCCGGCGGCGGGCAGCAGGGTCCGGTGTTGGCCGCGGCGGGCGCGCGGGTGACCGTCTTCGACAACTCGCCCCGCCAGCTGGCGCAGGACGAGATGGTCGCGGAGCGCGAAGGGCTCGACCTGCGCACCGTGCTCGGCGACGCGCGCGACCTGAGCGCCTTCCCGGACGCCTCGTTCGACCTGGTCTTCCACCCGGTCTCCAACCTGTTCATGCCGGAACCGGCGCCGGTCTGGCGCGAGTGCCACCGCGTGCTGCGCCCGGGCGGAACGCTGTTGTCCGGCTTCCTCAACCCGGACGTCTACCTCTTCGACGCGGAGCCCCTGGAGGCGCGCGGCGAGCTGATCGTGCGCCACCGCCTGCCCTACAGCGACCTCACCCACCTGGAGCCCGCCGAGCGGGAACGGCTGTGGGGCCTGGACGCGCCGGTGGAGTACAGCCACTCGCTCACCGAGCAGCTCGGCGGCCAGATCGCGGCGGGCTTCGCCATCACCGGCTTCGCCGAGGCGCCGCACCACTCGGACGCCACCGCCGGCTGGCTCTCCGGCTACTTCGCCACGCGAGCGGTCAAGGCCGGCACCGGTCACTGACCCTCCACGGGCCGGGCCGGGTGAGCAGCGCGGGCTCGCCGGGGACCGGGCACGCGCTGTCGGTGGTGGCTGCAAGGCTGGTCGTATGAACGCTGATGACGAGCAGCTGATGCGAGGCCGGGTGTACGGCCGTGACCACGACGACCCCGACCCCGGACCGCTGCCGCACCGGAGGTACGCAGTCCTCGTCGGCGGGCCCCTGGACGGACTGCTGCTCGACATCACGGGCTGGCGGCCGGAGGAGGTCGACGACGGCGTCGCCCTGTCCACCGAGCTGTCGCGGTGGCCCGGCGGCCGCGCGTTCTACGACCCGCGCCCCGGCGAGCCGCGTCCGCCGGGTGGCCCGGGGGTGGTGTGCCGCTTGCACTTCTCCGGCGACACGCCCTGACCATTGCGCACGACCTGTGCCCGGCGCCGGGGCAGTTGCACGAACCGGACGCACCGGTCCGTCCGACTGGTACGCGCCCTCGGCTCTTCAGCCTCGGAAGGGGGCTCGACGTCGAGGCTGCTCGCCCATCCGATGCTGTACCGGGGCGAGCGCCCAGGCCGCTTGCACTTTGGCAACGCTGTTGCCAAAGTAGGCGCATGACTGCCCAGGAGACCCCCGTACCCGTACCCCTGCCCGCGCCCACCCCGACCGTGCCGGTCGCCCTTCCCGCCGGCGCCGCCGACGTGGCCGTGCTGGAGGCGCAGGAGGCGCGCCTCGTCCTGCCCCACTTCACCCATGACGACGCCTGGGCGCTCGGCAACCTGCTCGTATCGCTGGCCCGTGACAGGTCGGCGCCCGTGGTGATCGACATCCGCCGCGGGGCGCAGCAGATGTTCCACTGCGCGCTGCCCGGTGCCAGCGCCGACAACGACGCCTGGGCCGACCGCAAGCGCCGTACCGTGGAGCGATTCGGCGTCTCCTCGCTGCTGACCGGTACCCGGTTCCGTGCGCGCGGCCGGAACTTCGACACCGACGCACGGCTCGATCCCGCCGACTACGCCGCGCACGGCGGCTCGTTCCCGATCGCCGTCGAGGGTGCGGGCGTCATCGGATCCGTAACGGTGTCGGGGCTCCCGCAGCTCGACGATCACGCGCTGATCGTGGAGGCCCTGGAGCGGTTCCTGGGCTGACGGTCGGCGAGACCCGTCGGGGTCGCGGGGTCGCGGAGGAGGCGTCGGTCGTCCGTGCCATGATCGGCGCATGACCGAACACGCCCGGCCCCAAGACGGTCTGGCGGTCGCAGCCTTGACCCGGGCGGCATGGGCAGCGACGAGCCCCACACCCGCCTCGTAGCACCGGCCCGTGGTCCGGCGGCCTCGGCCGCCGTTCGCCCCGCCGGCGTGCCCCGGCGTCGACCGCTTTCTCTCCTGCCCGTTTCAAGGTCGATCCGGGGTAGAACTCCTGGTGGCCGTCGACGCCCGTACGGTGAGGCTCCAGGACCCGGGAGAGCACGTGCACCCTCTTCGCCCCGCGCACTCGTTACGTGCGGAGAGCGCCTTTCGAGAACGCCTTGCGGAAGCCGGCGCGCAGCTCCTCGAGGACACCTGGCTGGGCAACGGCGCCCCGCACACGATCCGCTGTCCGGTCGGGCACGTGGTCGCCCCGCGGCCGGCCAACCTCCAACAGGGACAGGGGATCTGCCGTGTCTGCGCCCGACGCTGTCGGGAAGCCGCGGGGGCGGCCTTCCGAGAGCGTCTTGCAGCGGCAGGAGCGACCATGCTGGAAGAGTCCTGGCTCGGGGTCCACACCCCGCACCGCATCAGATGCGCCAAAGGGCACGAATCCCGGCGTCGGCCTTCAGCGGTCCGCCGATCGGGCTGGGTATGCCGATCGTGTCCCCGTTCTCTGCCCGTCTGACCCCGCTGTCCGTCACCGGCGCGCTCGTGCCACCAGGGGCGGCTCGGAGGTCGCCCAGGGGGCGCCATCGTCACCGACGTGGTGCGCGGCTTCAAATCCGGCATCCGTGATGAGGGCGTGGCCCCCAGGATCGCCTCGTCGACCCTGACCTCAGCGACCGGCCAACCCCTCGCCGCCGTCCTTGGCGCTCTCGTCGGCGGTGGCCGTGTCGAGGGCTTCCGTGAGGCGGCTCAGCCGCGTCTGGAGGTCACGGATCTCCTCCAACTCGAATCCCGTCGCCCGTGCGATCCGGCGGGGCACCTCCACCGCGCGGGCCCGCAGTGCGGCGCCCTCCGCGGTGAGGACGGCGTGCACCGAGCGCTCGTCCTCGGTGCTGCGCTCGCGGCGGATCAGGCCGGCCGCTTCGAGGCGCTTGAGCAGCGGGGACAGGGTGCCCGAGTCGAGGCGCAGGTGCTGTCCGAGCTGTTTCACCGGCATCTCGCCGCGCTCCCAGAGCACCAGCATCACCAGATACTGCGGGTAGGTCAGGCCCAGGTCCTTGAGGACGACGCGGTACAGCCCGCCGAAGGCGCGGCTCGCGGCGTTGAGCGCGAAGCAGATCTGCCCGTCCAGGCGGAGGAAGTCCTGGTCGGAGAGGGGGTCGCGCTGCTGCTCGGTCATGGGACCCAGTGTACCCCGAGACGATTGCCAGCGATTGAGTTGTGCACAGTTTAGTTGCGCTCAATCAAACTGTGTGCTTCATTGGTGGAGCGACCGGACCCCGGCCGCAACGGTTCACCCCCTCCGAGAGGAACCCCGATGGACGCGCTGTACACCGCTGTCGCCACCGCCAACGGCCGCGAAGGCCGCGCCGTCAGCTCCGACGGCCAGATCGACCTTGCGCTCGCCATGCCTCCGGCGCTGGGCGGGAACGGTCAGGGCACCAACCCCGAGCAGCTCTTCGCCGCCGGTTACGCCGCCTGCTTCGCCAGCGCGCTCGGCCTGGTCGGCCGCCAGGCCAAGGTCGACACCAGCGACGTGTCGGTCACCGCGGAGACCTCCATCGGCCAGGACGCCACGGGCTTCGCCCTCGCCGTGACCCTGCGCATCGAGCTGCCGGAGGCCCTCGCGGGCGAGACGGGCGCCCTGCTCGTCAAGCAGGCCCACGAGGTCTGCCCCTACTCGAAGGCCACCCGTGGCAACATCCCCGTGGAACTCGTGATCGAATAACCTTCCGGTACCCCCGGGCAATGCTGAGCGATGTCTGTGACGCGGGTGTGAGCAGTCGGCGTACAGCCGGGCAATATGCGAAGAGCAATTGCTGAAAATGGGCGTCAGCGCTGCCTTTGAGGCCCAATGCTCGGTTCGCGAGAATTTCTGTGCAGGCGTGTCGTGCTGGGGCGACGGCGGTTAGACCGTGACGGTCTTCCGCTCTCCCCAGCACCGACTCTCGACCAGGACGGCTCCGCCATACGCGCCGGCCTGGAGGGATACGCGCCCATCCGGGGCCAAGCGGCCTGTCTCGTGAATCGAGGCGCTTCCCCCAGGATCCGCACCGCGAGCAGGTTGATCGCCGGAAGTCGGACATCGAGGCGGCCGCACCGGCGGGGTAGCGGCCCCAGCCCGAACCGTTCGCGATCGGCGGCCCGGACTCCCAGGTAGCTTCAGCGGGTCACCCGTACCGAAGTGGAGGGGAACCACTCGTGGACCTGGGCATCATCGGGCAGGCTGCCGGGCTGTTCGCCGTCACGAACATCGATGACATCCTGATCCTGGCGCTGTTCTTCGCCCAGGGAGCCGACCACCCGGGATCCGTCCGGCGCATCGTCCTCGGGCAGTACCTGGGCTTCGCGGCGATCCTCGCCGTGGCCGTGGCCGCAGCGTTCGGCGCCACCTTCCTTCCCGCGTCGTCCATTCCCTACCTCGGCCTGCTGCCTCTCGCACTCGGCCTCAAAGCCGCCGGGCAGGCGTGGAAGGCCCACCGCGACGGCGACGAGGATGAAGAAGAGGAGCAGGCGAAGGAGGGCGGCCCCAGCCCCCTGGAGGTCGCGGCGGTCACCTTCGCCAACGGCGGCGACAACATCGGCGTCTACGTTCCGGTGCTCGCCACCGCCGGCGTCACGGGGATGACCGTGTACGCCTCGGTGTTCCTCGTCCTCGTCGCGGTGTGGTGCTTCGCCGGCCGGTTCTTCGCCACCCGCCCCGTCATCGCCAGGGCCCTGGCCCGCTGGGGCCACATCCTGCTGCCGCTGGTCCTCATCACCATCGGACTGCTCATCCTCATCGAAGGCGGCGCCTTCGGCCTGTGACGCCGCTGGCCGTTCGCATTCCGACGGCATCCAGATGACTCCCGAGCTCACTCCCGATCTGCCGGGCACAGGCGGTGTCCGCAGAAGTCACGGTGACCAGGATGTCGGTGCACATGCGGCGTGACAGCCGGTCCGCGGCCGGTTGCCGAAGTAACTGCGCAGGGCGTCGTGGCCCGCGACGCGGCGGTCCCCGGCGGGCCGTTCCCACGTGCCGGCCCGCGTGAACAGGTTTGCCGCCGACCCCGGGTCCCCGAGGTCGAGTCGGTGGACGAAATCGACGATCAGTCGCTCACAAGCCCGCTCCGAGAGCAGGCGTGCCATCGGGTCAAAAGCTTCGTGCCGCGCGGCCTCGCCCGCAGACGCCCCCCTGAATGGGCGGGTACCGGGCGTCCGGCCGGCCTCGTTAGCTTCGTCGGGTCAAGGACGTACTCGGAACAGGAGAGAACGCGTGACCCGAAAGTCGATCCGCTTCGGCCGGCACGCCCTCGCGGCCACCCTGATGGCGCTGCTGGCCCTGCTACTGCCGACGTCTCCGGCGCAGGCGGCGGAGAACCCCGGAATCACCTACACGACGAACTTCCACAACGCGGCGATCTACGAGCTACGGGCCGCCGTCAGCTGGAAGTGCCTGGACATCCGCGGCGGCGGGGCGCCCCAGGCGGGCGCGGTCATCCAGACCTTCGACTGCAAGAACGCGCTCCACCAGCGTTTCACCTTCCAACGCACGGGCGGCGGCACCTTCACCGTCGGCGCGTTCGGAACCTACTGCCTGGGCACCCAGGGCGGCACCGCACCCGGCACCCCGCTGGTCCTGAGCAACGGCTGGGGCTGCGCCGCGTTCACCTGGAACTACCGCGGTACGGAGGCCTATCCGAACCGCTGGGAGCTCGTCGAGGCGAGCACCGGCCAGTGCATTCGCGACACCGGCCGGCGCTCTCCCGTGGTCCTGGGCGCGTGCGGGAGCACCACCACTCCCTGGCCCGAGGTCTGGGCGCCGCTCTACGACCGCCAGTTCGACTACGACCAGCTGGGCTGAGGCCCGGCGCCCACCACGGCCCGTCCACCCGACGGGCCGTGGTGGGCTGCTAGTGCTGTGACCGGAAATGTTCACCGGGTCACGGCGCCCGGCACGGCACCTCTCCCCCAGCGACCGCTGGGAGGTGCCCCCTGCGTTGTCGGACCACGACGGTACGTCCAGTACGAGTCCCGGCCCTCCGGACAACACACCTAGCGCGCTAAGCCCCGCAAGGTCGGCATCGGCGGCCGGAACGGCCGCAAGCAGATCGCCGGCTGAAACCGCCGGTGATGGCGATCGGTGTGTACGACGCTTTCGGGGGTAGGTTCGAGATAGCCGTTGGCGATACCCGTGCTGTCGCGTCATCCTTTGGGTGGCGCTTTTGGTCCGGACCTCCTCAATCGTGTGGCCGCCGTAGTGGTCGCGCACTTTCTTCCCGTTTCGCGGAAGGGGAGGGCTCCGACCGAGAAGGACGGCAGCCATGCAGCAGCGCGCCGAACACCCTCATCGCGTTTCGACCGGCCCCCCACGTGCGGCTACGCCGCCGTGCCCGGGCGTTCCTGTCGCGGACATCGAGTGCGTCGACGAACCCGATCGCACGGTCGTGATCCGGCTGTCCGGCCCGTTCGACATGGAGACCATCCACGTCATCAACGACGCCCTGGCCGCGTTCGTGACGTACCGCACGATCCTGGATGTCAGCGGCATCGCCTTCGCCGACAGCTCCTTCCTCAACGCCCTCCTGGTCGCCCGTACCCGCCACCATCTGATCCTGGCCGGCCCCGTACCCGATCAGCTGCACCGGTTGCTGGAGGTGACCGGCGCGCTCACCTTGTTCCGGTGCACTCCCGATGTGGCGGCGGCGCACGGGATCGACCCATCCGAGGCAATCACGGCGTGGTCCGCCTGAGCCCGACCGGCGCGGCGCCCACGGCGCCCTAGGTTCGGCGAACCGTGATGTTCCGTCCCGCGAGGACCGAGGTCCCATGAACGCAGAGCCAGCCCCAACCCCTGCCACCGGCACCAGCTCGGGCGAGATGCCTGAGGCCGTCGCTGCTCTGCGCGGTGATGTCGGCTGGGAGAGCGCGATGGGGATCCTGATGGCATTGGTGCCCTGCACCGCCGAGCACACCGAGCACATCCTGGCCCAGGCGGCCCGCACCGCGGGGGCCACGCCGGCCCGGACAGCCGCGGCGGTGGCGACCTTGCGTACGGCGGACACCGCGGTGCCCCCGGTGCTGGAACGCGCCCTGCGCGCCGAGGTGGACGCGGCCCGCGGGCTGCCGTCCTACCCCGCGGGCGTCGTTCTCCCGCCCCCGGTCGTCCTGCGTCAGCAGTTGACCCACCTACGGGCCGCCCGCCGGCGTACCTTGGCCGCCCCCACGGACCCCACCCTGCGGACCATACTGGCGAACGCCGCGTACACCCTGTGCATCCTCATGGGCGAACGCACCGTCCACGCCGCACTCACCGCTGCCGAAGAACGAGTGGCCCTGCACCGCCTCGGCCCGGCAACCAACCCCACTCCCACCTCGTAGAACCCGCCCGTCGCCGCCGGCTTCACTGCTGCCGGCGTCCGTCCGAGGGACTGCGGGGCCTCGTGGGCGGCGCCGGCCGGGCCGCACCGGCGGTCGGCGCTCATGCTGGGGTGGGAGCGAGAGGCGGAGTGGTGGGGGTCATCCCGAGTGGCCCGCAGCCCCGCCCCTCGCCTCGCTCTCTCCGGCGCTCCTGGTCCCCTCCCGCACCTCAAGGGCAGTATCCGCGCGGCAGCGGACGCAGCCGGGCACGCGGAACCCTCGCCCACACCACCGCGCGGGCCAACGGGCCGCCGAGCTCCGCGCTGCGCCCAGTGGGACTACAGGCATGCGGCCGGGAACAATACGTCCTGGTTGACCGTTCATCTATATGTGGGGGCGGGTAGGGCTGATGTCCCCGGGCCCAACCATCCGCCTGCGTGGAAGATCGTTCGGCTGAAGCCGCGCAGCGCTTTCCGCCGTGAGGCGACCACCCGCCCGCCCCCACCCTCGAACGCCCGCGGCCGGCCACCCCCCCCGGCTGGCCCGGGCACCGCCCCGATCGGCCACCCCCCCCGGCCGGTCGGGGCCCTCCCGTCGACGCGGGCCGGCCCGCACCGGGAGGATCGGACCAGCCGGTGGCGACTCCGTCAGGAGCTGGATGGCCCGGCGCTTCATCGTCGGCTGGTAGGTGTCCTTGCCGGAGGTTCCTGGCGCCCGGCCTACTCACGTCCATCTGGGTAGTTGTACCCAGGTGGAACATGCCGTCCTCCGCCTAGCCTGCGGATCATGAGTTCCGAGCAGCAGATCGATTGTGTCGAAGAAGAAGACGTTCTCCCGCGGTTGACGGGCACCTGGTCGCTCGTACTGGGCATCGCTGCTGTCGCGGCCGTCGGTTGCCCCTTGCTTCCGGAATCCGTTCCGAACCAGTTCCGATACTTCCCTGTCTACTCCATCCTGCCCTTGGGGATGTGGGCGGTCGTCTCAGGATGTATCGCCCTGAGACGTGCACGCGGCAACGAGGGAGCCACCCGTATCCGGGCGCGGGTCGGGGTCGCCCTCGGCGCAGTGGCCGTCGTGCCGGCGGTGGCCACCCTCCTCTGGGCGTGCTGGGCGCTGCGCAGTATGTGAGGGTGACGGTCCACGGGGCGCACGGAGGCCTGTGCCCGTCTGTTCCTTGCTCCTGGGAGGGAGTAGCGGGTGGGATGGAGCGCGCGGTGGCAAAGCGACTGGGCTCACCGTGAGGAGCGAGCTGGCCCATTTCGGCCGTGGCGGAACCGTCGCGCCAGTGCAGGCCGCGCTCGGCGTTGCTGCGCGGAGCCGGCGGACACGGCGGCCGAGCAGGACCTGTTCGATGTGGGACGCCGACTGGAGGTGCTGCTGCCTCCAGGCCCGCGAGCACGGGTTCCCGCCCCCCTGCGTGAGGCTCAGGAGCAGGCGGAGCGGCACGAGGGCGTCGTGCCGGCGGTGCGTCCGGCGCGGCAGGTCACCGGTCGTCCTCCCCGGGCCCTCCCGCCTCCGATGTGGTCCAGAACGGCGCGAGGGTGTCCAGCACGAGTCGGCAGACCGTGTCCGGGTCCGCTCCGGCGAGGGGCTCGCTCGCGGCGACCGTCCGCATGAGGCCGATTCCCAGGAGCCAGGCCATCGCCAGATCGGCGCGCAGGGCTCCGTCTCCGGACGGGGCCAGGCCGGCCAGCACCTTCTGGTACTCTCCGCCCAGCTCCCGCAGGGTCCCGCTGGCCTCGTCCCCCCGACCGACAGACCGCAGGTAGACCTCCAAGGAGCGGTCGGCCCCCGGAGCGCTGCGGGTCAACATCGAGCGCAGGGCGGTCTCGAACAGCTCCTCCGGAGGGGTGGCGCGCAGCTGTTCCAGGCTGCCGCGGGCGACGACCTCGGTGAGCAGCCCCTCCTTGGAGCCGAAGTAGCGGAAGAGAAGGGCTTGGTTGGCCCCCGATCGCTCGGCGATCGCCCGGACCGTGGTGCGCTCGTAGCCCCGCTCCGCGAAGAGGTCGGCGGCCGCTTCGAGCAGCCTGAGGCGAGTGGCCGCGGCGTTGCGCGGTCGCTCTTGTCGTTCCGTTGGTCGTTCCGTTGGTCGTGGCCGGAGGGATTCGTTCACTCACCTGGTCCTCTCGGAAGGCCCGTCAGGATAACGGCTGTAAAGCGTCGTTGACCGGCCGGGTGGCCGGTCCTAGCGTGTAAGCAGCTGCTTACATCAAGGAGGTCGACGTGACGAGTGTCGAGACCACCCCCTTCGCCTACCCCTTCAACACCGCCGAGGGGCTCGGGCTGGCCGAGGAGTACGAGCGGGTGCGCGAGCGCCCCGGACTGTTACGCGTACGGATGCCGTACGGGGAGCCCGCCTGGCTGGTGACCCGCTACGCCGACGCCCGGCTCGTGCTGGGCGACGTACGGTTCAGTCGCGCGATGGCGAGCGAACACGACGAGCCCCGCCAGTCCGAGGCCCGCGTCGACGCCGGGATCCTGGGCATGGACCCGCCCGACCACACCCGGCTGCGGTCCCTGGTCGCCAAGGCGTTCACCGTCCGCCAGGTCGAGAAGCTCAGGCCACGGGTACGCGCGCTCACCGCCGGGCTGCTCGACGAGCTGGAGGCGGCCGGGCCGCCCGCCGACCTCGTCGACCGGTACGCGCTTCCGGTCCCGGTCGCCGTCATCTGCCACCTGCTCGGCGTTCCGGTCGAGGACCGGCCGCGGTTCAGGGTGTGGAGCGACGCGGCCCTGTCGACGAGCTCGCTGACCGCGAAGGAGTTCCACGCCAACCGCGACGAACTGCGCGCCTACATGGCGGACCTCATCGACGCGCACCGCAGCAGCCCGCGGGACGATCTGATGACGGCCCTCATCGACGCCCGGGAGGCGGACGACGACCGCCTCTCCGAACTGGAGCTCATCGACCTGTGCGTTGCCGTCCTCGTGGCCGGCCACGAGACGACGGCCTCGCAGATTCCCAACTTCGTCCTCACCCTCCTCGATCACCCGGACCAGCTCGCGCTGCTGCGGGGGAACCCGGCCCTCATCGCGAACGCCGTGGAGGAACTGCTGCGCTTCGTCCCGCTGGGCAGCGGAGCGAGCCAGGCCCGGTACGCCACCGAGGACATCGAGGTCGGCGGCACCCTGGTCGCCGCCGGGGACCCGGTCGTGGTCGCGACGGGCGCGGCCAACCGCGACGCGCTGCGCTTCACGGCGCCCGGGGTCCTCGACATCGCGCGTCCCGCGGGCCAGCACCTGGGTTTCGGCCACGGTGTCCACCACTGCCTGGGAGCCCCGCTGGCCCGGATGGAACTCCAGGAGGCCCTGAACGCGCTCCTCCAGCGCTTCCCCGGACTCCGACTCGCGGGCGACATCACCTGGAAGACCGAGATGCTGGTGCGCGGTCCGCGTGTCATGCCGGTGGCCTGGTGAGCGCCGACGTGACGTGGACGGTCCGGGTCGACCGGCAGTTGTGCCAGGGATCGGGCATCTGCGCGGGTACGGCCCCCGAGGTGTTCGTGCTGGACGAGGACCGGGCGCGCCCCCGCGCGGACGGGGTCCCGCCCCGGGAAGTCGTCCTGGACGCGGCCGACATGTGCCCCGCCCGGGCCATCACGGTTGAGGACGGCACCCGAGTCATCGGCCCGCGGCCGGACTGACGGGCACCTCTGCCCCCGCTCCTCCTCCCTTGAACGGCTGACGGCCGCCTGCCCTCCCGGCACGGCTCCGGGCAGCCCCGGCCGTGCCGGGCCGACGCTTCCGGCAGCGGTGGGACGCGTCGGCCCGGATGCGGGCAAGGACCCCAGCATGGCCCTCTCCGTCAGGGGCGGGCATCCGGGAGCCCTCAGGGCCGTGCGACCTGAGGGGTACGCGGATCCCGGCCGTCGGACGGATGGATCCGCGCGCTCCGGCCCGAAGGATGGAAGCACGCAATCAGCCAGCAACAGGAGCAAAGCACCATGAGTCGCAAGAACATCGTCCTGGCCGCTTCCGGAGCCGTCGTCGCCCTCGGCGTGGCAGCGGCGGTCGCCGTGCCCGCCGTGAGCGACTGGGTGGCGAACCGGCACCAGGAGACGAGCTCCTACGCGACGGGTGCCGAGGCGAAGGCCGGGCGCACTTCCGTCCCGCGCTGGCTGCCGGACGAGGCGAAGTCGGTCCGGTACGCGATGAAGACGACGGGCGGCGAGCGGCTCCTGAAGGCGGTGCTCCCGGCCGGCGAGCTCCCGGCCCAGTGCAAGGCCGAGCCCGCGGCGAACGCCAAGGACGTCCAGATGCGGGCGGACTGGTTCCCGGGCGACGCCCGGGGCAAGGCCACCCTGCGGTGTGGCACGTACTACGGGTACAAGGAGGGCGACACCCTCTACGCCTGGCAGCACGGCGACGACCTGGCGGAAGGCGAACGCGTCAACGCGGCCGGCTGAAGGGCGAGCACGGACCGGCGCCCGTGTCCCGCGCCTGCCTCCCGATGTCCGGGGCGGCGCGGGAGCACGTCGATGCCGCTCCCCGGCCGGACGCTCGGACATGCCGTGCGGACGATCACCCATGGCAGCCGGTGCCCCGTCCTGTGAGGCTCGACGCATGACACACACCGACAGCCCTGACAGCCCCTACAGCCCCTACAGCCCCGACAACGACACCACGAACACCCCGGCCACCGTCCTGGTCCTCGGCGGCACCGGCAAGACCGGCCGCAGGGTCGTCGCCCTCCTGCGCGAGTCGGGCGTGGAGACCCGCGCGGCTTCCCGGTCCGGCGACACGCCTTTCGACTGGTCGGACCCCGACACCTGGCAGCCGGCCCTCGACGGAGCCGACGCCGTCTACGTCGTCGGGCCCGAGGGATCCCCCTCCCCGACGCCCGCCTTCGTCGAGCGGGCCGTCGCGAGCGGCGTGCGCCGGCTGGTGCTGCTCTCGGCCCGCGGCGTCGACACTCCGGGCCACCTCTCCACAGCGGTCGGCGCCCCGCACCGGGAGAGCGAGGCGGCCGTCCGCTCCTCCGGGGTCGCCTGGACGATCCTGCGTCCCGGTTGGTTCGCCCAGAACTTCAGCGAAGGCGTCTTCCGCGACGGCGTGCGCGCCGGTGAACTGGCCCTGCCCACCGCGGACGGGACCGCCGCGTTCATCGACGCCGACGACATCGCGGCGGTCGCCGTCGCGGCCCTCACCGAGGACGGTCACCACGGAGAGGTGTACGAACTGTCTGGCCCCCGCGCGCTGAGCGTCGCCGACGTGCTGGGCGAGATCGCGGAGGCCACCGCGGTGCGTGCCGCCTACGTTCCGGTCGAACCGTCGGCCTACCGGGCCGGGCTCGTGGCGCAGGGAGTGCCCGAGGAGGAGGCCGTGGTCTGGACGGAGGCGATGGAGCCGATCCGCACGAGCCAGGAGGCTCCGCTCACGGACGGCGTCCACCGGGCGCTCGGGCGCCCGCCGCGCGACGTCGCCGAGTTCGCCCGTGACGCGGCGGCCGCGGGCGCCTGGTCCTGACGCATGGGGACGGGCGGACGTACGGACCCGGTGCGCCAGACGCTCGCCCCGGGTCCGGGTCCGGCGCCGGCGCCTGGCTGCGCCGGGGAACGCGCCCGGTTCAGCCCGCCGGAGCGGCCCGGTCCGGCTCCGGGGCGGCCTCTCGGCGGTAGGCGCCGGGGCTCACGCCGCGCAGGCGTTTGAACGCGGCGCCGAAGCCGAAGGCGTCCGCGTAACCGACCCGCCGGGCCACCGCCGCCACCGTGAGCTCGGTACTGCTCAGCAGGTCGGCGGCGAGCGTCATCCGCCACTCGGTGAGATAGGCCACCGGCCCGTCGCCGACCAGCTCGGTGAACCGCTTCGCCAGGGTCGTCCTCGACACGCCCGCCCGCGCCGCCAGCTCCGCCGTCGACCAGGAGTGCGCCGGATCCGCGTGGATCGCACGCAGCGCCGGGCCGGCCACCTCGTCGCCGAGCGCGGCGTACCACCCCGGTGGCCGCGCCTCGGGCCGGTCGAACCAGTCCCGCAACGTGCACACCAACAGCCAGTCCAGCAGCCGGTCGAGAACGATCTGGCGCCCCGGCCCGCCGATGCCGATCTGCCCCTCCAAGTAGTCGCGCAGTGGCGTGCAGTCCGCGTCGTCGGCCACCACCAGCACCGGCGGAAGCGCGCGCAGCAACCGCTGCGGCACCTGGGCCCGTACGTCGTAGGCGGCGGCGAGCAGTACCGTCGGGCCGGTGAACTCCCGCTCCGGCTCGGCCGCGTCCGCCGGTTCCTCGCCCCAGCGGACTTCCCGCACTCCGGCGGCGCGTCCCGTATCTGCGGCGTCGGCCGGGTCGTCGGTGAAGGAGAACGGCGCCGGCCCCCGGACGATGGCGGCCTCGCCGATCGCGACGCGCCGGGGCTCCCCGTCCTCCGGCACGATCCACCCCGCGCCGCGCAACGGCAGGAGCAGCGTCAGGTAGGGCCCGTCGGTGAACCGCAGTGACCAGGGCGGCCACAACACCGAACGCCCGAACACCGCCCCCTTGCCCCGCACGCCCCGCAACAGCTCGTCGAATACGTCCATGCCGTCAACGATAGGCAGCATCGACTCCGCGCCCGACCGCCTCGGGGAACTCGTGACGGCGGCCGTCGCGTGCGCTGCGCCCGGTTCAGCCTGCAGCGGCCCCGTCCCATCCCGCCCCATCCCGTCCCGTCCCGTCAGTACGCGCGCGGCCCGTCCTCGGTGGCGCGCATCGCCTGGGGGTAGTACACCTGACCGTCCTTCATGACCTGTTGGCACGCGTACTGGGGGGTGGGGCCCATGGGTACGGCGACGGCCTCCGGTATGTCGGTGCACCGGATGTGGTCCAGGGTCCCGTCGGAGTTGCCGAAGATGATCCGCTGGGCGCCCTCCCTCGACATGATGCCCTTGCGCGCCCGAGCGGTGAAGGTGACGTAGTTCTGCGACCAACCGGGCTTGTCGCCTATGGCGACGTCCCACTCCACCTCGGCACCCTTGAAGTGGGACGTGCACACGACCGTGGTGCCCTTCCTGGAGGCCACGTCCTGAGGGCACTTGGCGCTGACCTCGCCGGTGGCGTTGGCCAAGGCGAGTGTCTTCTTGCGGAGTTCGTACTCCAGGTTCGCCGCGAAGGGTGCGTCGGCGGCGGGGGACGGCTGCAGGTCGCCCTCGGGCCGGGGTGCGGGTCGGTCGAGCCGGATCGGCAGCTGGCTGACGGACGGCGCGGGCGCGGCGGACCGGGAGCCGGTGCCCCCGCACCCCGTGGCCAGGAGACCCGCGCTCACGACAGCTACGAGGCCGATGATGTTCATACGCATGATCGAAAGAGTAGTGCGGATCCGCAACACTGCTGGTCAGACCCCTGCTGCCACGGCCAAGTCGAGGGGATGCGGGGAGCGGAGAGCAGAAGGACTCACCGATCGCCGGCTCGGTGAGTCCGTGTAGGGGGCCGGGAGTTTCTGCTTGTTCTACCGCGTGGGCGAGAGATGACTGAGCGGAATCTTCGTGGGTCAGTGCCAGTAGGACGGCGAAGACGAGCCGGAGTCGTTCCAGGAGATGATCAGGAGAATGATGACGATCGCCAACGGGACGGCGACGAGCAGGGCGCACCCGATCGCACCGGGCAGGTTCTTCCTGCGATGGCGCTGATCGAGCAGCTTGGCCTCGGGGGTGTCGTTCCGCCAGTGCGGCTGGAGCTCCGCGGTGCCGTCGGCGATCGCCCTGGCCACTCGGGCGGCGTCTGCGGCGTGGTACGTGCGCCACCTGCTCTCGCCCCAAGTGGAGTGCGATACGCGGAGGTTGCTGCGGACTCCGTTGGCATTCGCGGTGGCGTCCAGGCAGGCCGCCCGGATGGTCGGCCAGGCTCGGGCCAACTGCCTCTCGGACAACCAGGCGACGTGCTCCGGTTCAGCTGCTGCCACGGGTGCACCTCCTCTCGGCTCGCAAGCAGTCTCTCCCCGCCCCCGCTGGATAGGCAACACCCCCTGCGTCCGGTACCTGGCGCGACGGGCTGCACCGCCCCTGTTCAAGGGCGTGCGCCCGTCGGCAGGTAGTACGGGCGGTTGTGGGCGGCGACTGGTGGTGACTGGTAGGTCCAGGCACCGGCGGCCGGTGTGCCGTCGGCGAGTACGGCGCGGATGCCGAGCCCGAGGTCGCCGTCCGGAGCGTGGACCGTCAGCCGCGTGCGCTCGGAGTGTTCGGGGCGGGTCAGGTCGTACCACTGGTACGGCTGATAGAGGTTCATGGGGCCGGCGAGCAGGCGCCCCTCCCGGTCGGTGCCGTAGCCGGTGACGGGGGCCGCGTTGGCGGCGACCGCGGCGAGGCCGTCCAGCTTCGCGGTGACGTCGAGCAGCGGGGTCGCTTCCTGCTTCAGGGTGTCGTTCGGGCCGAGGGAGGCGGCGTTGCACCGTACGTTCCAGGTCTCGCCGGTGGGGCCGTTGAGGGAGGGCAGGTCGACCTCGAACCAGCCCGGGTATTTGGGTTCCGCGTAGATCTCCTGACCGGCTCGGATCGCGAAGAGGTTGTCGCACACGACGTGGAGGCGGGCGATACCGAGCAGCTTCGTCTGGTCCCATCCCTGCGCGAACTGGGCGTAGGCCAGCCGGGGCAGCCGGTCGCTCTCGGTCGTGGGGAAGGCGATGACGTTGAACTCGATCTCTTGGGTGACGCCGCCGCCGAAGGCGTACTGCGCGAAGTACAACTGGTAGTTGAGAGAGACCAGCGCTCGCCCGTCCTCGAAGGTGGCCGCGGTCAGGTCCGGGTGGTGCTTGGCGAGCAGCTCGCGGACCGGCTCCGGTTCGACCAGCCAGTCGAGGCCGATCTGGTGCAGTGCTCCGTAGTGGAAGGGGAGCCGGAACGGCTCGGGCACGGGCGGCAGGGGCAGCGGGTCGGTCATGTGAGGGCTCCTCGGGTCGGTGTCGTTTCGCTCGTCGCGAGGGTTGGTCGGGACGGCCCGACGTGGGCCGGGCGGTCGCGCGCGGTCAAGTCCGCCTCGATGCGTTCCGTGCTGCGCAGGGCGAGCGCGGCCATCGTCAGCGTCGGGTTGGAGGTGGCCACCGACGGCATGCTGCCGCAGCCCACGGCGTACAGGCCGGGGTGGTCCCAGCAGCGCTGCCAGGCGTCCACCACCGATGTGGCGGGGGAGTCGCCCATGATGTGGGTGCCGGCGGCATGGCCGGCGCCCCGGTAGCCGTAGGTACGCCCACCGTGCTCGAAGCGGCCGGGCCAGGCCGCTGGGGGCGCGTAGTCGGTGTGGTCCTCGGCGCCCAGCAGCGCGAAGATCTGGTCCGAGACCGCGCCGGCCGCTGCGATCCCCGCCTTCACGTGCTCGTCGAGGTCGTACGTGACGAGGGGGCGGGGGAGTCCCAGGGCATCGCGCTCGGAGGGGTGGAGGGTGACCCGGTTGGCGGGGTCGGCGCCCTGTTCCATCTCGAACTGGAGGGTGAACTGGCGGCGGATCCGATCCCCGACCGCCCGCCGCAACTCCGCTCCCAGCAGCCCCCGTTCGAGGAGGAAGTGAGCGACGTCCGTCTCGACGGGCCCTTTGGCCCAGACCCACCCCCATGCCCCGAACTCGATGCGGAACGGCGCCCTTCGCCGCCGGGCCGGCCCGGCGCGGAAGCCTTCCAAGCCGGAGACCGACCCGGGACCCCGATACGGTCGGGTCTCCTCGGGCAACAGTCCCCAGGTCAGCAGCACCGGATGGTCCATCAGGTTGCGGCCGACCTGGCCGCTGCGGTCGGCGAGCCGGGAGAGGAGCAGGAGTCGTGCGTTCTCCACGGCGTGTGCGGCGAGCACGACGACGTCGGCGTGTGCGGTCGACACCTCCCCGTCGTAGGAGCGGTACTCGACTCCGGTCGCCCGCCCCCTCCCGTCGACGAGGACACGGCTCACCACGGACCTGTCCCGTAGCGTGACGGTGGTGCTCCAGCGGCCCTGGGTCTTCTGCGGGGTGTACTTCGCGTATGAGGGGCAATGCGGGATGCAGGTCGCGTTGCCCACGCAGCGGCTGCCCGGGTCCTTGCGGCCGCCGCGGCCGCGTGGGACGTAGCCGCGGCCGCCGTCGTACCGGGGGTCCGGGACGCCGTTGCGCGCGTGCGGGGTGCCGACCACCTTCAGCTCGACGTCGCTCAGGGCGACGGGGTCGCTCACGCGCCGCCCGTCGAGGCGGGCCGCCAAGAGGCGGTCCAGCCGCGCGGCGGGCAGAGGCCGCATGGGGAAGACGTAGTCCTCGGGGAAGGGCAGGCCGACGTGCACGCGTTGATCGTCGGCGTCGGCTGCCACCCCGAACTCCTCCTCGGCCGCCCGGTAATGCGGCTCCAGCTCGTCGTACGTGAGCGGCCACCGCCGCCCGTAGCCGAAGCGCTCGGTGTCGAAGTCCTCCGGCAGCATGCGCGGTGCGAGGCCGGTCCACACGTTGCCGGTGCCTCCGTTGGCGCGGACGTAGCCGCTGGCGTAGGGGAGCGGGCCGTCCTGCAGCACATGGCCGGCCGCCCGGAAGCCGGGTCTCCCGTCCATGCCGGTGAGGTCCGTCACCTGCGGCGACGCGGCGGCCGGATGGGGTCCGGAGGAGGAGCCGGGAAGCCTGGCAGCGGCCGTCAGATAGGTGGAGAGCGGGTCGGTGGCCGGCTCGTCACCGCCCGGGCCGGCCGCGCCCGCCTCCAGGACCAGGACCCGCCGCCCGTTCCAGCCGAGCCGGTGCGCGACCAACGACCCGGCGACACCGGCGCCGACGACGATCACGTCGTACCGCGTCACCGGCCGCCCGCCTCGGCCCAGTCGCCCGTCGGGGCGTGTCCGTCCGCCTCGGCCCAGCTCCCGTATCCGCCCGGGCCGGAGGCGGGAGCCTTGAGGCCCGCCGCCTTCCACATCAGGGCCTCGGCGTAGGCACGGGGCGAGACCACGGTCGAGGTCCCGAACCAACTGCCCGTGAACCAGAGATACGTGACGGCTCGCGCGGCCTCGCGCAGGTCGACGTCCACGAGGTCATCGGGATTCTGCAGCTCGCGCAGCAGCCGGTCGTAGCTCTCGGTGCCGAGGTGCTCCGTGGCCACCGCCCGGTATTCCCCCGCGAGTCCGGTGGCCTCCAGGTCGGCCTGGTCGAAGCCGGTCAGCCGTGCCGACAGGGCGGTGAAGTGTTGCGTCTCGTTCATGAGGTGCATGCGGGCATCGGTGCCCCATCGTCCGCGTACCTATTCCACGCGCTCCGTGAACGGCGCGATCACGCCACCGGGCGCTCCCTCACAAGGCTGGCGTCGTGTGCCTCGTGGTTCGAAATGCCTTCGCGTGCCTACTCGTCGGTCCGGGCGGCGCATGGGCCCGTACCGCACCGTGCCGGTCGGGGGACAGCAAGACGATCTGAAGGCCTACACGATGAGGGAGGCGACCGCGCCCTCGCCTTCGCCGGGGTGCATCCGCAGAGCGCGGCCCACTGTCACATCACAGGCCCCTGGCCGGGGGGTTTGCTGCTGGTCCGCGCGCTCGGAACGCGAACCGCGTGCCCTACCCTGCCTGCTTGACGCAGGTCTGGTCCCTCGCCGGCAGCTTGCCGGTGGCCAGGTACCGGTTGACCTGCTCGTCCACGCACGCGTTGCCGTAGCGCCCGAAGAGGGCGTGCCGGTTGGCGCCCTCGAGGGTGACCAGCCTGGAGCTCGGCAGCTGCTTGTGGAGTTCGACGCTTCCCTTGTACGTCGTACGCGGGTCACCGGTGGCGGCGACGATCAGTGCGGGGGCATCGCGTTGCACCCGGGTGGGCTCTTCGCGCGGCGAGTCCCAGAAGGCGCACGGGTTGATGTTGTTGGTCAGAGCGCCGAACAGCGGGTGCGCGGTGCGGTTGCGCTCGATGTTCCGCCAGTAGAACTCGGGATCGCGCTCGGCGGCTACGTCCCCGCAGAGGACGGCGGACTGCACGCCGGTGGGCTCGCCCTCACCGCGCAGCACGTACCGCAGCTCCGGGACGAGCGTCGGCGGCACCGTCGTCGGCCGGCCCTCCGCGGCTTTGGCCAGTACGGAAAGCAGCTCGCCGAACGACGCTCGCGCCGGGGCGGTGTCGTCCGCGATGCCCGAGAAGAGGAGGAGCGGGGCCTGGCTTTCGTCGATCCGGAAGGCATCGGCGCCGGCGCCGATGGTCAGCGGACCGCGCGCGGCCGCCGCGACGATGCGGTCGACGGTACCGAGGACCTCTGCGCGGCTGCGGCCCAGGCCGTAGGTGTCGTGGTGCTCCGCGGCCCAGGCGGCCCAGTCGGACAGAGCCTTCTCGTTCTCGCGCTCGGTGCCCTTCAGCAGCCGGGGGCGGTAGTCGCTCGGGTTGATCGCCCCGTCCAGCACCATCCGATCGTGGCGGCCGGGGAACATCTGCGTGTAGACCGTGCCCAGGTAGGTGCCGTACGAGTAGCCCAGGAAGGAGATCTTCCGCTCGCCCAGCGTGCCGCGGATGACGTCCATGTCGCGGGCCGTGTTGCGGGTGGTGATGTGCGGGAGCACCGCGGCGTCGGTGGCCCGGCACTTGTCGGCCAGGCTCTTCTGCAGGGCGACCTGGCGGTCGAAGCCCGCCCGGCCGGCGCCGGCGGACAGCCAGGTCATGCCGACGGGCAAGCCGCAGTCCAGCGCGGTGCTGCGCCCGATGAAGCGCGGGTCGAAGCCGACGATGTCGTAGCGCGCGCCGACCTCTTTCATCGACGCACGGGCCTGCGGCGGGGACTGGAGCGCGGGACCGCCCGGACCGCCGTTGTTGAGGAGGATCGCGCCGATGCGGTGGCGGGTGTCGGTGGCCTTGAGCCGGGAGATCGCCACGGTGATCGTGCGCCCCCGGGGGTCGGTGTAGTCCAGGGGCACGGTCACGTCCGCGCACTGCACGCCTGCCTGGTCCAGATCGCGGCCCGTGGTGTCGTCGGGGCCCTTGATGCAGCTGCCCCAGCCGAGGTGCTGGCGGTAGTACGGGTCCAGTCCGGTCCCGGAGCTGTCCTGGGTGGGGGTCTCCGCGGCCGTGGCCAGGGCGGGGGAGGACGTGAGGCAGGCGGCGAGGGTGAGGCCCACGGCCAAGGCGCGGCGTGCGGCGGGGCTGGCAGTGGTCACGGGGTCTCCTTGAGCATCGTCCGCTTGGTGTGATCGCATGCCTTGAGGCTAGGAACCCGCCCTGGTACGGCACATCGCCCAAGGGCACGAGGACCGCGGTCCTGTCCACCTCTGGTCCGGGACCTGGGTCCCGGACCGGCCTCCTCCGCCAGGAGGAGACCGTCGGTGCGTCCGACCGGCGCATGCACGGTCCCGGTCCCGGCACCGGGGGCTCTCCTGATGTGGACGGGGTGCGAGGGGGAAGCGCTCAAAAGTGGCTGACGCGTGTTCCCGCCTGTGTCGATAAGAAACAGGTAAGTTCCGCGTGCATGTCGAGCATGTGGTGGGGCATGCGGTGCTTCGGAGGTTGATAACTATGGTTCCCCTGCTTCTTGTTCTTCTGCTGGTTCTGCTTCTCTTCGGCGCGGGTTTCGCTCTGAAGATTCTCTGGTGGGTCGCGATCGCCGTCCTGGTGTTGTGGCTGGTCGGTTTCGTGGCTCGTCCGAAGGGCGGCAGCGGCCGCTGGTATCGCTGGTAGCCGCCTGATATTCACGCAGTTCGGATGCGGTATGGCTGTGGCCTGCCACCCTCGACGGCCGAGGGTGGCAGGCCACAGCCATGCGTTCCGCCATGTGCGGGCTCTGGTCTTTCCGTACTGGGTGAAACCGGATATCTGGGGGTAGCCGGGATATCGCAGGGGCGGTCGCAGTGACGCAGCAGCGGGCGCAGTGACGCAGCAGGGGACCTGCTCGCCTCCAACGATCGACGGCCGTCCCGGTGCTGAATGGGATTGAGGTGTGTGCGGGACCGAATGCGGGGCAGGCGGAGGTATGGCGGATGCAGGTTTCCGCCGCGTACGCAGTACGGAAAAGGGCAGATGGGTGGGGAGTATTTCCTTCCTGTCTCCCGTTGACCGGAGGAGTTGTTTTCGCATGACTGAGAATGTGTGGGGTTACCGTGCAACGTCCGGCCGTCTGGCTGGTGCGGATCTGACGGGTTACAAGGTCGAGGCGACGGACGGTTCCATCGGGAAGGTCGACAAGCACTCGGACGAGGTCGGCTCGGCCTACATCGTGGTCGACACCGGTCCGTGGATCTTCGGCAAGGAAGTCCTGCTGCCCGCGGGCACGGTCAGCCGGGTTGATCCGAACGACGAGAAGATCTACGTCGACCGGACGAGGGAGCAGATCAAGAACGCTCCCGAGTTCGACAAGGACAAGCACCTCGGCGACCTGGACTACCACCGCCAGGTCGGCGGCTACTACGAAGGCCCGCACCGTCTCTGACGGGCGCGGACACCGGCACCGCAGGGCGGGGACGACACCCATAGGGCTGTCGTCCCCGCCCTGCGGTGCGGGTACCGTCCAGGCAGTGCCGAAACGGCTCGACCGCGGGGGGAGATCCACTCGGTGGTCACCGGCGAAGGCCCGGCCGCACGCGGCGGGGGCGGCCTGTCTGGACCTGATAAATCTAGAGAATACCGACAAAACGGCGCACCCCCCTACGATGGGCCCATGAGCTGGATAGATGGGGCCCTTCGCGGACGCGGGCGCGGTTCCGACCTGATGCTGTGGGGCGGCGCGTTGTCGGCGGGTGCGGTGAGCGCCATGTCACACGGGCTCTCGTTGTACCCGATGTTCAACGCACATCCCCTCGGCTCCTACCTGGCCGATGCCATGACACCGGGAACACCGGCGGCGCTCGTATGGTTCCTGCTGGTGCCGTTCGTGGGCAGCGCCGCGCTGTGGTGGCGCCGGCGGGCCCCGGTGGGCGTCACCCTGGGGCTGCTCGCGGCCTCGACGGTGGCGCCGCTGTTCCCCGCTGCCCTGTTCGGCCTCGCGACGGTGGTGGCCTCTCGCCAGCGCCGTACGGTGGCGACGACCGCCGGGTTGGCGCTACTGCCCCTCGCGCTCCAGCCGTTGGTGCATCCGGTTCCGTTGGGTGAGGCGGGCGCCACCGCGTTCACCACGTCCGCGCTGCTCACCGGCGCGGTTATGGCGGGGTTGTACGTCCGCTCGCGGGCCGAGCGCCGGGCGCAGGCCGAGGTGGAAGCGGTGCTGCGCGCCCAAGCGGTGCGCCGTCAGGAGCGGGAGGAGCTGGCGCGGGAGATGCACGACGTGCTGGCGCACCGGCTCTCCCTGCTGAGCATGCACGCGGGCGCGCTGGGGGTGAACCCGACGGCGCCGCCGGAGCAGATCACCGCGTCCGTGGAGGTGATCCGGTCGAGTGCGGTGCAGGCGCTGGAGGACCTGCAGCAGGTCCTCGGGGTGCTCAGGTCGGGGCCGCGCGAGAGAACGGAGGACGCCCCCGATCCTCCGCAGCCGGGCTTCGCCCACCTGCCGGCCCTCGTGGCGGAGTCCGCCCGCGCCGGCATGCACGTCGAACTGAACGAGGACCTGCGGCCCGACCTGCTTCCGGTGGTCCCCGAGCTCGTAGGCCGGACGGCGTACCGGATCGTGCGCGAGGCCCTGACCAACGTGCGCAAGCATGCTCCGGGCGGGCGCGTACGCATCGACCTGCACGGCTCGCCCGCCGCGGGGCTGACCGTCGAGGTCAGCAACACGATCCCCGCCGCCGCAGACCACCGGTACGCCCTGCCCGGCAGCGGTTCGGGGTTGCGGGGGTTGGCCGGGCGCGTCGACCTGATCGGTGGCGAGTTCAGCCACGGGCCGGCCGACGGGGTGTTCCTGGTGAAGGCGAGGCTCCCGTGGCCGGCGTGATCCGTGTCCTGCTCGTCGACGACGACGCCCTGGTCCGGGCCGGACTGCGCCTGATGCTGGGCAGCGCCGCCGACATCGAGGTGGTCGCGGAGGCCGACGACGGACACCGGGTGCCCGACCTCGTACGCACGCACGCGCCCGACGTGGTGCTGATGGACATCCGCATGCCGGGGCTCGACGGGCTGGAGGCCACCCGCCTGGTCAGGGCGATGCCCGACCCGCCGCACGTACTGGTACTGACCACCTTCACCGCCGACTCGTATGTCCTGCGGGCCCTGAGAGCCGGCGCGGACGGGTTCCTCCTCAAGCACACCAGCCCGGCGCGCATCATCGAGGCGGTGCGGCGGGCCGTCGCCGGTGAACCGGTGATGTCTCCGGAATCCCTGGGGCAACTCATCGACAAGGTGACGGCTGGTGGCACAGAACCGGAAGCCGAAGCGGAAGCCAAGGAAGGAGCCGAGGCCAAGGAAGAAGCCGAGGCGGAACCATCTTTGCCGACCTCGCCGACGGCCGATCAGCTTGCCGCCCTCGGTGCGAGGGAGCGGGAGGGGGCCCTGGAGGTGGCGAAGGGTCGTACGAACGCCCAGATCGCCGTGGACCTCTACATGAGCGTGCCCACGGTCAAGTCGCACGTCTCGCACATCCTCACCAAGCTCGACCTCGACAACCGTGTGCAGATCGCCCTGCTCGTCTACCGCGCCGGACTCCTGTGAGGCCGTAGCGGCCGGCGCGGCATCCGTCACTCCACCCTTGGCAGGGGTGCCCCCCGGCCCCCGCTCCACCTTTGGTCACGGGTGGGGCCGGCGGTTCTCTACTTTCCGCCGATGCCCGCCCGCCGGTCCGGTTCGTAGCGTCGGGGACATGAACCGCCACCTCGTTCCCCGCCCGGGCAGCACGGCGCTGGAAGCCGTCGACCTGGGCCACCGATACCGCAGGGGCTGGGCCCTGAACGGCTGCTCCCTGCGCGTTCCGGCCGGCCGGGTCTGCGCACTGGTCGGCCCCAACGGGGCGGGCAAGTCCACGTTCCTCTCCCTCGCGGGCGGCCTGCTCGCGCCCAGCTCCGGCAGCGTGCGCGTCTTCGGCGCCGACGCGGGATCGCCCCGAGCCCGCGCGACGACCGCCCTGCTCAGCCAGGACAAGCCCCTCTACCGGGGATTCAGGGTCTCCGAGATCCTGCGCATGGGCGCCGCGCTCAATCCGAGCTGGGATGAGGCAACCGCACACCGCATCGTGGACGCCGGCTCGATCCCACTGAAGGCCCGCGTCTCGTCCCTGTCGGGAGGGCAGCGCACCCGTGTGGCCCTGGCGTTGGCCTTCGGCAAGCGGCCACGCCTGTTGATGCTCGACGAGCCCATGTCCGACCTCGACCCGCTGGTCCGCCACGAGATCGCCGGTCTGCTCCGTGACGAGGCCGCGACGCACGGCACCACCGTGGTGCTCTCCTCGCACGTGGTCGGGGAATTGGTCGGCCTGTGCGACTACCTCGCCGTGATCAACGCGGGCACCGTCCGGCTGGCCGGTCCGGTCGGCGAACTCATCGCCGGCCACAGCGCCCTGGCGAACGACGCACCCCACCCGCCCGGCAGCCGAGTCGCACAACTACCGTCCCACGCGCTGACCATCACCCGCCGCAGCCCGCGGACCCCGGAGGAGCTCCGGGCCGAAGCCCCGGACGCCCGGGCCGACGCACCGAGCCTGGAGCACCTCCTGATGGCCTACCTCCTCGCCTCCGACGCCCACCCCTACCTCGCCTCCGACGCCCGCCCCCTCACCCGACCGGACGAGGACCAGTGACCCCAGTGACCAGCACCAGTACCAGTACCAGTACCCCGGACCACCCCCGCGGCCACGCCCGCACACGGAAGCAGAACCGGAACGAAGACCACAACCTGAAGCGCTCCGCCCGGGGCGGGCTGCTCTGGCTCGTCCTGCGCCAACAACGCCTAGCCCTGGCCGCGTTCGCCCTCGCGGCCACCGGCATCGTGCTGTACGCGGTCATGGGCCGCTCCGCGACCCTCGACGCCATCGCGCACCTCCGGTTGCCGCTGTGCCCCGAGGGGGAGGGCTGTCAGCTACCCCCGGAGTTCAGTACCGACCACGTGCTGCCGCTCCGCGGGCTGCTGAGCCTGCTCACACTGCTCCCGGTGGCACTGGGCCTGTTCCTGGGCGCGCCCCTCTTCGCCCAGGAGCTGGAGTCGGGCACCTACCGCACGGTGCTGTCGCAGTCCGTCACGCGGAGCCGCTGGTTCCTGGCGAAGGTCTCCCTGCCGCTCGTGCTCGCCGTCATCGTCAGTGCGGCCGCCAGCTGGGCCGCCACGTCCTGGTGGTCCACGGTCGCCGGGCGCCTCGGCAGCTACTCCGACTGGTCCTCCTGGATGCCGTACGACGCCATCGGCCCGGCGCCGGTGGCCCGCTCGGTCCTCATGGTGTCGATCGGCATCGTCTTCGGGCTGGTCCTGCGCCGGACGGTGACCGCCATGGGCGCCACCGTCGTGACCGCCGGAGCGCTGCTCGTCGTCCTGGAGCGCTACCGGGGAGCCCTGCGCCCGACCGTCACGGACAACCTGCCCATCACCGATCCCCTCTCCTTCCCCGGGGGCGCCTGGGTCCAGTCGCGCGGCCTGCTGACCAACACCGGGGCCCCGGCCCAGGAACTCCCCGAGTGCACCGTGAGCGGTGGCCTCACCGGCGACCACTTCGCCTGCCTGCGGGACCACGGGATCACCCGCCAGTGGGTCTCCTACCACCCCAAGTCCCACCTGTGGCCGATCCAGTACACCGAGAGCGCGATCTGCCTCGCCCTGTCGCTACTGGCACTCGCCGGGGCCTGGTGGTGGACCCGCAAACGCATGAGCTGACCCTGCCCTCGCCCTCGCCTAACTCCGGCGGGGGCGGCCGGCTGCCGAAGTCACGGCAGCGCCTGTTTCACTCCGGGCCCGCAGGGCGGAGCGTCCCGACGCTTCCTGGCCTGGCGCGCCAGCGGTACCGCGATCCGGGCTCAACGGCTGCCGCCCACTCGCTGACGCTCAATCAGGTCGGACACGGCGGCTGGGTGGCTCAGGTGGGGGGAGTGGCTGGTGTCCCACACTTCCGTACGAGAGCAACGCTCGGCGAAGCGGGCCGGAAGCGGGGTCGCCATGGTCCGGTCGTGCGGCCCGCGGAGGTAGAGCGAGGGGGTGTCCCGCCAACTCACCCGAGCAGGAGCGGCGTCGAAGATCGACGGATGTTCCGGACGCAGCAACTCCACCGCACGCACGGCCGCCGGTTCGTCGACATCGCCGACATCGCCGTAGAGCTTGGCCTTGGCATCATCCGGATCCAGCCGAAGCCGCCCGTCCGCGTCCGGCAGCGCGAGCAACCCCTCGCCAGGCTCGCCCGGAGTCGCCGCGAGCACTTCGGCCGGGGATTCACCGACGTCGAGAATCCAGCCGGCGAGGAAGACCAACGCGCCGGCACCACGCACCGTCCCAGCGGTGACACCCCCGAACGAATCTCCCACCACCACCGACGGCTCCGGCGAAACCGAGGCGATGGCCTCGACCTTCGCGGTGCTCTCGGCGAGCGAGAACCCGTAGAGATCGGGCACCCCCACGGACAGATCCCGGGCGCGCAGCAGATCGGCGAGCTCGGCGTAGTGAGCGGGCTGGTGCCAGGCGGACCCCGTCCGACGCACCGCCCACCCGGGTTCCCCGTCCCGGCCACCGCCGTCGTCGTGCGCGGGTTGGTGGTCGCGTGGCTGCTGGCGCGGGCAAGATCGAGGTTCCCGCGCGCCGGCGGTGGCGACGCTGGTGGTGTCCGGGGCGGGCGGGGGTACGAGCACCGTCCGGGTCGTTGACCCGCTGCTGCTCCTCGCCGAGGACGTGCGCGGGACGGACCGGGTGTCCAGCTGGGTCCGGACGCCGATGCCGACGCGCTCGTCGAGATGGGGGAGGGGCGGGTCGGGATGGGGCAGTGCCCGGTGGTGCTCGGGTGATGGAGCGTGACGGCGCGGCGTCGCGCCGGGCGTGGATCGAGGTGGGTGGGCGGCGGGGCTTCGGGGCGCCGTGGTGGGCACGGGCGGTTTGGCCCGGCACAGGGTTACCCATCGGGGCTCGGGTGAGGGTTGGGTGTGCCGGCAGCACGAGTGCGGGGGCGTCCCGGTGAGTTGGTGTGGCGACACGGCTCCGGGCTCGGCACCCGATGCCGGGTTGTCGAGCGTGCCTTCGCCCACCTGCACTGGTTCCGCCGCCTGCGGATCCGCTGGGAGATCCGTGACGACATCCACGAAGCGTTCCTCGCTCTGGGATGCGCGCTCATCTGCTGGCGACGCCTGTCACGGCCGGTCCGAGCCCTCGCCTTCGCGCAGGAGCCATTCCCTGACCGAAGGAGCACGGTCAAGGAGCTGGCTGACCTGTATGCCTTCTTCGCGTGAGGTCACCCTCGGCAGCGGGGTGAAGTCGTAGGGAAGCACGTCCAGGAGGCTCATCACGCGGTCCCCGGCAGACAGAGTGATCAATAGCTCGCACCGCAACTGACGTGGAACGTCCTGACGGTGGGACAGGCTGTTCCACAGGGCTGGCCACAGGTAGTGGGCGCCGTCGGGCGCCGCATTCGCCCGCACCCACTCCGGATCCAGCCGCTGGTTCAGGCTGAGGTCACACGCCCGCTCCTCCAGCCTGAACAGCGAGGCCGAATCAATGATCTTAACCTCGCGAGGCAGCGGCTGATCGAAGTTCATCGCCCCATCTTGCCCGCCCCGACCCCGCGCCGAGCGACGCCTTCGCCCTGCCCCTCTCTCCCGGGGCGGGGCGGGGCGGGAGGTGTGTGACACGGCGGCCGATAGCCCCCGATCGTCAGAGCCAGCCTTGCTGCGCCGCTTTGAGGCCGGCTTCGAAGCGGCTCGTCGCGTGGAGGCGTTCCATCAGGGCGGACATCTGGCGTCGGACGGTCCGCAGGGACACCCCGAGGCGCTTGGCGGCGGCCTCGTCGGTCATGCCCGAGGCCAGGAGCTTCAGCAGTTCGAGCTCGGTCGCGGTGGGAAGGGTGTCGCTGGGGCGGGGCCGGTCCGCGCCGAGCGGTACCGCCGAATCCCACGTCTGCTCGAAGAGGGTGGTCAGGGAGGCCACGATCCCGGGTGCTCTGGTGCACAGGGCGCCGAGCCGGGAGTGGTCCGGGTCGATCGGGACGACCGCCACCGCGCGGTCGAATATCAGCAGGCGCGGCGGCAGGAGCGGACTCGTCCGCACCTGGCCGCCCTGTTCGGTCAGCCACCGCGCGTAGGCCAGCGTCGTCGGATCGTTGCGGGCGCTGTCCTGGTAGACCGAGCGCATCTCGATGCCGCGGTCCAATGCCCGCCGGTCCAGCGGCCGGGAAGCCTCCAGGCTCGCTTCCGAGAGTGCGCCGCCCGGCAGGATCGCCAGGCACTCCCGGGTCAGTCCGTGGGCGAGCTGCTCCAGGCGGCCCTGGATGGCGTCCATCCCCACGAGCCGTTCCGCGCCGTCGACCTCGGTGTTGGGGCTGAGTCCGGCGAACTCGGAGACCACCTGCGCCGCGGCCGCTTTGCTGCGGGCCAGCTCCTGCTGCTGCCTGGCCAGCTCCTCTTCCTGGCGGCGCAGGAGCAGCTCCAGGCCCAGTTCGGGTCTCACCGCGCGCAGGCCGCCCGGGCAGTCCCGGGACGGTCTGAGCAGGTCGAGGTCGACGAGCCGGTCCAGGCCCTCGCGGACCCGGGTCTCGGTCAGACCGAGGCGG
Organism: Streptomyces sp. NPDC051555; assembly: GCF_044454405.1. NCBI lineage: Bacteria > Bacillati > Actinomycetota > Actinomycetes > Kitasatosporales > Streptomycetaceae > Streptomyces > Streptomyces sp. NPDC051555. Next base: position 69,175 of record NZ_JBITDP010000018.1, on the reverse strand, counting down.
TCACTGAGCTCGGCGATGCCTCCCGAAGGGTCGGCCAGCATGCCCCGGTACACGGCTTCCACATCGGCTCCGAGCCCCAGCGTTTGCAGCATCTCCCAGCCCCCCGGCTGTAGTTGGACCGCCCCCGGCGAGCGTCGCCCCCGCGATCCTAGGCGAAGTCTGTCACCAAGGTGCCAGGGCCTGTTGGTGCCAACCGGAACCTCTTCTGCGCAGGTCCCGCGGGCAGCAACATGGTGTTCACCGGGACGGCGGGGACGAAACTCCCCGACTCAGGCCAGAGCCGCAAGGACGATCCGGACCAGCGCGCAGCACACCGCACCGAACGCCTCGCTTCCACGCCTGTGACCTGGGGGAAACCATGTCCCGCACCGCCCGCTTCGCCGCTGTCGCCGCCGTCCTCACCGCTCTGTGCGCCGGCGCGGTCACCACCGCCTCGGCGGCCGCCGCCGAGGACCACAGCGTCAGCGCCGCCGCCGACGGCAGCATCAACTGGGACACCACGCCCGCGTCCATCGACGGCAGCATCAACTGGGACACGGCGCCCGCGTCCATCGAGGACAGCATCAACTGGGACACGACGCCCGATTCCACCCGGGACAGCATCAACTGGGACTGACCGCAATGCGCGTCGTACGGGCCTCACTCTCAGGGCCACCTGCCGACCCGGACCCGACGGGCGTGCTCGCGCTCGTCTCCGATCTGATCTGGGCCCACACGCCCGCCGCCCACGGACTGGAACACCTGCGGACCAAAGCCGCAGCCGACGGCGTGGACGTCTACCTCTTCCTGAGGGCCGGCTCCGAAGCCGCGGCCCTCACCCAGGCCCACGCCATCCTCGACGGCGCCCGCGCCCCGCTGCGGGTGCACGGCTACCGCCCCGGCGAGCCGCGCCGCGAACGTTCCCCAGGAGAACACAGTGACCGCCACCCTCCGCCAGGCCGCCCGTAAGAGCGCGGGAGCCGCCCTCTCGACCGCCCTCGGAGCCTGCCTGCTCACCGCCGCGGCCGTCGCCGCCGCCCCGGCCGCCGAGGCCGCGACCACGTGCGGCGGAACCGCCTCGATCTACGGCGTCCTTCCCGACGGCCGCCTGACCTTCAGTACCATCACCCCGGCCACCGGCGCCCTGAAGAAGGTGCGGGTCGGAGCGGACTTGGGGTTCGAGCCCAGGGCGATGGCCACCCTCGACTTCAACACCGTCCTGGTGACCTCGACGACGGGCGCGCTCTACCGCCTCGACGTCCTCACCAACAACGAGTCCCTCGTCCTGGAACGCCCGCCCGTCAAGATCTTCGACAGCGGCTGGACCCACGACAAGCTCACCTACGACGGACACGGCCACCTGTACGGCACGGCGGGCGGGGTCCTGCTCCAGTACCTGGTCTCACAGCCCAAGCCGACCGGCTCGGCGCACATCGGCCAGCGCAAGGAGATCGGCAGCGGCTTCGTCCTGAAGACGCTCACGGCCGCCGGAGACGATCGTCTGCTCGCCACGACGTCGGCCGGCGCGCTCTACTCCTACAAGATCAACGCCGATGGCACCTGGGACCGGGACGACCTCAAGCCGTCCGGCTGGTCCGGCTTCGACCAGGTCGTATCGCCCGGCGGCGGCCTCTACTACGGTCGGATCGAAACCACGGGCGCCATGTACTGGTACAAGGACGCCAATCCGGCGGACGGTTCCGGAACCGACATCGCGTACCACAACGACACCCCCGTCAACACCGGCGGCTGGACGCAACGACTGCTCTCCGCCCAGCCGGGGACCTTCAGCTGCACCACCACCGCGGACCCGCTCGACGGCCACGACATACCCGCTGTGAAGGCGGCCGGCCGCGACCTGATGAACCGGCACGACGGCGGCGCCTGGAACAGCACCACCCAGTGGAACTGCCTGGAGCAGCTCTGGGACAGGGAGAGCGGCTGGCGCTACTGGGCCGACAACCCGAACTCCACGGCGTACGGCATCCCCCAGGCCCTGCCCGGTTCGAAGATGGACGCCTTCGGCGACGACTGGCGCACCAACCCGGTCACCCAGATCAAGTGGGGCCTGTCCTACATCGACGGCCAGTACGGCACGCCCTGCGGCGCCTGGACCCACTTCCTGAACAACAACTGGTACTGAGCGGCCCCGAGCCGCGCCCGCTCGCCCGTTTCCCCTCCCCTCCCCTCCCCTCCCCTCCCGGCCCGACGCGCGTACGTCAGGGCTGCCCAGAACCTGGAGACACCCATGTCCTCGTCGTCGTTCAAGCGCCGCCTCGCCGCCACCCTGGCCGTCTCTGCCACCACTCTCGGCATGATCACCCTCACCTCGGCGCCCGCCCAGGCCGCCGCCGTCTGCGGCGGCAACGTGTCGGTCTACGGCACCCTCCCCGACGGCCGCCTCACCTACACGGCGATAGCCCCCAACACCGGTGACCGCGTCAAGACCCTGGTCGGCGCGAACCTCGGCTTCACGCCCAAGGCGATGGCCACCCTCAACTTCAACACCGTCCTGGTGACCTCGACGGCCGGCGAGCTGTACCGCGTCGACATCCAGACCAACGACAGCGCCCTGGCCCTGGCCGGTGTCACGAAGATCTGGGACAGCGGCTGGACCTTCGACAAGCTGACCTACGACGGCGCGGGTCACCTCTACGGCACGGTCGGCGGCGAGCTCCACCGCTACAACGTCTCCCAGGCCAAGCCCGCCGGGCCCGCCCACATCGCCAAGCACGCCGTGATCGACACCGGCTTCGTCCTGAAGACGCTCGCCGCCGCCGGCGACGACGTCCTCATCGCCACCACCGCCGACGGCCGTCTGCTGTCCTACCAGATCAACGGCGTCGGAGACTGGGAGAGCTCGGAGCTCAAGAGCTCCGGCTGGTCGGCGGTCGACAACCTCGTCTCGCCCGGCGGCGGCCTCTACTACGGTCGTACGAACGGTGGGATGTACTGGTACCACGACGCCGACCCCACCGACGGCAAGGGCGACGACATCGCCTACCACCCCGCCGACCCGGTCGACACGAGCGGCTGGACCCAGAGCCTGCTCTCCGCCTTCGCCAACGACTGCACCTACCAGCCGCCGGCGCCCCCCACCCCCACCCCCTCCACCAAGGGCGGGCAGATCGCCCGCAGCGAGATCATGAGCCGCGCCGCGAACTGGCTGAGCCGTGACATCGCCTACAACCAGGGCGCGTACGCCTCCGACCCGGACGGCGACCACACCTACCGCACCGACTGCTCCGGCTTCGTCTCCATGGTCTGGCACGCCGGTGCCAGCTACACGACCCAGAGCCTGCCGGGCACCGCCGCCACCATCTCCAAGTCCGACCTCCAGCCCGGTGACGCGCTGAACACCCTGGACGGGCACGTGGTGCTCTTCGAGAAGTGGGTCGACAAGGCCGCGGGCAAGTTCTCGTACATCCACGAGGCGAACACCAACGACGACATGATGCGCGGTCAGGACTACCTGAACGGCGGCAGCGACGGCCGCATCGCCGGCCACGCCGCCTCGGGCTACGTCGCCCTGCGCTACGACCACGTCGTCAACGGATAACCCCCCGCGCGAGCGAAGGCCGGACCGCCCTCCACCGGGCGGTCCGGCCCTTACCCGTGGGTCACTCCTGGGCCTCGGAGGCCGAGGTCCGGAGCCCGATCGTGCCGGTGATCACGCCCGGGGCGACCGCGCGGGAGTACAGCCGGCCCTGGGGGGCCTCGACGATGGTCTCGTCGGCCGGGTTCGGGTGGGCCCCCTCCTCGTAGCGGAAGCCGCGCACGAAGGAGCCGTCGACCTTCAGCACCGAGACCGGCAGCCGCTGGCTGAGGTAGGCGAGCTTCGAGTACCCCGTGCCGAAGTCGTCGATGGCGATCCGCACGCCCATGTAGCTCAGCGCCTGGAGGGCCTGGAGCGGCCGGGCCGCCGAGCCCGTCACCGCAGCCTCCGTCACCACGGACGGCCGCCACCGAGACCGTTGCCGCCCCGCTCCCGCATCACCTTCCCCAGCTTCGCGAACCGCTCCATCCGCAAGCCCGTGAACGTCTCCACCCGCAACGACTCAGCCCGCAACACCCCACCCATACAAGAGGAATCCCCGAGCGTAGACCTTCTGCAACAGCCTTTAGGCCGTACATCGAAAGTGGCTGAGGCTGAGGGATGTCGTTCAGCGGCTGCGGATTGCCTCGGCCAGGTCAGAACCGCAGGAGGCCCAGCAGATCACCGAGCCGTCGTTGTCGAGCTGCCCCATGCACCACTCGCCGTCGTCCCTCACGAGGCACAACTCGTGGAAGGCAAGGACCACATCAGGCCGAAGCGGCTCGTAGTCGCCCTGGCCGTTCACCTCAAGGACTACGAGCCGATCGAAGGAGAGCGGAACGGGGCTTGGGTACGGTGGCCTCGTAGCGGACGGCGAGCTTGTCGTATCGCGTGGCGCCGGCGCGGTGTCTCTCAAGGCGGTTGATGCCGCGCTCGACCGCATGACGCGCGGGGTAATCGGCCGAGTCGAAGTGCTGCGGCCGGCCGCCGCGGGAGCCGAGCTGTCGGCGATTGCGCGCCTGGTCGCCCTCGTCGGGGATGGTGCAGCGCAGGTAGGCGCGGTTCCTGCGGGAGGCGTACGCCTTGTCGGCCCGTCCTGCGCACCCAGCCCGACCGCGGAATGGACAAGACAGCGCTCGCCAGCGCCCCGCCCGCACCGCCAACCGCGAGCTCGTGGCTCAGCTCAACCGCCCGGCCGCCCGGCCGCCCGCCACCCAACCCGCCCGGGTAAGCGCCCGCGCCCGCAACGACCCGGTCGCGGTCTCTCAGCAGCCGGGAACCGAGTTGTCGGGAACGGGGTCTGTGACGGATCTTGTGAGACATCGCCGTATTTCAGAGGCATCCCCGCGCTGTTCTGCCAGCGGTGAACACCGGCCCGACCGAGCTCGACCATCAATACGGTCCAGTCCCATGACGATCACGACGCGCACGATCGAGTACCAGGCCGACGGTCTGACGATGATCGGGCACCTCGCCGTCCCGGCCGGTGTCGACCGCCTGCCCGCGGTGCTGCTCGGGCCGGAGGGCATGGGGCTCAGCGACGTGGAGTGCCGCCGGGCCGATGCTCTCGCCGTGCTGGGATACGTAGCACTGGCTTTCGACCTTCACGGCGGGCGCTATTTGGGTGACCCCGAGGAGATGCTGGCCCGTTGCCTGCCGCTGCTCGCCAACCCCGACCGGATGCGGGACATCGGGCACGCCGGGCTCGACGTGCTGCGCGCCGAACCGCGGACCGACCCCGACCGGATCGCCGCCCTCGGCTACGGCACCGGGGGCGCCATCGCGCTGGAACTCGGGCGCGCCGGCGTCAACCTGCGCGCGATCGGGACAGTCAACGCAACGACCACGGGCCGAGCGGGGGAGGCGGCGCGCATCCGCTGCCCGGTGTGGGCCGGGGTCGGATCGGAGGACCCGATCATGCCTCCCGCGCAACGGGACGCGTTCACCGCCGAGATGCAGGCCGCAGGCGTCGACTGGCGCCTCACGGTCTACGGAGGCGCCCTGCACGCCTTCCACCATCCGCCGGTCGACCACCCCACGGTCCCCGGCGTCGGCTACCACCCACAGCACGCGCAGCGAGCCTGGCGCGACGTCCTCGACCTGCTCGCCGAGTGCCTTCCCATAGCCGAATGATCTAGTCGGCAAATTTCGCGATGCCGTCCCGCGAACCAGCCCGGTCGACCGCCACCGCTCCGGTGACGGAAGGGGCCTGCCGCCTCGATGACCAGACCTCCCTGCGGGCCTTGGGTCAAGGTCCGCAGGGGTGGGGACCGTATCCTGCACTCCGGGACGGAAGGGACCTCGATGGATACGGCTGTGCCCCAGGTGATCGCGGTCAGTGCCAGCCCGTCGCACGAGACGGTCGACAAGGAGCTCCGGTCCTCGATCGTGCTGCTCGCCGGGCTGGGCGTGGAGGGTGACGCGCACGCCGGCGCCACGGTCCGCAACCCCTGGAAAGTGCGTCGCGATCCCACGGAGGCGAACCCGTCCCAGGTGCACCTTCTGCCCGCCGAGCTTCTCGACGCGCTCGCTGTCTCCGGGTTCGTGCTCGGTCCCGGAGAGCTGGGAGAGAACGTCACCACCCGGGAACTGGCGCTGGAGCGGCTCCCGTTGGGAACCCTGCTGTTCCTGGGAGACGAAGCGGTGGTGCGACTGACCGGTCTGCGTGATCCCTGTGTGCGGATCAACAGCGTTCGTCCACGGCTGCTGAAGCAGGTCCTCCACCGCGATGACGCCGGCAGCCTGGTCCGGCGCGCCGGGGTCATGGCGGTGGTGGAAGCGGGTGGCGAGGTCACCGAGGGCACGCTGATCGGTGCGGAGCTACCGCCCGGTCCTCCTCGGATCCTTCCCCCCGTCTGAGCCTTCCCACCTGCACGCGTGGCCGCGCGTCGAGGACGTCCTCGACGCGCCACCCTGACCGGCGGTCCCGGCGGGGCCGGTTCCGCGACGGCCACTCGGACGGGACGGTGGGCTGTTGTGTGCGTGCGGCCAATCCAGGGAACCATGATCACAACGCTGGTAACGGCGAGTAGCGCTCTGTTACGTTGTGTGTGCGTCCATTCGGACTGTGAACTCTCGTTCGTCCCGTCACCCCGGAAGGGGCATGTTCGGCATGCGCAGATTCCCCCGTATCCCCATTGCCTTGTCCATCGCCGCCCTCACGCTCGTCTGCGGGCTCTCACCCGCGGCCGCCGCGCCGCTACTACCCGGTTCACCCGCCCCCGTTCCCCGAACCGCCGTCCTGGCACCCCTCGATGGCGAGGACCCGTGCCCCGGCGGGGAGGCCAAGCCGTGCTCGGCCTCCCCTGAGGAGCGTGGAGCCGTCGACAAGGACCGCGACGCGGCCAAGCAGGACACCGCCGCGGCCAAGCAGGACATCGGGGCCGCCAAGCAGGAGGCGCAGAAGTGCACGGCGGAATCCAAGGCGTGCATGACGCAGCTGATCGGCGGCGGCACGACGCAGGAGACCGACATGGCGCAGGCCCGCGGTGAGTTGGGCACCATGCATCCGGCCCCGGCCAACAACGCCGAGGCCGCCCTGACCGGCACGTGCGCTTCCTTCTCCGCTGACCTCCCGGCCGGCCTGTCCAATTCCTCCGAAATGACTTCTCTGTGCGGGGAGATGAACCGTTGAAGACGATCACCGCCATGCCGGGCCGACGTGCGGCCCTGGCAGCCACCGCAGCACTCCTCGCGCTCACCTGCACCACCGGTTCCTCGTACGCCGCCGCGCCGCCGGCGGTACCGACTCCCGTCGCTTACGAGGGCAACACCCCGCTCGCCTCGACGCAGAAGGTCACCGAGTACTGCGTCTCGCACCCCGGGGGCTGCCGGTTCGAGATCAACCGTGCGGCGTCCGGCGACTATTACAGCGCCGTCAAGTCGCTGGGCAACGCGGTCGTGAACTGCACCAAGGACGAGATCACCGTCGCGCGGGAGATCACCCTGCGCACCGCGAGCAGCGACAACCTCGGTGGTGAGATCACCGGGAAGATCTCGATCGAGGGCGCCATCAACACCTCCGGTGAGGTGACCGCCGGCGTCGACGGGAAGGCCAAGGGCGAGTTCTCCACTCCGGACAAATCCAAGGGGCCGACCGCCACCGTCGGGGCGGAGGCCGGGGCTTCGGGCAGCGGGAAGATCGCAGGCTCCCTCGGCGTCAAGGGAGCTTTCGAGGGCGCTTTCAAACTCGCCTACCAGCGAACCTGGACGACCGAGCAGACCGAGAAGACCACCTACAGCACCAAGGTCCGCCCCGGCGACGCACTCGTCTTCGGCGCGAGCTCCGCCATGCAACGCATCGCCGGAGAGATCACCACCGGCACCGGCCTCGGCATCCGCAAGGTCGTCGTCGATGGCCCCTCCACCGTCAACACCAGCACCTTCATCGCGGACACCTTCACCGTGCCCGGCAACACCTGCGACCGCCTCCGCCCGGAGGGCAAGACCGGAACCGAGGACACCACCGCACCCGCCCCGCCCCGCGGCCTGATGCCCGCGAACCTGCCGGAGGGCTCCCGGTTCAAGGACCGTGACGTGCTCACCCCCGCCACGTCCTGACCATTCTTGAGAACCCCTGTGGAGAACCTCATGGCATCCCGCCCTCGCTCTGCCGCACGCACCGGCACCCTCACCCGTACCGCGCCGGTCATCGGCGCGTGCCTAGCCCTCGGCCTGCTCGCCGCAACGCCCGTCGGCCACGCAGCGGTCCAGCCCGCCGGGGCCGCCACCCCCGTACCGGTCACCGTCCTCAACAACGACTTCGCCCAACCGGCCTTCACCGCCGTCACCAGCGCCAACCCCTACGCCTGGTCGGTCGGCTCGACGGTGGGGACCGGCACCGCCAACGGCATCTGGCGCTGGCCCGCCGACATCGCCGGCCACCCCGATGGCCTGACCACCGCCATGCTCCGCCTCCCCGGCGAAGCCACCTACGGCCTCAAGCAGCGCCTGCGCGGAGTCCGCGCCGGAGCACGGGTCACCGTCACCTACGACGAGAGCCCCAGCGTCTCCAACTACTGCACCGCCGCCGCACTCGAACAAGGCCAGACCTACACCGTCCAGGGCGAAGGCGGCGCCCTCACCGACCGGACCACCCTGCCCACCACCGAGAAGCTGCCCAGCAACTACTGGAAGCCGGCCTGGCGGACGGGGGTCACTCTCACCTTCATCGCCGGAGCCAACGAGCCCCTCCTGACTTTCACTTCCACCGTTCCCGCCGCGCAGAACAACTCCGGCTATTGCGGCCCGCTCATCACCAACGTCCGTGCCGTCCAGGAGCCGCCGCCGGTCGACAAGACCATTCCGGCAGGAGCCCTGCCCGCCTCCGAAGCCTTCCTGGGCAACGACCGCAACACCACCGCGAGCGCGGTCAGCTACTGCAACGGCGCCGCGAACCGCTGCACGTTCACCACCGAAGAGGACTACTCGTTCAGCTACTACGCACCCGCCCGCGTAGCCGCCGAGACCTATCTGAACTGCACCCGCAACACCCTCAACCGCGTCCGCCCCGTCGCCACCGCCAACCGCTCCTACGGCGACCTCCCCGCGGCCGCGGGCCTGCCCGGCACCGGTACCGGTACCCCGACCATCATGGCCCAGCAGTACACCCAGGGCACCGGTTTCGCCCCCGCCTGGAACACCACGCAGGAACGCTCGGTCACCGAGATCGTCCAGCCGGCCGAAGCCTCCTGGATCGAGACGCAGGCCGCACGCCGGCGCACCGAGGGCTGGTACACCGCCACCACCAAGGCGACCGACCCCAATAGCGACTGGCGCCTGCACACCGTCCTCGACCACCCCTCCACCGACCTTTCCGACCGCATCTACCAGCGCACCGGCCCCATGACGGCCCCGGAGAAGCAGCGCTGCCAGTCGGACCGCCCCAACGCCCCCACCCCGGTGGGCGCCACGTCACCGGCCGGCGCCGAACGATAGGCCGTCCCCTCCTGATCCTGCCGGGCCCACACCGCCCGGCACCGCGTTTCGGGGCGCCCGAGCACGTCCAGAACTCGGGCGCCCCTCCGCCCAGCGAAGCTCAGGCCGTCTCCGACCCCTCTCCACCTCCACCGGAGTGCCCGACGCCGCCCAAGCTCGTGAACACCTCGCGCCGGCCGCGGCGCCGAACGTCAAGTACGGCGGTGCCGGCCGACCACGGATCGCTGGTGCGGTCGGGATGACCCGGTGACGGGTACCCCGGTCACCCGGGGCAGTGAGGGTACAGCGGTGGCCCGCACAGAAGGCCCCGCCGTGCCCCCCTTGCGTGTGGACGACCGGTGCGCGTACCGGGCCGCAGCGACCGGCCCGGCACTCGGCGCTGGCCCGACGGTTCAGCCAGTCCATCTCGTCGTCGAAGAGATCGGCCGCGGAGTGATTGCTGTGCTCGGCGGCCACCGCGGCGTCGTCCTCGTAGGAGGGGACCGGATGCGGGATGCGCAGCACCCGGACCCACGGTGACAGCTGGGCGAGCGCGTGTTCCGCTGCGCGCGCCCAGGAGTCGGGGTCGTCTGCGAGGAGGTCGCACATGCCAACGGTGTTCCTGGTCCAGCACCGTGATGCGGCCGCCGCGGTGGCGGTCGTAGCCACCAGGTGTGTGCCGGTTCCTGCTGCTGACCCACCCCCAACTCCCCTCGGCGTACGGGTCGGGGCGGTCGGCCCGGGGTCGGCCGGGAGGTGGCCCAACACGTGGGGTGTCGTCCACGGCCAGTGCACGCGGCATTCCCGCCCGCTGGGGCATCAGACCCGACCGGTACGAACCGAGCGGACGCGTCCGCGCCCTCTACCGCGCCGATCAGGTCACCGCGGCCAAGGCGGCGCGCCCGGGGTAGGGCTACCGGTCGGACCGCAAGACGTTCACTTGACCGGCGCCCCCGCGCCCTGCCCGGGGCAGCCGGTGCCGAGGTCGGCGAGCGCGACCAGCCGCACGAGGTCGAGCCGGGCCCGTGTCGACGCTCACGCCATTGGCCCGTCGAGGTTATGGCGAGCGTTCGGGTCGTTGGCCCTGGTGGCCGGGGGGGTCTATACGGTCAACGGGGCACCACTCAACGGTGTGTGACGGTAAGTCAGGCGAGTGGAGTGGCTGGGGCGCGGTGCGGAACCCCGCTTCGCGGCCCGCGCACACGAGTCCCTGGCGAGCCCGGGCGCCGGCAGCTGCGCGGGGGCACGGGGTGCGGTGCTGCTCCCGGACCGGCAGACGGATGGCCACGGCCGCCATGGCCCCGAGGGATCCCCGGCCGGCGCCCCCGCTCGCCAAGGACCATTCGCGACCCGGCCATCCTGGCCGGAGCGCGCACGGGGACGGGGGCCTTACGATGACGGACGCCGCCGTAGCCGGCTCCGGCCGCAACGGCCTTGCCGCCGCCCGCACGCCGGCCCGTGCGGGACTCTCGGTCGAGGTCTTCGAAGCGCACGAGCGCCTGGGCGGTGGACTGCGCACAGAGGCCCTGTTCGACTCCGACGCGGTGAAGGCGGATTTCCTCGTCGAGGGTGAGATCCCGTGGACCTACTGTCGCCTCTCGCGGGCGCGCCCCTTCACCCGGCGGGAACCCGTAGCACTGCGGCCGAATCGGCCAGGGTGGCACACGGAGCGGCCGTACGTCATCGTGGTCGACCCGGCGGCGGCCGATCCCGAACGGGCGGTTCGTGGCCGCCGCCCGGAGTGGGCGTACGCGCACGTACTCAACGGCGATAGGCGCGACCCCCGCACGCACGCTTTACCGGTGGGTATCGGGTTGGGCGCTGGCTGCGGATTGAGGAACCCCAGCACGACCACGACATCGGAAGGCCCGTCACCATGCCCCGCAGGTCGCGCGACCAGCGCCGGCTCAGTCACTCTCCCCAGCCGAGGGCACCAACTGCGGCGAATATCAGACCAGTTCCGTATCGCATCCGGTGACTCTGGGACATCGCATCGCTGCACTGACCGGATATTGATTCCACTCGTCACTACATGTGTGTATATGCTCCCCAGGTTTGGTTAAGGAATGGGTAAAGGGTGGGGAATGTGAAGGTCGTCCGCAGGCTCAGGACATGCGCCGTGCCGGTGGCCGGCGCGGTCGTACTTTCCATGGGCCTGACCGCCTGCGGTGGGGGGAGCGCCGGTGACAGCGACGCCGCGAAAGGTGAGACGGGCGAGTCGCAGCGCAAGGACGCGGCGGCGGTTCTGACAGCCGCCGCCAAGAAGACCGGTGAGCAGAACTCCTACCGGACCCACCAGTCGGACGGCTCCGCCACGGGGCCCGCCAGCGACATGGCCTGGCAGAGGACACCGTTCTTCTCTTCGATGATGATCCACGGGGCGAAGACCGCGGACAACCCGAGCGGCGAGACATACCTCGTCGACACGGCCGATGGCGCGTACACGAAGACCGACAAGATCCCCGGCAAGGACTGGTTCAAGATCGACCCGTCCGGCGAGAAGAAGACCGACACGTCTCGCTCGCGCGGGCTCCTGACGGAACTCCTCGGCGCGCTCAATGCCACGGGCTCCGCCAAGTGGGTCGGTGCGGAGCAGGTCGGCGGCCGCCCGACCGACCACTTCAGGGGCACGGTGAACTTCGCGGAACTCGCCGAATACCAGGGCCCTGCCATGAACAAGGAGAGCCACGACTGGTACGTCGACGTCATGCGTAAGGGCGGCAAGGAACAGGCCGTCATCGACGTGTGGGTCGGCAAGGACGACCTCGTGGCCAAGTCCCGGGAAGTCAGCTCGGGCCAAAAGGGCCAGGAGACGATCGTCGAGGAGTACACCGCCTACGGCACCAGCCTCAAGGCGGAGATCCCGCCCGCGGACAAGGTCGCCACGTTCGACGAGTACATCGACGCCCTCTCGAAGCGCCCTGGCGCCTGATCCGGGCACACATACCAAGTAGTGCCCGTGCGCTTGCCTCAACTGCCGCACCGTGCGATGAGCCGCTTTCGTGTCATTGCTGTGCGGCAGTGATGTTCCGTCAGGTGTATTGGCTTTCCGTAGGTGAGAGGTACGCGGAGGCTGTGCGTCGACTGACGTGGAAGTGGCGTTCCGCGGTTGTGGCGCTGACACGAGGTGTGCCGCTTACCGCGAGGGCTGCCGTGTGCCTGCCGGCGGCAACCCTCATGATGATGGTCATGACAGACGGAACGAGATGGCTCGCTGCACCTCAGTCGATCGCCTTCGGCGGTTACCACGTCGTCCTTGCCCGCGGGCTGTCTCAGGAGGAACTCGCAGGTCGCCTCGCGGAGAACCTGCTCCTCCCGGCCCCGCACGTCGTGGTACCAGTCGGCGAGCACACCGGTGACTCCCTTCGGAGAGGGCCCTGTGTCCTGCTCGGTCGGCTGTTCGGCCTGGTGAACCGGCTCGACCCCGACGTCTCCGCCCTGCTCCTCGTCGAGGAGGTCTCCGACGAGGCCGCAGGGCTGATCGGAGGTCTGGAGACCACTGGCAGAGGTCCCACCCGTACCTGAACGAACGTGATCCGGACAGCCGGCGCAGGCGCCGTGCCGGGAGGAGTTCCTCATGGCCAAGGCAGTGGGCATCGACCTGGGCACCACCAACTCGGTGATCGCCGTGTGGGAGAGCGGAGAGCCGTCCGTCGTGCCCAACAGCGAGGGCAACCGCACGACACCGTCCGTGGTGGGCTTCACCGATACCGGGGAACGTCTGGTGGGCCAGCTGGCCCGGCGCCAGGCGATCCTCAACCCCAAGGGGCGAACGCCGCTTCCAGCAGGTCCTGGTCGAGCAGCCGACCGTGGAGGACACCATCTCCATCCTGCGCGGACTGCGCGAACGCCTCGAGGTCTTCCACGGGGTGAAGATCCAGGACACCGCGCTGGTCTCCGCGGCCACCCTCAGCCACCGCTACATCACCGATCGGTTCCTGCCCGACAAGGCCATCGACCTCGTCGACGAGGCGTGCGCCAGGCTGCGTACCGAGATCGACTCGATGCCCGCCGAACTCGACGAGATCACCCGCCGCGTCACGCGGCTGGAGATCGAGGATGCCGCCCTGTCCAAGGAGACCGACCCCGCCAGCAGAACGCGCCTGGAGGAGCTGCGCAGGGAACTGGCCGATCTGCGCGGCGAGGCCGACGCCAAGCGCGCCCAGTGGGAGGCCGAACGGCAGGCGATCCGCCGCGTGCAGGAACTGCGCCAGGAACTGGAACAGGTCCGTCACGAGGCCGACGAGGCCGAACGCGCCTACGACCTCAACCGCGCCGCCGAACTGCGCTACGGCCGCCTCCTGGACCTGGAGCGCCGTCTCGCCGCGGAGGAGGAGCAACTGGCCTCGAAACAAGGGCAGAACCGGCTGCTGCGCGAGGTCGTCACCGAGGAGGAGATCGCCGAGATCGTCGCCGCCTGGACGGGCGCCCCCGTCACCCGCCTCCAGGAGGGCGAACGCGAGAAGCTGCTTCGCCTCGACGAGATCCTGCGCGAGCGCGTCGTCGGCCAGGACGAGGCCGTCAAGCTCGTCACCGACGCCATCATCCGCGCCCGCTCCGGCATCCGCGACCTGCGCCGCCCCATCGGCTCGTTCATCTTCCTCGGTCCCACCGGCGTCGGGAAGACCGAGCTGGCCAAGACCCTCGCCCGGACCCTGTTCGATTCTGAGGAGAACATGGTCCGCCTCGACATGAGCGAGTACCAGGAGCGGCACACCGTCAGCCGGCTCATGGGCGCGCCGCCCGGATACGTCGGCTACGAGGAGGGCGGCCAGCTCACCGAGGCCGTGCGCCGCAAGCCGTACTCGGTCGTCCTGTTCGACGAGGTCGAGAAGGCGCACACCGATGTCTTCAACACGCTGCTGCAGATCCTCGACGACGGTCGCATCACCGACGCCCAGGGCCGTACCGTCGACTTCCGCAACACCGTGATCATCATGACGTCCAACATCGGCTCCGAGCACCTCCTCGACGGCGCCACCGCCGAGGGTGAGATCAAGCCCGACGCCCGCGCCCTGGTGATGGGCGAGCTGCGCGGGCACTTCCGCCCGGAGTTCCTCAACCGCGTCGATGACATCGTGCTGTTCAAGCCGCTCGGTGAGCGGCAGATCGAGCGGATCGTGGAGCTGCAGTTCGACGAGCTGCGGCAGCGGCTCGCCGAGCGCCGCATCACCGTCGAACTCACCGAGGTCGCGAGGGAGGTGATCGCCCACCAGGGCTACGACCCGGTGTACGGGGCGCGGCCGCTGCGGCGTTACATCTCCCACGAGGTGGAGACGCTGGTCGGGCGGGCCCTGCTGCGCGGCGACGTCCAGGACGGCGCGACGATACGCGTCGACGCCGAACACGGAGAGCTCCTGGTCACGTACGACCAGCAGGCGGGGGACCGGGAAGCGAGGGCGGCGTGAACACCACCCGGACGACGACGGTGACCTGCCCGAACTGCGGGCGCGGCAACCGGATTCCCGTGGCCGCCGAGGGACGGCCCAAGTGCGGCCACTGCAAGCAGCCCCTGCCCTGGGTCGTCGACGCGGGCGACGACGACTTCGCCGAGGTCGCCGAAAACGCCACGGTGCCCGTCGTCGTCGACCTCTGGGCCACCTGGTGCGGCCCCTGCCGCATGGTCAGCCCGGCCCTCGAACAGGTCGCCCGGGACCTCGCCGGACAGATCAAGCTCGTCAAGGTCGACATCGACCAGAACCCGCGCCTCAGTCGGCGGTTCGAGGTGCAGGCAGTGCCGACCCTGCTCGTACTGGACCAGCGCGAGACCGTCGCCCGGCAGGCCGGCGCGGCACCCGCGCACGTCCTGCGCTCGTGGGTCGAGCAGGCGATGGCGCGCCGGCAGACCACTACGGGAGGGTGAAAACGACGGTGCTGAGGAAGACCATCGTCGGCCGCGGCCGATCAGGCCCATGCACGGAAGGAAAACCCTCATGGCCACGATTCCCGACGGGCGCCGGTGCCACGTTCACGAGGTCCTGGTCCGATGAGCACGGCCGAGCACGAGAACGCTGCCGTCCGCGAGACACCTGACCGGTACGGGGCGTTCCCCCGCCTCACGCCGGAGCAGCTCGAGGACCTGACCGCGCACGGCGAGCGCCGCAGGACCGCCGAGGGCGAGGTGCTCTACCGCGAGGGCGAGCCGTTCCGGGAGTTCCTCGCGATCCTCAGCGGGACCGTCGAAATCCTCCACGACCAGGGCGGCCCCGACGAGCAGACGGTGGCGGTCCACGGACCCGGCAGATTCCTGGGCGAACTCGGGCTGCTGGAAGGCCAGGCAGCGTTCAACACCGCCGTGGTGCGCGAGGCCGGCGAGATCCTGGCCGTACCGGTGGAGCGGCAACGCGCCCTGGTCGGCAGCGACCCCGTCCTCGGCGACCTGATCCTGCGCGCCTACCTGGGCCGCAGGTACCTGCTCATCGGCCTCGGTGCCGGCTTCCGGATCCTGGGGTCGTGCTACTCACGGGACACGCTGCGGCTGCGCGAGTTCGCCGCCCGCAACCGGCTGCCCCACCGCTGGGTGGATCTGGAGAGGGACAAGGAGGCCGAGGCACTGTTGCGCCGGTTCGCCATCCGTCCCGAGGAGACGCCGGTGGTCCTCTGGCAGGGTGAGCGGCTCCTGCGCAATCCGAGCAACGCCGAACTCGCCCGGCTCATCGGTCTGCCAGCCCCCTCGCCCGAGAAAGAACGGTGCGACGTCATGGTGGTCGGTGCGGGCCCCGCGGGACTCGCCGCCGCCGTGTACGGTGCCTCCGACGGCCTCACCACGGTCACCGTCGACGCCGTGGCCACCGGAGGGCAGGCCGCGACCTCGTCCCGCATCGAGAACTACCTCGGCTTCCCGTCCGGCATCTCCGGGGGCGAACTCATCGAACGTGCGGTGCTCCAGGCCCACAAGTTCGGCGCCCGCCTCATGGTGCCGGCGGAGGTCAGCGGGCTCGCCCCGCAGGACGACGAGTACGTCGTCACCTTCACGGACGGATCCCGCGCCCGGGCCGGCGCCGTGGTGCTCGCCTCGGGCGTGCGGTACCGCAGGCTCGAAGTTCCCGGCATCGACCGCCTGGAAGGCATCAGCGTCTACTACGCGGCGACGGTCCACGAGGCCGGCCTCTGCCGGGCGGACCCGGTCGCCGTGGTCGGCGGCGGGAACTCCGCCGGGCAAGCGGCGCTGTTCCTCGCCCACCACGCGTCCGGGGTCCACCTCCTCGTCCGGGGCAGCGACCTCAACGCGGACATGTCGCGCTACCTGGTGGACCAGGTGGAGCAGCACCCCAAGATCGAGGTGTTGCTCCACACCGAGGTCCGGGGCGTCGCCGGGGAGGAGCGGCTGGAGTCGCTGACGGTGGAGGACAACGCAAGCAATGAGCGCCGTGAGCTGCGGGCCGCGGCGCTGTTCGTGTTCATCGGGGCCCGGCCGCGCACGGAATGGCTGGGGGGCGTGCTGGCCCTGGACGAGCGGGGCTTCGTCCTCACCGGCGCCGACGCCCAGGTGCTGGCTGACGCGAACCGGTGGGCCTCGCTGGGCCGCGATCCGCTGCTGCTGGAGACCACCCTGCCCGGGGTCTTCGCCGCCGGCGACGTCAGGAGCGGTTCGGTGAAACGGGTGGCCTCGGCGACCGGTGAAGGCGCCATGGCGATCCGTCTCGTGCACGAGCACCGGGAACGAAGGGGAAACCTGGTCACCGCCGACTCCGAGGGACGCCGGCCGGTAGCGGGCGGGTCCGTGTGAACAGCGCGTCACCGCGGCTTCGCCTCTACGCCGGGGCATCCTCTGAACCCTTGCGATCGCGGAGGTGAGCCGAGGAGGATGGTCCAGTCGTGCGGGTGTCGTCGCAGGGAGTTACGGTCGTTGCTCTCCTGGCGGATCCGGACGCACCGACGGACATCGCGGAGCGCATGGCCCGCATACTTCCTGGTCTGCTCGCCGAAAATGCGGGCCAGGCCCGTCGGTTCGACGTCAAGGTGGTCAGTGAGCCCTTCACCTCGGGCGGAAGTGCGGAGGACCGGGACATCGTGGTGGCCCTCACCGACCTTCCGCTGCACTCCCACGGGCGCAAGATCGTCGTCGATCTGCGTCACGAACACGGCTTGGCGCTGCTGTCCCTTCCCTCCCTGGGGGCCCGCGACTGCAGACGAGGGCTTGGCGGGCCGTGGAAGAAGCCGTGCTCGGCTTGGCGGATCCGCAGGCCACCGGGGCTGAGGGGCATCCGCGGAACCAGCCGCTTCTGGGCCCTTTCGCCGCTCGTCTCGCGCCCATCCGTCCGGGCCAGGTCGGTGAGGAGGAGACCGCCGACCTGCGGTATCAGGTAGCGGCCCTGGCCCGTCGCCGGGACCTGCCGGCCGTCCTCGACGGGCACGTGCCGCTCGGCCCGGACCAGGCCGTGGTACGCCTCGGCGTCCGTCCATGCCGGCGGCGTCGTTGGTGGTGGTCGGCGCCGGACACCGCACGGTGCGGGTGCGGCTGAATGACCCGTACGTGCTCCTGGCCGACGTCGCCGAGGGGGAGGACGGGTTGTCCGGCTGGTCGAGCGCTACCGGTCGGGAGCGGGGGGCCTGCGGATCACGCTGGCCTGGCCAGTGAACATGCAGGGCACGGCTGCTCGGCTCGGGGGAGACGCCCACCACGTGCAGGGTGGGGGCACCCCGGCTACCCACTCCGCACGTGTGGGAGGTGCACTTTTTCACACACTGCAATGCGCCGCTCACTACACGCATCCATGTAGACCCTCATGCAGAGATACATGCAGAGATACATGCACGCAGCCATGCAGAGATGCATACGTAGATACCTACCTAGCTGGGTGCCTGCCCATATCCCTACCGGCCTACCTACGTCCGGGGAGGCCGGCATGCGGGCGTGCGCGCCCGTTCGCCTGTGCATGTGAGGGGCCGCAGGGGTGCCCGCAGTCAGGCATGAGGGACCGGACCGCGCACGGGTGGCGGGTCGGGACGGTCGAGGACCTGGCCGCGATGGTGGACGTCGTGCAGCACCTACGCATCGAGCTGACGGGGTGGGTGGGGACTCACCCGCACGACGGAGGGACATGCCGATGCTGCTGCTGTACCCCGCCGCGGGAACCGGCCCGGACCCGGTCAGCCCCGGCCGCGGGCACGACCGCCCCGTGCTGAGCGACGCGCGCACCGCGATGCTCGACCTGTTCGAGACGGGGGGCAGTCGAACACCCTCGTGGGAAGCCCGGTTCTGCAAGGGGCGGAGGGGGTTCCGGTGGCCCTCCACGCAAGCGTTGACCGGACGCGGTTCGAGCGGGTGGGGGTCCTGAACGGGATCCCCGGTCTGAACATGGGCGCGCCGGGCCGGGACCGGCAGGTCCCGTTGACGGGGGAGTGGTCCGCCGCGGCGCGCGTTCGCGGCCAGGCCGCGCTGTTCCTGTCACCGGTCCCGTGGAGTGGCCCTACGTCCCCGCCGCGTGGTGATCGCGAGCTGAACCTCAAGCTCTGGGCCGCCGAAGGGCAGCGCCGGGGCCGGACTCTTACGCGCTGAGTCCCGTCCGAAGGACGCACTCCTACGGCGGGCCTCACCCGCTGCATTGAATGGAAAAAGATTGAAGGAGCAATGGTCCGAAGGTGGTTGGTGAATCGATATACGGAATGGGGAACTTCTCGCGAATGTCTTCGGAATTTAACGGCTGCGTTGAGATCTGATGTTCTTATTTGATGGCATCATGGATCTATGGCTGAGAAGTCTGAGAAAGGCGGGGCGGATGGAGTGCGTCGGCGTTGGCCGATCGCCTGGATTCTCACTACGGCTGGAATCTCCATCTCCATTGCGATCGGCCTTACCGCGATCTTTCTCCTGCGAAGCCCCGCCTCGGCGGGGAAGAGCGACAACGCGCCCACCTCGCCATCAGCGCAGTACGACAAGCGGCACTCGACCGGTGCCAACGCCGCACCATCGGTCCCGGGCGGGTGCCCGATCGTGAAGGCCGGCGGCGTTCCCGCGCCTTCTGGTGGTGGGGTCCCCGCGCCACAGACGGCTCCGGCAGCGCCCCAGGCCCAGCCGCTGACGGCCTATGCGCAGCCCGCGGCAAGCGGGTGGGACCCCGCGTCGGTCTCCGCTGTCATCGCCGCTGTCTCGGGAGCCGCGATCGGTATCAGTGGACAGGTGATCCTGTGGAAACAGCGCTCCCGCGACGCGGTGCGGCAAAGCTGATCGAACGTCGAAGGCTCGGTCTGGGGGGGGGGCTGAGTCCGGCCCTTCGCAACTGGCGCTTCAGCTGGCCAGCGATGAATGCGTTTGACGAGGCGCAAGTATGGGAACAGGCTTCGCGCGGATCTTCCCGATGGCTTCCGTGAACCCGTCGCAGGGCAGGTTCACTTCGTCGGCTCGGTGAAGTAGCGGGAGTCGCAGCCGTTCGGCCGGCGTGAGTACGACGTGTCTCTTTGTGGTGTCGAGGACGATCTTTCTCTTCGTTCGCACCCGGCGGTAGTCAGGGAGCAGCCGGGTGTTCGGGGAGAGCAGTCGCTCGATGAATACGTGTACGCGCACGCGGCCCGCTTGGTGACCATGCCCATCCCGGTGACCCACGGATAGGCCGAGACCGTGGTCGAGTTGCTCGCCCGGGCGAGCAAGCCCGCGGCGAGTCGGCGGTTCTCCCTCCCCCGGCTGAAGCCCGTCGAGTTCTCGCGGAAGGCGTTGGCCCTTGCCTCTACTCCAGCCTGAGAACCGGCTCCGGATGATGAGCTGACCGCCCTCACGTGACCGGCCCGAGGCTGGGATGCGTTGGGCTGTACGGGGTGCGGCTCTGGCCAGCAGGGCCGCGACGGGGGCCGCACCCCGACAACATCAGCTCCCGCGCTGCATCAGCAGCGCGTCCAGCAGGTGCCGGATCGCCCGGCTACGCACTCAGGCCGGGGTCTTGTCGACCCGGCTGACAATGCAGTGCGCGTCGAGGCTGCGCATGTCCTTGTCGCGGGTCGCGGCCGCTTCGGTGAGGGTGCCGGCCGAAGTCTTTCCTGGCGCCAGGATCGGGACGGACACGGTGGGCACCGTCAGGACCTGCTTGTCCGAGGTCCGCAGGACCGCGAAGGTGATGTCGTACTTCGCGTTACCTTCGGAGTTGCCGTTGGTGATGCGATATGTAAGGCGGACGTCGCCGAGGACATCCGACCTTGGTGTGAGCTCGCACTTGTCAATGGTGACATCCTGTTCACCAAACGTCGTGGTGCTCTCGGGTGACGGAGTTGCCGTCGCCTGATTACCATCGTAGTCGCCGCTGTTGTCAGCCGTTCCCGAGCCGCCGCTCGACGCACTGGTACCAGACCCGGAACGGGTGTGGTTGTCGCAGCTGCCGCCGCGGGACCCCCGCCCTCCGGTCAGAGTGACGAGGGCGACGAGGAACACGGCTATCGAGCGCGCATGGCGAGACTTCACTGGATCCCCTGGTGAGTGAACAGACTGTCAAAACCATAATTGAGCACCGCGTCACCTTCGGTCTGCTTGCCGTTCGCAGAGCTGACGCAGGTGTCGCCCGACGGCGTCTTCTCGCCGCCGCACTCGTCAGGCGAACCTTGGAATCCGAACCGGACGAGGGCCGCGCTGATGGCGAGGAAGACGAGGCTCCCGAGGAAGTCCTGCGCGGGGGTGTTCCTTCTGCCTGCTGAGGTCATGACGTACAGCCTTCCGGTCCTAGGCGTGGGCGCCGACCACGAGAGTGGCGCTGACCAGGGGGGTCGTACAGGCCATGCGCCCGGCCATCGGTGACCGGCGGCCACAGAGCGTTCGGCGAACAAGCCCGTCTGGCTGTGGTGGTCGGTCACCAGCGCCGCCTGGCCTCTGAGCGGGATAGATGGCCCGCAGGGGCAGCTTCTGGATCAGCCTGATCAAGCTCTTTGACTGGGGAACTACGCTGGCACTCCTTCTGACCGTTCAGGGAGCAGCGTGCCGCCGTCCTACGTTCATCGCATCACCAAGTACGCCCCTGCCGACCGTGACCAGAACGGCTCCTACACCGGAGCCGAGGGCACGGTCAGCGACCACGGACCGGTCGAAGCGGCGTACCTGGCGGCCATCGCCGCCTTCGCGGAGGCCTCGGACATCGACCGGCTGGAGATCCGCGACCCTGAGGTCACCGTCTTCGGCCACTTCGGGTTGGAGCCGCCGGTTGGGGGGCACGGCCTCGGCGGGCTCTTCCCGCCCGACCTCACCGGCTACCACGACGGGGCCGAGATCTCCCTTCCGGTCGCCCTGGAGCTGGTCCGGGCCATGCTGCGCGAGCGGGGCGCCTGGTGTCGGCTGGAGGCGGACGACGAGTTCACCGTGCACGTCGGGTGGGATCAGTACGTGTATGTGGGCAGCAACCGGCCCTGCGAGGAAGCCGTGGCTCGTACGCGGGAACTCGGCCTCTTCCCGGAACCGCTGACGGCCTCCCCCTACGCGGCTGAGTTCGACGAGGCGGAAGTGACGGAGCCGGCCGACGAGGACTTCTGGACGCGCGTGCGCACCGCGCTTGCCTCACGGCTGACGCTGCTCCTCGAGGAGACCTACGTCCGCAACGCCGCACGCTGGCACCGCCTCACGCCGGACAACTTCGACACCGTGCGCGCCACTCTCGGCCCGCGTGCCCTGCTGACGATCTGGCCCGACCTGACCCCGGACGTCGGGTCGGTACTCGCCGCGCTGCCCGAGGAGGACTACGTGGAGTTCGTCTGGGAAGCGCAGGACAGGACGATCAGCCACGCGATCGTCGACAGCACCGAGTACCAGCAGCTCGCCACCCGAGTGGCCGATGCCCAAGCGGCCTGCGCCCTTCCCCTGTACCAAGACGAACGCCACCCGCTGCTCCGCGCCGTCCTGCCGGACAGCGACGGAGCGCTGCGCGCCCGCTGGTAACCCGGTTCGCGCCACTAACGAGCTCGTGCATGGTTGGCGGTGCGACACTGGCTCGTGATCCCTGATCACGTTTGTGTGGTGGGGAACGGGACTTGTGCACTGATCGTCAGCGACCGGAGGATCACAGGGCTGTCGCCCAATGTGATCGCCGAACTGGTCGCGGAGGTCGGTCCGTTATGGCATGAAGGGCATCAGGCGGGGCTGGAGTCCAGGCCACGTCAGCGGGCCGTCGGCGCCGGCGCGAAGCATCGGCTGGTCTTCATCGATCGGCTCCTGGCCACGCTCGTTCACCTTCGCCACGGTGTCACTCACGACGTACTGGCCTGCTGGTTTGGCGTTGACCGCTCCACGATCACCCGGGCGAGTGGCGAGGTCCGGCCCCTGCTCGCCACCCGGGGCTGCACCATCGCGGCCGGCATCCGGCTCCGCACGCTCGCCGAAGTCATCGACCACCTCGGCGTCAGCGGACAGACCGGGATCATCGACGGCACCGAGATCCGGGTCCGCAGGCCCGCGGCCAGCCGCAATGACCGGGAGAAGTTCATCTCCGGCAAGAACAAGCAGAACGCCGTCAAGGCCATGGTCCTCACCGACGCCGACGGCAGGTTCCTGTTCTGCAGTCCAGCCCAGCCGGCCTAAAGA
This sequence comes from Streptomyces sp. NPDC051555, assembly GCF_044454405.1. Lineage (NCBI taxonomy): Bacteria > Bacillati > Actinomycetota > Actinomycetes > Kitasatosporales > Streptomycetaceae > Streptomyces > Streptomyces sp. NPDC051555. The sequence continues at coordinate 46,253 of NZ_JBITDP010000018.1, read as the reverse complement.
ACTGGCGAGCACTCGCCCGCCACCAGGCCCACGCGAGCACATGAGCGACACCATCCAAGCCATCGCCGGACTGCTCTCACACCAGCAGACCACTACAGGCGGCGGCTGGCAACGACAGTGACCACCAGGTCGAACCTCACCTTTCGACGTTGCACCGCCAACCATGCACGAGCTCGTTAGGGTGTCGGGGCCGTGTCGGGTTGTCCGCTCTTCTCCGGCGATGCACAGTCGGCCGTTTGGGATCGATCCCTGCGGTCATACGGGGTTCCGTAAGACTTTTCCGTTGAGTAGGGAGTGATCAGCTGTGTCTGGTGAGCAGAAGGCCGAGGCGAAGGTCGAGCAGGCCAAGGGCAAGCTCAAGGAGACCGCTGGGCGCCTGACGGGCAACGAGCGGCTGACCGCCGAGGGCCGCGCGGAGCAGGCGAAGGGCGACGCGCGCGAGGCCAAGGAAAAGATCAAGGACGTCTTCAAGCGCTGACCTTCGCGGGCACGGGGCCGGGACCGCATGAGCGGTCCCGGCCCCGCCGCGTTCGCGCCCAGCCGGGAGTCAGTCAGCCGGCGGCGTACGCGGGCTGTCGCAGCTGCGCCTGACCGAAGAGGAGAGCGTAGCCGTCGAGCAGCCGGCCAAGGATCCGGGCGAGGAGGTCGGGGCCGAGCAGGCGGGTGACGACGGCGCCGGTGTCCCAGCGTGCGACGGCCGGGCCGACGTGGGTGCGGGCCGCCTGGTCCTTCACGAAGCCCCAGCCGGTGAGCTGTTCGGTATTGGGGATCTGGGCAGTCAGGGAGAGGGCGGCCTCGACGGGCAGGCACTGCGCGAGGTCGACGCGTTCGTCGCCGGTCAGTTGGCGGCCGAGGGCGCCCAGGACGGTGCGGACCGCCTCTTCGGCGCGTTCGCGGGTGGGGTAGGCGCCTTCGTAGCGCACGCGTTCCAGCATCTGCTCGTAGGTCATGGCGTGGGTGGACTCGTTTGGTCGAGGCTGGTCGTACATGGCTGCGGTTGCCTTTCTTCTCGGAGGGCCGAAACGGCTGAGCGGGTGGGCCGGATGGCCCGGGGTCAGATCGGCTGGGGGTAGCCGAAGAGACGGTCGTAGCCGGGCGGGAGCTGGATCAGGACCTCGCGGGTGAGGACCTCGTCAGCGGCGGCCGCGACCGTGGAGAGGACCGCGCCGATGTCCCATAGGGCCGTCCGCTCGGTGGAGCCCTCGATCCAGGTCGCGGTCGCGCGGACGAACCGCTCGAGTGAGAGCGGTGCTGCGGCCTGCAGCGGGTTCAGCAGTTCGGGAAGCCGCGCGGCAAGCTCGGCTCGACGCTGCCCCCCAAAATGCGCACCCAGTAGGGCCAGGACGACGCGGGCAACGCGGTCGTCCTCATCCGCGGTTTCCTACTCGCCCTGTTCCTGGACGTGGGCCAGGAATGACTCCTGCGCGTCGACATCACCTCACCTCCGGGAACGGGAAGGGGCGAAAGGGGCGAAGGGGTCAAGGGGGGCGGAGGGCGGGGTGCCGAGGGGGAAGGGGCTCTTCCCGCCCTCCGCTACCGACTGATGAGTGAGTGTTCAGCCGAGGATCTGCTTGCAGCCGGACTCGCCGCCGATGCTGACCTTGCGGGGCTTGGCGCGCTCGGCGATCGGAATGCGCAGGGTCAGGACACCCGCGTCGTAATCGGCCGCGAGATGCGCTCGGTGTCGAGGGTGTCGGCCGGGACGATCTAGTGGGAGAAGACGCCTTCCGGGCCATGGGCGACGACACTGCCCGCCACCAGGTCAACCACGCCCAGGTCGAACGCGGCCGCCAGGCCCGCGAGAACTTCGAACGGACCAGCCCCGTCGCACCGGCCGTCAAGCAGATCAACCGCACGGTCGAGTTCCTCGACCTGGTCACCGCCTGCCATTCCTTCGTCGCCGCGGCCGGCCGGGCCGTCCCTGGACTGCGGGACCGCCAGCTGACCGAGGACGAACAGGGCATCGTCCACCAGAACATCGCCAAGGTCAGGGCCACCCTCGACTGGATCGAGAACGCCGTCGACACCGGCAAGGTCGATATGGACGACGAGCTCGCCGCTCTTCTCCGAGGCCAGTAGCCATGCCCCGCGCCTCACGGCGCCGGGGCGACGCCGCTCTGCGACACGCAGACACTCTCCGGTTCGTGCTCTTCGAAGCACGCCCGGCCGGACTCCTCTTCCACCAGCTCACCCGCGCCAGCGACCTCACCCCCAGCCAGGCGAGGGCCGGCCTGGCCGCCCTCAGGGACGTCATCGCAGACCAGGGGTGGCCACCACTGATCTGGAGCAGGTCCGACGGCTACCAGCTCGGAGCCGAATGGGCCGCGCTGGAAGCCTACGAACGAAAGGTGATCAAGGAGAAGCTCACCGAGTTCCGCCGGTTCATCACCGGCACCGTCGCACCCCACGCCGCCGCCCACCCGGGCGACAAGTGGGTCCGCCACATCACCGCCCAGCTCAACTCGATCGAGTCCACCCTCGACCTCGTCAACAGCTACTAACCCTGTTCGCTGCCCGGGTCCCGGCCTTCGGCCGGGCCCGGGCAGCACCAGTTTGAAGGCCCACAACCATGCGCCGACGCCTCTACCCCTCCGACACCACCGACGCCGAATGGGCCCTGCTCGAACCCCTGCTGCCCGTCCCAGCCTGCGAGACCACCGTCGGTGGCCGGCCCGAGAAACACGACCGGCGCGAGATCGTCGACGCGATCCGCTACGTCGTCGACACCGGCTGCAAGTGGCGAGCCCTGCCAGCGGACTACCCGCCCTGGCGGACCGTATGGGGCTTCATCGAACGCTGGGCCGCCCGCGGGATCATCAACCAGATCCGCGATGCCCTCGCGCAACGGATCCGCCGCGACATTGGCAAAGGCCCTCGCGCGGTCGCCACCGTCATCGACTCCCAGTCCGTCAAAGCCGCCGAGACCGTCGGCCGGAACTCACGCGGCTACGACGCGGGCAAAAAGATCAACGGCCGCAAACGCCACATGGTCGTCGACACCCGCGGCCTGCCTCTGCTCGTCATGGTCACCCCCGCCGACCTCCACGACAGCCACGCGGCCAAGGAAGTCCTCTTCCGCCTCCGCCTCATGCATCCCGAGATCACCATCGTCTGGGCGGACTCCGCCTACGCGGGCAAGCTCGTGACCTGGGCAAAGAAGTACCTGGGCCTGACGATCAAGACCGTCAGCAGGCCCAAGGGCTCCTCAGGCTTCGTCATCCTGCCCCGCCGCTGGGTCGTGGAACGAACCTGGTCCTGGATGATGCGGGCCCGCAGACACGTACGCGACTACGAACGGCTCATCCAGCACTCCGAAACGCTCATCACCTGGGCAGCCATCACCCTCATGACCCGCCGCATCACCAAGACGCGCAAGCCCCCAGAGCGATTCTCGCCCATGCTCTGAGCCGGCAGTCAGGAATCGGTGACCTCTGGGCTGACCGGGGGCAGGGCCCAAGGTTCCAGCGTTCCGTCACAGAGCTCGGCCAGGAACTGCACTACTCCACCTTCGTAGTGCCACCAGCCTCCGTTCCGAGACGCGACGGTGACCCGCCATTGCTGCGGGCCGTGCTCGATGGAGCTCCACAAGAACCGGTCGCCCTCGGCTGACTCACCCCAGGGCAGCAAGCCGCCAGGCGCCGGATAAGGGAGGCGCAGGTCGGCGGCATCATCAGAGTCCCACCAGTCCCGATCGTCCCGCATCGCCCGAAGGCGGTAGATCTCCCTGCCCGGATCGGGAAGGCTGACGAGGAGGAAGTCGTCGAGCGCGAAAGCGGGATACCGCTCGGCCAGGGACTTGAAGTCGGCAGGCAAGATGACGCCGAGGCCGCCCTCGATGACAGTCCAGTCAAGCCCCGCGGGCTCCGGCCTTCGGTGATCTACGAGCCCTGGAACAGCACCCTCCAACGTGGCGATCGCCTCGTCAGGATCAAGAATCCTGCGGACCGGTGCCTGAGTGCCGATGAAGTCGTCATCAATCATGGCGAGCAGAGTGCCAGATCGCTCCGACAAGCAGTTCAGCCAGGTCTGATCGCTCTCAGGATGGGCCGCCACCCACAGGCAGGGCACCCCGAGGGCGTCAGACCGTCCGGGCTCGGGCAGCTCCAGATTGCAAACAGGCAGTCAGCTTGCCGTTTAACGCCGTGGCCAGTTCGCGCATACCGTAGGTGCGTGAACTACATCAACACCGAGACCCTTGGGTGGGACCTCATAGGCTGGGACAGTGACGAGCAAGCTGCGCACGTCACCAGCCTCAACCGTGTCGAAATTTTGAGGATCCGGGACCTGTTTCCCGGCCGGGACGACGACTTCCTTGAGACGTTGGTCTACGAGGTGCCGCCCGCTCTGTACGCGGCAATGCAAGGGACCCTTTCGCACCTGGAGTTCCGCGAAGGGCTGGAATACCAGATCGGTGGCTTCCTCCTATAAGTCTGAACTCGCTGGTCCACCCGTGCGTCGGGGCTTGGTGCCGACCTGGTGGTGGGCGGGTCTGGTGTAGGGCTCGCCGGTGGCGAGGACGCGTCCGACGTCATAGCGGATGGCAGGTCGCTGGTTCTTCGAGCCGAGCGGGCGGCCAGGGCCGGGGCGGGTGGGTTTTGGTGCACCGGCTGGATTGCCGGTCTTCGCGCGCAGGTTCCTGAACCCGCGCCGGACCCGGGCAGGGGTGAGTCTGTTCGGTTCCGCCGGCCTCTCCCACGGACGGCGCAGATCACGCGCGAGGGGGCGGGCGAGGCGGAGTTGAGCGTGTGCGGCAAGGACGAGCCAGGTCCAGCGGTGGGCGGCTTGCGAGTCCCGGAGCTTGGGCCGGGTCCAGCCGAGGGTCTGCTTGAGGAGCCGGAAGGTGTGCTCGACGTCGAAGCGCCTCAGGAAGGACTGCCAGCACCGGTCGACGTCCTGCGTGGTGGCGCCGGTGCCAGACCACCACAGCCAGACGGGCTTGTTCACCCCGCCGCTGGGCAGCTTCTCGACCGACAGGCGGATCACGGTGCCCTCGATGACCGGCAACGGCCCCTCGTGGTCGAGCCATGCCGCTCGCCGGGTCAGCCGGGGGTGGAGCCTGTCCCAGGCCTGTGCGGTCGCCGCCCCGTACCGGTCGGTGTTGGTGACGGTCACGGCGGTGACCTCGCCCCAGGTCTCAGGCCGTCCGAAGACGAACTCGCCTCCGTGCTTGGGCGGGCGTCCGCCCTGCGGCGGGCAGATCCACGGCACCGGGACCGGCTTGCGCATCACCCGGTCCGAGCGCAGTCGGCCGAGAACCTCGACGGGCAGGTCGGCCAGGATGTGGGCGATGCGGGGCGCGTCGTAGCCCGCATCCAGCACGACCAAGACCTCTGGATCCCCGTCCCGCCACTGGCCGGCGGCCAGGAGACGTAGGACGACGTCGCGGACTTGCTCGGCGGTGACGGCGGCCAGGTCGGCGCCGGGCTCCAGCCGGATGGCGTCTAGAAGAGCGGTCCACGAAGTCCGGCCCTTCTCCAGCGCGGCGACGATCGAGTACGGCCAGCCGGGCACCATTTGATGCTTGCCCAAGCCCCGGCCGAAGGTATGGCAGAAGGAGCGGTCCGAGGAGGTGTCGGCGTCCGGCCGCAACCACGGCGAGACGTCCACCGCCAGTACCAGCCGCCCGTCACCGGCCCGGGGAAGCGGGACACTGGCCAGTGCCCGCCGCAGCCGTCCGACGTCGATCCGACCGCGGTTGATCCCGGAGTACAGGGCCCCGTGCCCACGCCGATGCTCAGGAGCGAGCGCCAGGTCCACCAGGGTGCGGACCGGACCGTCGGTACACAGCAACGCGTCGCACAGCTCAAACAGGGCATCGCCCCGCGCGGTCATGCACGCGTACAACTCCGAGCGGAACTCCGCCAGCACCGTCAATGCGTCTCGTTGAACCTCGTGCTCGACCAGTCCCACGATCCCGGCCTCCGTACTGCGCTGTCGCTCAGCACAGGATCGGCCCGCGGCGCCTCACACCGCTGGTGAACTGGGAAAACACCGAACAAGTTCGACCCTCGTTCGACGCCGGACCATAAACGACAAGGTCAGCGATTGCAGGGTGCGGTCCTTGGAGGTGATGCGCTTCTTCGCGGGCGCGGCCTTCTTCTCCGGCTGGCCGGCCGCGGTGGTGGCCTGTGTGCCGGTGTTTTTGGGGCTGCGGGCTCGTTCGATGCTGGCGCGCAGGGCTTCCATGAGGTCGATGGTGCCGGTTGCCTTGGCCGCGGGCTCGGCTTTCTCCACCATCTCGCCGGCCTTCTTCGCGTCGATGAGGGCGGTGACCTTCTCCTGGAAAGTGTCTCGGTAGGCCTCGGGGTCCCATTGTGCGGCGAGCGCGTTGATCAGCTGCTCGGCCATCTTCATCTCCTTCTCGGAGACCTTCGTGGTGGCGGGCAGGTCGGGGAGTTCCTTGTGGGGGTCGCGGATCTCGTCGGCCCAGTGGAGTGTGTGGAGGGTCAGGATCCCGAGGGTGTCGTCGGCTTTGAGGGTGACGAGGTACTCGCGGCCGCGCATCACGAAGGTGGCGACGCCGGCCCGGTTCGCCTTGGAGAGCGCCTTGTGTAGAGGGGCGTACACCTTGCCGTACTGCGTACTGCGTACTGCGTACTGCGTACTGCGTACTGCGTACTGCGTGCCGCGGGGGCCGAGGTAGTAGGTCTTGTCGAAGAAGATCGGTTCGACGTCGTCGGGGTCGACGAAGCTGGTGATCTCCAGGGCCTGGGAGCGGCCGGGGGCGATCTCGTCCAGCTCGGCCGGTTCGACCAGGACGTACTCCTCGCCGGTGTCGAAGCCCTTGACGATGTCGTCGAGCTCGACCTCTTTGCCGGTGCGTTCGTTCACGCGCCGGTTGCGGATCCCTGACCTTCGACGCAGGGGTTCGCCGGGAACACATCCCCGACTTCCTGGTGGCCACGGCGGGGGCGACGCCGCTGCTCGATGTCCGCCCGGCGCACCTCGTGAAGGAGTCGCATCTGCCCGGCGGGGCTGCGCCCCGGCGCCGGCCAGGGTTTCGCCCGGCCGGCGCTGGTGGGGGTGCGCGGTTGGCTATCCGTCAGGGGCAGCTGATGCGGGTGTCGCCGGTATCGGTGGTGCAGGTGTCGAAGCCGGAGCCGCCGTTGGCGGTGTCGTTGGCGCTCACGCCGTCGGTGGTGGTCAGGCGGTCGTTGCCGTAGTAGCCCGTGAGGACGTCGTTGCCGCGGTCGCCGTTCATGGTGTCGTCACCGAAGCCGCCGTCGAGGTTGTCGTTGCCCGGGCCGCCGTAGACAGTGTCGTTGCCGAACCCCGCACGCACGGTGTCGTTGCCGGAGAGTGCGCAGATGACGTCGTTGCCGTAGCCACCGGTGAGGGTGTCGGTGCCGGACGTGCCGACGATCGTGCAGCCCCGGGCGTTGTTGACCGAGGTGGTGGCGGTGGCGCTGTTGTCGCCGGTGTTCGGGTCCTGCGGGGAGCCGGTCACGGACGCGGTGTCCCGGAGGGTGCCGGTCGTGCGCGGTTCGGCGGTCACGGTGACCGTGGCGCTCGCGCCGGGGGCCAGGTTGCCCAGGGCGCAGGTCGCGCCCGTCGCGGTGGTGGTGCAGGTGCCCTGGGAGGGCACGGCCGAGATCAGGGTGCCGCCGGCTCCGGAGAGGGAGTCGGTCAGGGAGACGCCCGTCGCGGTCGTCGTGGAGGAGGCGGCGTTGGTCACCCGGACCGTGTACGTCGCCTGGTCGCCGATGCTCACCGTTGCCGTACCGGACTTGGTGACGGACAGGTCCGCCGACTGCGGCGGGGGCGTGGTGCCGCCACCGCCGAGGTAGCGGGCCACGCCGCGGTCGGCGGCGAGGCTGTTGGCCTGGCCGATGACCCCGCCGGCGACGATCTTCCCGTCGGGTTGCAGGGCCACTTGGGAGGCCTGCTCGGACGGGCCGCCGAAGTCGGTCGTCAGTCGGCCGTCGCCGTCGAAGGAGGTGTCCGCGGCGCCGTTGGTGTTGTACCGGGCCAGCGCCCAGTCGCCCGCGTATCGGCCCGCGACAACGATCCGGCCGTCGGACTGTAGGGCGACGTCCGAGGCGTCGGCGATGTCCGGTCCGAAGGTGGTGGTGACCCGGCCGGCGCTGCCGAACGTCGGGTCCAGGGCGCCTCCGGCGGTGAATCGCGCCAGCCCGAAGACGTTGTCATCGCCGGTCGCGACGACGATCCGGCCGTCGGACTGCAGGGCCACGCCCCGGGCCCTGGCTCCGAAGCCGGGGGTCGCCCGGCCGTCGCCGTCGAAGGTGGGGTCGAGGCTGCCGTCGGTGTTGTAGCGGGCGAGCGTGACGCCGCCGGGGCCGGCCCCGGCGACGACGACCCGGCCGTCGGGCTGGAGGGCCAGGTCGGCGGCCGAGGCGAAGGTTCCGCCCGGGAAGGTGGTGACGGCCTTGCCGTCGCCGTCGAAGGCCGGATCCAGGGAGCCGTTGGCGTTCCAGCGGACCACAACCCAGCTCGCGAAGCTCTGGCCGGCCGCCACGATGCGGCCGTCGGGCTGCACGGCCACGGTCATGGCGGTCTCGATCGCGTCCGGGTCGATGTCGGTGACCGCCCTGCCGCCGGTGCCGAAGGTCGTGTCGAGGCTGCCGTCGGGGTTGTAGCGGGCGGCCACCCAGTCGCCGTAGCCGGCGATCGAGGTGGACCCGCCGACCGCGATGATCTTGCCGTCGGGTTGCAGGGCCAGGGCCCTGGCCTCGTCGTTGTTGAAGTCGAAGTCGGTGTTGACGATGCCGTCGCCGCCGAAGGTCGTGTCCAGGCTGCCGTCGGCGTTATGGCGCACCAGTACGAAGTCGCCGCTGGTCTCGTCGAAGTAGCCGTCGCCCACCGTGATGATCTTGCCGTCGGGCTGGACGGCCATGCCCGAGACGTTCTCGTAGCTGGTCACGTCCGTGACGACCTTGCCGTCGCCGCTGAAGGCGGGGTCCAGATCGCCGGGAGCGGCCGCGGCCGCCGTGGGCAGGCCGAGTACGAGCGCCAGGGCGGCTGCGCTGGCGGCTCCGGCGCGCCCGGCCCGGCGCCGTGGGGAGTGCTGGGGCATGCGCGAACCACTTCCGTCCGTCGGTTCCTTGGGTGCCCCAGCTTTCTGGAACACCGGGTCGGGACGGGGCCGCGGCGGGCCGGGGCTGCGCCCACTGGACCGCCGTGTTTCACCCCCAGGAGTGACGGACCGGTCATCCGAACGGCCCGGTACGGGCCCGCCGTCAGCCGTAGCGGCCGGCAAAGGGACCCAGGTGCAGATCAGCGGGGCCTTTTGATGTTGGTTCTCACTGTCACGGAAGTGAGAGAACGGGGCCTGTCCACTGTCGTCGGGTGAGAGACGCGCAGGTAGCCCACCTCCACGAAGGCGAGAGGTCGCATACGCCGGTGCCGGGCTGCGACGTCTTCATTTGTGGTCGCGCATGAAGGTAGGGATCTCGTCGCGGGTCGGGTAGTTCGGCAGGGGTGCCGGCTTGTCCTGAAGGAACGCAGTGATGACGGCGGCGGCTCGGTCGTTGTTGTCGTCGAGGCCGTTCCACATGTGGTGTCCGACTCCGGGCATGTGCTGCGTGCGCTGGATGGCGGGGTCATTGGCGAGGACGGCGGTCGCCCATTGACGGACCTGGGAGGAGCATTCGGAGATCATCAGCATCGCGGGGGTCCGGGACTGGCTCAGTAGCGGTGCGACGGAGGGCGAGTCCTTGACTGTCTGCTGGACGCGGAGGCTGGCGGCGGGGCTGAAGGAGAAGCTCTGTTCGGTGTCCTCGCTGGGGATGCGGTGCGCGTCGCCCGCGCAGTAGGCGGATGCGGTGTCGCTGCCGAGGTCTGCGGCGGTGAAGGCGTTGGCGCCTTCGGCCTGTCCGATCAGTCCGGTGCCGGGGCTGAGGAGCCCGAGTCGCATGAGGCCGAATGCCACGGCGTACCGGGGGACATCCGTCGATCGCGGTCCGGTCGGGTTCGGGGCGAGGCCTTGTGCGGATGCTCGGCCCTTGTGCCCGGTGATGTGTGCGGTGGGGCCGTCCATGGGCCCGGGCTCGGCGATGATCGCCCGGTGCAGGCGTGCGGCGACGCCTGGGTCGGCCAGGGCTCGGGTGAGCACGACTCCGCCCCCGGAGAATCCGAGGATGTCGACCTCGCCCTTGTCCAGGCGGTCGACGAAGGCGCCGAGGTCACGGACCGCCCTGGAGATCGTGTACTGGTCCATGGGGAGCAGGTCGCTTCGTCCGCCGCCGGCCTGTTCGTAGGCGTAAACGTCGTAGCCGTGGCGTGCCAGGAGTTGCAGAAAGGTGTGGTCTTGCGCCGAGATGCCGCGGATGGGTCCTCCGTGGAGGTACACGAACGGGACGGGATGCCGGGGGCCGGGGTTCGCGGGCGGGTAGTGATACACCGCGACCCGGCTGCCCGTGGCCAGGCTCCAGTGCTGAGTGGACACGAACGGCAGCGCGGGCGGATACCGCCGGGCCGTCGGTGCGGTCGGGATGCAGACCGCCGCCGTCAACGCCGCCGCGACGACCACCGGCAGGAACGGCACGAGCCGCGCCGGCCGGGTGCGGTGCCGCCCCCGCCACAGCGCGAGGACGGTCCCGGTACCGAGGGTCGTCAACCACGCCGCGAGCCCCGAACCCGCCCCGTCCGTGAGTGCGATCAGTGCGAGGAAGACGACGACCAGCGCCGCAACGGCGGCCAGGGCCAACAGCAGGCGTCCGGTGAAGCGGACGAGACGTATGGCGGACGTGGGCACGGCGGACCTCCGACAGTTTCAGAACGCTGTTTCAAAACGACGTTATCAGAGGAGGTAGGCTGCTGACCGTGGGTAGGCCCAGAACAAACGACGAGGCCGTCAAAGAGCGGCTTGTGGAGTGCGCGACCGAGATGCTCGCCACCCGTCCGCGGGAGTCCGTCACGGTCCGCGCCGTGGCCACTGCCGCCGAGGCGTCGACGACGGCGGTGTACTCCTTGTTCGGCGGTAAGGACGGGCTGATCCGTGCGGTGCGCGACAGAGCCGTCGCCGGCTTGTTCCAGGACCTGTCGGCGGTGCGGACCTCCGCGGACTCTCTCGCCGACCTCTACGCACTGGCCGTCGCCTACCGTCGTTGGGGGCGTGGCCACAGCCATCTCTACACGGTGCTGTTCGGTGGTGTGCAGTCCTTCGACCCGTCGGGAGAGGCCGGTGCCAGTGACCCGATCCGCCCGCTCCTCGCGGCGATCGATCGCGCCTTGACGGCGTCCGTCCTCGCCGGCGAAGCAACGTCGATCGCCCTGTCGATCTGGGCTGCCCTGCACGGGCTCGTGACTCTCGAACTCGCCGGGGCCCTCGACGCCCCCACGGCCGAGGCCGCCTTCCGCTCGACGATTCACGCCACTCTGCGCGGATGGACGACCCCGGAGGTGTTCCGCAGTCTTCGCCAAACCGAACTCGCCCGGTGACCGGATCAGGGCCGGAATCCAGGCTCTCCCGACCCTGGCTGAAGCTGTGGTGCGTGGTCGGTGAAGACTGGCTGCGTCAGTGACAACCGACTCCAGTGGTGGGCCGGTTCTGACTCCACTGGGGGTATCCAGCCGGACGGCGAGACATCTGCCGGCCACGCACAGGTCAGATGCCTGCTGTACCTGCCGGCTCTCCGGCGACCACGGGCCGCACACGAGTCAGTAGGAGTTCCAGGAACCGCTCTGGCCGTCGGAACGCCGCGAAATGGCTGCAGTCCTCGATCAGCGCGAAGTCCTTGACCGGTGCCTGGACGTCGTCAAAGAAGCGGCGGGCGAGCTCCGGCGGCGTGAGGACGTCCTTGTCTCCCTGGAAGATGAAGAGGGGAAGCTCGAACTTCGTGCCCTCGGCCCAGTCGTCGAACCCGGTGGTGGCCTCAGTGATCTGCTCCGAGATGGTCATGCCCTTGACGAAGCGCCCCAGCTCGCGCAGCGAGTGCAGCGGCGAGAACCACAGGGACCCCATGACAACCTTCTTCATCGTGTCCAGCGTCAGCGGGTCGCTGGTGGCCACCAGCTTGGCGTGCATGGCGCGCTGGCGGGCGGTCCACTGCCGTTCGTCGGGGTCGAGCGCCTCGACTGCCGCCAGTTCCTTGCGCTTTCCGGTCGTACGCAGCCGGGTGAGCAGGGCCTGGTGCACGGAGTCGTCACGGCCGGCGTCGTGGATGTTCTGGTCGGTGCCGATGTATGCGGAGTAGCGTTCGGGGAACTCTCGGGCGAGCCGCAGGCCGAAGGCGCTTCCGTAGGACTGGCCGAGCAGGACGATCTTTTCGGCGCCCAGGCGCACGCGTATGTGGTCGGTGACCTCGATCGCGTCCGCGTGGATCCGGTCGAAGGTCATTTCCCCCTGGCCTTCCGGACCGCTGCGGCCGAGGGTCTTGAGGGCGCCGCGCATGTCCCAGCGGACGATCGTGAAGTGCTTCTCCCAGGATCTCGTGCGTGGTCCGAAGATCGCGGTCGAGGCTCCAGGGCCGCCGTGCAGTTCCAGAACCACCGGGTTGGCCAGATCCTCGCCACGGACCGAAATCCACTGGTCGATGCCGCCGATGCTGACGAAGCCCTGCTCGTCGATGCCGTTCGGAGTGTCGATCTCCATCAGTGAGGCGTTACGGGAACGCTTGATGGCGCGGTGGCCAAGGGCGCCGACCGCGGGTGCGGCAAGGAGGACAGCTGCGGACGTGGCGGCGATGGTGGCGATCACGATGACTCCCTGAAGCGAAACTGTATATGACGTAAGCGGTTGGCTATACGATATAAACAGTAGGGTGAGGTGTCAACGGGTTGCAGCAGAGGCAGAGGAGGCGAAGGTGGCCATGAAGAAGGTCGGGAAGCAGGCCGGCGTGAAGGAGAGCTTCGCGCTGCTGTGGGGCGAGCAGGAGCCGCCGAGCCGGGGCCCGAAGCCGTCCCTCACCGCGGGCCAGATCGCAGAGGCGGCCATCGAGATCGCCGACGCGGAGGGCCTGAGGGCGGTCTCGCTCGCGCGGGTGGCCAAGGAATTCGACGTCACCGCGATGGCGCTCTACCGGTACGTTCCCGGTAAGACGGAGCTCCTCGACCTGATGGTCGACCTTGCGATCGGCCCCCCGACCCCGGTCGCCGGCCTCCCCGGCGGCTGGCGCCCGCAGCTGACCGAGTGGGCCCGGCAGTGCCTGGCGACGTACCACCGCCACCCGTGGATCCTGGCAGCGACCGGCATGCGCCGCCAGATCATGGGTCCTCATCAACTCGGCTGGCTGGACGCAGCCTTGGCCGCGCTGGCCGCGACGGGGCTGTCGGCCGCCCAGCAACACGACACGTTCCTGCTGCTCGTCGGCCATGTTCGCAATGTCGCCCATCAGTACGTCGATGATGACGAGGCGGCGAACGAGGAGTGGGCCCACCTGACGGCCAAGGTCATGGAGCGGGACAAAGAGCGCTTTCCCGCCCTGGCGGCGGTGGTCGCGGCAGGCGGCTTCGCCCCGCAAGGCGGGAATCCGTTGGACTTCGGCCTGGAACGCATCCTTGATGGCGTAGCGGCCCTGATCCCCGGTGACCCGGTTCGGGATTGCCAGTAGGCAAGAACTCACCGGCCAAGCGATCATGCACCCTCCGCTCCGCCCTCCCCGACACGGCCAGGTGGAGTCGGAATCTGCTTCCCGCGCCCCTCACGTCAGATGTGAGGCGGCGGCCTTGCCCTACGGGACGTTCCAAGCAGAGATGACGGGTTGCCCGTCTTCGTGGCCAGGAAGCTGAGAGTGCCCGGATGCGGGTGGCCGAGCAGTCGGCTCGCGGACGCGTCGAGGCCGAGCCAGCGAACGGTGAGCACGCGCGCCAGGTGTCCGTGCGCAACCACAGCGACATCGCCCTCGCTCAGCAGTGGTCGGATGCGGTCCAGCACCGCGTCCGTGCGTGCGGCCACCTGCGCGAGCTCCTCGCCGGGGTGGTCGGCGTCACCGGGAACGACGCCGTCGCGCCACAGGTCCCAGCCTGACCTCGCCTCGCGGATCTGCTCGGCGGTCAGGCCTTCGTAGCCGCCGTAGTCCCACTCCAACAGGTCGGTATCGGGCTTGGCGCCGGTCAAGCCGGCAAGCTCGGCCGTCCGCATGGCGCGGCTCAGCGGGCTACTGAACACGGCAACCAGACGGCGGTGGGCCAGCCTCGGAGCAAGAGCACTGGCCGCAGCCTCGCCCGCTTCGGTCAGAGCCACGTCGGTCCGTCCAGCGTGCTGGCCCGACAGGCTCCACTTGGTCTGGCCGTGCCTGATCACTATCAGCTCACCCATAGCCACGCACACCATTTGATCTTGTGGCACGCCGAGACAGTTTCTTCGCCTTCGCCACCGTGCTACGCGGCGCTTGGTTGTCCATGAGGCCGCAGATGCTGTCCTGATGTGGCGGTGCTTGGTCTGTGCTGGTCAGGCTGGCGTGTGTGGTTCGTGGGGACAGCTTGATGCGGTTAGGTTGCTATTCGGCGTTGGTTCTTCAGTGGTTTGGTGTTTCTTTTTCAGTAGGTTTTGGGTGCTTTGATGTGCAGGTTTGTGGTGATGATGCGGTTCCTGTTCTGAGGGGTCGGCGCTGATTCGTCGCTGAAGAGTGCCGCCGAGTCTGGGGTGGAGCTCGTGCCGAGTCGTAGGCATTGGGCCGGTATGCGTGGTTGGGCGAGGTCTCGTGTTGCCCAGCCGGGTGGGAGCTTGGGGAGCGCGATGAGAGCGTCGATGTCGAGGTTTTCGAGGAGGAATACCTTGAGGTGGCGGCCGTCGATGAGTTCCAGCCGGTGGCCCACGTCCTGGTCTGCGATGAGGCGCAGTGGCTGTCGAAGATGTGGTGTGGATGAGCCGGTTGTTTCGTTGGTGGGGGTTTCTTTTCTTGTGGTGGGTCGTTGGGTTCGTTGGTGGTGGCGTGGTTGTTCAGGTGCTGCCTTGACTGAGCTTGCCGTTTAACCTCCGCTGCCCGTCGGGGCAGGTTCGATCGGCGTAGCGAGGGTTACTTGGGCAATCCATGACCAGGGCTCCGGGGGCGGATCCCAGGTCACCTCGACGGCGGTGTCGTGGACGTCGCGCGCGAGTTCCATGACCATGACTGCCGCAGCGGCTCGCGCGTCCTGCGGGGCGGTGTCGATCGGAATGTCCAGGCGCCCGCAGAGCATGCCGCCTTCCACGGGTTGGATCATGAAGCGCCAGCCTTCCGGTGTCGCCAGCAGGACGATCCCCTTCGGAATGCCCCAGGTGGGGCGCTTCTTCTTCGCGCTCTTGCATCTCACCATGCCGCTATCCAACATCGTCGGGATCGTGGCGACGAACGGGGGCAGGGCTGCTGCCTCGGCGCGGTCTGGTGCCCTTCTTGTGGTGAGCGGGGCGGGCGTAGGGCTCGCCGGTGGCGAGGACGCGTCCAACGGCGTAGCGGGTGGCGGGTTGTCGGTTCTTCGAGCCGACCGGGCGTCCGGGGCCGGGGCGAGTGGGTTTTGGTGCACCGGCTGGCGTGCCCGTCTTCGCGTGCAGGTTCCCGAACCCGCGGCGGACCCGGGCGGGGTGAGTCTGTTCGGTTCCGCGGGTCGTTCCCAGGCACGTCGGAGGTCGCGTGCGAGCGGGCGGGCGAGGCGGAGCTGAGCGTGCGCGGCCAAGACGAGCCAGGTCCAGCGGTCTGCCGCCGCCGAGTCCCGCAGCTTGGGCCGGGTCCAGCCGAGCGTCTGCTTGAGCAGGCGAAAGGTGTGTTCCACATCGAAGCGGCGGAGGAACGCTTGCCAGCACCGGTCGACGTCGGCGGGGCCTGCGCCGGTGCCTGACCACCACAGCCAGACGGGCTTGTTCACCCCGCCGCTGGGCAGTTTTTCGACTGCCAGCCGGATTACGGTGCCCTTGATGATGGGCAACGGTCCCTCGTGGTCCAGCCAGGCCGCCCGTCGGGTCAGCCGGGGGTGCAGCCGGTCCCATGCCTGCGCGGTCGCGGTCCCGTATCGGTCAGTGTTGGTGACGGTCGCCGCGGTGACCTCGCCCCCTACCGGCCGCGTCCGCGGCACCGGAACCCTCGGCTGGACCCGCGCCATGAAGCAGTTCAAAATCCGGTTCGGCGACCGACTCCCCCTCTAACCCACATCAACAGACAGTAACCACGACAGGAACCAGAACCAATGGAGCATCACACCGATCACACACAACCCAGTTGACATCCTCCGCGGCCGCGATGGTGCACGCCGCGGGCATCGCGGAGCACGGCGACGAACAGGCCTGCCGGTGGATCGCGGTGCGGCACGCGGACGACCACATCCACATCGCGGCGACCCTGGCCCGTCAGGACGGCCGGCACCCCCGCGTGCGCGGGGGACATCCTCAATATGCACACCGCCGCCCGCACCTTCGAAGCCCGCTGGGGCCTCACCCCGATGTCCCCGCTCGACCGGACTGCGCGCCGCCGCCCCGTCACCGGCGAGGCCGAGAAAGCCGCCCGCCGCGGCCTGGCGGAGACCCGCCCGGGAGTCCCTGCAGCGCACCGTCCGCACTGCGGCCGCGCTCGCCCACGGCGACACCGATTTCCTCGACCGGCTCCGTGACGCCGGATTCCGCGTGTGTGAACGACGCGACGACGACGGCGCGCTCGTGGGGTACTCGGTCGCGCTGCCCGGCGACCGGGCCGACGGCGGCAGCCGGCCCGTCTGGTTCGCCGGATCCACGCTCGCCTACGACCTGTCCCTGCCCCGCGTCCGCGAACGCGGCCCGCCTCCAGGCCGACACCTCCTGGAAGGACAGCCCGTCCTCCACCGCGGTCGGCCGTCTCGTGGACGCGACCCTGCACTCCCTGACGACCCCGCCCTCGGCGCCGGCCGCGCCCGCGTCCCGCACCCGGGTCTCCCCGGGGGCGGCTCGCGCCCGCTCCACGACCACGCTCGCCGCCGCGGCCCCCGGGCAGCAGGCCCCGACGGAAGCCGCCGTTCCCGCCCACCGGCAGCAGGCCGCACCGGCCAGGGGCGCGGCGGTGACGGCGGTAACTCCCGCACCCGGGCGGTGGGGCTTCCGGGCGGGCGCGGACCGGGTGCGGGCTGCTGGGGGGCGCTGCCGGGCCGGGACCGGATCGGGTTCGAGGGTCTGCTGCTGACCGGCGCGCTGTTCGCGGCCGCCTGGAGGACGGGCCACTTCGGTCTGGTGCAGGCGGACTTCGTCCTGTCGGTCCTGTCCGGCACGGTAGGTGTGGCCACGTTGTACCGGGGCGCCGTGTGGCGGCCGGAGCCCGCCCCACCTGTGGCGGAGCCGCTGGTGGCGCCCTCGGAGGAAGTCCAGAGGCACGCCGCACGCGAGGCGGGCACGGCCACCGGCGCCTGGCCGGGGAAGAACTGTGAGGAGGGGGGAGAGGGATGGTGAGGACGGGGAGGCAGCGCCGGGCCGGTGGCAGCGCGTTGGCGGGGCTCGTGCTGGCCGCGGCCGGGTGGTGGGCGCAGTGGTCCGGGTACGAGGTCGCGGGTATGGCCTTGACCCTGCTGGCCGGGGTTGTGGTGCTGGGCGGTGCGTGGCGCTTGGGCGCCTTGCACCTGCCGCAGACCGCCGAACCGGCGCCGGACGTCCCCGCGTTGGTGCCGCCGCCCTCGGCACGGGCCAAGGCGGACCAGGAGCGTTCGCTGCGGCTGCTGAAGGCGATCGACGAAGCCGCCGACGACGGGACGGTGGGGGAGTGGTCGGAGTTTGAGCGGATCGTGTTGTACGGAGTGGTGGAACTCCCGGGCCGGGCCGGGAGTATCCGCCGCCTGGGCAAGGCTACCCGCGCTCGTGAACGCACGGCAGCGCGTGGTGGAGAAAACCTGACGTCACAAAGGGGGAGTGCGATGTCGAAGACGAGTACCGGGCGGGAGCCGGCCGCGGTGGCCTTCGAGCTGCTGGAGGCGGTGGCGCTGGACGAGGCAGCCCGCGCGGGCGGCGCCCATCCGGCGCCGAACTGGGGGATGTACCGGGCCCTGACGGCCGCGCTGGAGCACTGGCACGACGCGGGGTCGCTGCGCGAGGGCTCCCTGCTGCTGGTGGAGCACCTCGCCGTCGAGCTGACCGCCCACCGCTACCAACAGCTCGGCGACCGGGCAACGGTCCAGCGCTGGCTGGCCGAGTTCGGCGACGACGTCGCCCGCGCCCAGCAGCACGCCCACCCGGCCGGGCCGACCGCGGTGGACATCCTCGGGCACATCGTCGGCGAAGGCCCGACCGTGCGCGGCGGGGGCGGTGTGCGGCTGGCCCGGATCGGCGCCCCGTACCTGCTGTACGTCCGCGACGACCATCAGGTCGAGGACGCCCGCGAGATGGCGCTCACCTTCGGCATGTGGGCAGCCGCCGCACTCGCGCAGCTCCTGCACGACGACCCGGTCCGCATCACCACCTACATCACCACCCGGCCGCGCACGCGGCGCGCGAGCGGTAGCCGGCCCCCGCCAGCCGGCCGGAGCCGGTTCGTTCGCCGGGGGTTCAGCCGGGCATGCCGAGCAGGTTGTCGGGGCCACAGTAAGGACATGGTTCGACGCCTTCGGCGAGCATCCGGCGCGCCTCTTGGTGCTCCAGGGGCTTGCCGACGCCCATCGTGCCCTTCATGCAGGCCTTCCCCGACGCTGCGGACTTCGCCACCGCTCGCGAGCAGACCGTGCGAGCGATCACCGAACTGGCCTGCCGCGCCCAGGAGTCAGGCCGGCTGCGCCCCGGGTTCGTCGTCGACGACCTGATCCTCATGCTCATGGCCCACCAGTGCCTTCACCACGCGCCGCGCCCTGCCCGGCTCGCGGCCTCCCGCCGCTTCACCGCCTATGTGATCGAGGCATCCCGCTCCACCCCCTCCGAGCAAGCGTCCGCACAACTGCCGCCGGCCCCGCACCTGCGGCACGCCCACTCATCCGGCACGTCGTGATCCCGACGCCACCGCAGCCCGGAGTGTCTGCCGACCGGAGCGTCCGTTGCCGGAGGAGCCAGGCTGCGGTCGGCAGGACGGCTGCGGGGCCGGATCCGAGCCGCCGCCCGTACTTGGGGCCGTCATCTGGTCTCGGTGTGCCCGGGCGGTGGTCATCAGCGCGTCGAGGCTGTCCCTGGTCCGCAGCAGCTCGGCGATGTGGGCGGAGAGACGTTCGCGCTCCAGCGCCATCCGCTCCAGCGCGGCATCGGAAGCCTCCTCGCTGGGCGTTTCGACGCAGGGCATCACCTCGGTGATGGTGCGGCTGGACAGGCCGGCGGTGTACATCCGCTGGATGAACGCGATCCGCTCGACCTCGCCTTCCGTGTAGTGCCGCTGCCCGCTGGGACTGCGGGTGCTGGTGAGCAGCCCCTGCTCCTCGTAGTAGCGCACCGACCGGACGCTGACTCCGGCGCGTGACGCGAGTTCCCCGATCCGCATACAGCCTCCCGACCGAATCCCGCGTCACAAGCCCTTGCCCCTGACATCGGTGTGAGGTTCTAGCGTAGCCGTTGCGCCGAAAGTGCGGACACAGCAACAGCTACGAAGGAGTCCTGATGATGAGTCTCTTCAGCAGCTACGAACTGGGCGGCCTCACGCTGCCCAACCGCATGGTGATGGCACCGATGACCCGGGTCCGGGCCGCCGATGGCGGTCTTGCGACCCCGTCGATGGCGGCCTACTACGCCCAGCGGGCCAGCGCCGGGCTGATCGTGAGCGAAGGGGTGCAACCGAGCCTGATCGGGCAGTCGAACCCGGGCACCCCCGGACTGCACACCGACGAGCAGGTCGAGTCCTGGCGCTCTGTGACCGCCGCGGTCCACACCAGCGGGGGACGGATCTTCGCCCAGATTGGCTTTGTTCATGTTCAGCGGTTCTGGCTCAGGTTGTGTGATCTGTTCACAGTGAGTGACCGCTGAACTCCGGGCACGGGCCTGGGAAGTTGCCTCAAAGCGAACAGTGGTAAGAGTGACTGGGCCGACAGTTCGGGGCTGTGAATGAGATCTTGCTCCGGCTGGAGGAGTTGCTGTTCCCGTCGATCGCCAATGTCGCGGTGCTATCGGTCGACGTGAACATCGCGATAGTGCGTGTTGATGTGCGGTGCACCGCCGCGGGCGCTTCGTGTCCGGTGTGCGGGTTATGGTCCGTCCAGGTGCACGGTTCCTACCTGCGGTTTCCCGCTGATGTTCCGAGTGCGGGACGCAGCGTCGTGCTCCAGTTGCGGGTTCGCCGATTCATTTGCGGGAACGCCGAGTGTCGGCGCCGCACGTTCGTTGAGCAGATACCCGGCCTGACCCGAAGGAACGGCCAGCGGACCGAGCGGCTGCGCTCGACCCTGGCCGCGATCGGTCTGGCTCTCGCGGGCCGGGCCGGCGCCCGCTTGGCTAGAGTCGTCGGGGTGCCGGTCAGCCGCAGCACCGTTCTGCGGCTGGTCGACGCACTTCCCGAGCCCGAGGTGCCCACTCCCCGAGTGGTCGGCGTCGACGAGTACGCCACTCGCAAGGGCCGCCACTACGGAACCGTCCTCGTGGACGTCGAAACCCGTCGGCCGATCGATCTGCTGCCTAACCGGGAGTCATCGAGCCTAGCCGCGTGGCTGTCCCAACGGCCCGGCATCGAGGTCGTCTGCCGCGACCGCGCCCCGTTCTTCGCCGAGGGCGCCACCGTCGGCGCCCCGCAGGCCGTACAGGTCGCGGACCGCTGGCACCTCTGGCACAACCTCAGTGAGGCCGCCGAGCGGAGCATCGCCCAGCACCGCCGATGTCTGGGTGTCCTCGTCTCCGAGACGCCTGAACCGACCGAAACGGAGCCCGACCCGGCGGAGGAGTCGTCCGGCTCGCCATGGCCGACCGGCCACCGGTTCGCCGACCGGACACGGACCATGCATGCCACGATCCACGCCCTGGTCGAGGCAGGACACAGCCGGCGTGCGATCCAGCGGCAGCTCGGCATGACCAGCCGAACCGTCAAACGGTACGCGGACGCCTCCAAACCGGAAGACCTCTTCACCGGTCAGTGGCAGGGCCGGACCTCGGTCCTCGACGAGTACAAGCCCTACCTGGACGACCGCTGGCATGCGGGCTGCACCAACGCCTGGAAGCTATGGGAGGAGATCGTGCCACTCGGGTATCAGGGCAGCTACCAGCGCGTTCGCGCCTACATCCGCCAGAAGCGCACCTCCCCACGACCGGTGACAGCCCGCCCACCCTCGCCCCGGACCGTCGCCGGATGGGTCCTCCGGCACCCCGAAACCCTCTCCGAGACCGACCAACTCCACTTGAAAGGCGTCCGGGCCAACTGCCCCGAGATCGACGCACTCACCAGACACGTCCGATCCTTCGCCACCATGCTCACCGAGCGCCAGGGCGAGCGCCTGCCAGACTGGCTCGACGCCGTCAGACAGGACCACCTCCCCAGCCTCCACACCCTCGCCGCGGGCATCGACCGCGACCGCGAAGCCGTCATCGCCGGCCTCACCCTGCACTGGAGCTCGGGCGTCGTCGAAGGCCATGTCAATCGCATCAAGATGATCAAGCGCCAGATGTTCGGTCGCGCGGGCTTCGCCCTCCTACGGAAACGGGTCCTCATGTCGTGATCACCGAACCATGCAGAAGGAACTCGATGGCAGCACCGTCTGCGGGTATGCGAGCCTCCTTGTCCCAGATGCCGATCGAGAAGACTGTGATGACCCGCGACGACGCTCTCAAACAGCTCAACCACATCGCGCGCGAGAGGGCCTTCGGTCGGCACGTCGGGTCTGACCGACTCATCGAGGCAGGGCTGGACGCGCTGATTGCCGGGATTGAGAGTCCCTCCCTCGCCATGCTGGCCGGCCTCCTCCGGAGCGAAGAGCCTGAAGCCTCGGCACTCTTCGACCAAGTGCTGGAGGAGTTGGGGCTGCTCTTCCACCCTCCCGCTGACCCTCGGGCCGCGAAGTGGGCGATGGCCTACTGGATCGCCGGTCAGATCGCCGACGGCTCCCTGGATCCCGCCGCCGGCGCCCACCTCATCTGGGCGGACATCGCCTACGACCTCGGCTACCCCGAAGAGCTGGAACCTCTCGTCCATTGCGCGCACAACCTGGACGGCTGGGAGGAGAGCTGGGGAGTTTCGTTCGGGGAACTCCAGAGCGAAGCAGTGCAGGCAGCGGAGCAGTTCCTCAGCAAGCGGTCGGCCGCAGAAACGGGCTGACCGCCGGTTCATTCTCGCCACCGGGATTGGGCGCCCACTACCTGAACCGTTCACTCAGCGTGGCCGCACCACAGAAGCTGAGCCAGAACCACAACCCGTGAATAAAGCCACGGGGCAGTCCCATTCGTCGAGCGATTCGATCACGACAGGGTGATTGCAAAAGACGCACGTACGCATGCCCTCACCGACCTGCTCTTCCACACACGCTTCATCGCTCATGACAGGTAGAGTGCCACCCGACCACCTTGACCAAAGACATAGGGGCCCCCGCCACGACGGGCGGAGCAGCCTGTCACGCACAGGCCACGCCGAGCCTCGCGGACGGCGAGCTGGTCGGCGG
Organism: Streptomyces sp. NPDC051555; assembly: GCF_044454405.1. Taxonomy (NCBI): domain Bacteria; kingdom Bacillati; phylum Actinomycetota; class Actinomycetes; order Kitasatosporales; family Streptomycetaceae; genus Streptomyces; species Streptomyces sp. NPDC051555. The sequence continues at coordinate 23,876 of NZ_JBITDP010000018.1, read as the reverse complement.
TGAGCTTGTCGCGCCGGCTTTTGGAGTTCGAGACCGATACGCCAAGTTCTGACAGCAGGGACAGACTGAGCTGTCCAGGGTGGGCGGAGCCAGCGTGAAGTGCCGCCGTAGGCGTCCTTGCTTGCTCGGCGCGTCCCGCACACACCGCCTGGAGCTGGAGCTGGAGTGGGTGGTGGTTGCCGCGGTGATGACGGAGGCGACCGTCTGGTCGAACCCGGTTCCGGTGGTGTGCGCGTCGAGGATGAATCGGGCGACGTCGGTAGGGCGGACGTCGAGGTGGCCCATCGCGGCCGCGATGTCCGGCTGGGCGCGGGAGGCCTGGGGCGCGTCGGGCACCAGGCCCTGCGAGGCATCTGGGCCATACCGTCGTCCTGTGGTGCTTGCGGGACCGCATGCGTGGGCTGGCCCGCGGCCGGGCACCAGCGGCAGGTCTGCTTGCCTCGCCCTGCTCCGCCCATGCAGTCGAGTCTGCTGCGCAGGTGTTCAGCCCGCTTCCAGCTCACGCGTCCTCGAGGACGCGGGGGCGGTGATCGCTGTGATCGCGGTGATGGTGCCTTCGACTGTGCCGGAGGCGCCGCTACCGGGCCGGGCGTGGTGCGGACACCGGGCGGGGCGGCGGAGCGGGCACTGCGGCTTCCGTTGGGGAGTTGGGCTGCGGGAGGGCTGGCGGACCCGGGGTGCGATGCGTGCGAGCTTGGCGCTGCAGCACGAGGGCCAAGGCGGGCGAGGTACCGGCCGCGGCTGCAGAGGCCGACGCCGACTCCCGTGTTGCGACGTATCCACAGGTACAAGGGGAACCGAGAAGATGCTGCTCCACCTCGGAGACGAGGCTCCCACCTGCCGGCGCTGAGCGCCCCGGGCCTGTGAGTGCGATCTGCTCTCCTCTGCGGCCGCCGAGTCTCCCCGGGTGGCCGGGCGCCCTGCTGCCCCCGGCGCCGGCGCCGCGGGATACAGCGGTGCCCGCCCCGGGCCCCGGGCGCCTGATCGGGCGCGTTGAGCCGACCGGCCACCGCTACCAGTAACTCGGAGGCAGGGGCCGGCCGGCCGTGGAGTGCCGGATGCGCGAGGTCGGCGATGAGGTGGCCCGCGCTCCGCGGCACGCCGATCCGAGGGCCGGCTGCGGTGGGGTTCCTCGTGCTGGTCATCGGTGAGGGCGTGGCCGTGGGCGCTGCACCACCTGCGTCGGTGATCCAGAGCTGCCACCTGCTGCTCCCGCCGACGACGGGAGTGAGCCCGACGGGCCGGGACGGGTGGCTTCGTTAGTGCAGGTCTGGGATGGGGCTGCCGTCGTAGGTGCGGTGGGAGGGTTCGCTGTGGCCGGTGAGGAAGGCGACGGCGTCGTGTGCGGGGGTGGTGAGGTGGGGGAGTGAGCTGTGGACATCGTCGTTGATGATGCTGAGGGAGCCGCCGATGGTGTCCTTCATCTGTTCGGCCCAGGGCAGTGGCGTGTTGGTTTCGGTGGAGTGGCCGAAGAGCTGAAGGGGGCTGGTGCCCTTGGCGAGCTGTTCGCGCTGGCCGGCGAACGGCCATCCAGAACACTGCGTGATGTTGGCGTTCGTGTAGCCGGCGACGGGGTACTTCTGCTGCAGGGTCAGGGACTGCTGCCAGTGGTTTTCGAAGGTCCGTTGTCCGGTGGCGCCGTTGCAGTTGAAGGCCCTGAGGACGAATTCGAGATCGCCGTCCTGCAGCGGCTGGCCGAAGCCAGAGCCGGGTCCGTTGGTCGGGGAGGGGGCGAGGGCGGGGCGAGGGGTGGGTTCGGGCGCGCGGCCCGCTGAGATCTCGCTCAGCTTGTGGGCATTGCTTGCCCAGTGGGCCCGGGGCGAGGTGAGGTAGGTGTTGAAGGCCTCGGCACTCACGCCTTCGTGAGGGTGGGTTTCGAGCTCGGTGCGCAGGTTCAGGAGCTTCTTCGACACTTGGGTGGCGCTGTCGCCGAGGTGCAGGCGGTCGTGGCGCTCGGCGATCCACGCGGCGAAGTTCTCAAAGCGTCGCTGGGTGGCGGCGACCTGGGCCTCGTTCTCATCGACGGACTGCCAGGAAGCAAGGACGGAGTCGAACACCATCCGCTGCACCCGGCTGTCGAACTGGCTGCGGTAAGAGGCGCCGAGAGCTGTCCCCCAGGAGTTTCCGAGGTAGCTCACCTTCTCCTCGCCGAGGGCCGCGCGGATCCGGTCCATGTCCCGGGCCGCGTTGGGGGTCGTCATCGACTGGCTGAAGGCGGGGTCCTTGCCCGCGCACTCGGCAAGGGCCTGGCCGTAGGCGGCGTCGAGGAGCTTGCTGCGTTCCTTGCCCGTGATGTGGGCGGGGGGCCGGGGGATGGTGTCGGCGGCCAGCTGCGGGCATCCTGGCTTGTCGCTGTGTCCGGTGCCGCGGATGTCGAACCCGATGAGGTCGAAGTGCGCTCCCAGCGCGCGCATCTCGCCCGACAGGACGTCCTTGGGCGCGGTGAGGCCCTCGACCCCTGGTCCCCCGGGGTTGATGAGCAGCACACCTTGGCGCTGGGCGGGGTCGCTTGCCTTGATCCGGGAGATGGCGACCCTGGTGAGGCGGCCGTCGGGGGAGCCGTACTCCAGGGGGACCTCCACCATCGCGCACTCGGTCGCTGTGTCCTTGGCGTCCCACTCCGCGGCGACCTGCGTACACGGCTTCCAGTCCAGCGAGCTGCCGTGCGGGGTGTCGGTGCCCATGGCGGCGTGTGCGAGCGGGGCGCAGGCCAGCGCGAGGGCCACGGCGAACGCGGGTGGGGCGGCGCGCACGGCTCGTCGTCCGGCGGCCCCGACGTGCCGTGCGGGGCTCGGCGGATGCTGCACGTGATTTCTCCTTTGTCGAGGGTCGTCTTCCCCCGCGGGAAGCGGGGGCGTGATGCGGCCGCCGCGATGGCGTTGGCCGTGGGATCAGGCGCCTACGGCGCGGGACGTTCCTGGGCTCCCGGCGCGGTGTTCCTGGGCATCGCGGCCGGGGGAGGTGGGGGAGCCCTGCCCGTGTCCGGGCAGGGCTCCCCGGGGACCCGACGAGGTGGCCAGGACGCCGAAGGTTGTGTGGCGTCCGGTGGCGTCTCGATCAGGTCGGGGTGCTACTTGACGAGTTCCCAGGCGCGGGAGTTGCTGGGGAGGACGTCTGCCCAGCCTGCGTAGCCCGCTGTTCCGTTGGGGTGGCTGTCGCTGTTGAATCCGATGACGCCGTTGAGCATGCCGCCGTTGGGGATGAGGTGGTACTTGTTGGTCTGGTCGGGGGTGTAGCCGATTTCGCGGTAGCGGATGCGGCTCTTGCCACCGCCGGCGTCTTCCAGCGACCAGAACGGGACGTTGTAGGCTTCGCCGCTCTCGGTGAAGCAGGGGCCGGTGACGACTTCGTGGTTGCCGGTGAGGAGCGGACGCAGGCACTTGCCCTGGTCGGGTCCGTCGGATACTTGGATCTGGAACACGGCGGCGTCGCCCTCACCGAACACCATGGGCTTGGCCGGCTCGATGGCGGTGATCTTGAAGTGGGAGCTGAGACCTGCGGCGTGTGCGTCGCTCCAGCCCTCGAGGTGGTGGTTGCCGTCCTTGACCCGCATGTACCAGCCGCTGCTGTTGGCGTCCGGGACCTTGATCCGGAACTCGTCGCGGGCCAGGACGTCCGCGCGCGGCGGGGCACCGGGGTCCTCGCTGCATCCCGCAGCCTTGTACTGGGCGTACAGCACGAGGTAGCCGATGGCCGTGGGGGTGCTGTTGCCGACGACCCCGCTGTTGCCCAGCGCGTTCATCTGGTCGCGGATGGTCGTGCACTTGGCGGGTTCCGCCGAAGCTGCGGTGGCCGAGAGGCCAACGGTGGCCAGGGAGGCCACGACGGCCATCGCCATGGTGGTGGCGGGGAGCCGGTTCGGTCGGTTCGTGGGGCGTGCTGCTCTCATGGGAAATTGCCTCTCCGCTTGTGTTTCAGGATTCGGGGCCGGCGGCTGTGTGCCCCCGGTCAGAGCTCGGGTGGGCTGCCTGGCGCAGGGCGGCGACGTCGTCCTGGAGCGCGGTGATGGTGCGGTGCAGGGCCTGCACGGCGAGGAGGGTGACACCGTTGATGTCGACGCAGTCGATAGCGCTATGGCCCTCGCCCAGGCCGAAGGCCGCTTTGAAGTCCTGCGACATGGGGCCGAGGTGGCGAATGCCCGGGGGCTCCCACGCGTAGCGCCAGGTGCTCACCGGCAGGACGGAGAGTTCGTGCAGGACCTCGTATGCGTTGACGGCCAGGAGAGTCTCCGCTGTGGTCGCCGGGTCTGCGAGGCTGTTGACGGTCAGCCGCGGTGGGCTCGCGCGGGAGGCTGTTCCAGGATCGGCGGGGCTGGTCACGAGCGGGTCCAGTCGGCCGGGAGGATGTCGGTCTTCAGGGTGCGGTCGCTGGGATTGCGGGAGGGCTGACCGGCGGAACCGTCGCCGAGCTGGTCGGTCGAGCATGCTCCGCCGGGGAGGCTGTCCAGGGGACCGCAGGAGGGCTTGGGCTCCTCCGCTGCCCGGAGGCTGAGGTCAGGGCTGGCGGTGTCAGTGCCCCCGGGGATGGAGGCCAGGCCGGCGATCCCGAGGAGAGCAGCACCGGCGCCGCACGCGGCAATCTGAAGGGCTTTCTTCTTCATCGAATACTCCGTCGATACATGTGGGTGGGTCGGGGTGGGTGAGTGCGTCCCCCGGGGCAGGGCACGGATCTGATGTCGGCCTGCCGAGTGCCGAGCAGCCGCGATAGCGCGGCGGGCGAGGCGGCGCGTTGGACTCCCCGGCGCGTCGCGATGACCAGGCGCGTCACGTCGCGGGATGACGCGCGAGCGCACCGAAGGGGAAGGCGTGATGCGGGGGCCGTAGGCGTGACCGGGGCCGACCCGATAGAGCCGTACAGGGCATGGCGGCCCGGGCAGCTGGCGCAGCCTCCCGCACCGGAGCAAGCCCCAGGGCAGCATCGCGCCCTGTCCGCAGGCCGGGCGTGAACGCCGAGGGGTAACTATTCGGCTCCTCGTCTCGCAGCGGTCTCGTGTGATTGAGGGAAGGCGCGGGCACGCGGCGGCGGGATGAATTCGGACGACTACCGTGCGGCGGCGATGGTGGAATCGATCCAGTTCCGGAAGGCCGGCACGCTGCTGTAGATGGTGGGATCGGTACCCACTTCGCCGCCGCTACCGGACGTCGCGCCGGCCAGCGACCAACTGCCGTTTTCGCGCACGAGGGCAGGCCCACCCGAGTCCATGTTGGCCGCGCCACGCCCTCCAACGGAGGCGACGCAGATCTCCTTCACGGCCACCAGGCCGGATTCGTGACAGACTCCGTCGTCGAGTCGGCTGGTCGTGAGCTCGCGCAGGTCGTCCGGCCAGCACGAGGGCCCGGACTGCTGGCAGGTGTTGCCCCAGCCGAGGATGTGGACCGCTTCGCCGGTGTCCGCCGCATGGGCCGCGACGGCGACAGGCTGAGCCGCGGACGGGTTCTTGAGCTTCAGCAGGGCGATGTCACCCCCGTGCACGCCGTCCGGGTGGCGCACATAGCGTTCCACGTCGATGAGTTCACCGCCCGAGGACACTGACGTCGAGCCAATCCGCACCTTCCAGCCGTTGAGCTCGCCGCGCACGCAGTGCCCAGCCGTGACCATCCACTCGGGAGCGATGAGGGTGGCGCCGCACACGTGGTGGTCGGGGCGGGGCGAGTCGGGACGTTGCAGGGACCCCATGAAGGGTGCAGGCGTGGTGGCCGGTGTCCCGTTGATGATGGCGTGCGCTGACGTGACGCTCAGACCGAGCGAGGTGACGGCCATCAAGGCAGCGAGCGAAGCAATTCTCTTTCGGTTCATGAAGTGATCTTCGTGAGTCTATGTTTCTCGCAGTGCAATGCCGCGTTTCACATTCCCATCGGAATGGTTTCAATCCCTGGCGGCGATATGAGGAGAATCCTGGAAGAAAAGACGGTTAGGCCGCCTCCATGTTCGGAGGCGGCCTAGCCGTCACGTTTTCAGTTCTGCCCTGCGGGTCGCGCTCGTCCTACAGTGGATACCAGGGTTCGGCGAGGATTGTGTCGAGGTTTATTTCTGCTCCGCGGCGATTGTCGTGTGAGGACTGGGAGAGGGCTGTGGCGAGCACGCGGCGGATGGCCTGGGTATCGGATTCCGCGCCGAGGACCCAGTACTGGCGTCCGTGGGCCGGCCCGTCGCCGGTGGTACGGACGGTGGCTGCGCTGATGTACCAGAGAGGCATGGGAATCCTGGGAAGTGGTGCGGTTGGGGGATTGCGGCGCCGCGCCCCGGCCGGGGAGGGCCAGGCCGGGGAGGGCCACTGGTCGGCCGCCGATTGAGCTGCTGGTGGCCAGCAGTCCGGGTCGAGGCGATCTGGTCTGCAGCTGTCCGCGGGAGGGGGCCTGCCGCATTCAAGTCTCCGGTAGAGATACGGAAGTACCCGGGTGCCTTTCGAGAGAGGTGAGCCCTCACTTTTGTATCCTTGCGGCCGCAAGCTGATCGGCGGGGCGATAGAGGGACCTCAGTGCCACACGACCCGGACCGGAGAATTCTCCTGCCGCGGATGTGGTATTCGTTGATTTTTGCTGATGGCGTAAGACTTGCCGGGAAATGTGCATCACCTGACGTGCGGGTACCGAAATTTACTAGCGAGATTGCGCTGTGAACAACTGGCGGGGCGGATTACGCGGGGGCGTCGCGCCCAACATCTCCATCGTGTGCATGGCGCGCGTGGCGGGTGGGCAGGGTCAGTGCGAGGGTGAAGCCGCCGGTGGGGGTGGGGCCGGCCGTGAGGGTGCCGTGGAGGAGGGCCGCGCGTTCGGCGAGGCCGACCAGGCCGTTGCCGCCGCTGGGCAGCTCGGTGGACGGCGGGACGTCGGAGTGCGTGTTGCTGATGTAGAGGTGGACGCCGTCGAGTCGGCAGGCCAGCTCGATGACGACCGGTGCGCCGGGTGCGTATTTGGCGGCGTTGGTCAGGGATTCCTGCACGGTGCGGTAGAGGGCGCGCTGCACGGGAGGCGTGAGGGTTTCGGGATACCCGTCGATGCGCAGCTCGACCGGTTGCCCGCGTTCGACGGCGTGCGCGACGAGTACCGGCAGCTGGGTGGCGTCGGGCTGCGGTGCCTCGGGAGGACTCGCGTCGCCCGGGCTCCGGCTCGGGTTGAGGATGCCGAGGACTTCTCGCAGTTCGTCGAGAGCGAGGCGTCCGTCGCTGCGGATCTGTTCGGCGGCCTTGGCGAGGCGGGGGTCAGCCGCGGCCGAGCCGACTTGAAGCGCTCCCGCGGTCAAGACCATGCTGCTGACCCGGTGGGCGACGACGTCGTGCATCTCCCGGGCGATGCGGCTGCGTTCGGCGGACCGTGCGCGTTCGACCAGCAGGCGCTGCTCGCGTTTGAGGCCTTCCAGCCTGGCGTGGGTCGCTCGCGCGAAGTCGTGGCGGACCGCGACGGCGTATCCGGCCACCAGCGGGCTGAGGGTCAGCACGAGCGAATAGGCGGCCTCGCGGGGCAGGGTTTGCGGCAGACTGCCGCGGATCGCGATGAAGTCGGTGACGCAGGCCGCCGCGGCGAACGCGGTCAGGACCCGGGTACGTCGTTCGGCCGTGCCCAGGGTGTACATGGCCACAGCGAGCGCGGCGGGGGTGAACGCGGCCATGTCACCGATGATCACGGCGATGGCGACGGCCCGCGGGTGTTCGCGCCGCCACCACAGCAGCAGACCGACAACGGCCACGACGGGGTAGACGACGGTGTGCGGCAGACCGGTCAGCAGCCCGTTGGGCGCCTCGGCCCAGACGTTGCCGAGGTCGAGGGTGATCGCCGCGAGCATGACCGCCACATCGGTGCGACGGGGTGTCCACGACGATTCGAACGGCACCTTCACCTCGCCACGGTAGGCCACGCTCCCGTCCTGGCAGCGCAACCGCTCCCCGACACCCGGGGGAAGGGCGGAGGGCGGGAGCGGATTGCTCAACGGGCGGGGGCGTGGTGCTGGACCGTAGGGCCGGCGGCGAGGAAGGAGGCCCGGACCTCGTGTCCTCGGCCGGCTATCGGATAGCCCTGCTCGGACGCCCATCGTCGGATGACGGCCTCGGCCGTCTCCAGCCGCCTGCGCGCGGTCAGGATCGTCGGTGCCTGGAGCGTTCCGAGTTTCTGTGCGGCGCCCAGGTAGCGGCCCAGGACGTCGAGGAACTCGTCGTAGCTCTCGGGCGTGAGATCGATCGCGTAGGTGATCCCGTCGAGGCAGAAGGTGTGCGCGGCTACCTCATCGGATTCCTCACCCGTGAGGTCGTCGATCCGCACGATGACGGTCTTCTTGGCCATGTGGGTTGCTGCTCCTTGAAGATCAGGTCGGTTGGGGGAATGCGTTCCCCGTGGGGTGCGTCAGGCCGCGGAGAGCAGCTCGGTATCGCCTGGGTCCGCGCGCCGCGATCGGCGGGACGGGCAGGAGGCGTGGCGGGGGGCGATGCCGAAGGTGCGCAGCCGTTCCTGCTGGCTTTCGCCGCCCCAGGTACCCCACTCGCGCTGCTCTGCCGCCCATTGCCGACAGGGATCCTGCAGCGGGCACGGACCGCACACCGCGCGGGCGCTGCGGGCGGCCTCACCGGAGCGGATGGCGGTGGTGTCGGTGGGGAAGAACACCTCGTCGGGGTCGACACCGGCCCGGGCGCAGGGCAGCACGCCGACATCGGCGGCCGAGGGCACGAACGAGGGAGTGAGCGGCTGCGCCGGTCCCACCAGCGGGCGGGGCGGGGCCGCCTGCGTGCGGACACCGGAGAGCCGGGTGGCCAGACGGGGAGAGATCATTGGGGAGGGCACAGCGCGCGCCTCCTTCCAGGAGAACCAGGGGCTGGTGGGAGCGGGGACAAGAGCAGGTGTGCTCTCTCATCCATGCTCCCGGTGCCCGCGGGCCTTTGAGGGCTGGCCTTCGTCATGCCGGTCCACTGCCGAAGGTCGCCCTCCGGCCGACCAGGTCTGCTACCGCTCGTCGTGGATGGCGATACCCGCCCGGTAGGCGAGGTTCGCCGCCTGGACCCGGCTGGCGGCGCCGAGCTTGTCGAGGATCAGCCCCACCCGCCCCTTGACCGTCCCCTCGCTGATCCCCAGGCCGGCCCCGATCGCCGCGTTGCTCAACCCCTGAGCCAGCAGCACCAAGATCTCGCCCTCGCGCGGCGTCAGACCTTCCAGGCGGCGGCGCTCCTCGGGGGTCAGGCGCGAGGAGCGCTCGCTGAGATTGTCCACTAGCCGCCGAGCGACCTCCGGGTCCAATGCCCAGTGGCCGCGGTGGACAGCCCGAATGGCCTCCAGCAGGTCCGCAGGCGCAGTGTCCTTCAGCAGGAACGCCGCCACCCCGGCCTCCAGCGCTGCGTGGACCTGCCGGTCCTCATGGAACGTCGTGAGTACCACCACACGGGGCGGCTGCGGCAGATCCACCAGGGTCCGCGCCGCCGTCAGCCCGTCCAGGCGCGGCATAGCCAAGTCCAACAACGCCACATCCGGGAGAGCGATGCGCGCCTTCTCCAGAGCGTCGTGGCCGTCCACGGCCTCGGCCACGACGACGATGTCCGCACTGGACTCGATGATGGCGCGGATACCCCACCGAGTAATCGCGTTGTCGTCGGCGAGCAGCACGCGGATGACCACAGGAGATCCCTTCTGAAACAGCACAGCTCGAGAACAGGCAAGAAAGGCGGTCCCAAAGCTGTATAGCGCCAAGATCATGGTGGACAGCGTGAAAGTAAGCAGAAACTGCCATACTCTGACGAAATATCACCCCGAACGGGGTTAAAGAGACAACACGATGGCAGCACCCGCAAGAGCGGGCACACCATGGGTGGGAGCGCGTCATGACCAGTGTGCTGCTCGTCGACGACGACACCGCAGTCCGCACGAGCCTGCGCGACATCATCGAGTCCAGCACCGACCTCACCGTGGTCGGCGACGCCTGGAACGGACACCAAGCACTCGACCTCGCACGCCGCCTCCAGCCCGACATCGTCGTCATGGACATCCGCATGCCCGGCATGGACGGCATCGCAGCCACCCGCGCACTACGCGCCCTGGCATCCCCGCCAGCAGTACTGGTGCTGACCACCTTCGGACACGAGGACCACTACGTCGAACAGGCCCTGGACGCGGGCGCCGTCGGATTCCTCCTCAAAGACACCCCACCCCAGGACCTGGTCCGCGCCCTGCACGCGGTCGCGGCCGGAGCAGCGATGTTCACCCCCGAGCTCACCGACCGGGTGATCGCGGCCGTCACCAGCGATGCGCCGCGCCCGCACTCCACACGGGAAGCCGCACTCGTAGCAGACCTGACTCCTCGCCAGCGAGACGTGCTCGCCCTGCTCGCGCAGGGCATGTCCAACGCGGCCATCGCGACCGCGCTCGGCATGACAGAGGGAACCGTCAAGGGCTACGTCAGCCAAGTCCTCAGCCGGCTGGGCGCCGACAACCGGGTCCAAGCCGCCCGCATCGCCTACCTCGCCGACCTGGACCCCGACCACACCTGACCCCGACCCCCTTTTTCAAGCCCCGGGCACCGCGGTCAGACGGTGACACCGAGCCCACGAAGGTAGGCGACGGGGTCGATGTCGCTGCCGTAACCGGGACCTGTGCGCACCTCGAAGTGCAGGTGCGGTCCCGAGACGTTGCCCGTTGCGCCGGACAGGCCGATCTCCGCCCCGGTGAGCACGTGCTGACCCCGGCTCACCTCCAGCCGGGAGAGGTGGGCGTACTGGCTGTACTTGCCATCAGCGTGCCGGATCACCACCTCGTTCCCGTAGGCGCCCGCGTTCCCGGCAGACACGACCTCCCCCGCGGCCACGGCCTTGACCGGCGTGCCCACCGCCGCCACGAAGTCGACTCCGGTGTGATAGCCGCTGGACCACATGGCACCCGCCTGCCGGTAGGGCGTCGTCACCGAAGCCTGCACAGGAGCGACCGCACTCACGGCCGTACCGATCTCGGACGCGGGCCCCACTGCCTTTGCCACCGCAGCCGGGGCTTGCTCCCCACCGGTGGCTGCTGGAGCGGCCCCGGTGTCGTCGTCCCCGGCCGGTGTGCCGGTCTCCTCCGTGAGGAAGGAGGGGGCGGTGTCGATGGCGGTACTGCCGACCGAGAGCCGGGCGCCCTCGGGCAGGACCAGCGGGTTGCTGCCGATCACCCGCTGGTTGCAGTCGTAGAGGTGCTGCCAACCACCGGGCGTGTGCAGGCGCTCGGCGATGCTACGCAGGCTGTCACCCTTCTTGATCTTGTAGGTGGCCGTCGGGGTGTCGACCGCTTGCGGGCCCTGCTCGGGAGCCCCAACTGCCGCTGCGTCCGCGCCCGCGGCCGGAGCCTGCGCCGCTGTCTCCGAGCCCGCGACTGCAGCCGCCCCCCGGGTGAGGCCGGCCTTGGCCGAACATACCGGCCAGGCCCCCGGCCCCTGAGCGGCCAGAACCTTCTCCGCCACCGCGATCTGATCATCCCGGCTCGTCAGGTCTGCCCGAGGCCCGAACCGCGTTCCGCCGAACTCGGCCCACGTGGCCGCGGTGAACTGCAGGCCCCCGTAGAAGCCGTTCCCGGAGTTGATCTGCCAATCACCGGTGCTCTCACAGTCCGCGACCCGGTCCCAGACCTCAATACTGGCGGCGTGGGCCCCTCCGGCGAAGAAGGACACCAGCGCGGCGGCCGAACCCGTCGCCACGGCGACGGAGCGCCGCACCCACCGGGATATACGGGGACGCAGGGGGGACTCGGGCAGGGTGGACAGCATGAGCAAACTCCGAAATCAAGAAGGGGAGAAGAGGCATCGGTTCCGCGCGCTCGATTCCCAAGCGAGAACAGTGGGCCCTCAGACACCGCACTGCTCACGGACACGACGCCCGCGCGGGACAGCCCGAGGCCAAGGGCCTGAGTCGGGATGCCTCACGCGGTCCTTCCAGCGTGAGGCCCGATCGGGGGCCCCCTTGGTGACTTCCGTCAGCTTCCGCCCCCCACGAAAGTCAATCCCGGCCCGCGCATCGTGCCGCTCCGCGCGCATCCCGGCGCCGTGCGTGCCACGTCACCAGGGCGCCGAGAAGACCCAGCCCTGCGGCGGCGATCCCGAGCACAGCAGAACGCCCCCACTTCGGGCCGGGCGTCGTGTTGGCCGTCTGAAGAGCCGAGGCCCCCGGTGGGCGGGCGGCGGGGTGTTCACCCGCAGTGCGCGCGAACGTCTCGTTCTTCCGTAGATGGGCCAGCGTGAGCAGTGCCTGCTTGAAACAACCGAGCCTGCGCCAGCGCGACGTCACCTCGCGCCGCCGTTCGTAGATGAGCCAGGAAACGTGCTCCACGAGCTCGTGCGGCAGGTCGAGCATGGAAAGATACGGAACCAACAGAGCCCCCGGGCCGTCGGCGGTGTCGAGTGGAATCAACACCGCCAACGACCAGGGGCTCTGCCGTCACCCACCGGCTGACCAGCCCTTTCACTCCTCAGAGACGGGATGAAAGAGGCCCACTGACTTACGCTCTGTTTCCAGCCGCGCGGCCACCACGGTGTTGTTCCACCATCACGCGCACGCAAGTACGATCTGCCCTCGCTGAGCCAGGCCCTGCGCGGTGGAACGGCGCCTGGCCCAGCTCTCCAACGTCAGCCGCTCAGCCTCCGACAGCACCGCCGGCGGCAGCCTGTTATCGCCCATGCCGCCAGTACACCGGACCGAATCCGGCTCTGTCAGGAAAATCCCGAGATCTGAAACAGAACATGCGTCATGGGGCGAGCCCAGAACTCAAAACCAGATCACTAGGTCGGCTGACCCGGCGGGCGGTAGTGGAACCTCTGATCGGAGTTTCCGTCCCAGTGCTCGATACTGAAGTAGTTGTCGCGGTGAGCATTAAGGACGCCTTGAAACCCCCAGTCCAATCCCTTATTGTACTTGTAGGTGTCCAGAGCGTCGTCTTTGCTACCTTCCGACGGAGCAAACCAGATGACGTTCTTGTCATCCGTACATTCCGCCGTGCCTACGACATCACCATGCAAGGGCGCGCCATCCCAGAAGGACAGGCACTTTCCAGCTTCATTACCGCTCTCAATCAGCATCTTGTAAAGGAAGCGACCGCCCTGCGTCGAGCCGGTTGCGATGTAAGAGAAAGTACTTGCCGGGACCCTATTATCGGACGAGTTGCATCCGCTCGGGTTTGACGCCCCCTTGAGCGCCATGAGGGAGTCGATTGCCATCGGCTTGTCCTGCGGAAATCCCATCTGGGCGATGGGCCCACGGCACACACTGCTGTGTGCGGTTGCCTGGAGGGAGAATTCCTTGCCGATCCCGTCGGCGTGAGGGTGGACGCCCGTCTGGTGGTAGGGGTTGGTATCGCCGCCGAGGTCACAGCCCATGGTCTTGGCCGTGATGTAGGCAGCTATCCAGCCTCCGGATGCGGTTGAGGTCCCGTCACCGCTGAGAGGGTTGTAGAGGTGGGCGTCCAGAGTCTTCTTGAGACCGTCGCACGTAAACGTATCCGCAGAGGCGGTCGATGAGGTGGCAGCGATAGCCAAGGGAGCACCAATGGCCGCAGCGAGTGCGATGGTGATCGCTCGATGGCGGAACGAAAACTTCACAGTGTCTTTTCCTTCTTTTTGGCCAGGTTGCGGGTTGATGAGCCGGACTCTTCCGAATCTCAGGCCCGCCTGCCGACGTGTGCGTCACTAATTCTTCCGGTGCCCGCTGGCAGATTTCCCTGACCATCGTCGGGTCGGATGGGTGACTTAGGGCTGTCACCACCGCCTGCAGGGCATGCGGTTCAGGTCTTGGGCCCCGGTAGAGGCCTTCTCCCTGTGGGCACCCGCCGGGGGAGAGAGGAACTTTCGGACCGCCGGTGTACGGGGTGGGCTGGGGGTGCTGGATCCGGCGGCCGTCTACAGGCGCGCCTGTCCGGGCGCGGACGTCCTTCGTGAGCTGGTCCAGGCCCGGGTCGAGCTGCGGGAGACCGTCGCCGCGCTCCGCGCCCTGACCGCCACCGGCCCGCCCGGGGCTGGTGCCCCGGTGTCGGCCGCCACCGTCGTGGAAGAGGCCCTCAAAGCGGTGGCGCGGGTGGATGAGGCGACGGTCCAGGTGATGCGGGAGAGGCGTCCGCGGTCGTGATGCCGAAGAAGGCGGAGACGGGTTCGACCACCGTCGATCTCCTGGACTACCTCTTCGGTCCGGGCGAGCGCGACGAGCACGTCGACCCCCACTTGGTTGCCGCCTGGGACCGGGATCTGCCGTGCCCGGCCCGCACCCCGGCCCGCATGACGCTCGCCGACCTGGCGCTGCTCCTGGACGCCCCGGTGGAGGCCCTGCGCGGCCCGAAACCGGAGGAGCATGTGTGGCACGTTGCGGTCCGTAACGCCCCCGGCGACCGGCTGTTGTCGGACACCGAGTGGGCGCAGGTCGCGGCCGCGATGGTGCACGCCGCGGGCATCGCGGAGCACGGCGACGAACAGGCCTGCCGGTGGATCGCGGTCCGGCACGCGGACGACCACATCCACATCTTGGCGACCCTGGCCCGCCAGGACAGCCGGCACCCCCGCGTGCGCGGGGACATCTTCAACATGCACGCCGCCGCCCGCGCCTTCGAGGCCCGCTGGGGCCTCACCCCGATGTCGCCCCTGGACCGGACCGCGCGCCGCCGCCCGGTCACCGGCGAGGCCGAGAAGGCCGCCCGCCGCGGTCTGGCGGAGACCGCGCGGGAGTCCCTGCAGCGCACCGTCCGTACCGCGGCCGCGCTCGCTCACGGCGACACCGATTTCCTCGACCGGCTCCGCGACGCCGGGCTGCGCGTGCGCGAACGCCGGGACGATGACGGCGCCCTCGTGGGGTACTCGGTCGCGCTGCCCGGGGACCGGGCCGACGGCGGCAGCCGGCCCGTCTGGTTCGCCGGCTCGACGCTCGCCTACGACCTGTCGCTGCCCCGCGTCCGCGAACGCTTCACCCCGCTCGTCACCGAGGCCGACTGGGCGCTCGCCGAGCACCGGATCCGGGAAGCGTCCGAACTCCTGGGCCGGGCCGGGCAGGACGAAGGCGCCGGGGATGTCGCAGCCCTCGGCGACCTCCTGGCCGTCGCCGCCGCGCACGCCCCGGCTCTGGTCCGCGACCGGGTACAGGCGGCGGCCGACGCGTTCGAGCAGGCCGCCCGCGCCCCCGGCGCCCGCTCCCTTGAAGGCCGCGCCCTCGCCGGATGGCGCGCCTCGACCCGGGCACTGGGGCGGGCGCCGCGCGCTGCACGCGGGGGTGGCGCCGCGGTCGTCCTCACGCTGCTGCTCGCGCTCGCTCAGGCGGTGGAGGCCGCCGCCGACTGGCACCGCGCGCAGGAGTACCGGGCACAGGCAAGGGCCGTGGCCGAGGCCGCGGTCCTGCTGCGGGAAGCAGCCGGCCTGACCGGCGCCCCGCCCCCGACGGCGAAGCCGCGTACCGGTCGGGTGGTGCGCACGCCACACCGTGGCCTGCCGACCGCCGCACCCGTTACCGGTGTACCGGCCCGCCCACGCCCCGATCCCGGACGGCCGGGCCCGTCCCGTACGCGCTGACCCTCACCCGAGGGAGCTTCCTGCCGATGACGTACCCGCCCCAGCCCGAGCCGTTCGCCGAAGCCCTCGGGGAGGCCGCGCAGACCGCGGCGATGGCCTACCGGCTGGTGATGACCATCACCGACGCGGTCCGCCGCGCCACGCAGAAGCGCCTGACGGGCAAGGAGTAGGAGCTCGGCGAGGACGCGGCCACGATGGCGCCGGGCTGGTCGGCCGACCAGCTGCGTGGTGTCCTGGACGACGACATCCTGGCCGAGCTGATGCAGGGTGCGGACTGGCCGGTGATGGCCCGCCAGCTCGTCGGTCTCCAGCAGGCCGGAGTCGACCTCGGCACGTTCCTGCCGCAGATGGGCCGCATGACCGCCGCAGTCCACCAGGCCGTCGCCGCGAACATCGCGCGGACGAACGCGGAAGGCACCGACCGGTGGGCTGACCTCCTGACGGCGACGATGCCCGAGGGCCTGGTCCGCGACGCGATCCTCGCTTCCCCGGCCTGGCCGGACATCGCGGCCCAGATGGGTCAGCTCGACGCCAGCGGCATCGACGTCGCCCGGATCCTCCTCGACGCCCACGCCGCGGGGGCCGGCGTCGACTAGGCCGTCGCCGCCGTCACCGCCGCGGCCGCGCCCGCCCCCGCCCCGGTCCCGACGTCGGCTCCGGCTCCGGCCGACGCCCGTGTGCCCGCCCCCGCCGCTGCGCCGGGTACCGCGCCGACGCCCGCGCCCGCCCCCACTCCTGCGGCGCCGGTGCGGGAGGCCGTCGATCCGTGGGCGCCGCCCGCGAGCCGGGACGCGAAGCGCTCCTGGGGACCACTGACCGAGGGCCTGGAAGTGCCCCGGGACCTCGACCTCGGCGACCGCGCGAAGGCCTTGGAGCAACTCGGCGTGAACCGGCTCGGGCACGCCACGATCGTCGGACTCGTCAAGGACGTGCTGCCCGAGACGCAGGTCGGGCTCCTGGTCGGCTCGCGCCCCTGGCCCCTGCTCGCTCACCGCATGAACCAGATCCGCGAACAGGGCGGCCCCGCACTCCTCGGCGCGCACCTGGCCCGCCTGAAGGACGACACCTCCTTCACGGAGGCCTCGGGCGCAGCCGCGGTCGGACGTCTCGTGGACGCGACCCTGCACTCCCTGACGACACCCCCCTCGGAGCCGCCCGCGCCCGCATCCCCGGCGCGGATCCGGGTCTCCGCGGCGGCGGCCCGCTCCCGCTCCACCATCACAGCGACCGCGGCCACCGGGCAGGCGGGCGCCGCCCCGGCCGAACCCGCGCTGCCCGCGCACCGTCAGCAGACAGCGGGGCCCGTGCGGACGTCGGGCCGCGGTAGGTAGCGGATCCGGGAACGGTATGGCCCGAAGAGGGCCTTCGTCTCCCCTATGAGGGACACGAAGGGCCCGGGGTGTTCCATCGTTCCCGTATGAGGGACACGAGCCCCCTATGAGGGACAGGTACCGGCCGGAAGGGGGATTTGCGGTGGTGTGGTCGGGCTGGCAGCGCCGCGTCGGGTGGGGCACGTGCGTGGGCGTGGTCTTGGCGGCGGGGGGCTGGTGGGCGGACTGGTCGGGGTATCCGGTGACCGGTCTCGTCCTGTCGCTGTTGGCCGGCGCCGTGGTGGTGACCGAGGCGTGGCGATCCGGAGCTCTGGAACGGGCCCGCACCGCACCATCGAGCCCGCACGACGCCCGTCCGCGGGCGCGCCCTTCGGTGGAGCGGGCGGACCAGGAGTGCTCGCTGCGTCTGCTGCGGGCGTTCGACGACGCCGCCGAGACGGGGACGGTGGGGGAGTTGTCGGTGCTCGAACGGGTCGTGCTCGACGGGGTGGCGGCGCTCCCGGGCCGGGAGTAGCCGCCGCCTGGGCACGGCTACCCGCGCCCGTGAACGCGCGGGAGCCCGCGGTGGAGAAGACCTGACGTCACAAAGGGGGAGTGCGATGTCGAAGACGAGTACCCGACCCGAGCCGGCCGTGGTGGCCTTCGAGCTGCTGGAGGCCGCGACGCTGGACGAGGCCAACCGAGCCGGCGGCGCCGAGCTGCCGCCGAACTGGGGGATGTACCGGGCCCCGACCGCGGCGCTGGAGCACTGGCACGAGGGCGGGTCGCTGCGCGGGGACTCGCTGCTGCTGGTGGAGCACCTCGCCGTCGAGCTGACCGGATGCCGCTACCAGCAGCTCGGCGACCGGGCGGCGGTTCAGCAGTGGCTGGTCGCGTTCGGCGACGACGTCGCCCGCGCCCAGCAGCACGCCCACCCGGCCGGACCGACCGCCGTGGACATCCTCGGCCACATCGTCGGCGAAGGGCTGGCCGGCCGCGGCGGGGACGGGGCGCGGTTGGCACGGATCGGCGCCCCGTACCTGCTGTACGTCCGCGACGACCATGAGATCGAGGACGCCCGGGAGATGGCGTTGACCTTCGGCTTGTGGGCGGCTGGTGAACTCGCTCAGCTGCTGCACGACGACCCCGCCCGGATCACCGCCTACCTCACCGCTCGCGGCGCGCACGCGGCGCGGGTGCGGTAGCCGGACCCGGCTCGTCCGCTGGGGGTTCAGCCGGGCATGCCGAGCAGGGTGTCGGGGCCGCAGTAAGGACAGGGTTCGACGCCTTCGGCCAGCATCCGACGGACCTCCTCCCGGTCGAGGGGCTTGCCGACGCCCATTGTGCAGTCCCCGGCGTGCACCCGGAGCGCCTTGGGCCCGGTCGCGGTTCGGATCGCTTCGAGCTTCCAGTCCGGTGGCGGAGGCGGCGGCCGGTGCGCCGCCTCGGCGGCGAGCTCCGCCTCCAGCGCGCTGATCGCCCGCTCGGCCACCTTCTGCTGCCACCCCAGCCACGCCGCGACCGCCCGCCAGCTCTCCAACCGCGCCGCGGCGCCGCTTATGAGGACCACGGCTCCGGCTCGACGACGGTGAACTTCTCACCGTTCCACCGCACGAGCAGCTCCCGCACGCCATCGGGCCCGTTGCGGGCCGCCCGGTACAGCTCGATGCGCCCCGCGGTGCTCCACCCGCGCTCCGCCCACTACTGGTGGGCGCTGATCAGGCAGGACAGCCGGATCAGCTCCCGCCGCAGCTCGGCCACGCCGAGCGCGGGACGCACGGCGAGAGCGTTGTAGACACGGGTCTGGCGCCGCTTGAGGGTCGCAGGCGTGATCCGCCCGCCGCCCCATAGGGGCAAGTGACTCGCCCCGCCACCTCTCGGTAAGGATGGCGGGGTCGAGAAGCGCACAACTACGGGGTCGGGATGTCGTCCCAGCAGTCGTCGTGCATGTGCGGCCAGGAGTAGGTCTGGTAGTGCATCCACAGCGCACCGCCGGTCTCCCTGCCGACGACGCCGTCGATGTCGAGACGGCCCTTCGCACGCTGGAAGTCCTCCACCAGGCTCCTGGTCGCCGGCCCGAACTGGCCATCGATCGCGATGCGGCGGCCGAGCCCGGCCTCGTTGAGGAATATCTGAACGCAGGAGACCCCGTAGCCCGACGATCCGTACCGGAGGGTGGGAGCCGTGTGGGCAGCTTGCGCCGTCCCGCTGAGGCCGATCACAGCGGACAACGACAAGGTCAGGCCGGCGGCAACCCGCACGACCCTCGAACCAATCTTCATGTAGTACACCCATCGGGTCAGCACCATGTGAATGCGGTGGCGCTAGGGCGCGCCACCGGCCCAGACCCTACAACAACATGATCATGTCTCAGATTCGATTCTTCGAGCGCGCGATCAGCAGGATGAAGGCATGGCGAGGCATCGTCCCCTCTGTTGGGCATGGACGCTGACCTTCGAGGACGGCGCCCGCTACGAGAGCCTCACCCAGCTACGAGCCCTCGCACGCGATGTCCAGCCGGAAGCGCCGCTCCCGGGCACCTTGAGCAGCGCCGGGCACGCGGGCGCCGGGCGGGGCCGCAGTGGTGCGGCTCAGGGCCGGTGCAGGATGTCGTGGCTGCCGACGCGGCGCCAGATGACGTGGCAGCCGTGGTGGCGCTGACGGCCGTAGGTGAAGGTCGCGCGGCCGTCGGGTGCCCAGGTGAGTTCAAAAACGCCGGGAGCGCCCCCTACGCCCTTCACCCGCAGTCCGGGGCGCAGGCACCCGGTGCGCAGGTCCGGGACGAAGACGTCCTTGACGACGCGGAGGAACCGCCGGCGCTGGCCGGGGGTGAGGCGTTTGAGGTCGGCGGTGAAGGGGGTGAGGGTCTCATAGGTGGGCACGCGCGGGGCCTCCTGCGGGCAGCACGACGAAGCCCCGGCATGGGCCGGGGGCGTGAAGGGGGTCTTCGGGTACGTCCCGCAGAGGTGTCCGGGCTCTGTCTTCGGGCACGTTGCGTGGTGATCGCTGGTGTCGGGCCGGGAAGATGCCGGGTCTCGACGCCCGCGCGCGGAGTACTGCCTTGGCGCGGGCCGCAGCCGACTACCCTGTATGCAACCGGTGCATAGATGATGGGGGTTGCCCATATGTCCAGTTCAGAGGCCCTGCTGCGGTTGACGGTCGCGGCCCTCATGTACGCGACGGGGGAGACGCAGGCCGATCTCGGCCGGGGCCTGAAGCTGAGTCAGGGGCAGGTGTCGCGCAAGCAGTCGGGGGAGTCTGGGGGGTCGTCATGGACGCTGGCCGACCTCGACCGGCTGTCCGCCCACTACGGCATCGCGGTCTCCGACCTGTTCTGCGGGGTGGACCATGCGGTGAAGTGCCTCCCAGCCCGCCGCCGCGCGGCTACGGTCGGCGGGTTGCAGACCACGATCACCCCGTAGGAGGCGCCGTGGACAAGGGCCCGGTGTCGTACTGGGCGTGGACGCTGACGTTCGAGGACGGCGCCCAGTACGCCAGCCTCACGCGGGTGCCCGCCCCCGCGCGCGACGTCCAGCCGCAAACGCTGCTCCCGGGCGTCCTTGAGCGTCTTCAGGGCCAGTGGCCGCGGCTGCGGGGGCACGCGCCCCGGGACTGGTCGGCCGTGGAGCTGAGCGAGAGCGACTACCGGGCGCGGGAGGGCGCGGCCCTGGAGGACATGGTGGGGACCGCCCGGCCGGGCCGCCGGTGCCGTGCACTGCGGTGGCGGCGCTGTTGCTGGGGGTGTGCCTGCTGGTCCTGGCCGTCACGCTCCCCGGCGGCCGGGCCCCGGGTGGGCTGCTGGCGGGGGTGGCGTCCTCGCACTCGTTGTGGGCGGAGGCCGGCTGTTCCTGTGGAGCGCGTTCCGCGGGGATCCGCGGAAGGGCGAGTGAGACGCGGCGCCGGGTCGGCCGTACGCGGTGACCCCCGGCCACGGCGGCGGATCCCGGGATCTCACACAGCCGACCCCGCCCAGTCGATACCGAGTTCGGCCAGCGCCCGCAGTTGCCCGGCGTCCAGCCGGTCGCGGCGCTGGCGCTGGTTGGCCAGCCACACCCCGGTGCGGTGGACCGCACCGGGCAGGTGCTCGACGTGCTGGCGGCCGGGCAGGCCGCCGCCCTCCCGCTCGACGTACTGCGCCAAGGCCAGGATGCCGGTCTCAAAGGCCGCCGCGCCGCGCCCGGACCCTGTGGCCGTCCTGGTCTTCGCGGGCGCCTGGCGGGCCCGTACAACCCGCGCCGGGGTGACCCCGAGCGCGGTGAGCCGGGCCTACTGCTCGGCGTTCAGCTGGGCCCAGTCCTGCCGTTGGACGGCCAGCCACCGGCCGATGTCTTCCCCGTGCCGGGTGACCCCGGCGGTGACGGCCTTCAGGCGGGCGCCCTCGGCGAGGAGCTGGGCGAGGTAGGCGTAGTGCCGTTGCCAGTCCACCGTCCACCCGCGCTCGGCGGGGTTCCAGTCCTCGTCGAGCGCGGCCAGGGCCGCTGCCCGCCGCCCGGCGCGCACCGGGTCCTTCCCGAGCCCGCCGGGCCGGCGGACGTTGGTGAGCCACTGCCCGACCTGGACGTCGAGGATCGCCGCGCCCCGCGGGGCGGCCAGGGTGCCGTGGAGCCGGTGCCAGGCCCGTGCGGCGGTGAGGTTGGTCTCGAAGGCAGCGTCGGCGGTGTCCCACACGATCCCCAACTGCTCCAACTCGGCCGCCCGTTCCCCACTCATCTGCCCGGCGCGGAACGCGCGGCGCTGGTCGGAGAGCCACCGCCCCAGCGGGTACGGGCCCTCGGTGTGCTCGTAGGGCACCTGGAGGTCCCCCTCGCGCTCCCGGTACCGGAACGCGGCCTCCACGCCCCGACGCCAGTCCTGCCGCTCGGTGTTGAACACCTGGTAGCTGATCCACTTCGCGATCAGCGCCGGGTCCCGGGGGGCCGCGAACCGGAGCAGCAGCCGGTTCTCCTCCTCGCCCTCCTCGGGCGGCTTCCCGACCAGCGGCGACGGCTGCACGATGCGCTTCTGGTTCTCTTGGGGAATTGCCAGCATCTCCACGGCACGCTCATCGTGTGCACGAAGCCCATTCAAAACCCGAATAAGGGGGCCATACGACTTCGAAGTGAGAATGTCCTCGGGATTCTCGTCCTCCCGCAAAAAGACGGGAACGATCAGGGTGGCCATTTTCCCTTCCCCCGGCTTCTGCCGTAGGGCCCGGCCGATGGCCTGGACGATGTCGACAGCTGACCCCTTGGGGTCGATCAGGGCCACCGAGTCCACCGCCCGGATATCAACGCCCTCCCCGAGAACCCGACAATTCGCGAGCACGGCGCGCCCGGCGCGGCGGCCGAAGTCGGCGAGGACGCTGGCCCGGTGCTCCGCTTCGTGCTCCCCGCGCAGCCACCCCGTCCACACCTTGGGCGGGTGCCGGACCGGATCCACGGCGTGCAGGCGGGCCGCGACCCGGTCCAGGCCCTCGGCGAAGGCCTGCGCCTCCACGGTCCGGTGGTGGAAGGTGATCGTCGTCTTCAGGTCGTGCTCGGCCATCGCCTCCAGCAGCGTCGTCTGCAGGGCCGCGAGCCGTTGCCCGCGCAGCCGCTCCTCGTGCCGTTCCTCGCTGTAGAGCCGGGCCGGGGTCACGACCGGGTCGACCAGCTCGGCGACGACGACCTGATACCGCGCCAGGAGCCCCCGGGCGATGGCGTCGGCGAGCGACAGCTCGTAGACCACCGGCCCGAACACCCTCGTGTCGTCCATGGAACAGGCCATGTCCTTCGGCAGCCGGTCCCACCGCGACCGCGGCACATACCTCCGCCCCTCGGCCTCCGCCTCCTCCCGCCGCTTTGCCTCTTCACGGCGCCGTTCCGCCGCCTGCTCCAGCTCCTGCGCCCGCGTCCTCGGCGGCCGCTCCGCCCAGATCCGGGGCGTGGCCGTCATATACAGCCGGCGCCGCGCGGGGATCACCTCCTGGCGGTGCACATCCGCCCACGCCTTCCCCGCCGACCCGCTCGTACGGTGCGCCTCGTCCACCACGATCAGGTCGAAGGCCTCCATCGACAGCCCGTACTCCCCGCGGTGCGCCTCGCCGATGACGCCGAGGGAGGCGTAGGTGGCGTAGACGGTGACCGGGCCCCGGCCGTGCCACAGGGCGAGCTGAGGCGCCGACGTCGTCGTGCGGACCTTCAGTCCGTAGAGCTGGGCGTTGTCCTCCAGCGAGCACACCGCGACCGCGGGCCCGTCGTGGCCGGCCGTACGCCACTGCTCGGCGGTCTGGGTCAGCAGATCCAGGGTGGGCAGCAGTACCAGGACCCGCCCGCCCCGGGCCAGCCGGAGCGCGGCAGCGGCGGCGATAAAGGTCTTTCCGGTCCCGCACGCAGCTACAAGCGTGGCCCGCAGACCTGCTTTCGGAATCCGCTTTCCCGGCGGGATATCGAGCCCCCGGACAATCGCCTCCACCGCTTCCTCCTGATGAGGTCGCAGGGTGATTCCACCAGACTTCTGCATCGCTTTCTCCGTCGGATAGAGGCGTCTCGGGCCGGGGGCAGTCACGGGTTTCTCGGGTTGGTACACAGCATCCGAATTCCGCGCACCGGATGCACACCGAACAGCAGCACATCAGAACCGCCGGGAGGGAGTGAAAGGTTTCCCGGGATCCTACACACCTGCATTTGTTCCTGATGTAGACTCGACTCTACCGCGACGACACACCCCCGCGGGCTCGATTCCCGAACCCTCCCCCTCTTTCGGGGGACCCCACGGGCCGTCAGTCGAGTGAGACCGCCACCCCCTTCCGCTGCCAGCCGGGCCCGCTTGCGGGCCCTCGGCCTGGAGGCGAAGCCGGAAGGACGGGGGTGGAAGCGAAGCGGACACCCCAACAGGCCGAAGGCCTGGACCCCGTGAAACGGGGTCACCTCCCGCGCGGAGCGCGGGAGCCCCAGGGCCCGCTTGCGGGCCCGCTCGGGTGGAGCGCAGCGGAACCCGAGCAGTCCGCAGCGCAGCGAAGGACCCCGGCCCGAAGGGCCGGCCCTGGCCCGGCGAAGCCGGGCCCCGCTGAGCGCAGCGAAGCGGTTCTCTCCTACGCGCGCAGCGCGTAGGTACCCGCTCCGCGGG
>NZ_JBITDP010000017.1:75372-199535 GCF_044454405.1 Streptomyces sp. NPDC051555 | reverse complement strand
CGGCACGGAGAGACAGTCGAACTGACGGGCAGCCCCCGGAACCTCCCCGACCCCGCCCCACCCGAAGCCCCCGCCCCCGCGGCGAAGCCGCGCCCACCACCGCCGAAGCCGCCCCCACCCCCACCCCCTCACTCCTCCGGCGGGAAGACCACCTCGCCGCTCGCGGCCAGGGTGATCGTGATGGCCTCGACCGGGCAGCCCTCGGCTGCCGTGAGGACCGGTTCGTTCGCGTCCGTGTCCGGCGAGCTCGGGTGGGACTGGCGGGCCGAGTCGAGGGCGAAGCCCGTGGGGGCGTGGTTCACGCACATGCCCGAGCCGATGCAGACACCTCTGTCCACCTCGACGTGCCAGCGGTCACCCATCACTCACCACCGGCGGAGGCACCGTCACCAGAAGCACCAGCAGCATCGGCACCGGCGGCCGGCGGCTGGTAGCCGCCCGGGAGGCAGATCATCTTCGCCTCCAGGTACTCGCTCAGCCCCTCCGGGCCGAACTCGCGGCCGAGGCCGCTGTTCTTGTAGCCCCCGAACGGTCCGAGCATGTCCAGACTGAAGGTGTTCACGTTGAAGACGCCGGTGCGGATCTGGCGGCCGAAGTCGATGCCGTGCTCGACGTCGCCGGTCCACACGCTGCCGCTCAGCCCGAAGTCCGAGTCGTTGGCTATCCGCACGGCCTCGGCCTCGTCCCCGTACGGGATCAGGCAGACGACCGGCCCGAAGATCTCCTCGCGCGCGATCCGCATGGAGTTGTCGACGTCCCCGAAGAGTGTCGGCTCGACGTACCAGCCCTGGTCCAGGCCCGCCGGGCGCCCGCCACCGGTGAGGATCTTGGCGCCCTCCTCCTGGCCGAGCTTGATGTAGTCAAAGGAGCGCTGTTGCTGCCGCTTGGCGACCAGCGGGCCGAGTTGGGTCGCCGGGTCCAACGGGTCGCCGACCACCAGGGCTCCGGCCGCCGCCGCGAGCGCCTCGGCGATCTCGTCGTAGCGGCTGCGGGGGGCCAGTACGCGGGTCTGGGCCACGCACGCCTGCCCGTTGTTCATCCAGGCGGCCGGGACGATCCCGGCGATGGTGCTCTCCAGGTCCGCGTCCGGCAGGATCACGGCCGCGGACTTGCCGCCGAGTTCGAGGGTGACCCGGGTGAGGTTGCGGGCGGCGACCTCCATGACGCGCTTGCCCGCCGCGACGGAGCCGGTGAAGGAGACCTTGTCGACCCCCGGGTGCCCGACCAGGTACTCGCTGACCTCGCGGTCGGCCGGCAGGATCGACAGCACGCCCTCCGGCAGCCCGGCCTCGCGCGCGATGTCGGCGAGGATGTAGGAGTCGAGCGGCGCTTCGGGCGAGGGCTTGAGGATGACGGTGCAGCCGCTGAGCAACGCGGGCGCCAGCTTCGCCGCGGCCACGAACTGCGGGACGTTCCAGGGAATGACGGCCGCGACCACGCCCACCGGCTCGCGCCGGACCATGATCGGGCTGAGCGCTCCCTGCCGGTGCTCCTCGTACGGGAACGAGCGGGCGACCGTGATGGCGGCGTCGTAGACCATCATCGGGCCGAGCGCCTGGGCGAGGATGCTCCAGGAGTACGGCGATCCGTTCTGCGAGCTGATCGAGCGGGCGATCTCCTCGTGCCGGACGGCGATCGCGTCCTTGATCCGGGCGATGACCGCGATCCGCTCGTCCAGGGACGCGCGGGGCCAGGGGCCTTCGTCGAAGGCCTTGCGGGCGACGGCGACGGCGCGGTCGACGTCCGCCCGGGAAGCGTGCGGCACGCGGCCGATGACCTGCTCGGTGTGGGGCGAGACGATGTCGATCGTGTCGCTGCCCAGCGGATCGGTCCACTCCCCGCCGATGAACAACTTTCCGTGTTCCACGAGCTCGGTCATGGCTGATGCCTCCTGCGGTTCAGAACCGGATGCCAGAACTGATACCAGTTCTAGTTCCAGTAGTCCACGGCGCAGACAGAAGACCGCCCCAAGACCTCGGAGAGATCGGCAACGCAGCAGACGACTGGTCAGGAAGCCGCACAGATGGTCGACTTGGGCTACTACTGGAACGAGTTCTCGTTAGCCGTCACAGCACTCGCCTCAATCACCTCGCTCGTCGCACTCGTCGCACTCGTCGCACTCGCCGCACCTCTCCGTCTGGGGGCCACCTCATGTCAGCAGCCGCAGCCGCACCCGCACCCGAACCGCCCGGTGTCAGCGACCACGGCACCATCGACCACGGCGGCGGCGTCTGGGGGATCAAGGTCCCCATCCCCGACAACCCGCTCGGCCACACCCTCGTCCACGTCGTCGAGACCGACCGCGGGCCGGTCCTCGTCGACACCGGCTGGGACGACCCCACCTCCTGGGACACCCTCGTCGCCGGCCTCGGCGCACTCGGCATCCCCGTCGCCGACGTCCACGGCGTGGTCATCACCCACCACCACCCCGACCACCACGGTCTGTCCGGCCGGGTACGGGAGGCGTCCGGGGCCTGGATCGCGATGCACGCCGCCGACACCGAGGTCGTCACGCGCACCCGCGGCTCCGACCCCGGCGTCTGGCTGGACTACATGAGCGAGAAGCTCCTCGCCGCGGGCGCCCCCGACGAACACATCGCCCCGCTGCGCGCCGCCCGCGAGAGCGGCCGCATGCGCACCCTGCCCGGGATGCACGCGGCCGTCCCGGACCGCGAGATCGTCCCCGGTGAGCTGCTGCCGCTGGCCGGGCGCCGGCTCCGGGCGATCTGGACCCCGGGCCACACCCCGGGCCACGTGTGCCTGCACCTGGAGGAGGAGCACCCCGCGCACCTCCCCGGCAACGGCCGCCTCTTCTCCGGTGACCACCTGCTGCCCGGCATCTCCCCCCACATCGGGCTGTACGAAGCCCCCGAGGACCTGATGGCCACCGACCCCCTCGGCGACTACCTCGACTCCCTCGAACGCATCGGCCGCCTGGACCCGGCCGAGGTGCTGCCGGCCCACCAGCACGCCTTCACCGACGCCCCGGCCCGGGTCCGCGAGCTGTTGGCCCACCACGAGGAGCGCCTCGTCGGCCTGTGGGAGCTGCTCGCGCGCCCGCTGACCGCCTGGCAGCTGGCCGAGCGGATGGAGTGGAACCGCCCCTGGGCGCAGATCCCGTACGGCTCCCGCAACATCGCCGTGTCGGAGGCGGAAGCGCACCTGCGGCGGCTGGTGAAGCAGGGCCGCGCCGAGGCCGTCCCCGGCAGCGACCCGGTGACGTACCGGGCCCTGTAGCCGGGCCCCACCAGGAAGCGGAACGCCTGCGACCGAGGAATGGCGAAGGAATGGCGAAGGAGCGACGAGGGCGCGGCGACGGGCCCGTACGAGGGTGGACCGGCCCGCCGTCAAGGGGGGCGCGGGTTACGGGCCGGTAGAGTGACCGGGTCGTCAACACTTCCGTACGGGGGGAAGCCGGTGCGAATCCGGCGCTGACCCGCAACCGTGTCCCGCCTCCGGCGCCGCCGGGCGGGGAGCCGGATTGCCCCGTGGCGGAGGTGCGCGGCTCGCGCCGCCGGATCCCCGGTGGCCGGCACCGTCGAGGTAAACGGAGCCGGAGCCCGGTACTCCATGTGCCTGCCTCCCGCTCCCCAGCAGGAGAGGCACCCGCCCCACCATGAACGTCCGCCGCAGCGCCGCCGCGCTCGCCGCCTCCGCCGTGCTCTGCCTGGGCGCCGCTCCCGCCGCCCTCGCCGCCCCCTCGCCCTCACCGGCCCCCGTGATCCCCTCCGGGCTGTTCGGCAAGGTCGACCCGACCTTCGACGGTGTCTGGCGCCAGTCCTTCGCCCTGCTCGCCCAGCAGGCGGCCGGCGTGCGGCCCGCGCCGCAGGCCGTCGGGTGGCTGACCGGCCAGCAGTGCGCGAACGGCGCCTTCGCCGCCTTCCGCCCGGACTCCGGCGCGGCCTGCGACGCGAAGACGGTGCTCGACACGAACGCCACCGCCGTGGCGGTCCGGGCGCTCAAGGCGCTGGGCGGTCACGACGCGGCCGTCAAGAAGGGCGCCGACTGGCTGAAGTCCGTACAGAACGAGGACGGCGGCTGGTCCTACAACCCGGGCGCCCCGAGCGAGGGCAGCTCCACCCCGCTCGTGATCAGCGCGCTGGTCGCGGCCGGTGAGAAGCCGGCCGAGGTGAAGTCGAAGGCGGGCAAGTCGGCGTACGACGCCCTCCTCTCCTTCCAGCTCGGCTGCGCCGCCGAGCCCGCCGCCGACCGCGGCGCCTTCGGCTACCAGGCGCAGGACGGCAAGCTCCCGGCGAACGCCGGCGCCTCGGCCGCCTCGGTGCTCGCCGGGCTCGGCGCCGGCCCGATCGTCGCCCCGGCCGCCGCGGACACCCCCGCCGCGGCGCTGGAGTGCCCGGCCGGAGCGAAGGACCCGGCGGCTGCCGCCCAGGCCTCGGCCGGCTACCTGGCCGAGGCCCTCAAGAAGGACGGCCACCTGGTCGTGAAGACCCCGGGCGCCGAGACGGTCACCGCGGACGTCGGCAACACCGCCGACGCCGTGATCGCGCTGGCCGCCACCGGGCACAAGCAGTCCGCCGCGGGCGCGCTGGAGTGGCTCAAGGCCAACTCGGCCGAGTGGTCCAAGGGCAACCCGGCCGCCCTCGCCACCCTGGTCCTGACCGCACACGCGACCGGCACCGACCCGAAGGCCTTCGGCGCCACCGACCTGGTGGCCGCGCTGAACGCCACCGGTCCGTCCGACGCCGCCGCGGCCACGCCCGGGCAGTCGGCCGCCGCCGACGCCGGGGCGGACTCCGCGAAGTCCTCCGGCTCCTCCAACGTCGGCATCTGGTGGGTCGTCGGCCTGGGCGCCGTGGCCGGCATCGGCATCGGCTTCGTGATGAGCCGCCGCAAGCAGCAGCAGCTGTGACCCGATCGCCCCGGTCCCGGTCCCGGTCCCGGTCCCGCTCCCTGTCGGCGGTCCTGTCCCTGCCGGTGGCCCTGGCTATCGTCCTGGGCCTGGCGCTGACGCTGCTGGGCGCGGCTCCCGCGCTGGCGGCCGGTTACCGGTACTGGTCGTTCTGGGACGGTACGAGCGGCTCGTGGACGTACGCCACCCAGGGGTCCTCCCTGGTCAGGCCCAAGGACGGCGCCGTCCAGGGCTTCCGCTTCGCCGTCAGCAAGGACGCGGCCGACCAGGCGGCCACGCCGCGCGCGGCCGCCGACTTCGGGGCGATCTGCTCGGGCACCGCTCCGGTCGAGGGCCGCAAGCGGGTGGCCCTGGTCGTCGACTTCGGCGTCCCCGCCGACGCTCCGGCCGGCGAGACCCCGCCGCAGGACGCCCCGCGCACGGCCTGCGCGGTGGTGGCTCCCGACGCGACGGCCGCCGACGCGCTGGCCGAGGTGGCGAAGCCGCTGCGGTACAACAGCGCGGCGCTGCTGTGCGCGATCTCCGGGTACCCGAAGCAGGGCTGCGGCGACCAGGTCGGCGCGAGCGAACCGAAGCCGTCCGGCTCGGCGGCGGCGCCGGCCGATGCCTCGGCGTCGCCTTCCGCCGCCGCGTCCGACGACGGGGGCGGTCCCTCCGTGGGGCTCCTGGCGGGGATCGCGGCCGTGATCGCCCTGGCCGGGGCGGCCGTGTGGCAGTCCCGCCGCCGCCGCGCCCGGTGACCCACCCGGCCGACCGGACCGGCCCGACCGACCCGGCCGGCCCCGCCGCGACCGGCGACCGGCCGGAGCCGCCCGGCCGGTCGCCCGCCGCGTCGTCGTACGTCCGGCCACGGCGGCGGGACCGTTGGGAGGCGCCGGCCGCCGCGCGGCGCAACGCGCTGCACGCCGGTGCGTGGTGGCTCTGGGCGCTGGGGCTGGCCACGGCGGCGTCCCGGACCACCAATCCGCTACTGCTCGGCCTGATCGTCGGCGTCGCCGGTTACGTCGTCGCGGCCCGGCGGACCGCCGCCCCCTGGGCCCGGTCCTACGGCGCCTTCGTCAAGCTCGGCCTCGTCGTGATCGGCCTGCGGCTGCTCTTCTCCATGCTCCTGGGCTCCCCGATCCCCGGGGCGCACGTCCTGTTCACCCTGCCCGAGCTCCCGCTGCCGGCCTGGGCGCAGGGCATCCGGTTCGGCGGAAGGGTCACCGCCGAGCAGTTGGTCTTCGCCTTCTACGACGGCGCCAAGCTCGCCGCCCTCCTCATCTGCGTCGGCGCCGCGAACGCCCTCGCCAATCCGGCCCGGCTGCTGAAGTCCCTGCCCGCCGCCCTGTACGAGGCGGGCGTGGCCGTCGTCGTCGCCATGACGTTCGCGCCGAACATGGTCGCCGACGTGGTCCGCCTGCGGACCGCCCGCCGCCTGCGCGGGCGTCCCACCGGCGGGGTGCGGGCGATCCTGCAGATCGGCCTGCCCGTCCTCGAAGGCGCCCTGGAGCGCTCGGTGGCCGTGGCCGCGTCGATGGACGCGCGCGGGTACGGGCGTACCGCCCACGTCCCGGCCCTCGTCCGGCACACCACCAACGTCCTCACCCTCGGCGGGCTCCTCGGCGTGTGTGCGGGAACGTACGGGCTGCTCGCCGCCGAAGGCGCCGGGTACGGGCTCCCCGTCCTCCTGATCGGCCTCGCGTTCGCCCTCGGCGGCCTCCGCCTGGGCGGGCGGCGCAGCGTCCGCACCCGTTACCGCCCCGACCGGTGGGGCGTGCGCGCCTGGCTGGTGTCCGCTTCCGGTGCGGCCGTCGCCGCGCTGATGATCTACGCCGGGTCCGTCGACCCGGAGGGGCTGCGGCCCGGTGTGGTGCCGCTGGTCGCGCCCGGACTGTCGCTGTGGCCCGCGGCGGCGGTGCTGATCGGTCTGCTGCCCGCCGTGGTAGCCCCCGTCCCCCCGAAGGAGGGCTAGATACGTGATCCGCTTCGACCAGGTGTCCATCACCTACGACGGCAGGCCCGGGCCGACGCTCCACAACGCGGACTTCACCGTCCCCGAGGGCGAGCTGACGCTCCTGGTCGGCCCGTCCGGCGTCGGCAAGTCGACCCTGCTCGGCGCGGTGTCCGGGCTGGTCCCGCACTTCACCGGAGGCACCCTGCGCGGCCGGGTCACGGTCGCCGGGCGCGACACCCGCACCCACAGGCCGCGCGAGTTGGCCGATGTCGTCGGCACGGTCGGCCAGGATCCGCTCGCCCACTTCGTCACGGACGTGGTCGAGGACGAGCTGGCCTACGGGATGGAGTCCCTGGGGCTCGCACCTGCGGTGATGCGGCGCCGGGTGGAGGAGACCCTGGACCTGTTGGGCCTGAACGAGCTCCGCGACCGCCCCATCGCCACGCTCTCCGGGGGCCAGCAGCAGCGGGTCGCGATCGGCTCCGTCCTGACCCCGCACCCCGAGGTCCTCGTCCTGGACGAGCCGACGTCCGCGCTCGACCCGGCGGCGGCCGAGGAGGTCCTGGCGGTCCTCCAACGCCTGGTGCACGACCTCGGTACGACGGTCCTGATGGCGGAGCACCGGCTGGAGCGGGTGGTGCAGTACGCCGACCAGGTCCTCCTGATCCCCGCCCCGGGCGCGGCCCCCGTCCTGGGCCTCCCGGCCGACATGATGGCCGTCTCCCCCGTCCACCCCCCGGTGGTGGCCCTGGGCCGCCTGGCCCACTGGACCCCCCTCCCCCTCTCCGTCCGCGACGCCCGCCGCCGAGCCACCCCCCTCCACACCCTCCTCTCCACCCCGCCCCCCGTTCTCTCCGCCGCCTCCGGCGGGCCCTCAAACGCCGGGCAGGCTGAAAAAGCCCACCCCACGTCACCCCTGGCCCCGGCCCCGGCTGCGGCCGCGGCCCACCCAAACCCAGCCCCGGCTACGCACCAGGCCCAGCCAACTCCAGCCCCGGCTGCGGCTGCGGCCCAGCCAAATCCAGCCCCGCCGGCGTTTGAGGCGCCGCCGGAGGCCACCCCGGCTGCGGCTGCGGCCCACCCAAACCCAGCCCCGGCTACGCCCCAGGCCCACCCAAATCCAGCCCCGCCGGCGATTGAGGCGAACACACCACGGGCCACGCGCACCCGCACCCTGCGCCACCTGCTCCGCCGCACCCCGGCGCCCCCGGCAACCCCCGCACCCCCGGCGGGCCCGGCAGACCCGGCCAGCCCCCTCACCGCCACCCACCTCTCCGTCCGCCGCGCCCGCGCAGAGGTCCTGCACGACATCACCCTCGCCCTCGCCCCCGGCGAGACCCTGGCCCTCATGGGCCGCAACGGCGCCGGCAAGTCCACCCTCCTCGCCACCCTCGTCGGCATGATCGAGCCCGCCTCCGGCCACCTCCGCGTCGGCGGCAAGCCCCCGCACCGCACCCCGCCGGCGGAGATGGTCCGCCGCGTGGGCCTCGTACCGCAGGAGCCCCGGGACCTGCTGTACGCGGACACGGTCGGCGCCGAGTGCGAGGCGGCCGACGCGGACGCCGCCGCCGCGCCCGGCACCTGCCGCGCACTGGTGACGTCCCTCCTCCCCGACGTCCCCGACGACACGCACCCCCGCGACCTCTCGGAGGGCCAGCGCCTCGCCCTCGCCCTGGCCCTCGTCCTCACCGGCAGGCCCGCCCTGCTGCTCCTGGACGAGCCGACCCGCGGTCTGGACTACGCCGCCAAGGCCCGCCTGATCGAGATCCTGCGGGACCTCGCCGCACGCGGCCACGCGATCGTCCTGGCCACCCACGACGTGGAACTGGCCGCCGAGCTGGCCCACCGGGTCGTGATCCTGGCCGGCGGCGAGATCGTCGCGGACGGGCCGACCGCCGAGGTGGTCGTCTCCTCCCCCGCCTTCGCCCCGCAGGTCGCGAAGGTGCTGGCCCCCGGCCACTGGCTCACCGTCTCCCAGGTGGCCGCCGCCCTGGCCGCCCGCGAGCACGCCGGAGCCGAAGCCGACCCCGGCCCCGGGACCGCCCCGTGAGCCGCCCCGTCCGGATCGGCCCGCGCGGCGCCGCCGCCCTGGTCCTCGTCACCCTCGTCGGGATCGCCGCCTTCGGCTGGCCGCTGCTCGCGGACCGCCAGTCGGGGCTCGCGCACTCGCAGGACGCCCCGTGGCTGTTCGCCGCGCTGCTCCCGCTCCTGGTCGCCGTCGTGGTCGCGACGATCGCCGACAACGGCATGGACGCGAAGGCGGTGGCGATGCTCGGCGTGCTGGCCGCGGTGGGCGCCGCGCTGCGGCCGCTGGGGGCCGGCACGGCGGGCCTGGAGCCCATGTTCTTCCTGATGGTGCTGAGCGGCCGGGTGCTCGGGCCGGGCTTCGGCTTCGTCCTGGGGTCCGTGACGATGTTCGCGTCCGCGCTGCTCACGGGCGGTGTGGGGCCGTGGATGCCGTTCCAGATGCTGGCGCTGGGCTGGTTCTCGCTGGGCGCCGGGCTGCTGCCGGGCCCGGACCGGATCCGGGGGCGGGCGGAGCTGGTGATGCTGTCGGCGTACGGCTTCGCCGGGTCCTTCGCGTACGGCACGGTCATGAACCTCCAGGGCTGGGTGATCCTGCAGGGCATGGGCCAGGGGATCTCCTTCCACCCCGGCGACCCGGTCGGCGCGAACCTCGCGCGGTTCCTGGCGTACTGCCTGGCCACCTCGCTGGGCTGGGACCTGGGCCGGGCCGTGCTGACCGTCGTACTGACCATGACGCTGGGCGCCACGCTGCTGAAGGCGCTGCGCCGGGCGACGAGGAAAGCTGCCTTCGACGCCCCCGTTTCCTTCGATTCCGGGGCCGAAAGTGGCCCCGGACACACACCCTAAAGGGGTACGAGCGGCCACGGAACGTGAGATCCTGGCCCCTGAGCGGTGACCCGCCCCACAGGACCTTGGTCACATACGACCCGGGATAGTAGTCCTTAGATGTTCCATATCCACCCGCTCAAACCGGCTCCCACCTGCACCGATCCCCTTCCGCCCGGGGAGGGGTCGTTCAGCCCCGGCTGCGACCTCCACTAGTAAGAGGGGGGCATTGCCAGGCCCTCGGCAGCCTGGCTAACTGGTGTTGTCGCCACGGCGGCAGGGGCGCTTCGCCCCCCGCCCGACGAACCCCTCTCCACTGCGTGAGTGGCTCACGTACGTCCTCGACGTGCGAGCGACCGTCCCTGTTCCCTACGGAAGGTTTTCCGTGTCCAACGCCGTCATCCGCCGCATCGCCGCCTCCAAGAAGACCTTCGCCGGTACCGTGCTCGCCCTGGGTGTGGCCGGTTCCATGCTCGCCGCGGTTCCCGCCCAGGCGGCCCCGATGGACGCGAAGTCCATCGCGCAGCAGATGATCAAGGACCCGGCCCAGTACGCGGCGTTCGCCAAGATCGTCTCCCGCGAGAGCGGCTGGGACCACACGGCCACGAACTCCTCCTCCGGTGCGTACGGCCTGGTCCAGGCCCTGCCGGCCACGAAGATGGCCTCGGCGGGCTCGGACTGGAAGACCAACCCGGCCACCCAGATCAAGTGGGGCCTGGACTACATGAACTCCCGCTACGGCAGCCCGGTCGGCGCGTGGAACTTCTGGTCCTCCCACCACTGGTACTAAGCCACCCCGAGCAGCAGACGTCACGGCGGGCGACCGTGCGTGCGAAGGCCCCGACGGCCGACCTCCCCAGGTCCGGCCGCCGGGGCCTTCTGTTTCCCATCCCACGGGGGCTCGGGAGCCCACGGGGCTCAGAGGCGCTGGATGATCGTGCCGGTGGCGAGGGCGCCGCCGGCACACATCGTGATCAGCGCGAATTCCTTGTCGCGACGCTCCAGCTCGTGCAGCGCGGTGGTGATCAGGCGCGCGCCGGTGGCCCCGACCGGGTGGCCCAGCGCGATCGCCCCGCCGTTGACGTTGACCTTCTCCATGTCCTGCTCGAAGACCCGCCCCCAGCTGAGCACCACGGAGGCGAAGGCCTCGTTGATCTCGACGAGGTCGATGTCCTTGAGGGACATCCCGGCCTTGCCGAGGACCGCACGGGTCGCGTCGATCGGTCCGTCGAGGTGGTAGTGCGGGTCCGCGCCGACCAGGGTCTGGGCGACGATCCGGGCGCGCGGCTTGAGCTTGAGCGCGCGGGCCATCTTGCGCGAGGCCCACATCACGGCGCAGGCACCGTCGGATATCTGCGAGGAGTTCCCCGCGGTGTGCACGGCGGTCGGCATGACGGGCTTGAGCCGGGCCAGCGCCTCCATGCTGGTGTCGCGCAGGCCCTCGTCCCGGTCGACCAGGCGCCACATGCCCTGCCCCGCGGCCTGCTCGGCCTCGGTCGTCGGCACCTGGACGGCGAAGGTCTCGCGCTTGAAGCGCTCCTCGGCCCAGGCGGTGGCGGCCCGCTGCTGGGAGAGGACGCCGAGGCCGTCGACGTCCTCGCGGGTCAGTCCGCGGTGCCGGGCGATCCGCTCGGCGGCCTCGAACTGGTTGGGGAGGTCGACGTTCCACTCGTCCGGGAAGGGCTTTCCCGGGCCGTGCTTGGAACCGGAGCCGAGCGGCACCCGGCTCATGGCCTCGACCCCGCAGGCGATGCCGATGTCCATGACCCCGCCGGAGATCATGTTGGCGACCATGTGGTTGGCCTGCTGGGAGCTGCCGCACTGGCAGTCCACCGTGGTCGCGGCGGTCTCGTAGGGCAGACCCATCGCGAGCCAGGCGTTGCGGGCCGGGTTCATCGACTGTTCGCCCGCGTGGGTGACGGTGCCGCCGACGATCTGCTCGACGCAGTCGGGCTGGATCCCCGTACGGGCGAGCAGCTCGCGGTAGGTCTCACCGAGCAAGTAGGCGGGGTGGAGGTTGGCGAGCGCGCCACCCCGCTTGCCGATGGGCGTGCGTACGGCTTCGACGATGACGGGTTCCGCGGCCATGAGCCGTCCTCTCCTCCACTGCGGCGGGCCGTCCCGGCGGCGCGCCTGAACTAGTACGCGTTCTAGTTCTCTGGCAGTTTTATGACCTGCGGGCCCCGCACGCAAGGGTCTTGCACACGGCTTGCACGGATTCCACACGCAACAGTTGCCGCGCCTACCCTTGTCACTTCTAGAACTCGTTACTACCTTCGAGCCAACTTCTGATGGGCCGTCAGACTTTGGAGTTGCCGAATGTCCTGCCCCGCACTGCCCGACGGCTTCGACGCCACCGACCCCGACCTGCTCCAAGCCCGCGTCCCCTTCCCGGAGTTCGCGCAGCTTCGGCAGACCGCCCCGGTGTGGTGGTGCCCGCAGACCCGGGGCATCACCGGCTTCGACGACGAGGGCTACTGGGTCGTCACCCGTCACGCGGACGTCAAGTACGTCTCCACGCACCCGGAGTTGTTCTCCTCCACCACCAACACCGCGATCATCCGCTTCAACGAGCACATCCAGCGTGAACAGATCGATGCCCAGCGCCTGATCATGTTGAACATGGATCCGCCGGAACACACCCGGGTCCGCCAGATCGTGCAGCGCGGCTTCACCCCCCGCGCCATCCGCGGCCTGGAGGCCGCCCTGCGCGCCCGCGCCTCGAAGATCGCCGAAGAGGCGGCGGCCGCGGCCGGCGCCTCGGCCGACGGGAGCTTCGACTTCGTCACCCAAGTCGCCTGCGAGCTGCCCCTCCAGGCCATCGCCGAGCTGATCGGCGTACCGCAGGAGGACCGCGCGCGGATCTTCGACTGGTCGAACAAGATGATCGCCTACGACGACCCGGAGTACGCGATCACCGAGGAGGTCGGCTCCACGGCGGCGATGGAACTCATCGGCTACGCCATGAACCTCTCCGCCGCGCGCAAGGAGTGCCCGGCCAAGGACATCGTGACGCAGCTCGTCGCGGCCGAGGGCCAGGGCAACCTGGGCTCGGACGAGTTCGGCTTCTTCGTGCTGCTGCTCGCGGTCGCGGGCAACGAGACCACGCGCAACGCGATCAGCCACGGCATGCACGCTTTCCTCACCCACCCCGAGCAGTGGGAGCTCTACAAGGCGACCCGCCCCTCGACGGCGGCCGAGGAGATCGTGCGCTGGGCCACCCCCGTGGTGTCCTTCCAGCGCACCGCGACCCAGGACACCGAACTGGGCGGCCAGAAGATCAAGGCGGGCGACCGGGTGGGGATGTTCTACTCCTCCGCCAACCACGACCCCGAGGTCTTCGAGAACCCGGACGTCTTCGACATCACCCGCGACCCGAACCCCCACCTCGGCTTCGGCGGCGGCGGCCCGCACTTCTGCCTCGGCAAGTCCCTGGCGATCATGGAGATCGACCTGATCTTCAACGCCCTGGCCGACGCCCTCCCGAACCTCCACCTGACGGGCCCCCCACCCCGCCGCCTCCGCGCAGCCTGGCTGAACGGCATCAAAGAACTCCGAGTAACCCACACCTGACCCCCACCACCCATCCGGGCCCGGCCCAATCCAGCCCGCCCCACCAATCCAGGCCCAGCCCAATCCAGCCCGCCCAGCGTTTGAGGGCCCGCCGGAGGCACGATCGCTCAACGGCGAACACCCGACGCCTCCGGTGGCCCCGACCTGGCCGAACCAGGCCCAGCCACATCCAGCCCGCGGCTAGCAATCCAGGCCCAGCCACATCCAGCCCGCGGCTACCAATCCGGGCCCGGCCCAATCCAGCCCGCCCGGCGTTTGAGGGCCCGCCGGAGGCACGATGACCGGCGACGCACCCCGCGGCATCCGCCCGACGGCGACCCACCACATCCAGCCCGCCCGGCGCTTGAGGGCCCCCACGGCCGGCCGGCCGACTGGCGGGCCGCCCCCACCGGGCGGATCCTGACAGGACGCGGCGATCCACGAAAGGGGCGCCGGAGCGGGTACCACCCACCGCTCCGACGCCCCTTCGCCACGCCAAGCCAAGCCACGCGCCCCGCCCCGCCCCGCGAGGCCACGTCACGTCACGCCCGACTACGCTCCCCCGCCCTACGGTCACCACCGGCACCGTCACCGCCGCCCGAGGCGACCCGCTCCGGCACCCGCGGCCCCGGCACCGCCACCCCGGCCGGCACAGCCGCCCCCCGGGGCCCGGAGAGCACGTACACGAGCCCGAACCCCGCACTCACGACCACCGCACCGCCCACCGCGTCGAGCACCCAGTGGTTGGCGGTCGCGATGATCGCGCACACCGTGATCAGCGGGTGCATCGCCCCCAGCACCTTCTGCCACCCCTTGGGCGCCAGGGTGACGATCACGATGCCGCACCACAGCGACCAGCCGAAGTGCAGCGAGGGCATCGCCGCGTACTGGTTCGAGATCGCGGTCATCGCCCCGTACTGCGGGTTGGCCAGGTCCTGCACGCCGTGCACGGTGTCGATGAACCCGAGCCCCGGCATCAGCCGCGGCGGCGCCAGCGGATAGAGCCAGAAGCCGACGAGCGCGAGGACGGTCGCCAGCCCCAGCGAGGCGCGGGCCCAGCGGTAGTCGGCGGGGCGGCGCCAGTACAGGACGGCCAGGATGGTCAGCGGGACCACGAAGTGGAAGGACGTGTAGTAGAAGTTGAAGAACGCCTCCAGCCAGCGGACGCTGACCACGGCGTGGTTCACGGCGTACTCGATGTCGATGCCCAGGGTCCGCTCGATGGAGAGGATCTGGGTCCCATTGCCCTCGGCGAGCGAGCGGCCGGTGGGCGCGGCGGCGCGGATGTGCGAGTACAGGGAGTACCCGACCCGTATCAGCAGGAGCTCCAGCAACAGGTTGGGGCGGGCCAGCACGCGCCGCCAGAACGGCAGCAGCGGGATCCGCGACCAGCGGGCGACCGCGGGGCGCGCGTAGGCGGTCGGGACGGGCTCGCGCCAGTACGGCGAGCTGCGCGGCAGGAACGGCACCGCGCAGGCCGCGGCGAGGGCCGCCAGCAGCAGCACGTTGTCCCGTACGGGCGCCAGTACGGCCATGTTCGGCAGCAGCATCGCGCTGGGCAGCGTCATGGCGAGGATCACCGCGACCGGCCACACCGGCCGGTCGGCAGCCCGCTTGCCGACCTTGCCCGCCACCGCGAGCAGCACCCACAGCAGCTGGTGGCGCCAGCCGGTCGGCGATACCGCGACGGCCACGCAACCGGTGATCGCGACCGCGAGCAGCAGCTGGCCGTCGCGGGCGTAGCGCGCCGCGCGGCGCAGGCCGAGCCAGGCGATCCCGGCCGCGAGGGCGACGTACAGAAGGATCTCGGCGGGTCCGGAGAGTCCGAGCCGCAGCAGCGCGCCGTGGACGGACTGGTTGGCGAGGCCGCTGGGGCTGCCGCCGAGGCCGGTCCCGGCCAGGTGGTGGATCCAGTACGTCCAGGAGTCGTGCGGCAGCGCGGCCCAGGACAGCAGCGTGCAGGCGGCGAAGGTGGTGAGGGCGGTGCGCGCGGTGGGGCGGCGTTCGGTGAGCCACAGCAGCGGCGCGAAGAGCAGCAGGGCGGGCTGGAGCGCGGCGGCGAGGCCCATCAGGAACCCCGCCGGACGCTCGCCCGGCACCCGGAAGAAGGCGAGCAGCACCAGCAGCACCGGCAGCACCGCGGTCTGGCCCGGGGAGGCCGCCTCGCGCACGGGCAGCGAGACCATCATCAGGGCGACCAGCACGGGCGCGGCCAGCAGCGCGGTGCGCCGGGGCACCGGATCCGGCAGGCCCCGCGCGGCCACCAGCCCGATGGCGGCGACGAACAGCAGGGTCACGCAGGTCCAGGCGACCTCCAGCGACTGGTCGGCCAGGCCGACCAGCGGCTTGAGGACGAGGCCCGCGAAGGGGGTCCCGGTGAACTGTCCGGCGTCGTAGAGCGAGCCCGGAAGGCCCGGCAGGTAGAAGCCGGTGAGCCACTCGCCGGGCGGCACGCGCAGCACGGCGGACGCCTGTCTGACGGCCAGGAGGCCCGCCAGCGCCCATAGGACGAGGCGCGCGGCGCCGAGCCTGCTGCCGCTACCACCACCGCCTATGACTCCGGCATGTCCGTTGACACCGCTGTGCTCCGCCGCGTTGGCCACGCCCCGCCGGCCTCCCGCCCTTGTTGACTGCAACCGTGACTTCGCCTGGCTGCCGCGATGAATTACCCGGGACGACGATATCCCGCATGGGATACCTAGGATGGCGGGCATGAGCATTGTGAAGATCAACGCACTGTCCGTACCGGCGGAACAGCGGGAGGTACTGGAGCAGCGGTTCGCCTCGCGGGCGGGCTCCGTGGAGAACTCGGACGGGTTCGAGTGGTTCGAGCTGCTGCGCCCCGTCGAGGGGACCGATCAGTACCTCGTGTACACCCGGTGGCGCTCGGAGGCCGACTTCCAGGCGTGGATGGAAGGGCCCATGAAGGCGGCGCACCAAGGCGGCGGACAGGGTGGCGGCCAAGGCGCGCAGGGCGGCGGGGAGCGGCCGAAGCCGGCGGCTTCGGCGTCCCAGGTGTGGTCCTTCGAGGTCGTGCAGCAGGCGGCTCCGAAGCAGTAGCTTGCTAGCTGCCTAGCTGCCTAGCTGGCCTAGCTCCAGAAGGCGTCGGACTCTTCGATATCCGCGACGCACTCGTCGATGTCGGTGATCTTGTTGCCGACGAGGGTGAAGAAGAGTCCGCCGTGCATCTCGATCCCGCGGTCGCCGCGGTCACCGCGTGACCGGTGGACCGAGATGACGTGCCCCCGACCGTCGGCCAGCAGCGTCTCCAGGTCCACCCGCAAGGTGCCGTTCGTCTCCGCGCCGAGGCGACGGTAGAGGTCGAGCACGGCCTCCCGGCCCTTGTGGTGCCCGGACAACGGACTGCTGCCGGGAACGTGGTGGACGACGTCGGCCGTGAACAATGTGGCCATCGTCTCCATGTCGCCCGTGCTGAAGGCCGCGTAGCCGCGACGGACCACGGCGCAGTCGGGGTGCTCCGACATGACGTTCACACCCTTCGGTGATGGGGAACGGGGGAATTGCCCTTTTTCCTATCATCGGCCCGGGGGTGTGGATATTCCATGCGGCGGCGCGGCCGCAGCCTCCAGAATGACGCCATGGACAGCACGGACACGGGCACGGGCATGGGCACGAGCAAGGGAACGAACACGGGGGGCGTCGGCGGGGAAGGGTGGTCGGTCGCTCCGGAGCCGTACACGGACCCGGACTCGGTGGTCCTGCGCCGTGCCTATTACGCGGAGCTCGCCGGGCGGTACTACCACCGCACGATGACGGAGGCCGAGATCGACGAGGCCCTGATCGCGGACTTCCCGGACGACGACCTCGTCCTGCCCACGGGAGAGTTCGTGGTCGGCCGCCTGGCCGGCGCCGCGCTGGCGTGCGGGGGCTTTCGGCTCCTGGACCCGGAGACCGCCGAGCTGACCCGGGTGTACGTCGACCCCCGCACCCGGGGCACGGGCGGCGGCGGGGCGGTCCTCGCGGCGCTGGAGGGCGTGGCGCGGTCCCTGGGCGCGCGGCGCGTCATCCTGGACACCCGCTCCGACCTGGTGGAGGCCCGCAGCCTGTACGCGAAGCACGGGTACGACGAGATACCGGCGTACAACGACAGCGAGTACGCCCAGCATTGGTTCGGCAAGCGCCTGTAGGCATGGGCCCCCAGTAGCCCCGGTCGCGGTCTCAGCGGGCCTCGTGGTCGCGGCGCGGCAGGGTGTCGTAGGGCTCCTCCGCGTCGGAACCGCACAGCTCGGCGTTGATCTCGCCGACCAGTTTGATCAGGTCGGTGGGCCGGTCCGGTCCCCACCAGTCGCCGAGCAGCTCCGCGAGGGACTCCTGCCGCGCGTCCGCCAGCCGTACCGCCGCCGAGCGCCCAGGCTCGGTCAGGATCAGCGGGATCCCGTCACGGACGGCGAGACCGCGCTCTTCGACCTGGCGGGCGGCCTCGGTGATCGCCTTCAGCGGCACGCTGGTGCGTTCGGCCAGCATCGCCGGCTCGACCGATCCGTACTTCTTCATCCGCAGCAGCAGCCAGCTCGCGGCGGGGAGCAGGTCGAAGCCCGCCTTCGCGGTGATGTCCTCGTAGACGTGCCGACGGCCCTCGCGGGTGCCGAGGACCGACAGCGCCCGGGCGACCTCGTCGTGCGAGGAGCGCTCGACGGGGTTGGAGGCGAGGGTCTCGGTCACGTCCGGGGCCGTCACCGAGCCGCGCAGCTTGTCCTCCTTCAGGAACCAGGCGACCAGGAAGGCCAGGAGGACGACGGGGACGGCGTAGAGGAAGACGTCGGTGATGGAGGTCGCGTAGGCGTCCAGGACCCGGGGGCGCAGGGCCGGGGGCAGTGCGGCGATGGCGCGGGGGTCGGCCTTCAACCGGGCCGCCGTGCCGGGCGGCAGCGGGATGCCGGCGAGGGCGGAGACGAGCTTCTCGTCGAGCCGGTTGGTGAAGATCGTGCCGAAGATGGCCACGCCGAAGGAAGCCCCGATGGAGCGGAAGAAGGTCGCGCCGGAGGTGGCGACGCCGAGGTCGGCGTAAGTGACCGCGTTCTGCACCGCCAGGACCAGCACCTGCATGACCAGGCCGAGGCCGAAGCCGAAGACGAAGAAGTAGGCGCTCATCTCCCAGGTGGAGCTGGTGCGCTGCAACTGGTGCAGCAGGAGCAGCCCGACGGCGGTGATGGCGGTGCCGACGATGGGGAAGACCTTCCACCGTCCGGTGCGGCTGACGATCTGGCCCGAGGCCGTGGAGGAGATCAGCAGGCCGAGCACCATCGGCAACATGTGGACGCCGGACATGGTGGGCGAGACGCCCTGGACGACCTGGAGGAAGGTCGGCAGGTAGACCATCGCGCCGAACATCGCGAAGCCGACGATGAAGCTGATCAGCGAGCAGAGCGTGAAGGTCCGGATCCGGAAGAGCTTCAGCGGCAGCACGGGTTCGGCCGCGCGGCGCTCCACCATGAGGAACACGACGAGCAGCACCAGGCCGAGCACGGCCAGGGCGATGATCCGCGTCGAACCCCAGCCCCAGGTGCCGCCGAAGGAGGCGACCAGCACCAGGCCGGTGGCGACGGAAGCGATCAGGAAGGTGCCGAGGTAGTCGAT
Source organism: Streptomyces sp. NPDC051555 (assembly GCF_044454405.1). Classification (NCBI taxonomy): domain Bacteria; kingdom Bacillati; phylum Actinomycetota; class Actinomycetes; order Kitasatosporales; family Streptomycetaceae; genus Streptomyces; species Streptomyces sp. NPDC051555. The sequence goes on along the minus strand of NZ_JBITDP010000017.1, from coordinate 180,726 downwards.
CGTGTGCCGGGAGGAGCGCTTGGGGATGTGCAGCACCGCGGCGATCACGGCCAGGGCGACGAGGCCGATGGGGAGGTTGATGTAGAAGACCCACCGCCAGGACAGGTTGTCCACGAACAGGCCGCCCAGCAGCGGGCCCAGCACACTGGTCGCGCCGAAGACGGCGCCGAAGAGCCCTTGGTACTTGCCTCGTTCCCGGGGCGGGACGATGTCGCCGACGATCGCCATCGACAGCACCATCAGTCCGCCGCCGCCCAACCCCTGGACCGCCCGGAAGCCGATGAGCTGGGGCATGTTCTGGGCCAGGCCGCAGAGCGCGGAGCCGATCAGGAACAGGACGATGGCCGCCTGGAAGAGCTTCTTGCGCCCGTACTGGTCACCGAGCTTGCCCCACAGGGGCGTGGCGGCGGTGGAGGCGAGCATGTAGGCGGTGACGACCCAGGACAGGTGCTCCATCCCGCCGAGGTCGCTGACGATCGTCGGTAGGGCGGTGGAGACGATGGTCTGGTCGAGCGAGGCGATCAGCAGACCGAGCAGCAGCGCACCGATGGAGACGAGGACCTCGCGGGAGGCGTGTTCGTCGCCCGGGCCGCGCGCGGGATCCGCGACCGAGGGGGTCACTTCCTGGGCCATCGGCTCCTCCTCGGGGACCGGGCGGCGGTAGGACATCTCCATCCTGAGCGGTACGTCCCGTTACGGCCTGCTGGGAGACCTAGGTCACTGGATTGGCCGAATCGGGGAATTGTTTTGTACCCTGGTGGAACAAAGTGGCTCCGCCTGCATACCCTGACCGGTAGGCGGAGCCACTTGTTTTTGTTTCCCCACTGCCGCGCCCCCTCTGGAGACCCCTGATGCCGGCCAGCACCACCACCGCCGCTACCGCCCCCGTCGTACTGAGCGCGAAGGCGCTCCTCCTGGACATGGACGGCACCATCGTCAATTCCGACGCGGTGGTCGAACGCTGCTGGCGCGAGTGGGCGGTGACGCACGGCTTGGATCCGCACGAGGTCATCAAGGTGGTCCACGGCCGCCAGGGCTACGCCACCATGGCGATCCTCCTCCCGGAGCGCCCGATGGCGGAGAACTACGCCGAGAACACCGTGATGCTGGCCCGCGAGACCGCCGACACCGAGGGCGTGGTCCCGGTCGGTGGCGCCGCGGAGTTCATGGCGGCCCTCGCGGAACTCCCGCACGCCCTGGTCACGTCCGCGGACCTGGCACTGGCCACGGCCCGGATGACCGCGGCCGGCCTCCCGATGCCGCGGATCCGGGTGACGGCCGAGTCGGTGTCCGCCAGCAAGCCCGACCCGGAGGGCTTCCTCAAGGGCGCCGCCGAGCTCGGCATCGACCCGGCCGACTGCATCGTCTTCGAAGACTCCGAGGCGGGCATCGCAGCGGGCCTCGCGGCCGGCATGCGCGTCATCGGCGTCGGCCCCCGCGCCGCCGCCCACGCCCCCACGGCCCACGTCCCCGACCTCACCGCCCTCATCCTCACCACCACCCCCACGGGCACCCTCACGCTCACCCTCGCCCCGTAGAGCGGAAGCCCAGGCACCTACCAGCGGGCGCGGGCTCCACCGTCACGCACCGGCGAAGGCGTGCAGGTCGTCGTTGAGGCGGTCCGCATGGGTCGCGAACAGCCCGTGGCCCGCGTACTCGTACACGTGCAGCTCCGCCCCCGGGATCAGGTCGGCCACGCGGCGGCCCGTGAGGGCCAGGGGTGCGGAGGCGTCGTCCGACCCGTGGATGACCAGGACCGGGCAGTCGATCTTCGCCAGCTCCGGGACGAGGTTCAGGGAGGGGATGAGGTCCCCCAGGGCATTGCCGGCGCGCGCCGTCGCCCCGAGGCAGCGGTCCACCATGTACGCCACGTACGCGTCCGACACCTGCGGCCCGGGCAGGTGGCGGGCGAAGAACGCGTCGGCCCCGTCGGCGAAGAACTTCGCCCGGTCCTGCCGGAAGGTCTCGTTGAATCCGCGGATCAGCTCCGGGTCCAGTCCCTCCGGGTGGTCCGCGGAACAGGCCGGCCCCGGGGCGATCCCGCCGACCAGGGCGACCCGCGCCACCCGGGCGGTACCGCGGATGGTCAGGTACCGGACCACCTCGACCGCGCCCATGGAATGCCCGACCAGAGTGATGTCGCGCAGGTCCAGGTGGTCGAGCAGCGCGGCCAGATCCCCGGCGAGAGTGTCGAGGTCGAAGCCGCCCCAGACGTCCTCGGACCTGCCGTGCCCCCTGCGGTCGAAGCCCACGCAACGGAAGCCCTCGGCCGCCAGCGGCAGCATCTGGTGCTCCCACATCTCGGTACCGAAGTACGAGCTGTTGACGAAGACGATGACCGGGCCGTCCGCGGGGCCGTAGTCCACGAAGTGGAGGCGGGTGCGGTCGGTGGCGGATTCGAAGTACGGCATGGCGAAGGTCCCTTCGGGGAGTGACTGTCTGCGGCGGCCCGGTACGACAGCCATCCTGACCCCGGGGCCCCGAGGCGGTCGATTACCCCAGGAGTCATACGGCACGGGCGACCCCAGCACCGACCGCCACCGGGCCCAGCCCCCCGAGTCCGGCGCGCGACGGTCGGGCCCGGTACGCCGGGGGCCGGAGCCGGGGCCGGTACGCCGGGGCCGGACGCCGGTACGCCGGGGCCCAGCCGGGCCCGGTACGCCGGGACCGGACGCCGATACGCCGGGGCCGAGCCGGGCCCGGTACGCCGGAGCACCGGAGCAAAGCGCCGGAGCCGGCTCACGCACCCATCACGCGAAGGCCAGCAGAGCGTGGCCAGGCGGCCCAGAACACCGAGGCCGGCGCGCCCAAGCCGAGACCGGAACCCGGAGCAAGACCCGGGCGCAGGACACCGAGACCGGGCGCCGGGCCCGGCTCGCCGTCCGGGGCCCGGACCCGGAAGACCGCCACGCCAGCGCCACCGCCACCGCCACCGAAGCCGGGCCAAGCGAGCGGCTCCGAGGCCGGCGGACCGGGTCCAGACCCAGCCAGCCAGACCCGGGGCCCGGACCCCGCAGGCAGGGGCGCCGCAGCCCCAACGCACGGCCGGGCCCGCCCGCACTACCCGCCCCCACGGGAACCCCCGGTTCAGCCCGCGATCGCCTCGTACAGCGAGAACACGGCCAGCGCGGCCATCACGCATGCCGCGACCTTCGTGATCAGGCGCAGCGGGATGTACTTCATCAGCGTGCGCCCGCCCAGGATGCCGATCCCCGCGACCGCCCACAGCGCCAGGACCGCTCCGATGCCGACCGAGACGGGGTCGTCATAGCGGGCCGCGAGGTTGGCCGTCATGATCTGCGTCAGGTCACCGAACTCGGCGACCAGGATCAACATGAAGCCCGCCCCCGACACCTTCCAAAAGGATTGGTCAGCAGGCTCCTTGACCTCCTCGTCCTCCTCGTTCTTCTTCAAGAGCAGCATCGCCGCGCCCGCCAGGAACAGGACGCCCACGACCGCCTGGACGAGACGGTGCGGCAGCAGGGTCAACACGCTGGCCGCGGCGATGGCGAGCGCCACGTGCACCGCGAAGGCCGCAGCCACGCCCACGAAGACGTAGGACGCCCGGTAGCGGGTGCCGAGCATCAGTCCGGCGAGGGCCGTCTTGTCGGGGAGTTCGGCGAGGAAGACGACGCCGAATGCGATCGCCAGAATGCTGAAGCTGATCACGGGGTGAAACCTCAATCGGTCGGGCAGGACGCCATCGGAACCGAGAGACCTGGGTGTTTCAGGGGTCGCTTCGGCACGGCGGCGCCCTGTGTGCAAACAGGACACTGCGGCCGAAGGTCTCGCTGGCCGACCGCTGACGCGGCCTGCCTCCGGGCGCCGGCTGGGATGACCCAGCAGTATGTCGACGGTCCGGCGAAGAGCTACTCCCCTTCTGCTCGATACACCCTACGCGACCCCAGGCGCCGCCCGAAATAGGCCCTTGGTCCCCTCTGGACCCCGCCACCTCGCGCGCACCACCCCCTCTCTCGCCACTGCACCACCTCCCGCCTCATCCGGAATCACAACCTCCTTTTGCATCAAGGCCGTTGCACACCTTGATGTGACGTGCCCATGTCGCCACGCTGTCACCTGGCGCCCATCCCCGCGAAACCCGGCGCCGCAACCATGACCGAGCCCCGCCGGGGCCGCACGGCCAGTCCCCCCACACCAAGGGAGTCCTTCATGCCCGCCGTCTACGCGCGTCGCATTGGCATGCTCGCCTCAGCCGCCGCCCTCACGTCCCTCGCCGCCCTCGTGAACGCGCCGGCCGCCCAGGCCGCCCCGCCCGCGCCGATCAGTGCCGCTGCCGCCCGCTCGTACCTGGCCACGGTGACCCCCAAGGCGGAAGGCTCCTCCAGCGGCTACAGCCGCGGCCTCTTCCCGCACTGGATCACCCAGTCCGGTACCTGTAACACCCGCGAGGTCGTGCTCAAGCGCGACGGCGTGAACGTGGTCCAGGACTCCTCCTGCGCGGCCGTCAGCGGGAGTTGGTACTCGGAGTACGACGGCGCCACCTGGACGGCCGCCTCCGACCTGGACATCGACCACATGGTGCCGCTCGCCGAAGCCTGGCGCTCCGGGGCCAGCTCCTGGACGACCGCCAAGCGCCAGCAGTTCGCCAATGACCTGACCCGCCCCCAGCTCATAGCCGTGACCGACAACGTCAACCAGGCCAAGGGAGACAAGGACCCGGCGGCTTGGCTGCCGTCCCGGACCGCCTACCGGTGCACCTACGTCCGTATGTGGGTGAACGTGAAGCAGTACTGGGGTCTGAGCATCGACTCCGCCGAGAAGACCGCCCTCACGAACGTCCTCAACGGCTGCTGAGCCCGCGCCCCACCGCCTTCTTCCCGCACCCTTCGCACCTCACGTTCGCGCTTCGCACCGCGCACTTCGCACCTCACGCCCAACGCCTCCCCTCTTCCCTTTCACCTCTCGTCCTTGTCCTCTCAACACTCGCCCATCGCCGCCCCCGTCCACCTCCCCCGTGCGGGGAATCGATCTCCCCCGCCAGGGGGAACCGCTCTCCCTCCTCCACGCCGTACCTTGTGATCCAAGGGGACATGGAGGAGGGGGAGTTCGATGGCAGGACTGCGTCTGGGGCCATTGCTGCGGTACGTCGACTGGGACACGGGCGGTTCGGCGACGATCTGGGTCGAGTCCGACCGACCGGCCACTGCCGAGGTGCGCTGCGCCGACGGCGCGGGCGGGAGCGCGCGCACCTTCCAGATAGCCGGTCACCACTACGCGCTGGTTCCGGTGACCGGCCTGACCCCGGGCAGCACCACCGCGTACGAAGTGGTGCTCGACGGCGTCCGGGTGTGGCCGCAGCCCGACAGCGGCTTCCCACCGAGCACCATCAGCACCCCGGCCGTCGCCGGCCGCGGTCGCCCCGGCCCGGGTCCCGGGTTGAGGGTCACCTTCGGGTCCTGCCGCCAGGCCGCCCCGCCGGCCGGCCGCCGCGGCCCGCACGGCGCGGACGCCCTCGACACCCTCGCCGCGCGGCTCGCCGCCGATCCCGCGGCGGAGCGGCCCGACCTCCTGCTCCTGCTGGGCGACCAGGTCTACGCCGACCAGCTCTCCCGGCCTACCAGACAGTGGCTCGCAGCCCGCCGGGACCTGCGCGAGGCGCCCGGAGCGCAGGTCGCCGATTACGAGGAGTACACGCGGCTCTACTACGAATCCTGGTTGGACCCGGAGATCCGCTGGCTGCTGTCGACCGTACCCAGCCTCCAGATATTCGACGACCACGACGTCTGCGACGACTGGAACACCAGCGCCGCCTGGCTGGCCCAGATGCGGGCCACCCCGTGGTGGCGGGAGCGGATCCTGAGCGCGCTCATGTCGTACTGGGTGCACCAGCACCTGGGGAACCTCTCCCCCGACGACCTGGAGGCGGACCCGCTCTACGAGGCCGTTCGACAGACCCCCGACGGGACGGAGGCGCTGCGCGCCTTCGCCGCCACAGCCGATGCCGACCCGTCCACCGTCCGCTGGAGCTACCGCCGGGACTTCGGACGGACCCGCCTGCTGATGGTGGACACACGGGCCGCGCGGGTGTTGGCGGAGGACGGGCGGGCGATGCTCGACCCGGCCGAACAGCAGTGGGTCCGGGACAACGCGATGGAGGGGCACGGAGGCTACGACCACCTCCTGATCGGCTCCTCGCTGCCATGGCTGATGCCACCTCTGATCCATGACGCCGAGGTGTGGAACGCAACGCTGTGCCGGGGCGAGCGCGGGCCGCGCTGGGCGCGGATCGCGGAGGACCTGCGCCGGCGCGCCGATCTGGAGCACTGGGCCGCCTTCCCGGCCTCTTTCGAGGCACTGAGCGATCTGATCGAGCAGGTGGGGACGGGGCCACGGGCTCCGGCGACTGTCTGCGTCCTGTCGGGAGACGTACACCACGCGTATGTGGCCGAGCCCCGAATACCCACCACGTCCCGGGTCTACCAGCTGACCTGCTCCCCGGTGCACAACTCCATCCACACCGCGGTGAAGCTCGGCTTCCGGCTCGGCTGGTCCCGCACGGGGCGGTGGCTGGGGCGCGGGCTGTCGCGGCACGGACGGACGGGCCGACCGCCGCTGAGCTGGCGACGTACGGGCGGGCCCTGGTTCGGCAACCAGCTGATGACCCTGGCCCTGAAGGGACGTACCGCGCGGCTGCGGCTGGACCAGGCGCACAAGGAGCGCTGGCCACGACGGGGCGAGCCCACGCTGGTGACCGTCCTGGACCGCGAGCTGACCGCTGCCGACCCGGGCTGAGCCGGGCCCGACCAGGGACTGAGGGCGTGGCGGCCCGGTTCCGGCACCGTTCTGACACGGATCCGACGCCCTCTGTGGCAGCAGGGCACGTACGGGTGTGACAGCAAACATGACATAGGAGGTGCCCCGGGGACACATGGTGCCAGCGTGCGGCGTACGCTGTATGGCTGTCAGCCGCCCCTGCCGCTCCCCCGCGACGTCGCGGCGCTTCAACGCTGAAGCACGTCACTGGACTGGGGAGTCCCGTTTTGTTTGAGACTGTGGGGTCGCTGACCACGAGCCCGTGGATCTACGCCGTGGTGGCACTTTCCGTGCTGCTCGACGTCTTCCTGCCCGTACTGCCGAGCGGTGTCCTGGTGATCGCCGCGGCCGCCGCGGCGGCGACCGGAGGCGGCGCGCCCGTGGCGATGCCGGGCCAGGTGCCCGACATCCTGCCACTCCTGGCCGTGGCCACCAGCGCATCGGTACTGGGCGACCTGGCCGCGTACCGGGCGGGCCGCCGTGGCGGGGACTGGCTCGACCGGGCCATCTCCCGCTCGCGCCGGCTCAGCCGCGCCCAAGAGCGACTCGGCGTGGCGCTGGCCCGCGGCGGCGGGGCCCTCGTGGTGATCGCCCGCTTCGCCCCGGCCGGCCGCTCGGTGGTGTCGCTGGGCGCGGGCAAGCGCAACCGCGAGGTGCGGGAGTTCCTGCCCTGGTCGCTGCTGGCCGGAATGGCCTGGGCCGGCTACAGCGTCTCGCTCGGCTACTACGGCACCCAGTGGCTCGGCGCGACCTGGCTCGGCACGGCGGTCTCGGTGATCGCCCTCTTCGGCGCGGGCGCCCTGGCCGCGTACATGGTCCGCCGCCCCACCCCGGTACCCGCCCCGGCCTCCTGACCGAGGCACCCGAGGCACCCGGGGCCCGCAAGGTACCCGGAGCACCCGAAGTACCAGGAGAGCCCAGAACACCCGGAGCGCCCGAAGCATCGCCTGGTGCTTCGGGTGCTCCGCATGCCCCGGCTCCCTCGGGCGGACCAGTGCGCTCACCCGTTCACCCGGTCCCGATCGCCGCCCCGGGGCCCGGCTCCTAGCGTCCACAGCACGGTGCGCAACCGGCTGCGCCGTGCCAGGAGCCGAGGAGTCCTCTACATGCCCGCCACGCACCGCCGTCTGCCGCCGACCGCCGCGGCCGCCCTCCCCGCCGCCTCCGTCTGCGCGCTCGCCCTGTTCGCCGTGTTCGCCGCCGCGCCCACCCCCGCACACGCCTCCCCCTCCGCCACCGTGTCCCCCGGCTCCCCGGCCCCGGGCCAGCGGATCGCCCTCAGCATCAGCGGCTGCGGCACCAAGACCGGCCGGGCCTCGTCGCGGGCGTTCGGCGAGGTCCGGCTCACCCCGGGCAACCTGGAGGCCAGCAACCTCTTCGGCAGCGCCGACGTCCTGCGCACCGCGGCCGTCGGCTCCCACCCGGTGACCTTCGAGTGCGGGGGCCCGGGCGGCACCCGCGTCACCGTCCCGCTGACCGTCATCGCCGGCGCGGCGCGCGGCGGTTCGGGCGGCAGCATCGGCTCGACGAGCACCGGCCAGATCGCGGTCGGCGGCGCACTGGTCGCGGGCGCGCTCGGCGCGGGATTCCACGTGATGCGGCGCCGCTCCGAAGCGGACGCCTGAGCCCCGCGGCGAACGAGCACCCCGGCCCGAAGGCCGAGGGGCCGCGGGACCGGGGGGCGCGGAGGCAAGGTGCCGCGGGGGGGGGCAAGGCATGGCCGATGGTCCCGTCGCTTCGGGACCTTCCCCCCTCCCGCTCCGCACCGCGCTCCGCAAGGCTGAGGCCACGCACTATTCGCAAGGAGCCCGCCATGGACCAGCGCCCAGTGATCGCCGCCGTAGACGGTTCGGAGAACGGCAATCGGGCACTGGAATGGGCCATCACGCAGGCCCTCATGTCCGGGGCGCCCCTGCGCATCGTCCACGCCCGCCTCTACGCGTCCTCGATCGGCTCGGTCATGGCCAGCGCCTTCGAGCAGCCGGGACAGGACGACGACCCGGTGCTGATCCGGGTCCGCGCCGCCCTCGCGGGCCGGGTCGGGCTGCCGGTGATCGCGTACGCGTCGCACCCCGGCACCCCCGACAACGTGCTGCCGGAGCTGGGCGGGGGCGCGCAGATGATGGTGCTGGGTTCGCGCGGGCGCGGCGGCTTCGCCAGCCTGCTGCTCGGCTCGAACGGTCTGGCGTGCGCGAGCCGCGCCGCCTGCCCGGTCGTGGTGGTGCCGAGCGGCGAACCCGCGCTGCGGGACCCGTACGACCAAGTGGTGCTCGGTCTGAACAGCGCCGCCCCCGACGACAGCACCAGCCACTTCGCCTTCCGCGAGGCGTCCCGGCGCGGGGCCCGCCTCCAGGTGGTGGTGGCGCACACGTGGCCGGGTCCCGTCTTCGCCCCGGGCGGCACCCTCGCCACCGCCGCCGCGGTGCAGGACGGGACGACGGCCGGTTCCGAGGTGACCGCGCTCGCCGAGGCGCACCTGCGCCCGCACCGGGCGCGGTATCCCGACGTGGTCGTGGAAGTGGTCACGGCACCTGGCGATGCCGCAGGTCACCTGGTCGCGGCCTCCCGGGCGGCGGACCTGATCGTCATCGGCCGCCACCGCAAGCGGCTGCTCTCACCGCACCTGGGGTCGGTGACCAATGCGGTACTGCTGCACACGGCCTGCCCGGCGGCCGTGGTCCCCCTGGAGGAGGACGCGGTGCCGGTCACGGCGTGACGGCGGCTGCCTCCTGTTGCTGCTGGGGCGGCCGGCCGCGTACGTGCACCCCGTCGAGCAGGGCCTGGGTCGCCTCGGCGATGGCGGCCACGGCCGCGTCGAAGACCTCCCGGTTGTGCGCGGCGGGGACCCGGAAGCCGGACACCTTGCGCACGTACTGCAATGCGGCGGCCCTGACCTCCTCCTCGGTGGCCTTCTCGGGGATGGCTGGCGGTCGCAACGTCTTGATACTCCGGCACATGCCTTCACTATCCCCCTGCCCGCAGCCCCCAGCCCCAGCTCCAGCCCCCTATCTTCAGGTCCTTCACCTGCCGTCCGACGGCGGCAGCTCGGCGCCGGACAACTTCATGATCAGGCCGGCTTGCAGCCGCGCCCTGAGCGCCGGATCCGCCACCTCCGCCAGCAGCCCGATGGCCTGCTGCGTGGTCTCGGCGGCCCGCCGGTCGTCCCGGAGCGAGGCGGTCTGCTCGGACATGTGCCGCAGCGCGAGGTCGGCCCGCCGGTGGAACAGCTGCCCGATCAACGTGACCACCGCCCCGACCGAACTCGTCACGATCCCCAGGTACAGGTCCCCGGTGCTCTCGGCCTTCCACACCGCCAGCCCCACCCCGAGCAGCAGGATCGTCGCCCCGAACCCGGCGAACCGCTGACTGATGGCGAAGCTGCTGCGCGCCTGGGTCAGCCCGTAGGCGTAGTACTCGACGAGGAGCGGGGTGAAGTCGTCCCGCCGGTCCCCGAGTCGTCCCGCCGGCCGGCGCACGACCGGCCGGCTCCCCCCGACGTCCGTGTACTTGGGCCTCTCGTCCCCGGCCTCGTCCTCGTCCTCACCCTCGTCCCCACCCGGCTGGCTGACCTGACCGACCTGGTGGACCTGGTGGACCTGGCCGAGCAGCCGCTCCCGCTCCTCGTCCCGTTTGCGGTCGAAGCGCACCCCGTCGCGCAGGCCCAGCACGAGCCCGCCCACCCCGACACCCACCACCAACGCGGCACTCAGCCCCGCGTCGGCCCATCCGAAGCTCCCCGCCATCCCCCGACGATCCCACGCCGTACCCGCGCAGGGAATCCCACGACCGGAGCTCGCGCCGCCCCTACGGACGGCGGAGGTAGGCCAGCCACCCGTGCCCGGGGTGCACCCGGGCGAGGAGTTCGGCCAAGGTCTGCCGCTGGACGGCATCCATCAGGGGCAGGGCACTGCTGAAGTCCTGCTGGTCCTTGGGACGGACCGCCTTGGCCTTGAAGAGCAGCACCAACTCGGGGGCGAGGTAGGGGATCCCGTCCGTCGTGCGACGGATGACCTCGGCGTACGGCAGACGGATCGACGGATCGCGCCTGCACACCCAGGTCGAACCGTCGTGCGGTTCGCGGAAGACGTCCACGAGGTAGTTCCCGCTCGACGGATCGCGCAACCAGGTCTGGTGGGTCAGGTCCGACACCTGCGGTGCGTACGGCCAGATCCGGTCGTGCGCGACGACGTCGAACTCGAACTCGGTGAACCGGTCCCGGACCTCGGGGAATCGAGCGGCCGGAACGGCGATCTCCAGGTCGGCGTGCTCGCGGGTGCGCTCGCCCACGAACAGGTCGACGGCCCAGCCCCCGGCCACGTACCAGGGCGCCGAAACACCCGCCAGCCGCGCCGCCACTTCAGCGGGCGTCCACGCACCCGCCCACCTCTGCGCGGCCTCGGCCTCGGAGATCGGCACGCCGCCGTCCGGCATCAGCTCGTCGCAATGCAGAAGGGATGCCCAGCCGGATCCGTGAGAACCCGCCACTTGTCCCCCACGGGCTGGTGTTCCGGCTTGCCGGCACCCAACTCCAGCAGCCTGGCCTCGGCCGCGTCCAGACCCTCCTCGACCGCGAAACAGAGGTGGAGCTGCTGTGGAACGATCTGGTCGGGCCAGCTCGGGGCCCGGTAGTCATCGACCCGCTGAAAGCCGATGCAGAGCCCGTGCTCACCATTCAGGCTCGCGAAATCGGCATCGGACTTGGGATGTGGTTCCAATCCGGTGGCCTCCTGATAGAACGCCGCCAGAACGAGCGGATCGGCACAATCGAGCGTTATCGCAACCAACTTCATATGCGCGTGGACCTCTCCGGACCAATCCGAACGATCCCGTCGATCCAATCGATCCAATCGATGGGCTCCGACGACACCCTAAGCACGACTGCGGTCCCCCGGTGCCCCCGGCCCTGTCAGTGCGGTGATCCAAGTTCGGCACATGCCCACCAGCGTGGAAGAGATCGCACCGGTGCCGTTCACACGCGGACGCGGATCCGCGCTGACTTGGGCGACGTCACCCTCTACTGACCCTTGCCGCCGCGCCGAGCAGGTGCACAGGACCTCGCCCCGAGCAGACGGCCGTGGGCCGCCGCGTTCGTCCCCTTCCAGGCCGTGACCGCGGAGATCACCTCAACGTTGTGCACCCCTGCCACGTGCGCCGGCAAGTACCCGGAGAGTCGGCGCGCATCCTACCTGCGACCCGACGCACGCCAAAGGCCCCCGACCGTGACCGGTCGGGGGCCTTCGTGCTGGTGGGCGCGGGCGGTTTCGAACCGCCGACATCTGCTTTGTAAGAGCCGGATTAAACCGTGCCTCTGAGCGTTCCATGGATCTAGCGACCTGCGGTTAAGCCGCCGCCTCCCCCTCGTTGAAGATCGTTTGGGAGGAATTTAGGGGGCGAGCTTGCTGACCCAACTCAGGGGCTGCCGGCCACACCTCCGTCCACTTCAGGTTACCCATCGCGCGCTCGTAGATACCCTGCAACCCCTTCAGCCGCTCGACCCGCATCTCCGGCGTCGGGTGCTGGTAGATCCTCTTAATCCCCGGGCGCAGGTGCCCCGCCTGGTCGTAGGCGAGGGACGCTTTGACGCCAAGCTGGTCCTGGTACGTGTCGTGCGTATGCCTCAGGTCCCGCATGGTCAGGCCCGGCATGATGGGCTCCCAGGCCGCCCGCTCCGCCCTCCCCCGCGTCACCGTGAGCGCCTTGCGGCCGTCCGCGGCGGGCCTGATGTTCGCCCGGGTGAAGTTGGAGCGGCGCCAGAAGACGCCCGACGGCGTGCAGAAGACGTACTCGTGCGGCCAGACCTCCAGGTGCCTCTCCAGCAGCTCGGCGAGGAACGGCGGGACGTCGATGTCTCGAGCGCGGTTACCGTTCTTCGGGGCTTCCAGTCGGAGGACGAGGCCAGTCTTCTCGCCATCCTCGTCGCGACCCTCGTACTCGGCAAGCTCACCGACCTCGCTGTCGACGCGGATGATCGGGCACTCGAACCAGCCGCCATCGTGAGCCTGCCTCCGGGTGCGCAGCACGTTGCTCCGGTGCAGCGCCGTGCTCTCACCCCAGCCGAGCCCCGTGAACGCAGTGGTCAGCACATGCAGGCCGACGGCCGGCCCGAGCCGACGAGCCATCTGTAGGACGACCTCAGGTGAGGCCCACTTCTCCTCGTCGGTCTTCTTCGGCTTTGCCGCGGTTGCTCCGGTCGGCAGCGTCCGGCGCCTCCCGAACAGCGGGTTCACCTCAAGGTGCCGGGCATCTACGGCACCCGTCATGATCGACGACATGAGGCTGACCGCATGTCCGGCCGTCACGGATTCGCAGGGCAGCTTGAGCTGCCAGTCGTCCACGTCGAACCAGGTGATGTTGATCAGCGAGGTGTGCTCCCACTGCGGGAGAATGTGCTGCTCCAGCAGGTTCCACCGCTTGGCGATCGTCGCGCCACGCTTGGGCTTCGCCTTCATCCACCGCTTGGCGAACACCCCGAACTTCACCCGCTGCTTCGCCGGGTCGATCCACCGGCCCGCCTCGATGGCCGCCTCTTGCTTCTCACCGAACTTCTCGGCGAGCTTCTTGGTCTCGAAGCCCGGCTCGCTACCCGGCTTCCCGTCGGGCTTCGTCCAGCGCGCCCGCCACGTGAACTTCGTCGTCTGCTTGCCGTTACGTACCTTGTAGACCTTCTCGGCCCAGGCCATACGCCTGTCTCCTTTCGCGTGGTCAGACCCATGCTGGAGCAGCCGCCGCTGCAGAGGCGGTCTAGCGGCAGGAGACGGCCGCTTCGAGTGACGGGGCGCCTGGCACGCGGCCAAGCGCGGCGTTGACCTGGCCGACACCGGCCTCCGTCAGCGCCCCCGCGGCAGTCAGTTGCGGGTCGACGTAGACGAGGAGATGGTCACCCGTCGGGTCGACCCACACGACAGCGTCGTCTGGTAGCGCACAACCGCACAGCACATGAACACACATTGGCACCCCGCCCGTTCAAGTTGGGGCCCCACCGTCAGCGTTCAGTCATGCAACCACACATGTGAGTGATATGTGGAGGGTTTGGTGTGACAGAAATGATCGGTTGCTGCTACGCGCTGTCGCGGTCGGTCGGGAAGCTCAGCTCGCGCAGCATGGGCTGGACGCGCCGCCAGGCTTCAAGGTGCCGCTGGCGCTCCTCAGGGGTGGGCACCTTAGAGGCTCCCTTCACGATGACGGTGACGCTGGTGCCGTCGGGAAGCTGGATGACTGCGGTGTCCACGACCGCTCCCTCGCGTTCAAGTTCGTCCTGCACGGTCATCGGCAGGCCGTCGCCCAACGGGCGCCCAGGCTCGGACTCAGTACCGCGGGTCGCGTCGGTCGGTTCGCCCCCGGCAAGGATCTGGGCTGGCGACTCGGGCGTCCAACCGAGCAGCTGCGCATAGGCGCGGAGCGTCTGGGTGACCTTCGCCAGCCCCACGCCGCGCTCGATGTTCTGGATGGTCGGCCGGCTCACGTTCAGTTCGGCGGCGACCTGCACCTGTGTGAGCTTGGGCTTACGGGCCAGTCGCGCGGCCTTGAGTGCCTCGCCCAGCTTCTTCCAGTCCTGGTCCATGGGTCCTCATGATGCCTTAAAGGTGTGCAACCAAGAAGCATAGTTCTCAGCCTTTGACCAGCGCATTAGTAGGCATTTCAAGCATCCAGGGTTGCATCGCACACCCCGGCGCCCCCTGCGCACACCCCCTGTCACGGAGTGTCGAGGCTAAAAAAGCAAGCATGTTACGTGGCAGTAGTGCTTGTTTTCGTAGCCAGACTGCGCGTACATTCTTGTCGTGAGGCCGAACGGACAAGCAATCCGGGAGATCCGCGAAGCCAAGAAAATTGGCCTGCGCACGCTCCAGCAGATGACAGGCCTGAATCGTGGCTACCTCTCTCGTATGGAGAGGGGTCACATCCGGGAATCGGACGACGCGCAGGTCCGAAAGGTCGCCATAGCCCTGCACGTGGCCCTCGGGGCCATAACCCACAAGGAGACGAAGTGACCGCCGTCGCCACCAAGGCGCCCCCGCTCAAAGGCCCCAAGGCCCGCGCCTTCGCTGCCGCCGCCAGAAGGGCCGAGCGGCGCAAGGCCGAAGAGGAGCTGGACCTCGTGCGCTGGACGCCGGAGGAGGTCATCGAGAAGCAGCTGCTCCCCTACCGGAGCGTCCGCCTGCTGAAGGAGGCCTGCTACAAGCGCAAGGTCTACCACCACCAGGACAACGGCCGGATCACGTTCACGCCGGAGGACATCCGGCTGGAGAACGCCCGCACTCAGATCGTGCCCGTCGCCGCTTAGCTGCGGCTCTACGGCCCCCAGACGCCGGTTTCTTGCCGGTCACCGGCGACCGAGGGCCTCCCGAAGTACCGCCCCTCACCTGCATTCACCTGCAAGGAGAAGAGGACTCCGATGTCGAGCATCATCGCCGGTGATCCGGCTCCCACCAACCCCACCGCTCGTGCCGAGCTGCTGATGCTGGATGGCAGCGACGAGTGGCCCGCTCAGGTCGACCGCGTCCTCACCCGCCTCCGCGCCGAGGTACTGGCCGAGGCCATCGAGGCGGTTCTCAGTGAGCGCGTGACGAACGCACTGTTCGGCAGCGACATCGCCCACAACCACGGCATCGCGGATGCCGTCGCCGCGATCACCCGCCTGTTCAAGGCCGGTGAGTCCCGTGGCTGACACCCTCCCCACCGACACGACGTCCCTGGCGATCGCCGGACTGCCCCGGTCGCCCGCCAGCCGGTACACGCCTTCTCCGGCGGAGCTGGCCCGCCAGGCCGCCGCCAACGAGCACCTGATCCAGTCGGCTGCCGCGCTGGGCCTCTCCCCTGAGGAGTACATCAAGGCCGGGGGGCACGCCACCGACGAGCACTGGGTCCTCGACCTGGACGCCGACTCCGTCTTCACGATCCCGGGCGCCTGCTGCCGCTCCTACCTGACCGGAGGCCAGTCGTGACCGCCCCGCTGGAGCCCCGCCACGAGGACGTCGTCCAGGCCGCCCTGGCCAAGGCTGACTTCGCCTTCCAGGAACTCTTCGGCCCGCCGGACCTGTGGTCGGAGGCCGTGCAGATCGAGTACCGGCGCGACCAGCACGTCGCCCGCCTGATCGCCACACGCTGGGAGGAAGCGGCATGACGGACTGGGACGCACACGACGCACGGACGTCGAGGCTGACGCCGCGGCAGGAGGCCGCGCTGATCCGGGCGGTGGCCAAGGAACGGGCTCGCGGGTGCCGGACTCACGTCAGGGGCTGCGCATGCAACGCCTGCTACGTGCGACGGATCGACGCGACCCTGCGGGCGCTGCGGAAGGCCGCGGCGGACGCGAAGGCGGTGACCTCATGACGGCTCGAGTCGAATCGGCGACGTCGGTGCTGCTGTCTGACCCGCCGCCGGTTCTGGTGGCGCCAGCTCTCCTGCGAGGCCTCGGCCTGCTGGACCGGGACCCGGACTACCTCGAGTCGCTGCGGCTCGGACTGACCGAGTCCCTCGACGAGTACGACGCCCGGATCGGGGGTGCGTGATGGGCATCGACCCTGGCCCGCACGACGACACGCCTCTGGTGTCCCTCTCCGGGAACACCGAGGTCGAGGAACGGTCGGCCGTCGAGTACATCCTGCGGCGGTTCCAGGACACCGACGAGCGGACCGCGATCCTTGCGGCTCTCGGACTGACCACCGCATCCGCTGGGCTCCTCGCCCTCGGGCGCCACATCGCCAAAGGCCCGGAGGGGAGCCAACCGTGACGTGCTCCATGACCGGCTGCTCGGAGAGCACAACCGAGCCGCGCGGCAAGCGGGGCATGTGCAAGCGGCACTACGAACGCTGGAACCGCTGGCGCAAGAGCCTCGGAATTCCGTCCCTCCGCGACGCATCCGCCAGCGAACGCTTCTGGGCAAAGGTTCGGGGAACAGACGTCTCGGCGTGCTGGGAGTGGGGCCTGCAGCGCGACCGGGATGGCTACGGAAAGTTCTCGATCGCCGGCAAGACCGTCCTCGCTCACCGATATGCCTACGAGCACATGGTCACGGAGATACCGGAAGAACTGCAGCTTGACCACCTCTGCCGCAGCCGATCCTGCGTGAACCCGTGGCACCTCGAGCCAGTCACCGGGTCGATCAATGTTCGCCGTCAGCACCTGGGCGAAAGCGGCACCCACCCGGAGACCCATTGCCGGGCAGGTCATCCGCGGTCCACGGAGAACACCTACGTCCGCAACGGGCAGCGCACCTGCCGCCCCTGCAATCGCGAGTCAAAGCGCCGGTCCAAAGAGCGCGCCAAGCCGACCAAGGGGGCAACCCGATGACCGACAGCACGCCCGCGGACCCGATCCTCGACATGCACCTCTTCGCCCTGCACGCGCACATCACCATCAGCATGCGCGTGGCCAAGGACGTTACTCCGTCTGTGATGTGGGAGCGGGCGTCTGGCAGCGGCGCGGCCTGGTGTGTGCACCGGCTCCTTGGCCGGCTCGCCGAAGTCGACCCGGCTGGGGTGCGGGCCTTCGTCGAACAGCTCAACGAGGAAGGCGAGTGGCCGGAGATCACCGACCCGGTCGGCGTGGCCGAGGGCCTCGGCTTCGACCCGCAGGCCTGGATCGACACCGAGTTCGCCCGCCAGGACGCAGCGAAGGCGGTGGCCTCCGATGGACGCTGACACCCGCCTCGCTGAGATCCGCAACCGCGAGCAGGCCGCCACCCACGGGCCGTGGGAGCTGTACCCGAAGTACGGCCCCGCCTTCTATGCCTACCTCGAGGGCCCCCAGCTCATCGGCGTGGGAGACATGAATTTCGGCGACGGAGAGGCTGCTGAAGCGGACCTCGCCTTCACCCTGAACGCCCGCGAGGACGTCCCCTGGCTGCTGGCTGAGGTCGCCCGTCTGCAGGCCGAATGGGACGAGGCCCGCATCCAACTGAAGATCGCCGAGCAGCGGGTCGAGGAGCTGGCGGCCGAGAACAAGCTCTACGAGCGGGCCTTGGGCCTGAACGAGGCGGCCTGATGAGCCTCCTCGACATAGCCCGCGCCCAGGGCAGGCACCGCGGTCTGAGCCCGGCCCAGCTCCTCGGGAAGATCGCCCGCCTGGAGCGGGCCTTGACCCGGGCCAAGTTCACCGCGATCACCTACGCCACCGAGGCCACGGACCTGCGGGCCGAACGCGACTTGCTCGAGCAGCAGGTCGACACCGCGGGGATCGAGATCTCCGGTCTGCTTCTCGACCTGGCGACGGCGCGGGAGGAAGGCATCCGGCTGAAGGCTGCGCTGGACAACGCCACCTCCGTTCACGTCGCCGCTGGGGTCCGCGACATCACCCCAGGCGAGGACCCGACGCACCCGCAGGGCCTCGACGTCAGCAGACTCCGTGCCCGCTTCGGCGGCACCAGGCCGATCGAGTACGTGCCGCTGCACCTGGCCGCCGCAGCCGAGGAAGGCCGCCTCTAACCCGCCGGGCCGGTCGTGCCCTGACCGGCCGGCCCGGCGCACCAACCACAGCCCCGGACGGGCGACCACCGCCCGCCCGCGGCCCCGCACACCCTCGTGAGGACCACATGAGTCTCGAGACACCCTCCATCCCCGCCGAGACCGCTCGCCACGTCATCTGGACGTTCGGCCGAGAAGGCGGCTACCGCCCCGGCACTTACACACAGAAGCTCCTCGAGCTGCTCGCCTACGCCGATGAGGGCAACACGGCCAAGCTCGCAACCGTCTACCCGGCCGAGGTCGCCGCTGTCCGGCTCGCCAAGTACGACGAGGACGGCATGGACCAGCTCCAGCGAATCGCGGGGAACCTGCTGTGATCACGACCGGCAGCGACGAGTACGGCGAGATCCTCGCCGAGCAGATCGCCCAGTTCATCGTGGACGCGGACCGGAACTCGGCTCGCTCCCTGCAGCGTTCGATCGGCCCCAGCGAGGCCGGTGAGCCGTGCGAGCGCCAGCTCACCTACAAGATCCTCGGCGTCCCGGAGACCAACTCCGAGCGGGACCCGATCGCCGCGATCATCGGGACCGGGTTCCACATGTGGATGGCTCAGGCCTTCGAGAACCGGCAGGCGAGTCTGCCTGACGGCGGCCCCCGCTACCTGATCGAAGAGCGCGTCACCGTCCGGGACGGCATGGAGGGCACCGCCGACCTGTTCGACCGGGCCGCCGCACTGAACAACGACTGGAAGCTCGTCGGAATCAGCTCGCTGGAGCGCTACCGACGCCACGGGCCGGGACCCAAGTACCGCATCCAGGGCCACCTCTACGGGCTGGGCCAGGAGAACGCCGGACGCCGGCCCGCCCGGGTCGCCATCACGTTCATCGGCCGGTACCACGAACTGCAGGTCCACGTCTGGTCCGAGCCCTACGACCGGCAGGTCGCGGTCGATGCGCTGGCCCGGCTGGACCGGATCCGCGAACAGGCCGCCGCCCTGGATCTGCTCGCGAACCCTAGCCACTGGGCCTCGGTCCCGATCGCAGACGAGCCGACGTGCATCTGGTGCCCATGGCTCAAGCCCGGCAGCAACGACCTGTCGCAGGGCTGCCCCGGCAAGCCCGACCCCAACCCCGGCGCTTCCTTCGAAGCCCTCATCGCCAAGGAGCCGACCCCGTGACCACACCCCCGCAGCCGCCGAGCGCCGACGACCTCCTCATGGGTGGCGGCGGTCCCCCCTCAGCCAAGTTCCCCGTCCTCGGTTACGAGAACGCGGGCCGCATCGTCGGCAAGCCGACCGTCGAGCAGCAGCGCGACTACGACACCGACGAACCCCTGTACTGGGCCGACGGCAAGCCCCGCTGGCAGATCGTCGCCACCCTGGCCACCGGGGAGCGCGACCCGGAGATCCGCGACGACGACGGCGTCCGGCGCCTGTTCATCAAGGGCCAGATGAAGACCGCGGTCCAGGCCGCACTGAAGGCGGTCAAGGCCGACGGGATGGAAGAGGGCGGGCACCTCACTGTCACGTACACGGCGGACGGCGAGCAGAAGAACCCGAAGAAGCACCCGCCGAAGCAGTACACCGCCCGCTACGTCACGGCCGCCAACGCCGAGCTGATAGCGCCGGAGCCGATCAAGCAGCCCCCGGTCTCCGCGACCGTCGCGACCCCGACCGCCGCGCCCGCAGCCGCCGCGCTGCCGCCCGAAGTGCTGGCGAACCCCGCCGTGATGGCGCTCCTTGCCCAGCTGGCGGGCGCGCCCGCGACACCGCCGCCGCTCTAGGCGACGCAGAACCCGGGCGGCCCCGCGGGAATCGGGGCCGCCCACCCCAGGACAGCACACGCGAGAGGACTCACGCCATGACCCTCACCCCGGAGCAGGCCCGCGACCAGGCCAACGCTCTCCTCGCAACGATGTTCGCCAACGTCTCGCAGTGGGACGCCCGAGTGTTCGACCAAGCCATCGAGGCGATAGCCGGCGACGGCCGCCCATTCAGCATGAACGACCTCCGCGCGGTGCTGCCCGACATGGGGCGCAAGGCCGCCGGCCTGTACTTCCGCGGCCTGGTCACCCGCCGCCCGCAGCTCCTCATCTGCGTCGGCGAAGTCACGTCGATCAACGAGAAGGCGCACGGCAAGCCGGTCAAGACGTACTTGCTGACCGGCGCTGGATGGGCCTGGCTGGCCGAGCGGAAGGCCTCACGCCTCGCACCGAAGGGCAAGGCGGCATGAGCTGGCTGTTGTGGGGCCTCGCCACCTGGCTGATCTGCGACTTCATCCTCGCCGCCCTGTGGTCGGCCCACCGCCGCCGCGAGAACCGCGTCCGCCGTGACGCCGAAGCCCGCCGCGTCGCCCGCAACCGCGCCGACTTCAACAAGATCGTCGCGGCCGAGTACGGCATCCCCCACCAGACCCGCCGGACGGAGGAAGACCAGTGACCCGCAGCCTTCCCGATCACGGAACGATCTCCCGCCGCAAGCACCACGGCTGCAAGTGTGTGGACTGCTGCGAAGCCCTCCGCGCCTACAACCGGAAGAGGTACGCCGCTCAGGTCGCAGGCACCTGGCAGCCATTCCTCGACGCCGAACCTGTCCGCCAGCACCTGCTCACGCTGGCCGCGGTCGGCATCACCTCCCACAGGGTTACCGAACTCGCAGACCTGCCCCGCCGCACGGTGGACGGCTTCCTCCGCCGCCAGGGCATGAAGGGACGCAAGCGCGGAACCACAGCCGAGATCGCAGCAAAGATCCTGGCCATCCAGCCCGACCCGAACCTGGCCGCCAAGATCGATGCCACGGGTACCCACCGACGCCTCCAAGCCCTCTCCGCGCAGGGCTGGCCGATGGAGACGCTCGGCATCCGAATCGGCGTCCAGCCCAGGTACATGCCCGACCTGCTGACCCAGCGCCGAGTGCTGCGGGCCACCGCTGAGGCCGCCCGAGAGGTTTATGAGCAGTTGCGGACGACGCGGCCCGAACGGGCAGGCGTAAGCAAGAAATCGGCCACGCGAGCCCGGGCCAGGGCCTCAACTCTGCGCTGGCCCCCGACCTCCTACTGGGACAAGTTCCCCGGCGCCATCGACGACCCGCACTTCACCCCCGAGTACGGCAAGACGAGGCCCGAACTCCGTGCCGAGGAAGCCGTGTGGATGGTCACCGTCGCCGGCGTCCCGCGGACCGAAGCCGCCGCCCGGCTCGGCCTGACCTTCGGCGAGGTCGACGAAGCCCTCGCCCGCGACGACATGCGGAGGGCCGCCTGATGGACCTCGAACTCTTCGCCGGCGCAGGCGGCTTCACCTGGGGCGGCCACCTCATCGGCCGCACCAGCGTCGGCATCGAATGGGACCCCTCCGCCTGCACGACCCGCCGGATCGCCGGTTGGCCCACCATCCAGGCCGACGTCCGCCACCAGCACGCCACCGACTTCCCCGACGCCGAGATTCTCACCGCGGGGCCGCCCTGCCAGACGTTCTCGGCGACCGGCACCGGCATGGGACGGCTGGAGATGGCGGCAGTCCTCGACGGGATCAAGCGAATGATGGCTGCCGAGTTCATCACCGCTGGCGCGTTCAGCGA
Source organism: Streptomyces sp. NPDC051555 (assembly GCF_044454405.1). Taxonomy (NCBI): domain Bacteria; kingdom Bacillati; phylum Actinomycetota; class Actinomycetes; order Kitasatosporales; family Streptomycetaceae; genus Streptomyces; species Streptomyces sp. NPDC051555. The sequence continues at coordinate 158,976 of NZ_JBITDP010000017.1, read as the reverse complement.
CGATCGGACTGGCCTGGTCCTCGAGCCGCTCCGCTTCATCCTGGAGGCCACCGAGGCCGGCCACCCGTACCAGGGCATCGCCCTCGAGCAGGTCCCTGCCGTGCTGCCGATCTGGGAGGCCTACGCCGACGCCCTCCGGCAGCTGGAGTACAGCGTCGCCACCGGCATCCTGCGCACCGAGCAGTACGGCGTACCCCAGACCCGCCGCCGGGCCGTCCTCGTCGCCCGCTGGCAGCAGCCCGTCGCCCTTCCCGCGCCCACCCACCGCCCGTACCGCAAGGGCGTCCACCAGGACGAAGGCGACCCGAACCTGCTGCCGTGGCTGTCCATGGCCGACGTCCTCCCGCACCGCCGCGGACCGTGGTCGGTGATCTCCAACTACGGCACCGGCGGAGACCCCCGCAACCGCGGCCGCCGGCGGCACGACGAACCTGCGGCAACCGTCACCGGGAAGGTCAGCCGCAACCGGATCGTCGCCGACGACGGCACCGAGCTCGAGCGGTTCAGCCACGCCGAAGCCGGGGTCCTCCAGGGCTTTCCGCCCACCTGGCCGTGGATGGGCTCCGACATCCCGCAGCAGGTCGGAAACGCCTGCCCCCCGCCGCTCGCCGCGGCACTCCTCGGCGCCGCCGCCGCGGCCTAGCCCACCACCACCCGCACACGACAAAGCCCCGCGGTGAACGCGGGGCTCGAGGAGAGGAGGAGCGATGCCCTTGTTCATCGGCGGATACGAAGACACCGTCTGGTGCAGCAAGACCCAGTTCGGCTCCGGTATCGCCAAGGCCCTGATCACCTACATCAGTGCCTCTGGAGGCGGCGCCGAATGCCCCTTGGACTACCCGCGGCTCGCCTGGCGCCTGGAATTCACTGAGCACGAGCTCCGCTCGGCGGTGGGTCACCTTGTCGGGCACGACTTCGCCCGTGTGGTCACCGATCACTCGCACTACGACGGCAACGTCCTGCAGCTTCTGACCCCCGGACGACGCGCTGACGACGCTGAACTCGCAGAGATCAAGCGGCAGAAGGACGCACAGCGTGCCGCCAAAATCGCCCTTCGCGGCGGCCAGGTTAATCGAGCAGCCATCCCCGACAGCGTCCGCGCGGTGGTCCTCAACCGTGATGGCCACGCCTGCCAGGCCTGTCACAGCAACGAAAACCTCACCCTCGACCACATCTACCCGTGGTCGCTGGGCGGACCGGACACGGTCGAGAACCTCCAGACCCTGTGCCGCTCCTGCAACAGCCGCAAGCGCGATCGGGTCTAACGGGCCCTCTCACTCCCACCCGCACGCCCTGCCAGAGAGAAGCATTCGATGCCCTGGTTCAAGATCGACGACTCGGCGCACTCCCACCCGAAGTTCATGCGGGCTGGGAACGCTGCCCTCGGTCTCTGGCTGAGGTGCGGCTCCTACTCGGCACAGCACCTCCTCGAGGGCTTCATCCCCAAGTCCGTCGTGAAGCCGTTCGGTGGAACCCCCGCCCAGGTTCGGAAGCTCCTCGAGGCAGGCCTCTGGCACGACGCCGGCCACGACTGCAAGCGGTGCCCGCAGCCCACCGACGGCTACATGATCCACGACTACTTCGAGGGCGGCCGGAACATCACCAAGGCCCAGCACGAGGCGAACAAGAAGGGGGCCGCGGACCGGGCCGCGAAGAGCCGTGCAGCGCGAAACGCGAACGATTCTGAGCCGAAACAGAACAACATTCAGTATGCAACTTCTTCTCAAATGAGTTCAGATCGCGCGCGAAATGAACCCCACTTTGAGGACTCCACCGCAGGTCAAGAGGGTCTGTCACAGCGCACGTCCGCTGAACCCCGTGCGACCCCCCATGCCACTACCACGCCAGTACCCCCTACTTCCTTCGGAAGTAGGGGGGCAGCAGCTAGCGGCACCACCCCCAACCCGCTCGCCTACGACACCCTCGCCGACCTGAAGCAGGCCATCTCCCAAGCAGGCATCAACGGCGTCAGCTGGAACCTCCAGGCCTCCCAGATCGAACGAGTCCGCCAAGTCCGAGAACGCGTCGGCATCCCCGCCATGGTCGCCATGGCCGTCGGCAACGCCCGCTACCGCGGAGCACCCAGCAGAGCCAGCGCCTGGATCGGCGACTGGGAAGGCCTCGAGCCGGAGCGCGAACCCGTAGACGGCGTCGCCTACCTCCCCGCCGCCCGCGGCATCGCCAGCCCCGTAGGACGCCAGCAACAAGACACCGACGCCCAGTTCGACCGAGCCATGGCCCGCGCCCAAGCACGCATGCAGCAGGAGAGCTCATGAACCCCATCGAAGCCGTCACCCTCACCCGCTACGTCAAAGCGATCTGCCCCCAGCAGAAGTTCGACGAGTTCACCTCAGATGCCTGGGGAGACGTCCTCGCCGACATCGACGCCGACGAAGCGCGGCGCGCCGTGATCCGGCTGGCCCGTCGGCAGCCGTTCATCAGCCCGGCCGAGATCATCGCCGAGATCGTCGACGTCCGCGCCGAGGCCGCCTCCGACTTCCAGGGCCCCGGCCTCCCCGCCGAAGTCCCCGACGCCGACCCCGACGACCCGGTGGCGTACATCGCTGCTCTCCGAGCCCAGCGCTACCGAGCTGCTGACGGTCTTGAGCTGAAGCCCCGCCCCATGAAGGCACTCCTCGCCGGCATCACGGGCGAGATCCCCAAGCCCATCCCGAACCAGCTGTCCGCCGTCCGCCGACCCGGCCCGCTCGGGATCATCTGCCCCCGCTGCAAAGCCGCCCGCGGCAGGCCCTGCAAGAAGCCCGGCTCGAGCGAGCGCTACCCGCTCGGCGAGCCCATGAAGGAACCGCACCCCATCCGGGTCGCCCTCGCCACCGGCCAGCCCCTCCCTGCCGGCCACGACGCCGCCGGAGAAGCCCGCGGCAAGGAAGCCTCCCGCATCGCCCTCGAACAGCTTACCGATCTTGACGAGGAGTCCGCATGACCCAGCCCCGTTCCGCGCCGATGCCCGCCGTCCTCCGCACCGGCCGCCCGCCCCGTCATGCCGCGCTCGCGGTCCGCTGCCCCCACTGCGCCGCCGCGGTCGACACCCGCTGCACCACCCGCTCCGGCCGGGCCCGCACCGTCCGCCTCGACCCCTGCCCCGCCCGCCTCGCCGCCCACGCCACCGCCACCGCCGTCTGCCCCACCTGCCAAGTCGAGCCCGGCATCCCCTGCCACGACGACGGCGTCCAGCGGCCCGACAGCAGCCCCGTCCACGCCCAGCGGTACACCGAAGCCCAGGAGGACGCCGCGTGAGCGCTTACCCGCCCATCGACGATCGCCTCAAGCACCTCCTCGCGCAGCAGATCAACCTCAGCGTCGACACCTGGAAGCTGGCCTTTTGGATCGCCGACGGCATCGTCAAGGACCCGGCAATCCGAGCCGAATTGGAACGCATCGCCAACGCCCACAGCAGCGGCCAGCCCTGTGGAGACCGGCACTGCGCCCGCTGCTTCACCGCCGCGTTCGCCACGGGCGAGGCCTTGGCCGCCGCCGCGAAGTGCACCAGCCACGTCGGCGATCACATCCGATGCGACCGGTGCGCCAAGCCGCTGGAAGCGCACGAAGCAACCGAGGCCGACCGGTGACCGCCCTCGACCGAGTCCTCGCCGAGGAGTGGCCCGACGGCACCTTCGGCGGCCCGCGCCCCGAGCGGCCCCGGTACGTACCCCGCACCAGCAGCAAGTCCGCCGCCCGGCACCAGGCCGACCTGCTTGCCGCACTCTCCCGCACACCGGCAATCCGCCAACCGAACCGAAAGGCCAGCTGATGACCGACCGGCCCGCCCGCGCCACCGCCTACAACGCCCTCTACGAGGCCGGACTGAACCGCTACGAGGCCAACAAGCTCCTCAACAACCACGCCTGGGAAGCCGCAGCCCCCGTCATGCAGATCGTCACCGACTACGTCATCGAGTCCAACGACGTCGGCGGCCTCGACTGCAACGACCTCGCCGACCGGCTCCGCACTGCTGGCTACCCACTCGTCGGCGACGAGGACCACGACGCACCCGAGGACTGACCCGCACGGCCGCACCGGCAACCGCCCGCACCGCAACCGGAGGACCCGCCCTCGATGCAACCGAGGGCGGGCCCCGGCCAGGATCCCAGACGAGGAGAACCTGATGGCCCTCACCACCGCCGAGTACGAAGCCCGGCGCCGCCGACTCGAAGCCGACGCCGAGGACGCGCGGAAGGCGCTCGCCGCCGCCCGCAGCCGGTACGACGCCATCTGCGGCGAACTCGTCGCACTGCGCCGCGCCCAGAACCAGGCCGGATCGTGAGCGGCCCGCCGCGGATGCCGCTGACCCGTCGGCAGGCCGCCGTCCTCGAGGCCGCTGCCGACGGGGCCCCGCTCGCCGTCGTGGCCGCCCGGGTGGGGATCCGGCGGGAGCACGTCGCGGCCCGGCTGTCGGAGGCGTACAAGCGGCTCGACGTCGCGTGGATGGAGCGCGGTGAACGCCGGGCCGCAGCGGTGCGGGTGGCCCGGAAGCGGGGGTTGATACCGCCAGCAGCGGCCCTGGATGGCGCCAGAACGCCACAGGAGGCCGTCTGACGCCCTAAGAGCCCGCGAACGCCCCCTGATGAGTACGGGCTTCTGTGAGGCGCTCAGAGGCCCCACGGAAGCCCGCCACCCCGAACCGACTCCCGAAAGGCCCGACATGCCGACTGCGCGCACGCCCTACGAGCACACCCTCAGCGAGATCAACGACATCAACCAAGCCCTCAACGTGATCACCGGCAGCGGGCGCATCCCCGGCGATATCGCCGCTGGCGTACTCGCCGCCCGCTCGAACCTCGCCATCGCATCCAGCCTCCTCGCCATCGCCGACGCGATCCGCAGCACTCAGCCCGACGGGAGCCAGCCGTGACCGCCCCCGAGCCCCTCGCCTGCGCCGACCAGCAGAACGGCTGGACGTGCACCCTCCTCGCCGGACCCCACCCCGAGTGGAAGCACTGGGACCAGGACGCTGGCCGCTGGTGGCAGCAGAGCGCCGAACCCCCACACAGCAACCGCGACCGGATCGCCGCCCTCAAGGCCGCGCCGTGACCGGTCAGCTCGAACTGTTCCTGCCCGGCTGGGACATCGAGCCCTGCGACACCGCCGACCCCCCACCCCGACCCCGTACCGCCGCCGCGGAAAGCCTCCGCCGCCTCCGTGAACGGCGGGTCGAACCCGAAGCCGGACGGGCCGCGGGCGGGAGGCGGCGGTGGATACCCGGCGGAGACGACGTCCACATCAGCACGATCACCCCACCCCGGAGGTACCTGTGAGCGCCGAACGGCCCGTGCTGGAAAAGCTCCTCGCCGACGCCGACCAGCACGAAGAGTGCGCCGCCAAGGCCAACATTGCTGAGGCCCGCATCGCACACAGCAGCATGGCCGCCGCCTTTCGGGATGCAGTCGAGTACGTGCGGCGCGATCACGACGCGGCGGGACAGCACGCGGCCCGCTTCCAGGCCCGCATCGACGCCGCCCGCACCTGGGCCCGCCAGAACTCCGACCCGGAGCAGCAGACCGAACTCCTCGGCGTGCTCCGCGGGGACCAGCCGAAGGACCTCACCGAGTTGCGCGGCCAGATCGACCGGGTTCGCGCAGCCGTAGCCGAACGCCGCGCCGAAGTAGCCGACTACGAGGCCGAGAACCTGCCATCCGCCTGGAGTGACGCCGTCACCGTCACCTGCGACCGGATCGACTACGCGCTGCAGATCTTCCCGCCGCCGACGGGGATCCGCGTCGACACCGCCTGACCCGCCCCGTACCGCCCGCACAGGAGATCGCCGTGAACGCCATCAGCGCCTGCGCCATCTGCCGGAACCCGTCCACCGTCCGCGTCCACGAAGGCTGCCGCGACCGCCTGGACGACAACCTCTCCGCCCTGCCCCAGCTGTACCGCCAGCTCGAGGAACACCTCGCCCCCGGAAGCCACGGCGATGGCGGCCGGACCGGCAGCCGCACCGCGCCCCTGCCCGTCAACGAGCGAGTACTGGATCTCCGATCCCGCGGCGGCATAGAGGGCGTCGTCACCACCTGGGAACGGGTTGCGCGCGAAGACCTCGCCTGGGACCCGGCACCCTTCCGCGGCGACGTCCAGCAGACCGTCGACGGGGCCGTCGCCTTCCTCCGCGCCCAGGTCCCGTGGTTCTGCGACGCCCACGAGGCAGTCTTCGAACTCGCGGATGACGTAAGGCGGGTCCGTGCCGAATGCGACGCGATCATCGGCGGCGACCGGCCGCCCCGCCGGATCCCCGTCACCTGCCCCTGCGGCACCGTCCTCCGCGTCACCCTCGACACGCCCGGAGCACGGTGCCCCGGATGCGAAGCCCAGTACGGGCACGCCGAAGTGCTGCAGCTGCCCATGGCGGAGAGGTCCGCGGCATAACGAAGCCCCGCTCACCGGGAGGTGGGCGGGGCTCACTTGCGTCCGGGGCTATCCGGTCTGAGGCAGCTGCTCCTCGTCAAGCCGGAGCGGCATGGCCCCGCCCAGCTTCCCGTGCAGGTACTTCAGTCCCTGCGTCGTCACCCTGATCTGCGGCTTTGCGAGGGTCGCTTCGCCGGTGCGAGGGTGCCGGTACGTCTGGATCCGCTCCCTCAGGTGGGCGGCGTTCTTGGCGTAGGGCACCCCGTTCCGGTCGATCATCCCCAGCTCCCGGACCGACCGCATGAGGCGCTGCTGGCCCGTGCTGATGTTCGGGTCCCGGTTCAGGATGTGGGCCGCGTCCCGGAGGGAGTAGTCGCCCTCGACCGACGCGAGGACATCCCAGGCCTTCGCCGCGGGCTCCAGCTCGGCGACCTTCGCTTCCGCCGCGTCCGCGCGGTCCGCCTCGGCCAGGACCAGCAGCGCCAGGTCGCGGGGAGACGGAATGGCGGGAGGGGTTGCCATGTACGAGCCGGTCCGGCGGATCGTCGGGATCACCTCGTGAGTGATCCAGCGCTTGAACGTCTTCGCCTGAGGCTTCCGGGACCGGAGGATCAGGGAGTAGAGGCCCGGCTCGTTGACGATGAACGTCTCCTGCTGGCGACCCACCAAGTCGGTGACGTGAGTAGTACTCACCTCATCCTCGTCGAGCCCTTCTACGGCGCGGCCGGTCTGGGCTACCCCGAGAACGGCGCAGACGTCGCGGGCTACCCACCACAGCTCTCCGTCGACAAGGACTGTACGGATTTCAGCGCCCTCAAAGTTGAACGCCTGAAACCCTTGGCCGCGCTCCGGCGCGGAAGGTGCGACGATGGTCATGGTCTCTCCGGTCTGTGGACACAGTGGATGGATCGATGGGCCCACCCGGTTCTTGGCGGTTCGGGGTGGGCCCGCCGCGTTTCACGGTAGTGGCAACATCGGCACTTTCGCTACAACTCCGCCCAACTAGATCGCCTTAGTTGATTCAACCGAGGCCAAGTTGGCATACTGTTCGCATGACTCATGCCAACGATCGTGACCATGACCGGCTAGCCACGCAGGTCCGAGCTCGCCGACTGGAGCTTGGGCTCAGCCGCGCCGGCTTGGCGGAGCGGGCGGGCATCTCGAAGGGAACGTGTCATCGCGTCGAGGAAGGGCAGCCGATCCGCGACACCAGTTACGCAAAGATCGACGCGGCCCTGGAGTGGGCACCCGGCTCGTGCGCTGCGATTCGCGCCGGCGGGGACCCGGCTCCTGCAGTCGGGCAAGCGCCCCTCGTCGAACCCGTGCGGTTGATCAGGGAGGAGGATATTGGCGATGCCGTAATGATCATGGCCGTCAAGAATTCCGACCTCTCGGCAGCCGAGATTCGCGCCATGAGGGACGGGGTCATTGGGGAGCTTAAGCAGCGCGGCTTGCTGTAGTGGTACGAGAAGGGCCCGACCGCATCCTGCGGTCGGGCCCTTCTTTGCGTTGCGGCTCTACCCGACAGCTTCGGCTGGCGGGATCGGGATGGTGTACGAGAGGGCGTACTGATGGGCTGCCACGATGATGTCGCACGTCTCGACAGGCAGCTCGTCTACGTAGTACGTGCGAGCCACGACGATGACCGGCACGCCTGGCGGGAGCTTGAGGCTCTCGGCTTCCTGGGGGCGGGGCGCGCGTGCAGTGACTTCCTCGACAACCTTCGTAATGTGCAGGCCGATGAGGTCGAAGCGCGGCACAACGCCCGACACCGGGCCACCCTCTGGATGCTCCACGGGCGTGCCGCGCGTCAAAGCAAGCGGCTCATACGAGATGGATAGCTTGATCACATCGCTATCGGCGAAGAACTTGTAGGCGGTTCGCATGACCTCGTCGCCCGGCTCGATGGCGAGACGTTCCGCCACGGCCTTGGTTGCCGTGGTTCGGCGCGCCGTCGACTCCCATTCGCCGCGGCGGCCGTTCGCCTCCGCCGCCGCCTTCACTGGAGACCCGACGGCCCTCTTGCCGTACAGGTCACCGGAGATGCGCTTCTGCGGAGGCCGCTGTTCGCGCACGAAAGTGCCCTTACGCCGCTGCTTGATCACGAGGCCCTCGTTCTGCAGCGCTTCCACTGCCGCGCGGACCACGATCCTGGAGACGCCGTACTCCGCCATGAGGTCAACCTCGGTGGGCAGCTGATCCCCAGCCTGAAGCTCGCCATCGAAGATCTGCTGTCTCAGGTCGTCGGCGATCTGCTGGTAAGCCGGCTTGCCCTGGTGTGCCACTTTGCCCCTTCCGCCTATTTGTCACAACCAGTGAACCACGGCACTGAGCTGGCCATCTACAACTGGTTGCGTGACGACACGCTCACGCACTTGCGCAGCTTCGGCTATTCGTCATAACCTTTCGTTGTCGGCAGGAACAGCGAACCCGGCAAGTTCAGCCACGCCTCAACAGCAAAGGCCCCGACGGGGAGATCTCGGTGCTACCAACACCGAGCCCGTCAGGGCCTGCGCATCAGAGATTGGGTCTCAGAGATGCAGCACGAGCTTACCGTGTCTGCCCCACAGCAGGCATCCGATGGCGGCCCCTTGGTGGTCAGGTCCATCGCCACAGCCCTCCGAGTCGAGCCGACCACGATCTACCGTGAAATCCGGTCCGGCCGGCTCCCCTCCTACCGTGTCGGCTCCGGCCGCGGAACCATCCGCGTCAGCCGAGTCGCGTTCATGCAATACCTCGACGACCGGGGCATCCCTGCGAGTGAGCTGGCGGTGGCCTTGTGACCCGCATCGTCCCGGCCATGGTCAGCGGCCAGCAGATTTTCGTGGAATGCCCGTCCTGGTGCACCGTCGATCACGTGGAGCACGCCGAGGGCTTCCTCGTAGACCTCTGGCATGCCAGCAACTACGCCGACCTGAACGCTCCCCGCATCGGCAAGGACCCCGAGCTGGTCCTGTTCGCCCGACTGGGGATCGACCCCTTCGCCTCCGAGCCGGAGCGGCAGCGGGCGTTCATCACGGTGGACGACGGCGGCGAGGGCGCCTACATGACGCCCGACCAGGCCGACGAGTTCGCCGACAACCTCGAGGCCTTCGCGCCGCAGATCCGCGAGATGGCTCGCACGGCACGGGGTGACGCGTGATGTCGAACCCCACCACACCCGCGCCCGCCCTCGCGATCACCGAGGAGCACCGTGCCGAGGGCCTCGCGACCCGGGTCGTGGAGATCCTCGCCGACCCGGCGAACCCGTCCCGCCGTAGCCTCCCCGCCTACCAGCTGGCCGCCCGACTCGCGTTCGAGACGGCCGCGGCGAACGCCGAGCAGCCGGTTGGGAGGCCGTGATGGCCGTCAGCCTGACGCCGGGCCAGCAGGCGTTCGTCGAGAACGGCCGTGAGGCGCTCGCTGCCTCGCACGGGCTGGACCTCGGCGCCGCAACCGAGGGCGACTTGTGCCGCACCATCGGCCGCCTGGAGATCGTTCTCGCGCACGTCCTCCGTGTCATCGACGAGCTGACGGAGGCGGAGTGATGGCCGAGCAGCAGCACTCCATCGTCGACCGGCCCGCGGACGCCCAGACCTGCGCCGACGACTACCGGCAGGCCCAGTCCCAGCGTGCCGAGTCCGCTGGCGCGCAGCGGGACCAGCTCGGGTCCGCGACCGGCGCCCAGCCGCACACGCACCGCAGCTAGACCCCACCCCACCCCTGGCACGACCAGCGAGGAGCACCGTCATGCCCGAAACCTGGCCCGAGGGCGTCATCGCCCGCTACCTGACCGCCGCGGGGGCCGCGCTCGCCGATCCCGCACTCGCCGTGGACATCACGGTCGATGCCGTCCCGAGCCTGCACCCCCAGACCTACGAGGTGCAGCCCGGCCTCCTCGACATGTCCGGCCGGATCACCTGCTCCGGTTGCGGCACGACGGCGGAGACCTGCGGCGGCAACGAGTACTACGAGGCGAGCCGCGAAGACATGACCCGGTACCTGGCGGACAGGTCCCGTCCGGCAGCCCAGTCCCACGCCGAAACCTGCCGGGCCATGCCCCGCCCCACCGCCTGACCACGAGGAGCACCGTCATGCCCATCAGGATCGGCGACTACGTCGAGGTGACCAGCCCGCAGGAGGGCTTCGAGCACCGCCAGGGCGACGCCGGCACCGTCTACCGCCTCGCTCACGGCTTCGTCTACATCGAGGACGACGACGGCTTCCAGAGCGCTCACTACCCGCACGAACTCACCATCCGACCCGCCTGACCACCGGAAGGACCACCGCCATGCCGATCTTCACTCTGATCAAGACGCCGGACGAGTACGACCTCGCCCTCGCCGAACGTGAGGCGCAGGCCGACACCATCGACCCGGTAACCGCGCTCCTCGAGGCACGCATCCAGGTCGTCGAGTTCCGGCAGCACTATCCCGAGGCCGCGTGATGGACGTCGCCAGCTACCAGTTACACCGCCGGTTCACGCCGCTCCTGGAGCGAGTCCAGGGGACCGCCGACCAGGCCGCCTACCTCGTCCAACAGAAGATGCGGGAGCGGCTGACGCCCACACGAATCGTCGTCGCTGCCCAAAAGCACTGCCCCGAGGTCGTGCGCCAGGCAGCCCAGCGGACCCTCAGCGTCGGTCATGGACCCGCCCTCCGTGAACCGGCTGTCGACTACCTCGGCATCACTGTGCTCGACGGCGGCGGAACGCTCATCGTCATCAATGCGGGCGCCCTCGCATCACAGCCCCAGCGCTGGCTCGACGAGACAGTGGTGCACGAGCTCGTCCACGCCGTCCAGTTCGGCCGGCCAGGATCGCGAGAGCTGGCCATGAAGGGCCTACGCAACAACTACGGCATCGAGAAGCTCACCCTCACCCGGGCCTGGAAGACCAACCGGGGCATCGGCAAGGACGAGCGCGAGGCCGCAGCCCTGGAGCGCCTCGCCCGCGAGATCCGCTGACCGGTTGCCCGATCCGTCCGACAGGTGCGGGCGGTGAGGGGAGCCCGGGACAGCCCCGGCCCAGGGAGGGAACCGCATGTTCGGCAAGAAGATCGCAGCCAAGCTCGACACGGCCGCCGGAGCTCTGCACGACGCAGGCAAGAAGATCGGCGGCGAGAAGGGCGGTCGTGTCGGAGACGCCATCGCCACCGCCGCTCTCGGTGGGCTTCGCGCCCGATGCAACACCGCCTGCACCCGCACCGACTGCAACCACAACTGACGGTAGTCCGGCCCAGGGAGGGAACCCACGTGAAGTCCAAGAACGAGAACCCCGAGAGCCTGTGGACCTGCGAGTGCTGCTCGGAGGAAGTCCGTGAAGCCGAACATCCGCGAATCTGCCCGAACCCGAACTGCCGTGCATCCCGCGGCCAAGCCAGCAGCTGGTACCGGCTGACGCGGTAACCGTCTTCTGGCCGTCGGCTGGCAGGTAGCCCACGCTCCACGTCGCGCACGTGGGGCCTGGAAATCCGGCCAGCACCACCCCACCCCTGCCTCGTGAGGAGCTTCGTCATGCCCTGGATCTTCACCGCGACCAGCCGTACCGGCCAGAAGGTCAACATCATCACCGGCGCCCCGACGGACAGCATCGCCGTCTACGACGAACACGACCTGAACCGGCGGATCGCACTCGCCGAGAACGACCCCCGCGACCTCGACGTCAATGTCCGCCTCATCGACGGAACGGAGGCCTGACATGGGGATCAACATCTCCCACGGCTCCAACCAGTGGGGTCAGGAACGCCTCTCGTACACGTCACACGATCAGATGGGCAAGCAGCTCGCCAATGTGATGACTGGCCGGGACTGGGGCAAGGTGCGGCATCTCTTCACCGGCCGCCTCCCTGCCGATTTCCTGATCAACCCGGATGAGGCAGGCGAGATCGCCTACGCCTTCTCGCGCGCCTCGCAGCACCCGAAGATGCCCCACGACTGGGCGGTCACCATCCGCGCTTGGTCAGCGGCCGGATATCGCGCCTGGCAGTCCGGAGAGCCCTGGGTGTGGTCATGAGCACCGTCGTCGCTGCGGTGACCAAGGCCCGCACGCTCCTGGTCTTCGTCGGGATCTTGTCGCTCTTCGGCCTCGACTGGACGGCCGGCTCTCGCGTGATCGTCGTTCTGGCCGTCGGAGCCGCCGTCGCCCTCGAGACCGCCTCGGACGGCCACCGGATCTGGGGCCGCACCCTCCGCAGCGTCCCGACACAGCACCGCCCCACCGCCTAACCCCCACACCACCCGAAAGGATCACGACCGTGAGCAGCTGGCACGAAGAGCGCCGCGCGGACAAGGCCGCCGAAGCCCGCACCGCCCGCGAGAACAAGGAGCACGAGGCCAAGCTGCGCCGCGACGAACGACGCCGCGACCACGAGGAAGCGCGAGCTGAGAAGGCCCAGGCCCGCCGCGATCACGCCGCCCGCAAAGCCGCTCGCGCCGCCAAGCGCCAGCGCGACCTGACCCCCGCCAACGTGTACGGCAAGGGGACGCTCATCCTCGTCGCCTTCTCCGCCGCCGCCTCCCTGCCCGCACAGATCATCCACTTCGTCAGCCTCTACTGGATGCTCTTCCCGATCGGCCCCGCCATCGAGGGTCTCGCCTGGGTCATGGCAGCGGGAGTCGCTTACGCCGACGAGAAGAAGCTCGCCCCCTGGGTGCGCTGGCTCCTTCGGGCGCTGACCCTTTGCGCCGCCGGATTCGCCGGATACATCAACTTCACCTACGGGCTCAGCCTCCAGAGCCACGGCCTCACTGCTGACGAAGCGCAGACGGTCGGGACCGGCCTCGCCGCGGTCACGATGGCCGGGCCGGTTGTCTTCGAGATCCGCCAGTGGGTTCGCACGCTTACCGCAGCCGCCGCCAACCCGGCCCGGGCCAAGGAGAAGGCTCGGGCTCGCCACGAGAAGAAGCGGCGCAAGGACCACAAGGACGTCGCCGCGCTCGCCAACCGTCTGGTGTCCGCCCGGCCGTTCGGCGAACTCCTCTTCGAGGAAGCCTTCGCACTCGCCTGGGAGATCAAGAAGGGGACCCTGGAGCTTGGCCTGGAGCCGGCGACGCATGCAGAACGCCACGCTTCCCGGAAGGCCTACGCCGCCGCCCTGGACGCCGCGAACGGGTCACCGGTCAGTGTTCGCGGCCGCCTCCTGGAAGTCCTCCACAGGGCCCCCGCGAGCGCCGAGAAGCCGCAGCTCGTTACCGATCTATCCCCCCTCCCGGAACGCGCCGAGGTGAAGGCTCCAAAGGGTGTCCGCGGCAAGCCTCCCGTGCACCGCCGGACCAAGGGCGACGCCCTGCCGTTCCACGACGTGGCGAAGCTCCAGCACTCGCACGAGGCACGGACCCGGATCGCCGCTGTCAACGGCCACCACCACTGACCCGAGAGGAGACCAGCGATGAGCACCGCCGCGCAGCACCCACACCTGACCGTCGTCCCGCCCCCCGCGGCGGCCCCGATCGAGGGCGTCGTCGTCGACAAGACCGCGGCCGTCGAGAAGGCCCAGCCGACCTGGCTGAGCGCCGCCAAGGACCATGTCGTCGAGAACCGCGCGTACCTGCCGCGGTCCGCCCGCGGCTGGGGCGCTCTCGCCCGCCGCTGGGCCGACCGGCATGGCGACGACTACCCCCACATGATCAGGACGGCGCGGCAAGCACTCCGTGAAGCGCCCGTCGGACAGCAGGCCGAACTCAAGCAGCGCATTCGAGAACTGCGCGCCGAGTACCGCTGGCACCGGCTCATCCACGTCGGCGCCACCAGCGCCTGGACCCTCGCAGGCGGGACCGGCCTCGCTGTTGGCACCGCCACCGGCGGCCTGACCGTCGACCTCGCCGCCGCCCTCGGCGCCTACCTGATCGGTCTGCGGTACGGGGCAGTTGACCAGATCGCAGCCATCGAAGTCACGCAGCAGCCCCCCGCCGTACTGCCTCAGATCACGGCAGCATCCGGCTCCGCCGGCGAAGAAGCGCTTCTGTTCGCCCTGGTCAAGGCAGGGATCATCAGTGCATCCCAGCGTGCCGAGACCGGGATCCTCGGCGGCATCCGCCCCGAAGGCCCCGGCTGGGCGGCCACGATCGAACTTCCCGAAGGCATGAAGGCTATTGAAGCCACATCCAAGGCTGGCGAACTGGCCAGCGCCCTGCGCAAGAAGGGCCTTCAGGTCGAGTTCAAGCCCGACTCGTCCGAGACCGGACACGAAGGCATGGCAAGCCTGTGGGTCGCTGACAGCCCCACCCCGTTCGCTGGCCCCAAGGTGTACAGCGAGCTGATCAACGCGCAGAGCTGGGACTTCTGGCGCGACGGGGTCCCGCTCGGCACTGACGCCCGCCAGGCCCGGCAGATCCTGCGGCTGATCTGGTCGTCGATGCTTATCGGCGGTCTGCAGGACTACGGCAAGTCCTACCTGGCCCGCCTCATCGCCGCTGCGGCGGCGCTGGATCCGACCATGCGGATCATCGTCATCACTGGGAAGACCGGGCCCGACTGGGCGCCCCTGAAGCAGGTCGCGCACCGCTACATCTCCGGCTCCGACCCGGACACCATCCGGGAGATCTTCGCCCTGATGACCTCGACGATTGGGGACATGCAGGCGCGCGGTACGGAGCTGGACCGTCTGTTCGAGGAGGAGCCGCACAAGGTCCCTGAGGGGAAGATCACCCCCGAGATCGCGAAGGCCAAGGGTGGCATGGGCCCGGTCCTTCTCCTTGTCGAAGAGCTGCAGGAGGTCCTCGACGGGGCCTCGATCACCAAGATGGCCATGCCCGACGACGAGTCGGAAAACCCGCGACTGGTGTCCGCCAAGACGCCGCTCGTCGATCTCTTCGCCCGGTTCAACCGTGCCTCCCGCTACGTCCTCGGCATGGGCGTCTACATCACCCAGCGGCCCGACGCGGGCAGCGTCCCGACCGAGCTGCGTGACGTGTGCATCAAGCGGGCCTCGTTCCGCACCAAGACCCGCACCAGCTCCGAGATGGTCCTCGGCGAGGAAGCCGTTAAGTCCGGCGCCACCCCCCACGCCCTGCTCGAAAGCTCCAAGGGGATCTTCGTCCTCGACGAGGGCGCCGAGGACGGCTACCGCACAATGCGCGGCGACGTCATCGACCTGCCCGACTTCGCCAAGATCTGCGAACGCGGCCGGCAGCTCCGCATCGACGCCGGAACCCTGACCGGCGATGCTGCCGCACGCGGTGAGCAAGCAAGGAAGGTCGCGGAAGCCAGGGCCTTCGTGCCGGAGGCGCTCGCGGTGATGGATGAACGGCAGGTCGACCGGATGCGGACCGAGACCCTCGCCACGGCGATGCGCCTGACGGTCGACGAGCTGAAGGCCAAGCTGCGCGCCGCGGGCATCCCCGACCCGACGCCGATCGGCGCGATCGACGGCCTGCAGAACCCCCGCGGCTACAAGCGGGACACCCTCACCGGCGCCTGATATGCGCAGATCGTACCCCTGATCGGGCTCTGCTCGGCCTGCTCCACCGCAGGTCAGAGCCCGATCGACCCCTGCTCGCCGACTGCTCGCACCACCTTCCGAGCAGGGGCCGAGCAGACCGCGAGCAGCCCCTGACCTGCAACGGAGCAGCGGCACCGCACGCCGAGCAGCAGGACATTCCACCACAAACCCACCACCGAAGGAGTTGTCATGGGCAAGGTCTTCAGCAACACAACGCGAGGCATCCGCGACTTCGAGCAGTGGCTCGGCAAGGGCAAGACCGTCTACGTGATCAACGTGCACGCCGACATGCCCGGGCAGTTCGACCGCAACACGTACAGCGCCCACAAGTGCACCGGCCGCCACCCCATCCTCGGCGGCTGGGAGATGGGCTCGAACATCTCCGCGAAGGGCTTCATCCAGCAGTACAAGCAGGTCTTCGAGAACCCGCCCCCGGGCCTCCGCGACCTGGCCAGCCCCGAGCCGGACTGCCGCGACGAGGGCTACGGCATGCCCCGCGGCTGGGAGAACGAGACACGACGCCTGGACCGTGACGAGATCGCCTACATGGAGAAGCTGTCCGGCGAGGCCGCGGACCAGTACGGCGAGGACCGCAAGGCCGGCCGCCGCAAGTGGGGATTCCGGTGAGCGCCACCCTGATCCGGCGCCCGCCCGCCAAAGTCCCCACCCTCGAAGAGCGGATGGCCCTGTCGGGCCTGGCCATGGACGAGCGCCTCGGCGCCGCCGGAGTCGAGTACGACGTCCGGACCGCCGGCATCGAGATCCCCGAGATCCTGACCGGCCCGCTGCTCGACCCCGCCCCACGACCGCCCGCCTCGGTCGCCGAAGTCCTGCGCGCGGCCCACCAACTGATGGCCGACCGCGGATGGTGCCAGCGCTGGCTCGCCAACGAGGACGGGGCCGTCTGCCTCCTCGGCGCCATCCGAGCAGCAGGCGGAGGCAGCGGACACCAGGACCGGGCCGAGGAGGTGCTGCTCCGGCTCGTCCAGCAGGAGTTCCCCGACGCCGCGACCGTCAGCGGCTGGAACGACGGGCAGCGCGACGGCCGGGCGCCGCTCCGCATGCTCGACCAGGCAGCGCGCCACGCCGACCGGCACGGCTACTGACCCTGTGACCCACGTTACGTCCGGTGTGGTCCATCGGAGCAGACCGGCCGGCAGCAGGCAGTCACCATCGAATCAACAACTCACAACAAGGAGACATCACTTGTTTGTCTGGTTTGCGAACGTCCGTGTGGAGCACCGCGGCGAGTTCGTCGAGTACAACGACCGGATCAACGTGGAACCCATAGACGGCAGGCCGGTCACCGAGAAGGACGTCGTCCAGTACGCCATGGGTCTCATCCTCAACAGCCGCCCGGACATGAAGGGCGGCCGGGTGATCGTCGCCCGCGCCACCCTGCTCCGCTGACTCACGCTGGGAGAACTTGTGTTCGCCACGATCTTCATCCTGCTGTACGTCGCACACCTGATCGCTGACTACGTCCTGCAGACCGATGCGCAGGCCGGCCTCAAGGCCGACGCGTCAGCCGCGGGCTGGCGTGCCAACCTCAGCCACGCCAGCACCCATACCGTCACCACGGTGATCACTCTGGTCATCGCGTGGTGGGCACTCAACCTGGGCATCGGTCTGCTGGCCACGGCGGTCGCGGTCGTCTGGATCACGGCGAGCCACGCCTTCATCGACCGCCGCTGGCCCGTCACCTGGTGGATGACTCACACCGGGTCCACCGAGTGGATCAGCCGCGGCGGGGCGGCTCACGTAGACCAGACTTTCCACATCACCGCACTGGCCATTGCCGCGCTGGGCCTGGCCTTCAGCTAAGGAGATCATGATGGGCAACGCCTACTACAAGGTCACCCGCGACGGCGAGACGATCGAAGCCGGGTACGACGTCGCCGCCACCTGCGAGCGGGACGACTGCGACACCGCAATCGACCGCGGTCTCGCCTACCTGTGCGGCAGGACGCCCGGCGGGGACGAGTGCGGCTGCGGCGGCTACTACTGCGAACGCCATCTGTACATGAGCGGCGAGGACGAGGTCGGCGACCTCTGCGGCCCCTGCATCACCACCTACCGGCGTCAGGACCCCCTCGGCTCCTGAACACGACCACGAAGGAGACCTCAATGCCCACCGAGCAGGCACCACCTCGTATCGGCGTAGCCACCCGCCCGGGCCTCCGGACCATCGGCAAGGGCGACGTACCGGGATCCGCTGACGCCGCCCACGCCTGGACCGCTGCCAGCGGAGCGATCGGCGCTGCAGTGATCGATGGCATGGGCCACAGCGAGGAACTCCACGCCCTGGTCCCGATCCTCGCGGTGGACGCCGCCCGCCGCGCGGTACTGCGGCACCCTATGGCCGGGCTCGTTGGCGCCGCCGAACTCCTGCAGGATCCCGGGGCGCCTCGCGGGGGCCCGGACGCTGTCGGGATCACCGCCCGAGTCAAGGCCGACGGCAGCATCTGGATCGCCTGGGCCGGCGACTGCCGCGCCTACGGCTGGGACCCCGACGCCGGGATCCTGACCAGGTACACCACCGACCACAACGTCGCCGCCTACCTCACCGCGCAGGGGATGCTCGAGGAAGAAGCCGCCGCCTATTCCTCGAAGTTGACCGTGAGCTTCAGCGACCTGTCCATCGCCGGCTGCCACGAGGTTGCGATCCCTAAGGGTCACGCGGTGGTCCTGACCAGCGACGGAGTCCACGACCAGATGGCCACCGCCACCCTGGAGGCGCTTGTCCGCGAGCACCAGGCCGACGCCCAGGCCCTAGCCGACGCACTGGTCGCCGCCGCCGAGGGCGGCGAGGAGCACGGGCAGACCTACCGCGACGACGCCACCGCGATCGTCATCCTCCCGCCCCGCTGACCTAACGCTCGACTAGGCCCTCGCCGACCGCGGGGGCCTCCGGCGTGGGGACGGCGCGGGCGATCCAGCCGGCCCCGTGCCGGTCCGTCGGCAGGATCGTCGCCACCGCCCCGACGGCGCGGCACAGCTCGTCGAGCGCATGCTGGCACTGCTCGCGGGTGCTGCCGCGGACCATGTACGAGACGCCCATACGGGCATCATGCCGGGCGCGACGGGCTCGGGAATGCGGAACCGGGTCGGCTACACCAGATTGGGGGCCCATTCCGGCCGGTGGGCGGGGTGCAGGGCGTAAGGCAGGGCTAGCAGGCGAAGAACGAGACAGGGCTCCTCTTCGGTCGCGCAGTCGACGCCATCGCGATCGGCGGCGCAATCATGCGCCGGGCCGTGTACCCGCAAGAGCACCTCCTTGGCATCGACCTCGGCAAGGATGCGCGCAGGGTCGTGCTCTGCGATGTGCTGGGCATCAGCCGCGCTCGGCACGAACGCAACCGTTCCGCTGTTGGTCTCGTCGCGGATCTCGCCAGCAGCGTCGTCGTAGTACCACGAGGCCGAGGCCTGCCGGTGGGTACGCGCCTTCGTGGCCGTTTCGTCAAGGCGGGCGCGGAGGAACTGCATCAGGTCGTCCATGCCTCAGTGTGGCTCGAACGCGCCTTCCTTGACGCCCTCTTTCGGCATATGTCACAGTGACCCCAGGCGAGATACGTATGCCCGTCGCCACTTCCAGCCCCCCAGCCTCGCCGGGGGCTTTTCGCATTCCTGGAGGTGGTCATGGATCTGCACGAGCTATTCCCAGACGACTTCGTCTTCGAGAACGAAGCCGCCGCAGCAACCGGCGTCCCGGGCACCGTCATCCGACAGTGGGCGCGGCGCGGCAAGATCCGTCGGTTCCCGGGGAGGCCCAGCGAATACGCGGGCAACGGGCACGAGTTCACTACCATGTACGCGCTCCCCGAGATCGAGGCCCGAGCCGCTACTTACCGGCCGACGCCACAGCGACGTCCCAAGGCTGCGTAGCCGTGTGGAGGTGTCATGCCTCCTCGCTTCGCACTGGCCTTCGCCGCTGCCCTGCTCACCCTGGCCGCTTGCACCCCTGTCGCCGCGGCGCCCGGCACTGCTTCCCTCTCGGCCCCGCCGCACGCCCTCCGGGTCATGCCGCTCGGCGACTCGATCACCCAGGGCGTCGGCAGCTCCACCAGCGCCGGCTACCGGCTACCGCTCCAGGCCCGACTCGCAGGACGCCGCGTTGACTTCGTGGGCAGTCAGCACGGCGGCGCCGTCGCCGACCCGGACCATGAGGGCCACAGCGGCTACATGATCGACCAGCTCGGTGCGGGCATCGACGGATGGCTCGCCACCGCCCAGCCCGACGTCGTCCTCCTGCACGCCGGGATCAACGACCTCGACCGCGGCGAAGCACCACACGCAGCCGACCGGTTGATCGCACTTGCCGACCGGATCCACGCCGACCGGCCCCGCTCAACCGTGCTCGTCCTCGGGCTCATCCCCACCACCGGCAGGCTCGAGGCTGAGGCACGGATCGTCAACGCCAAGGTCCGCGACGCCGCCGGCCACCGCTACCGCTACGTGGCCCCGCCAGCCCTCACCCCAGCCGAGATGGCCGACCGGCTGCATCCCAACGACCTGGGCTACCAGCGAATCGCCGCGGCCCTCTGCGACGCAATGACTCCCTAGGAGGCCCCGCCGTGGCCAACATCGTCTTCAACGTGGCCCTCGGACGGGTCGCCTACTACGCCTCCCTCCCTGCCGCGAACGACGCCCTGATCCTCGTGGCGCTGGAGTCCAGCGGCCTCGAGACCGACGCCGTCCTGCGCGACAAGGATGACCTCGCTGCCGTCGTAGCCGGCACTACAAACGAGCAGACCACCGTGACCAGGAAGACGCTCTCCAGCGTCACGGTCACCATCGACGACACCAACGACCGCGTCGCCCTTGACGCCGCCGACGTCACCTGGACCGCACCCACCGGCAATGCGATCGGCGCGGTCGTCATCTGCTACGACCCGGACACCACCGGCGGCACGGACTCCGACCTGATCCCCCTCACCAAGCACGACCTGGCGTGGACCCCGGACGGCAACAACTTCACCCTGTCGATCGCGGACTTCTGCCGCGTCACCTCGGCCGCGTAGCCCCGACAGGAGATTGTCGTGGCCGCCTTCACCGACGACTTCAACCGGGCCGACTCCAGCACCTTGGGCGCTGGCTGGGTCGAGGTCAGCGGCGACTGGTCGATCGTCTCCAACCAGCTCTCCCCAGGCGCGGCAGGCGGGACGATCATCCTGCGTGCTGCAGGGGCGATGTCCAGCGACGACAACTTCGCCCAGTTCACGATCGCCGCCACCGCCGCCGCGAGCCAGGGCATCTGGTGTCGCGGCAACTCCAACATCAGCTCCGGCTACCTGTGGCGCAACAACGGCACGTCGTGGGATCTCTTCTCGGTCGTCGGCGGCTCCTTCACGGTCATCGGCAGCTACGCCGCAGCTGCGGCATCCGGCGACGTAGCCAAGATCCAGGCCGTCGGATCCACGATCAAGGGCTACGTTGGCGGGGTTCAGCGCGTCTCCGTCACCGACACCAGCGTCACGACGGGCACCAGCGTCGGCATCCGCTCCGAGTCTGCGGCGGCCCTCAAGTTCGATGACTTCTCTGCTGGAGATGTGACCGCCGGTGCCACGCTAGCCATCCCGGCAGCCACGGAGACTACCCAGGCCCTGACCGGCGCCAAGACCGCACCGCTCAACTTCCCCTCCGACATTGCGACCTCACAGCCCCTCGTAGGCGCGAAAGTCGCAACCCTGTCCACAACGTCGGCCGGAGAAGCCGCCCTGGCCCTCGCCGGGGGCAAGGCCCTGACCCTCGGTGTCGGGGCCGCCAGCGAGACGGCGCCGCCCCTCACGGGCACGAAGGCCGGAGGGTTCACGCCCGCCTCCACCGTAGAGACCGCGCAAGGGCTCGCAGGAGCCAAAACGTCCGCTATCGGCTTCGCCGCCGAGAGCGAGGCGACGCAGGCAGTCGAAGGCGCGAAGGCCAGCTTGATCTCCGTCGTCACCGCCCTGGAGTCGACGCAGGGGCCCGCCGGCACGAAGCAGACCGCGCTGGCTATGTCGGAGCACACCGAAACGGCCCGCCCACTCCCCGGGGCCGTCGCCCCCACCCTGGGCCTCACAGTAGGAATCGAGACGGCGAGGCCGCTGGAGGGCACCAAAGCCGCGACCCTGAGCTCCGCCACCGAGGTAGCCACCGCCGTGCACCTGGCGGGGCCGGCCGGAGAGCGCATCGACGGATACGCCGCGGGAACCCCGCTCGGCCGTTGGGCGGCCAGTCGACCCCGTAGGGCCTGGCTATCCGCCGGCACACCGCGAACCTAGAGGGGGCGACGTGGACCGGTCCAGCCTGGAGGAGCTACTCACGCCGATCACAGCGAGCGCCGATCCGACCAGCTACGGAGTCCGCGTCGCCGTACTGCCCGACGGCGTGCGACCTCAGGCAGCTGACTGGCACCCCGCGACATGGGTGACCATCGGCGGCGCCCCGCACACAGCCATCCTCGTCGGGCCCGGCGGAGTCGTCGAGTTGGAGCCCGGGCCGCATCGGACCTGGACCGAGATCACCGCACCGCCCGAGAAGCCCGTCGTCGTCTCGGAGCCGTTCTCGATCACCTAGGAGGTACCAGTGGCCTTCCCCGCGGGCGCCTCCACCATCACCGTGATCGGCACCCTCCCTTCGCCGGTCGGCGGGGTCGGGCGACAGGGGCGGATCGTCTTCACGCCCTCCGCCGTCCTCGTCGACTCCACCAATCACGCCATCTACAGCGGTGGCGGGCCGGTCGTCGTCGGCAGCGGCACCTTCAGCGTCGTTCTGCTCTGCACCGACGACCCGGACGTACAGCCGACAGGGTGGCGGTGGGAGGTCGACGAACAGCTGGCCGACGGTCGGCGTCGCACCCCCTACTGGATCGACCTCCCCTCCACCCTCGGGCCCACGGTGCACCTCGACACAGTCGCACCCGTCACAGGGCCCGGCGGAGGAGGGCGGTCACTCCCGCCAACCGGCCCCGCCGGCGGCGCGCTCACAGGGGCGTACCCCAACCCGCAGCTAGCCGCCTCGACAATCGCCGCCTTCGATCCGGCGGGAGCTGCCACTGCCGCTCAAGCCGCTGCGGCCCTCGACGCGACGGCCAAGGTCTCCGCCCACGTGGCGGCCACGGACCCCCACGCCGACCGGGCCTACGCGGACAGCAGCAAGCTGGCCAAGAGCGCGAACTTGTCCGACCTCGACTCCGCGGCCACCGCGCGGACTAGCCTCGGACTCGGCAGCAGCGCCACCAGGGCCGTCGGCACTACCAGTGGCACGGTGGCCGCCGGCGACGATGCCCGGCTCACGGACTCGCGCACGCCGACCGCGCACGCCTCAACGCACACGGCAGCGGGCAGCGACCCCGTCGCGCTCACGCAGGCGCAGGTCACCGGCCTTCCGGCCGCGCTGGCACTGCTCGCCTCTGGCTGGGCAGATCGCCCCTCGGATCAGAACCTGCTGGCCTGGACCTACGACCCGAACATGGCGGGCCACGTGACCGCGCAGTCGAACGCGGGCGTTGCGGGGCGCGTCACACTGGTGCGGATCATCCTCCGTGACGCGATCACCTGGTCGAACATCTGGATCGGCCTGGCCGGGATCGACGCCGCTGCGGTCCTGTCCAACTGCTACCTCGGCGTCTACGACTCGGGCGGTGCGCTCAAGGGCACCACGGCGGACATCAGCTCATCCCTGATGACCGGTGCCACCGCGAAGGCCCTGCCACTGACGGCTTCGTTCAGCGCGGCAGCCGGGACCTACTTCATCGCCATGCTGCTCGGCAATGGATCTACCTGGGCTACGAACAGCCTGACCTTCAAGGCATCTGGCGCTGGTGTCAGCGTCAATGCCGGGCTGGTCGCCCCGAACCTGCGCTACTCGAACATGCTGACCGGGCAGACGAGCTTGCCATCGTCGCTGACGCTGGCCTCGCAGACCACCACGATCATCAACACCGGATGGGGGTCTCAGTGGTACGCCGTCTCGTGATCCTGGCCGCACTGATCGGAATCGTCAGCTGTGGACCCGGACCCGCGGCACCCTGCACGACGCCGAGCCAGACGAAGGCCGTGCCGCTGCGGATCATGCCGCTCGGCGACTCGATCACCTACGGCTCCGGCAGCTCCGACGGCGGCGGCTACCGGCTACCGCTCGAGAAGAGGCTCGCGCAGCAGCACGACGTGCGGGTCGACTTCGTGGGAAGCCTTCACGACGGACCGCTCACCGACGCCGACCACGAAGGCCACGGCGGGTATACCGTCGACCAGATCCGGGCAGGCGTCGACGGATGGCTTGCCACCTCCCAGCCCGACGTCATCCTGCTGCACCTGGGGATCAACGACCTCAACCGCGGCCAGGGGCCAGGAGCGGCCGACCGGCTCGTCGCCCTGGTCGACCGGATCCACGAAGACCAGCCCACGGCCTTCGTGCTCGTGCAGGGGCTCATCCCGACCACGGGCGAGCTGGAGAGCCAAGCGCAGGCCTTCAACACCACTGTGCGCGGGGCAGCGAGTGCTCACCAGTATCGGTGGGTGGAACCGCCCGCGCTGACCGCAGGCGAGATGGCCGACCGGCTGCACCCCAACGATCTGGGGTACGGGCGGATGGCCGAAGCGTTCGGCATGGGGTTGGATCAAGTGATGCTCGAGGGCCACTCGACCCTCCCCCCTGGGGGGCAGACGGGCTGCAGCACCACCCCCCAGGGCTAATCCCCCAGGGGTGCTACCCCCCCCAGGGGGTAGGGAGGGGGGAGGTATGCCCACGTCGCCCCCCTCTAGGTGTGGTGATCCGGAGTGTCAGGAGCTGACCACCCAGGGGCGATGTGAGGCGCACCAGAGGAGGGCGTGGGTCAACAAGTCCAAGGCTTGGGGCTCAGGCAGTACACGCAAGTGGCGCGCATTCAGGGCTCAGGTGCTTGATCGAGAGCCTCAATGTCGCTGGTGTGGCGCGAAGGTGGATCTTCAAGTCGATCACATCATCCCGCTGTCCGAAGGCGGCTCGAAGTGGGACTCGGCGAACCTCCAGACGCTCTGCGTGAGCTGTCATGAGGTCAAATCCGACCAGGACAGGCGCCGCAGGACCCGTCCGGACGGTCCAGGGCTCACATTTTGACCCTGTACAAGGTCGTTTTGGGGTGAGAAAATGGGGCTCAGACCTTCGATTTTCAGGCCTCTGAGAGCCTGGATTTGACCTTCGAACCCCGGATTTACGCCCGGGGGAGCCCCCCGGAGGGGGTAGGGGGGTCAAAATCACCAAATCGGACATCCTGGACAGCGCCGCGGTGAGCTGGGATGGCGCACAGTCAAGCCCGGGACCCCCCTGACCTGCATGTTTACCAGCCCATGATCCGTGACGCTCCGTGAGGGGGTTCCCGTGCCCTCTCCCAAGCCCCGCCCGGCCGGCCTCAAGCTGGTCGAGGGCACCCGTCCGGGCCGCGACTCCGGCGGCCGCAAGGTCGCCGAGCCGCCCGCCTTCAAGCGCGTCCCGCCCGAGGCGCCCGAATGGCTGCCTGCCGAGGCGCGCGCCGAGTGGGAGCGGGTCGTCCCCGAGCTCGCTCGTCTCGACCTCCTCAAGCCTGTCGATCGCTCTGCCCTCACCGCCTACTGCCTCACCTGGGACCGGCTCGTCCAGGCCCAGCGGCAGATGGATGAGGACGGTTCCGTGCTGGCGACCAACTCCCAGGGCCGCGTCCGGCATCCGGCGGTGGCGGTGATCGAGGCAGCGTCGAAGGAGCTGCGGGCCTGGGCCGGCGAGTTCGGCTTGACGCCTTCGGCTGAGTCGAGGGTGGGCCGGCAGGGGGACGACGATGGGGACTCGACGAACCCGTTTGTCGGCTCCGGCTGACCTGGGGATATCCCCCGAGGTTCTTTGGTACATGGAGTCCCGCGGGATCCCGCTGCCCGACTGCCGGCCGAAGATTCAGACCCCCAACCCGGGCGAGGCCCCAGGCGCCGTGTTCGACCCGGCCAAGGTCGACAAGGTTCTGATGTGCTTCCACCTGCTGCGGCATACGCAGGGCAAGTGGGCAGGCAAGCCCCTCGACCCTGACCCCTGGCAGGTGGCGTACATCCTGGCGCCGGTCTTCGGCTGGGTCCGCTGGGACGACGAGGCTGACGGCTACGTGCGGATCGTCCGCAAGCTCTACGTGGACGTGCCCCGCCGTAACGGCAAGACGACCCTCTCCGGCGGCATCGCCGTGTACCTGATGGCCGCAGACTCGGAGCCGGGCGCGCAGGTGTACGCGGCGGCCACCTCTGAGAAGCAGGCTCGGTACACGTTCGACCCGATCAAGACGATCGCCGAGCGGGCGCCTGCGCTGAAAGGGAACGTCAAGGCGTTCACCAAGAAGATCACGCACCCGGCTTCCGGCTCGTACTTCACCGTCGTCTCGTCGGTGGCGGAGGCCCTGCACGGCGCGAACGTGCACGGCGGAATCATCGACGAGCTGCACGTCCACAAGAGCCCGGACTTGGTGGAGACCATCGAGACCGGCACCGGCTCCCGCCGGCAGCCGCTGGTCATCATCATCACCACGGCGGACGAAGGCAAGCAGGAGTCGATCTACGACCGGAAGCGGCAGTACATCGAGCAGCTGGCCCGCGGCGCCCTGCACGACCTGGACACCTACGGCGTGGTCTGGGGTGCGGGTGAGGAGGATGACCCGCACGCCGAGGCCACGTGGCGGAAGGCGAACCCCGGCTACGGGGTCAGCCCGTCAGCCGCGTACCTGAGGGGCGCGTCAGCCGAAGCCCAGCAGTCGCCAGCCGACCTCTCCAAGTTCCTGCGCCTGCACCTGGGCATCCGGACCAAGCAGACCACCAGATTCCTGACGCTGGACGCCTGGGACCGGAACGCGGGCATGGTCGACGAGCGGCGCTTCGAGGGGCGGGAGGCGTATGGCGGCCTGGACCTCGCGAGCAGTAGTGACTTGTGTGCGCTGTGCTGGCTATTCCCGGACGACAAGACCGGGACGCTGGACGCGGTCTTCCGCTTCTGGACGCCGGAGGACAACCTCCGCGCGCTGGACAAGCGGACCGCGGGAGCGGCCAGCCGATGGGTCCGCGAGGGCTTCCTGGTGGCGACGCCGGGGAACGTCGCGGACTACGACTGGATCAAGGAGCAGATCCGCCGGGACCGTGACCTGTTCAAGGTCAAGTCGATCGGCTACGACCCGTGGAACGCGAGTCAGCTGACCAATGATCTGGTCTCCGAGCGGGCGCCGATGGTCAAGGTCAGGCAGGGCTTCGCGACCATGAGCCCGGTCCTGAAGGAGATCCAGCGCCTGACGCTGCAGGGCACGCCGGAGTCGCCAGCCCTGCGGCACGGCGGGCATCCGGTGGCCAGATGGTGCGTCGATAATCTCGCCGTCGCTATGGACCCGGCCGGCAACGTGAAGCCGGACAAGGCCAACTCCGGCGACAAGATCGATGGCGTCTCTGCCCTGGCCACTGCGATGGCCGAGGTTGTTGCCCGGCCCCCGCGGCGGAAGTCCCGCTACGCGGACGACGAAGAAATCATGGTCGTTTAGCGGCCGGGACAGGGGGGCCGCATGTTCGCCTGGCGCCGTACCGCAGTGCGCAAGAGGGTCATCGTCAACCTGTCGGACAAGGCGTTCGCGGGGGTCCTCTGGGCCAAGCGCGGGCCCCTGCTCGTACTGCGCGACGCGGAGCTGCTCGAGCCTGGCCGGGCTCCGCAGCGCATGGACGGCGAGGTCGTCATTGAGCGGCACCGGATCGAGTTCACTCAGGTCCTCGCGACGGGCGGTGGGTGATGGCGTTCGTCGTTTCCTCCGGCCAGCTCGCGGTCACTGGCGCCGGGGTCACGCCTGGCTACGCGGCCATGAGCCTGCCCGCGGCGCCGTGGGAGTACGAGACGATCTGGCGCACTCAGCCGCAGGTCCGGACCGTCATCGGCTTCCTGTCGAGGAACATTGCCCAGCTGGGGATTCACACGTTCCGCCGGGTGAGCGACACCGACCGGGAGCGGCTGACGGACCACCCGCTGGCGAAGCTGCTGGCGGCCCCGATGCCGGGCATGACGACGTACCGGTTCGTCGAGCGGATGGTGTCCGACATCGGCGTGTACGACCACTGGTACGGGATCAAGCTGACGCTCGACGGGCAGCTGCGGATCCTGCCGGTACCGCCCTCGCTGATCCGCCCGCACGGCGGGAACTGGATCGCCCCGAAGTACTACGAGACGGCGGGCGGGCGGGACTTCGCGCCCGACGAGGTCGTCCACATTCACGGCTACGCGCCCGACAACCTGACCGTCGGCGCATCGCCCCTGGAGTCGCTGCGCGATCTGCTTCTCGAATCGGCCGAGGCGTCGCGCCAGCGATCGCAGATGTGGAAGGGCGGCGCCCGCCTGACCGGTGTCCTGAAGCGGCCGTCTGACGCCCCCGAATGGGGCGACAAAGAGAAGGTCCGCTTCCGCGAGATGTGGCGGACGTTCTCCCAGGGCGGTGGCGCCGAGGGCGGCACGCCCATCCTCGAGGATGGCATGGACTACGTGCCGGTCGGCTTCAACCCGGAGCAGGCCCAGTACATCGAGGCCCGCAAGCTGACCCGCGAGGAAGTGTCGGCGGCCTACTTCATCCCGCCTCCGCTGATCGGGATCCTCGACCACGCCACCTACAGCAACATCAAAGAGCAGCACGCCCACCTGTACCAGGACACGCTCGGTCCGTGGATGGTGATGCTGCAGCAGGAGATCGTCGCGCAGATCCTGCCTGACCTGCCCGGCGACAACAGTGACGTGTACTGCGAGTTCAACATCGACGCCAAGCTCCGCGGCTCGTTCGAGGAGCAGGCGGTCGCGGCATCGACCGCGACGGGCCGCCCGTGGATGACGGTCAACGAGACCAGGGCCCGGAACAATCTGCCGGCCATTGACGGCGGCGACTCGCTGATCACCCCAATGAACGTGACCGAGGGCGGGCTTGCCTCGCCGCGGGACACGGCCCCGGATCCGGCGGCACTCCCAAAAGCGCGAGGCCTGGCGCTGACCAAGAGCGGCAGGCCGGCTGACCTCGGAACCGCGGCCACTGAAGGAGACGCCCTCGCGACGTCGCTGAAGAAGTGGACGGCGCGTGCGGCAGGCAAGCTGCTCGCTGCGGCGGGCGTCAAGGCGGGCGACATGCCCGACCTGCTCGCCCTATGGGCCGCCGGATCCAAGGACCGGCTCGCTCAGCTCGAGGTTCTCCTTGCTGACCACGGCTACCGCCTCGCGCAGGTCGGTGCCTGGGAGGTCCTGAGTGAGTGGAACCCCGGCGCCGAGGACTGGTCGGCGGACGTGATGCTGGCCTGGATCCTCGCGGCCGCGGGCACGCACGCGGAGCAGCACGAGGAGGCCGGCCGCAAGGCCGTAGCCGCCGTGCAGGAGAAGGGCGGCGACAACTGGCGCGACGGCCTGCTCGGCGCCGCAGCAGCCTGGGGCGCGGCAGCAGCCTTGCGTGCGGCGACCGCCACGACCGAGCTCCGCAGCTTCGGCGGGCACGACGCCGCCTCGGCGTCCGGCCTCACCAAGAAGATCTGGCGCACCGGCGGCAAGAACCCCCGGCCTTCCCACAAGGCCCAAGACGGCGAGGCCGTCAGTCTCGACGACGTGTTCTCCAACGGGCTTCGGTGGCCGGGCGACGGACAGGGCAAGGTCGCCGAGCTCGTCAACTGCAACTGCACTCTCGACTACGCGAAGGAGGGATGACGTGCGCACCAAGGATTTCACCGCGAGGGTGAAGGCGGCGGGCGTCGCCGACGGGCTGGCCGAGGGGCAGTTCGTGGCGATCGTCAGCGTGTTCGGCAACGAAGATTCGGTCGGCGACGTCGTCCGCCCGGGAGCCTTCACGGAGACGCTGGCCCAGTGGGACGCGAAGGGCGACCCGATCCCAGTCATCTGGTCTCACGCCTGGGGTGACCCGTTCGCTCACGTCGGCGTTGTCGTCAAGGCCGTCGAGACCCTACAGGGGCTCGAGGTCACCGGCCAGATCGACGACCTCGACACGAACCCCACCAGCCAGCAGGTGTACCGCTTGCTGAAGGGCCGCCGCGTCACTCAGTTCTCCTTCGCCTATGACGTGAAGGAAGGCGCCTGGGTCGAGGACGAGAGTCACCGATACGGCGGCTACTACGAGCTCCGCCGACTCCAGCTTCACGAGGTCGGCCCCTGCCTCGTCGGCGCCAACCAGGAAACCGAACTTCTCGCAGCGAAGGCCCACGGCCTGGCCCGCGGTGCGAAGGCCGGCCGCGTTCTCAGCCAGGCCAACTTCAACTCCCTCTCCCAGGCGCACGCCGCCATCGGCGAGGTACTCGCGGCGGCAACGCCGGAGAAAAGCAAGACCGAAGAGCCCGGCCAGCAGGAGACTCCCGCCCCCGACGGCAGCCAGCCGCCCGAGCAGCCGGAGCCCCAGCCCGCCCAGGAACTCAAGGCAGAACCCACCCCCAGCAGCACAGAGGAAGAGTCCACGCCGGACCCCCGCGAAGCATCCACCGAGGATGCCGCCAAGGTCGGTGCCGCCGCCTCCCGCCTGCTTACTCGCCTGGACCTCGACTTGCTCGAGCTGGGCGCTTAACCGGAACGAGGAGACATGAGCGTCAAGATCGACGAACTCACCGAGCAGATCAAGCACCATCTCACGGAGGCCCGTGCCATCGCCGCGAAGGCGGAGGCCGAGGACCGGGACTTCACGGACACCGAGCGGTCCGCCCTCAACGAGCACATGGCCAAGGCCACCGAGGGCAGCGACGAGCTGAAGAAAGCCAAGGGCGACGCCGCACTGCGGTCCACGCTGGCCGGCCTCGGCGACGACATCGGCCTCAACGAGAAGAAGTCGGGAGAGCGCCGCAGTCCCGCGGGCCTGATCATCCCCGACGAGAAGACCTCTCTCGGCGAGCACTTCGTCAAGTCCGCTGAGTACGCGGCCCTCATGGGCACGACCGCGAACGGGCAGTTCGGCGCCAAGCAGCGGGTCCAGTCCCTGCCTGTCGGATACAAGAGCCTGGTCACCGGCCTGTCCGACACTTCCGCGGGCGCGTTCGTCAACAACGACCGCATCGGCATGCAGGTCGCGCTCGAGGCCTTCCAGCGTCCGCTGCGTCTGCGGGACGTGGTCACCAACGGCACCACGACCAGCGACACCGTCGAGTACGTGCGGATGACGTCGACCACCAACAACGCGGCCCCGGTCGCCGAGGCCACCAGCTCGGCTGCCCCGACCGCTCCGGCATCCGTGCCTGGCGCCCTCGTCAACAACGCGGGCGGCGGCTACAAGCCGGAGTCGGCGCTGGCCGCGGCGAAGGTCACCACGCCCGTGCGCACGATCGCGCACTGGATTCCGGTCACCAAGCGGGCTCTGTCCGATGCGGCCCAGATCCGCACCCTGATCGACGCGTTCCTGCGGTACGGCCTCGAGGAGGAACTCGAGGACCAGATGATCTCGGGCGACGGGACCGGCGAGAACTTCGAGGGCCTCGGCAATGTCTCCGGCGTACAGGCCCAGGCCTGGGACACCAACGCCCTGACCACTACCCGCAAGGCCAAGACGAAGGTCCGCACGGTCGGCCGCTCGGTCGCGAACGCCTACCTCCTGAACCCTGCGGACCTGGAGACGATCGACCTCCTTCAGGACAACGAGGCAAGGTACTACTTCGGTGGCCCCTCCGGCTCCGGCTCGGCTGGCACCCTGTGGGGCGTCCCGGTCATCGAGACCGAGGCTGTCCCCGCGGGCACCGGCTACGTCGGCGACTTCCGCAAGGCAGTCCTGTGGGACCGGGAGCAGGCGTCGATCCAGATGACCGACAGCCACGCGGACTTCTTCGTCCGCAACCTCGTCGCAATCCTCGCCGAGATGCGGGCTGCGTTCGGTGTCCTGCAGCCCAACGCCTTCGTCGAGATCGACCTCACCGCGTAAGGAGGCACGTCATGGCCTACCTGAACACATCAGCCGGTGCCGCCCGCGAGGGTCGCCAGACGGCAGCGGTCGCTGACGCGGGGGCTGCCACCTCGGTCGTTGCGGCTGGAGCCAACCCCACCAAGGCCGAGTACGACGCCCTGCGCGTCGACTACCTGGCCCTCCGTACCAAGGTGAACGCCCTGCTCGCAGCGATGCGGACATCCGGCCAGCTGGCCCCGTAGGCGTGTTCACCCGGCAGACGGCTCGAGGGCGGTGCCCATGTGGCGCCGAGCATGCGGCGTGCGGCCCGCCCTCGGCCTCTACCCCCGTCGATCAGAACATCGTGGAGGTATCCGCCATGAGCGGCCCGCTCAAGAAGTACCGGTACGTATCACCCGGCGGTAGCGAGTCCGTCCTCAAGCTGAGCCGCGAGGACGCCGAGAAGCACGGCTTGTCCGACGAGGATTTGGTCGAGTCCGGCAGCGGCTCCAAGGCGACTGCTCCGATTCCGAACAAGGCTCGTACCGAGTCGGCGAACAAGGGGCGGACGCCTCGCGGCAAGGGCGGTGCGGGTGGTGGCGACTGACGCGCCGCTGGCCGATCCTGCCGAGCTGGCGACCTGGCTCCGCGTCCCGGCCGACGACCCTCTGCTCCTGGCAACCCTGCGATCCGCGTCCCGGCGATTCCGGGGCGCCGTCCGTCACGAGGTCAACCTCGTCGAGGGTGACGAGATCACCCTCGACGGCAACGGGCGGGAGTCGTTGCTCCTGCCGGTCTGGCCCACCACGGCCGTCACTGTGGTCCTCCTGGATGACGAGGAGCTCGTCGAAGGCACCGACTACTCCTGGTCCGAGGCGGGCATCCTCCGGCGGCTCGGTTGCCAGGTCTGGCCTGACCGGCTGCGCTGCGTCGAAGTCACCTACAGCCACGGCTGGGCGGAGATCCCAGCGGACATCTCCGACGCGGTGATCGAGCAGGCACGGGCCGCCTTCCGGTCCGAGCCGGGCGTCAAGTCCAAGGCTGTCGGCGGGCAGTCGGTCACGTTCGAGACCGGCGTCACCAGTCAGTGGTCGGAGGCGGTGCAGCGCCACCAGGTTCAGACCGGGAGCAGCGCATGATGTTCAACCAGACCTTCGTGCGCGTGCGCTCGGGCAGCCGCCCGGACCGCGGCGGCAACCAGATCCCCGACTGGACAACCGCCACCCGGATCACGGTGACGAGGGTGAACATCCAGCCCAGCGTCCAGCAGGAAGCCCACGACGAGACCCGGACATCCAAGGTCACCGGGTGGCATGTCCAGTCCGATGAGGGCACCAATCCCGACATCCGGGCGGACGACCGGATCGAGTGGGACGGCATGACCCTCGAGGTCGACGGCGAGGTCGCCCGCTGGCCAGACCTGTTCAGCAGCACGATCCATCACGTCGAGTTCGAGATGAAGCGGTCCACCGGATAGGAGGTGCGCCGTGCTGGAGAAGTTCGAGCTCGACTCGGCCAGCGTCCGCGAACTCCTGAAGGGACAGCCCGTCCGCGACCTCGTCGACGACTACGCCCAGCAGGTCGCCGACAACGTCAAGGCGCTCGTCCGTGACGGCGTCCCGGTCGAGGTCCGCAGGTACACCACTGACCGCGGCGCCGCCACGGTCGTCGTGGCCGACGTGCGCGCCATGGCCTGGCAGGCACGCGACGGGATCCTCACCAGGGCGGCTGCTCACGCAGGCCTCGAGGTCAAGGCGTGGCAGCGGTGAAGCCGCTCGTGGTCTTCGGGGACGCGCAGTCCGCAGGCGCAGCCGTGCTGCGGGATGCACTCGCCGGACGGCTCGAGGACTACGTTGCCGGTGTCTCCGTCGGTACCAGGGTCCCGGGCGACCGATCGCCGGAGACGCCGCACCTGCCCTACGTCATGGTCCGCAAGGACGCCGACTTCCCTCACTCATCCATGGCCAACTCACGGTGCACGCTCCGCGTCACCGTCTGGCACGAAGACGCCGACCAGGCCCATGACCTAGCCATGCTCTGCCAGGGCCTCCTGCTCGTCCACTCCGGGCCCGTCATCCGGGGCACCCGCCCCGCGACCGGCCCGATTGCAGCAGTCGATGAAGGCGCTGAGCGGGCCGCCTCCGGCATCGACCTCTCCACCTTCACCGTGCTCGCCAACGTGAAGCCCGTCCCTCTCACAGCCTGACCTGTCCGTCGAACTGCGACGTAACCCCTGCACCGACAAAGGAGGACGCCGTGGCCGGCGACCCGCTGAAGGCAAATCTGTGGACGGACGCGGACGTCTACATCTCGACCAACCTCTCCGCGACCCTGCCCGCCAACGCCGGCACCGCGTTCGGCGTGGACTGGGATCTCGTTGGCCTCCTTGATGGAGACGACGGATTCCCGGAGTCCCGCGACGAGGACACGGACGACAAATTCGCCTGGGGCGGCATCCTCGTCCGCACCTCGCGGAATCACTTCAAGCTGACGAAGAGCTTCACCGCGCTCGAGGACAACGACACCACCTCCTCCCTGCTGTGGCCTGGGTCGACGTCCTCGCAGATCATCGTCCCTCGACCGGCCAAGGTGCTCATCGCGTTCGAGACCCGCGAGGGCAGCAAGGTCCGTCGGCTGATCTCGGCGAACTACGCCGAAGTCTCACTCGACGGCGACCACGGCGAGAACGAGACCGACCTCGAGTCGATGACCTTCGTCGCAACGATCTACCCCACCGGCGGGGGCGTGCTCTTCAATAAGCAGAGCACCCCGACCATGACCGCCCTGGACGTCAGCCCCGCGACCAAAACACTCGCCGTGGCGGGGATAGGCGCCCTCGTCGCCACTGCCACCTACGACGACGCCTCCACCGCGGTCGTCACCGGGTCCGCCTCGTGGATGTCCAGCAACCTCACCAAGGCCACCGTCGCCTACGGCTACGTGACCGCCGTCGCCACCGGCTCCGCCACCATCACCGCCACCTACGGCGGCTTCTCCGACACCTGCGC
The DNA here is from genome assembly GCF_044454405.1 of Streptomyces sp. NPDC051555. NCBI lineage: Bacteria > Bacillati > Actinomycetota > Actinomycetes > Kitasatosporales > Streptomycetaceae > Streptomyces > Streptomyces sp. NPDC051555. Next base: position 124,351 of record NZ_JBITDP010000017.1, on the reverse strand, counting down.
CGTCACCGTCTCCTGATCGCCGGGGCGCGGTGGTTCGTCGCGGTTCGGCCGCGCCCCGGTGCACCACCCGAACCGCGACAGGAGAGCCATGCCGATCAAGTACACCGACGAGCAGATTCACGTACAGGCCGTACATCTGGGCCTCATCGCCGAGGGCGATGAACTGCCCCGGAATCTGCGGGGCAAGGCCGTCGCCGCTCTCGCCCACCTGGATGCTGCCGAGCGCCGCGCACCAATTGAGCCGCAGCTGGCCGGCGAGATCGTCGTACAGCCGGGCGGCTCCATCCTCGTGGACGGCGAACCGTTTCCGTGGCTGGTCGCCGCCCAGCCCATGGAGATCGGTCTCAACCCCGACGGCGTAAGCACCGTCCGCCTCACCCTGATGGCCGCCGCCGTGCAGGTCATCCGCCCCGAACCGCGACCCGAAAGCGAGTAGTGATGGCAGCCCGAACCGCGACCAGCAAGACCCCCGACGACCAGCCCTTCGACTTCAACCTCGACGCCGTCGAGGCCGAGGTCGAACTCCGCCCCTTCCGCGTCCACTTCGGCGGCAAGCGCTTCGAGCTCACTCACATGCAGGCGCTCAACGCCTGGGACGCCATCGAAGCGGCCGAGTCCGGTGACGTCGGCGTCGTGGTGGAGAGCATGAAGCTCGCCCTCGGCGACCAGTGGGACGACTTCCGCAGTGTGCCCATGCCGCAGCACAAGCTGATGACCCTCTTCAAGGCGTGGCAGGCGCACTCGGGTCTCAAGCCGGGGGAATCGGACGCCTCCGGTTCCTGATCCGGAGGCATCCCAGAGCGCTCGACGCCGACTTGCGCAGCGAGTACGGCGTTCGACTGCGAGACCTGCACACCGGTGACATGACGTGGCGTGAGCTCGCCTCCTACGTTGAAGGCTTCTCCGCGCAGGCGCGAATACGCACCGTCCTCAACGAAGGCAAGCCGGAGCCAACCGGCGAACAGCTGCTGCTGGCCGACCTCTTCGACATGCTGCAGCGCCTCAACTGGACGCTCGAGGCAGTGAACTCGGAGAAGGGCAAGCCCCCCAAGCAGCCCAAGCCGTATCCGCGCTGGTGGCTCACGAAGAGCTCGAAGAGCGGGAGCGAAGACCGCGTCGTCCGGCTGGAGGCCGCGCGCGAGCGCAAGCGCGCACGCGCAAAGGACATCGCCGAAGGCCGCATCGCCTGAACCGACGGGGGTGAACTATGCCGAATGTCGGCTACGCAACCATTCAGATCATCCCCTCCGTCCGCGGAATCAGCGACCAGATCCGCAGCCAGCTCGTCGGGCCCGCCGGCGAGGCCGGTGCCGACGCCGGCGAGGAGGCGGGCGAGGGCCTCAAGAAGAAGCTCCTCGTCGGGGCTGCCGCCGCTGGTGTCGCCGCGGGAGCCTTGCTCGTCGCTGGTCTCGTCGAGGCCATGGAGCAGGCGAACGTCACCTCGACCCTGCAGGCACAGCTCGGCGCGACCGGCAAGGACGCGGCTCGCTACGGGAAGATCGCTGGCCAGCTGTACAGCAAGGGCATCACGGAGGAGTTCGCGCAGGGCGCCGAGGCCATCCGCGCCGTGGTGAACGCAGGCCTGATTTCGCCCGACGCGACGAACGCCCAGTTGGAGTCGCTGAGCGCCAAGATGTCCGACGTCGCCTCGACGTTCGGTGTCGACATGTCGCTGCAGACGCAGGCCGTGGCTGCCATGTTCAAGAACGGGGTCGCCCCGTCAGCGGAGGCCGCCCTCGACCTGATCACGGTTGGCTTCCAGAAGCTGGGCCCGAACGCCGAGGACTTGCTCGAGACGTTCCAGGAGTACTCGGTCCAGTTCAAGAAGCTGGGCATCAACGGCGAGGAGGCCCTCGGGCTTTTCCAGCAGGGCATCGCCGCAGGTGCCCGTGACACCGACATCATCGCGGACGCGTTCAAGGAATTCGGCATCCGCGCGATCGACATGTCCCAGTCCTCGCAGGACGCGTACAAGGCCATCGGCCTGGACGCGGAGAAGATGTCGCTGCAGATCGCCAAGGGCGGCGACGTCGCGGGCGAGGGACTGCAGCTGGTCCTCGACAAGCTCCGCAGCATCGAAGATCCGGTAGCACGGAACGCGGCCGCGGTTGGCCTCTTCGGCACGCAGGCCGAAGACCTTGGCACCGCGCTCTTCGCCCTCAATCCGAACACTGCGATTGACGGCTTCGGCAAGATCACAGGCGCGGCCGGCGAGCTGGGCAACACTCTGCACTCGGGACCCAGCCATGAGATCGAGGTCTTCGTCCGCACCCTCAAGCAGGGGCTGGTCGACTTCCTCGGCAGCGAAGTCCTGCCGGTCGTTTCGCGGATGGGACACGCGTTCAATGCGGAGGTTCTGCCGCCGATCCGGGACGTGGCGTCGGTCGCCGCGTCCGTACTTCTGCCTGCCCTGCGCGACCTCGTGACTGCTGGCCTTGCCATCATCAGCTGGCTGCGCGAGTGGGGCGCCTGGCTCCTTCCGGTGGTCGTCCTGGTCGGCGGGCTCACCCTGGCCCTGAACGCCCAGGCCATCGCCACCGCCGCCGTCACCGCGGTGTTCTCCGTCTATCGTGCGGCGATCCTGATCGGCACTGCGGTCACCACTGGATTCGCTGCCGCGCAGGCTCTACTCAACGCGATCATGGCGCTCAACCCGATCACCCTTATCGTCATCGCGCTCGTAACGCTGGCCACCGCACTGATCGTTGCGTACAAGAAGAGCGAGACCTTCCGTGCGATCGTGCAGGCCGTGTGGCAGGCCATCCAAACCGCGGCCATATGGGTGTGGGAGAAGGGCCTCAAGCCCCTTATTGACGGATTCATGACAGGACTCCGGGTCATCGGTGTCGCCGCCGTCTGGCTGTGGGGCACCATCCTCCAGCCCGTCTTCAGCGCCATCGCCGATGCGGTGCGCATCCTCGCGACAGTCATCCTCACGATCCTCATCACCCCCGTCTACCTGGCGCTGAAGCTCCTCGGCGTGATCTTCTCGTGGCTGTGGGAAGTGGCGATCGGCCCGGCTTTCAGGGGCATCGGGGAGCTCGCGATGTGGCTCTGGAACACGCAGCTCAAGCCCGCGTTCCTCAATGTCGTGGCGGGCGCCCGGGCGGTCGGGGACGCGGCGATGTGGCTGTGGAACAACGCGATCAAGCCCGCCTTCGCTGCCATCGGCCAGTTCGCCGCGTGGCTGTGGACCACCCAGCTCAAGCCTGCGTTCGCCAACATCGTTGCCGGAGGACGTGCGGTCGGCGACGCAGCGATGTGGTTGTGGCAGAACGCGATCAGGCCGGTGTGGGATGGCATCAGCGCGACCATCCGCTGGGCGTGGCAGAACGCGATCAAGCCCACTTTCGACGCCCTGGGCCGCGGCGTCGGGACAGTGCGCGACTCCTTCGATTCCGGGGTCAGCAGCATCGGCCGGATCTGGGACAGGCTCAGGGACCTCACCCGCAAGCCCGTCCAGTTCATCATCGACACCGTCTACAACAACGGCATCCGCAAGGTGTGGAACACGGTCGCCGACTTCACTGGGGCAGGCAAGCTCGGGACCGTTAACTTCGCGGACGGCGGGCGCACTGCTGGCGGGACCCCGGGCAGGGACTCGATCCCGGCCTTGATGATGGCGGACGAGTACGTCATCCGGCGCGACTCCGCCCGCAAGCTGGGCTTTGGGACGCTGGACTACATCAACCGCTACGGCAACCTGCCCGGGCTTGCTGATGGCGGGCAGGTTCAGCGGTTCAAAGACGGCGGTGTCGTCGGCTGGTTCAAGGGCGCCGTCGGCTCGGTCGGCGAGTTTTTCGGCGACATGACCGACCTGATCACCAACCCGAGTAAGGCCTGGCAGTCGGCCACCGGATTCATCCGAGACAAGATCGCCAGCATCTCCGGGACCGGCTACGGCAAGCTCATCGCCAGCATCCCCACCAAGATGCTCTCCACCCTCAAGGACAAGATCGTCAGCGCGATGAGCAGCTTCGGCGGCGGTGGCGACATCGGAGGCAGCGGCGTGCAGCGTTGGGCCCCCGTCGTCCTTCAGGCGCTCGCCATGGTCGGCCAGCCCGCCAGCATGCTCGCCACCACCCTGCGCCGCATGAACCAGGAGTCCGGCGGCAACCCCTTCGCCATCAACAACTGGGACTCCAACGCCCAAGCAGGCGACCCGAGCCGCGGGTTGATGCAGACCATCGGCAGCACCTTCAACGCCTATGCGGGGCCGCTCCGGTCACGCGGAATCTACGACCCGCTGGCCAACATCTATGCCTCCATGCGGTACGCGCTCGCGACCTACGGCAGCCTGTCGCGGGCCTACGACCGCGCGGGCGGATACGACTCCGGCGGCTGGCTCCAGCCCGGCCTCACCCTCGCACACAACAAGACCGGCCAGCCGGAAGCCGTCCTCACGGCGGAGCAGTGGAGGGGGATTACTCAGAGAGGCACCGACCGCGGCGACCAGCGGCAGTACCACATCACCCTGCAGGGCTCCCAGATGACCGCCGCCGAGCAGGCTGCTGAACTCGTCCGGCACATGCAGTTCGCGACCTGAGCGAGGGAGGCCTGATGGCAACACAGCTCGGCTCCCGGACCGTCACCCTAGGCGCCCGCCAGCTCTCCGTATCGGATGACTCCGGAGTGGACTGGGTCGTCACCGACGTGAAGGGGTGGGGCTCGCCAGGAGTGCGAGCCGAGTCCTCGCAGCGGCAGTCAGACCACGGCGGATGGCCCTCCAAGGTCTATCTCGACCCGCGGCCCATCACCATCGAGGGCAGCATCGAGGCCCCGACTGAGGCTGACCGCGACGCTGCAGTCGAGCAGCTCATCGCCGCAGTCTCTCTGGACGACACGACGCTGACTGTCGCCGAGACCACCCCCAAGCAGGTCACCGTCCGCCGGTCAGGCGAACCACTCATCCTGCTGGAGGGCCCTTACGGCGCCACGTACAGCGTCCTCGTCACGGCCTACGACCCGCGGCGCTACTCAACCACTCTTCAGTCAGCCTCCACCGGCCTGCCGTCCACAACGGGCGGCCTGGTCCTGCCCATCGTCCTGCCGATCACCATCACCGCGACGACCGTGTCGGGCACGATCACGCTCGCCAACGCCGGGTCGATCGGCACCCGCCCGACGCTCACCATCACCGGCCCGCTGCCCAGCTTCGTGATCGTGGCCGCGCGCCCGGACGGCACGATCACCCAGCAGACGTACACGGACGCGCTCGGCGCCGGCGACGTCCTCGTCATCGACTCCGCCGCCCGGACGGTGACCCTCAACGGGAGCGTCTCCCGCCGCCGCTACCTGTCCGGTTCCTGGCTGGAGATCCCGCCCAACAGCTCGGTGTCCCTGTCCTGGACGTCCCCGTCCTACGACCCGTCGGCGATGCTCACCGGCTCCTGCCGGTCCGCCTGGATGTGAGGAGCCTCCATGCCTACCGACCCCCTGTGGCTCCCGACGATCTCCTACGCCGAGGACGAGCTCCGCAGGATGGACTCGCTGCTGGTCATGGGCAATGGCTCGGCGCTCGGCTCCCGCGCGGGCGTCCGCCCGGGCGACCCGGGGCTGACGACGACCCTCGCCGGATCGGTGATCAACGTCTCTGCCGGAGTGGCCTCCCTGCACCGGTCCGGACAGGGCCTCTATCGCGCCTATTTGAGTACGTCTACCTCGCCGGGGTCAGTCGCGGCGGCGCACGCGACCTTTGCCAGGATCGACCTGGTGTACCTGCGGGTGTGGGACACGTCCGTGGACTCGAGCGGACTCCTGAAGGCTGACGTCGTCTACCTCCAGGGCACCGCGTCCGGATCGCCGGTTGCCCCGACGCCGGGCGCCACGGAGATCTACCTCCCCCTCGCCACGATCTCCGTCCCCGCGTCCGGCGGCGGCTCCCCTTCCGTGTCTACCGCGGTCCGCCCGTACACGGTGGCTCCGGGCGGCGTCCTGCCATGCACGACGGCGACGGCCCCATCCACCGGCGGACCTGGGCAGATCATGTACTACACGGACACCGAGACATTCTGGTACTTCAAGGCCGACGGCACGACGAAGGCGGTCCTGCTGGACTCGGCCGGTGCGACGACGATCGGTAAGTCGATCTATGCCCGCAAGACGGCGGACACGACCCGCGCGTCCACGACTGCCTACTCCGCCGACCCGCACCTGACGGTGGCCGTCTTGGCAAACGCCGTCTACGAGGTGGAGGCGCTGATCCTCTACTCCGCCGACGCGGACCGCGACCTCAAGCTCGGCTGGTCCGGGCCCGCTTCCTCCAGCATGCAGTGGGTCGGCCACAACTTGCTGGGCTTCGAGACCGGGGCCGCCGCGGACAACCTTCCGATCGACGGACAGATCCTCGGCGACCTCGGCTACCAGGCGGGTGGGCGCGTCGCCGGATCCAACAGCGAGATCGCGACGATGACGGTCCGCGGCATCTTGATCACTGCCGGGTCTGCTGGATCGCTCACCTTCCGCTGGGCCCAGATCGTGTCCGGCGCGGTCGGCACCATCGTCCGGAGCGGCTCCTACGTGAAGGTCACCCGGATCTCCTGATGGCCGCAGCCTACGAACTCACCTGGCTGGCCTGCGATCTGGCGTCCGGCAGGGTCGCGGAGGAACTCCCGAGCCTGACGGCCGGGCAGCTGTCGCGGCGCCTGGGCGCGGTCACCAGCAGCCAAATGGACCTGCACCTAGGAGACATCACTCCGGACTGGGAGTCGGCCACCGACCCGGGCCGCACCCTCCTCATGGCCGTGGACACCCTGACCGGGCTACCTATATGGGCGGGGATCACCCTCGTCCGCGAGGGCGGGTCCGAGGACTCCATCCACCTCAGCGCATGCTCCCCGGAGGGCTACCTCGACCGCCGATACCCCGGCACCTACACGGCAACAGGCACGGACGCCTCCTCGGTGATGGCCGATCTGGCGGCGCCCGCGGCATCAACGGGCCTGCCGATGATCTTCGACACGACGGCGTCCGGGCTGCTCATCGACTACGACCTCGCCGACACCGACGACAAGTCGATCCTCTCCACGATCCAGACCATCACCGCGATGGCGGGCGCCCCCGAGTGGACCATCGACACCGTGTGGGCGGACGCGGCACAGACCCGCGTCCAGCACGTCCTGCGGATCCGCCCCCATATCGGCACCGTCACCAGCACTCCCGAAAGCGTCTTCGACCTGCCAGGCTGCGTGGCCACCTACAAGTTGACCGAGTCCTACGAGCAGGGCAAGGGCGCCACCGTCGTCATCGCGACCGGCGAGGGCGAAGGCGACACCCGCATCACCTCCGACGTCCAGACCGCCGACGACCTGATCGCCGCAGGCTGGATCCGCTGGATCCACCGCTACAGCCCCGGCACCGGCATCACCGACGTGGACCAGCTCAACGCCCACGCGCAGGCCACCCTGGCCCTGCTGCGTTCCGGCGCCCGGGCATGGACAGTGGACGCCGTCGCGTCCGCGGCCCCGCGGCTCGGCACCGACTGGGCGCTCGGCGACAGCGTCCGGCTCCTCGTCGAATCCTCGCCCCGGCACCCGCTCGGTACCGAGCTCGTCGCGCGCGCCTACGGCTGGGACCTCGACGCGGCCGCGAACAAGATCTCGCCGATCCTCCTGGAGGAATCGTGATCCCCGCCGACCAGCTGCCGTCCGGACTCGCCGGCCTCTGGAAAGCCGTCCAAGACCTGCGGCGGGACATCAAAGAGCTACGGGCTGCCCGCTCGACCGCGCGGATCGGGACCCTGCGGGTCTACACCCCGGACGGGGTCGTCCTCGTCGAGGCCGGCCCCGTACCCGACACACACCTGGACGGGTCAACCCAGTACGGGGTGCGGATGCACCGCGAGGACGGGACCCTCGCCCTGACCGTCGCCGCGGTCCCGTCGGTGTCGGGATCGGACACGCAGTCCCTCACGATCTACGACCGGAACGGCAAGGCCATCGTGGGCGACGACCCCGTGAGCGGCGGCCTCGCCGGACCGCACATCCCGATCCCGTTCGGCCGCTCCTACTACCTCGACTGGGCCGGCACTTCGTCGGCGACATTCGCCGACCTGCACCAGGCAACGATCCGGCGGCAGCAGGCGTCGGCCTACCTGGTGATCGCCCACACGAACGACACCGCGGCAGCAACCGGCGAGATTCAGGTCACGGCCAACGGGACCGTGGTGCCCGGATCAGTGACAACGACCTCGTTCCTGGCGACTACCGCCACGATCGGCCCCTTCGTACTGCCTGGCGACTACGGCGGCACCGTCGACCTCCGCGTCCAGGCCCGCCGGACGGCCGGCACCGGCACCGTCCGCTGCGAGGTCATCGCCGCATCCGAGATCCAGGCCTAGGGGGACCCGTGTCCACGCCCGAAGAGCCGCCCGGCGCCCGCAGCCTGCCCGTCCCCGAGCTGCCACAGCCCATGTCCGTACAGGTGCCGCCCGAGATCCCCGACATCCCCGAGCAGCCCGAGGACCCCGGCCCGGGCGGCGGCGACACCACGCTCACCACTTGACCTCAGCCCCCGAACCCGCCGTCGGGGGCTCTTTGATGAAAGGCCCAGCATGGGCGAGATCTGGATCCCCGAAGCCGAACGCCTCGGCGATGGCAACATCGCAGGCGCAGGCGCCATGGACACCCCCACCCTGCCGCCCCGCGCCGTCTGGCACACCACCGAGGGCAGCTCCGGAACCAACGCGGCGTTCCACGACACAGCCAACTACCTCATGTCGGAGAACTACGAGCCGCACCTGCTGTACGACCCCAAGACGGACCAGCTCGGCCAGTTCGGCCCGCTCAACCAGTCAGCCAAGGCGCTGGCCAACGCGGGCAGCACCCGCACCAACCGGACCGGCCTCGTCTGCATTCAGATCGAGGTCATGGCCCGGGCCGGCACTCCGTTCACCGGCTACTGGAAGCCCGGCAAGAACTTCGCAGCGCTTCTGCGGGCACTCCGCTCGTGGGGAGTCCCTGACGCGTGGCCTGCGGGGGCGCTGTCCAAGTCGGGCAGCGACGACGTGTCCCGCTCCCTGGCCACCTGGACGACCAAGGGCGGCCACTACGGGCACTGCAACATACCCGGAAACGATCACTGGGACCCCGGCGCTATCGACCGGGGAGCCCTTCTCTCCGCGGGCAGCGTGCCAGCTCCCAACAACCCAACGTCCGCCGACCGGCGGCGACTCGACGAAGAGGTGAGGTAGATGGCAGTCGTCATCGGCGAGGTCAAGCCCGGATTCCTGGCGGACAACAAGGCCAACGCCACCATGATCCCCCTGCCGCCACAGAACGGGGGCACGCTGCGCTGGGGCCGGGTGTACGTGAGTTTCGCCACCGACTTCGGCGACGCCACCCTCCGCGTCGCGATCTGGGGCAACTCGATCTGGCGGGTCAGCGAACTCAAGGTCACTTCCACCGGCGGCCGGGCCGCGATCTACATCCAGGACGGCGACGAGAAGGTCTCCGTCGGCCGGGTCAAGGCGGGCGCGACCGACACCGGCGACTGCCCCGTCGCCTACCTCCTCGAGACCACCCTTCAGCCCTGACCGCGGGAACGGAACACTCATGAAGATCTTCAATCGGGAGCCGGCGCTCTGGCTCGGCCTCGTCGCCATCGGCGTCAAGCTCCTCGCCGCATTCGGCCTCGACGTCTCTGCCGACCAGCAGGCCGTCATCAATGCAGTCGCCGCGGCCCTCGTCGGCCTGGCCCTCGCCGTCATGGCGCACGACGCGATCGGCGCCGCCGTCCTCGGCTTCGCCCAGGCCGCCCTCGCCCTCGCAGTCGGCTTCGGCCTCAACTGGTCCGCCGAGCAGCAGGCCGTCGTCCTCGCCGCAGCCGCCGCGGTCGTCGCCATGTGGGACCGGACACAGATCACCGCACCGGTACCGGCGGCGGCAGTCCAGCGCGCCCCACTCACGGGCGTGTAGATGCGGTGCCGTGCGGTCCGGCGGCTGAGCCGAAGGCTGGGCCGCCGCGGTGCGATTCTCACCTCCTACGGACTCGTCTGGCTGCTGTACGGCTACGCCCAGCTCGTCACGCCGCAAGTCGACCAGCGCGGCCTCGCCTTGCTGCTGCGGATGATGCCGCTCGACGCCTGGGCGTGGTGCTGGATCGCCGCCGGCGTCGTCGCCTTGGTGTGCGCATGGGCTCCGCCGGGCCGAGACGCCGCTGCCTTCCTTGCCCTCGTGCTCATCGTCGTCCCGTGGACAGCGACGTACCTGGTGGCCTGGCTCTCCGGGGGCTACCCCCGCGGCTGGGTGGCGGCAGCGGTATGGACGGTCATCACCGTGCCCGTCCTGGTGGTTGCGGGGTGGCCCGAGCCGTCCCGCCGCAAGAGAGCGGATCCTCCGTATGAATGCTGAGACGTGGGCCTCGATAGGCGTGTCGGCTGTGACAGGCGCCAGCGGCGTGTGGGCTGTGCGGGCGGCACGGAGGACGCCGAAGCAGGACCGGCGGGACGACTTCACCGCTGTCAGCCAGCAGCAGGCCGCCATCAACGACCAGCAGGGGCGCGCGATCGAGAGACTGGAGCGGCGCGTCGAGCAGGGCGAAACGAAAGTGGCCGCGCAGCAGGAGCGCCTCGCCGAGAACGACGAGGCCATCGCCTGGGCCCTAATCCGGATCCGGGACCTCGTCGCCTACATCCGCAAGTCCGGCGGGGAGCCGCCGAATCCGAGACCGATGTCCGCCCGCGCAGCCCGCGTCCTTGAGCGCAGCGACGTGTGAGAACTGGAGTGCGAGCAGCCCCCTCCCGGCCGGGAGGGGGCATTTTGCTGTGCCGTCAACTGGCCTGCACCAGCGATAAGATGCCATATCGGCGCCCAGAATTGGTACAATTGAGCATGACCGAAGAGCTGATCAACTTCCTGCGGATCTGCCTCGACGAAGAGGCCGCCATCGCCGACGACTGCACGGGGCCGGACTGGCAGGTTGACCCCGGCGACGGAGTCAACGCGCTTCACATCGCGCGTCACGACCCGACCCGCGTCCTCGCTGAGATTGAAGCCAAGCGGCGCACCCTGATCCGCTGCCAAGAGGAACTCATGGCAGGCATGCCGCGCCTCACTCACTTCATCCAGCAGACCCTGCGGGAGATGGCGCTCCCCTACGCTACACACCCGAAGTTCCCTGTGGCCCTCGCCTCGTGAACCACGACCACGCCCTCCCTGTACGGCAGACGGTGCCGCCGTCTGCCGCACCCGCCGCCTACGACCCGGCGACCCTCGCCGTCCTCGCCGCCATGGAACAAGCGGCCGAGGAGCACCTCGACGCCATCCGCCCCCACAACACCAAACGCGGCTACGAGAACGACTGGAACCTCTGGGCCGAGTTCCACAGGTGGCTCGCCGAACGCACCGGCCACCCACTGGCGCTCACCGACGTCACCAAGGGGACGCTCGTCGGGTTCGTCATCTGGCTCGACACGGTGAAGATCGCAGCACCCGCCAGCATCGACCGGCGGATCACCGGAGTCACGGTCACCGCCCGCTCGCTGGGCGTCGCGGTCTCCAAGGACGCCACCGTCGCCGCGCGGAAAGCGCTCAAGCCGCTCAAGCTCGACCCCGACCGCATCGCCCGCGGCCGCGGCAAGGCGCCCGCCGCCACCCCCGAACAGCTCCGCCAGATGCACGCCGCCGCCCCCGCTGGACTCGCTGGACTCCGCGACCGCGCGCTCTGGCTCGTGGCGTTCGGGATCGCCGGCCGCTCCGCCGAAGTCTCCGCCCTCCGGGTCGAGGGCATCAAGCACGTCAGCGAGGGTCTCGACGTCCACGTCCCCAGCGTCAAGGGACGCCCGCCCCGAGACGTCGTTGTCGCCAAGGGCAGGAACCCCGACACGTGCCCCGTCCGCGCCTGGCTCGCCTGGAAGGCCGCTGCCGGGATCACCAGCGGCCCCGCGTTCCGGCCCGTCAGCATCCACGGACACCTCGGCTCCGAGAGCCTCTCCCCGTCCGGCTGCCAAGAGGTCATCTCACGCAGCGCCGAACGCGCCGGAGTCGCCGTCCGGCTCACCGGCCACTCCATGCGGTCAGGGTTCATCACCACCTCCCGCAAGGCCGGGAAGCGCGAGGAAAAGATCCGCGCCCAGTCCGGCCACGCCGCCAACAGCCCGGTGTTCTGGGGGTACATCCAGGAGGCCGACCGCTGGGTCGATGCCGCGAGCGACGACATCGGGCTCTGACCAGCCCTTAGGGGACCGTTATGCGTTACCGACTGGAGGGAGACCCGATGTACCGCGTGTACGGCACGACGAAGGCCCACCCGTCCGACGCCGACTGGACGCTGCTGCTGGAGTCAGCGGATCCGGTCGAGGCGACCGCGCTGGCGCACGAGTCCGAGGGGACGTTCTGGCGCCGGCTCACCGAGGACGGGCAGATCGTCCTCACCCGCGTCTGACCGCCCTGCCACACTGAAGCCAGCCGAAGGAGGCGCCGTGAAGGTCATCATCGACGGTACGTGGGAGCTCGACCTGACGGCGCCGCCCCGCGTAGGCGAGATCATCGCCGGTGGCGAGAGGACGGGACGCGTTGTCGAGGTGGTCTGGTTCATGCCAGACCAGTTCGACGACGAGGTTCGGGTACACGTTCAACTGGAGGGCAACCCCTGACGCCTGTCGGCGCCCCGTGCCACACTGGGCGGCGTCCTTCGTAACTCAGCGGCAGAGTGCTCGGTGCACCGCCCCGCGGGGTAACGCCCTCGGGGTTACGGAAAGAGTGGTCGCGGGTTCGAATCCCGCCGAAGGGCCTGACGCCCGTCCTTGACATAAGCGGGGGCGGGCTTTCTGCTATCCGGAATCTTGCTCTGTCATATGCCTACCGGCCTGCGGATCTCCGTGCGTATGGTGTGGCTCCGGACCATCCCGGGCCCAGCGCCCTCCCGGCTCCCCACGGGAGGGTTGCCGCGCGCCGTCAGGGCAGGTCGGCCGGAGGCGGTCCGGTCTCGGCTTCATACGTGTGCGGCGCGTCGCCCTGCCATTCGATGGCCACGCTGTCTCCGAGGACCAGGTCGTCCGGGTCCGGGACCTCGATCCGCCGCAGGAACTCGATCACGTCCGCATCCCCATAGGCGACGCCGAGGATCGTGTCGTGGCCCTGCACGCGGATGGTCACCCTGCGGCCGCCCGACGGGCTGATCCGGTGCACGACGATCGGGGCGTGGTCCATACCTCCAGCCTGCAGGCTGCCGGTCCACGCGGCATCTCGGGAATCGGGCCGCTGTCAGTGCCGTCACCGACAATGAGGGCATCATCCGCGAGCATCCTGAGCACGCGGGACTGCTGCTGGCTGCAGCCGTGCGACACCGCCCCACCGGACCCCATATAGGGGACAGCGACCGGCGGGGCGGAGCACTGTCAGGCCTCGACCTCGCGGGCCGCCTTCTTCGTCGCCATCTCCACCTCGTACCGGTTCTGCCCGGTCGCCGCGGCGTGCGCGGTGATGGCAGCCTGGGACGCGTCGACAGCGTCATGCCACGGCTGCCACGCCTCCACGCTGTACGTGCCGGCCGTTGCCGTCTCCCGGGCCTCGTTGGCCGCGCGCTGAAGCTGGATGAGTTCGTCGGTGAGTTCGATATCTGCCACGGGCGGAGCTTAGGCGGCGGGTACGACAGTGGCCCGCAGCCACTCGGCGAGGAGCGCGGCGTACTCGTCCGTGCCGGCCCGCCCCGCCGCGACGAGGGCCCGGATCGCCTCGTTCAGCTCGGCCGCGCGGTCCTCGGCGACAGCATCAGGGATCATGTCGCACAGGCTAGCGGGCAGCACCCACAGAGCTACTGCTCGAGCCGGTAAAAGACCTTCCCGTCGCGGGGCTCGGCGCCCAGCGCCTTGTAGAACTCGAGCGCGGGCGGGTTGTCGCGGTCTGCCGTCCATTCCACCCGCGAGCAGCCGGTCGCAGCCGCCTCGACCTTGAGCTGCTCCATGAAGGCGCCCGCCACACCGCGGCGGCGAGCCGCCTTCCGGACGTACAGCTCCTTCAGGTACAGGCTGGTGTCCGCACCAGCCGCCGGCCACAGCAGCGAGTACGAGGCGAGGCCCAGCACCTGCTCGCCGTCGCGGGCCAGGAGCACCGTCGCCGCGGGCCGGACACCAAAGAGCGCGGCCCGGATCTGCGCCGGATTCCCGGGCGCCGGTTCCCCGCCGTAGTACGCCTCGATCTCGCCGAGGATCACGGAGATGACGTCAACGTCCTGCTCGGTGGCCTGCTCGATCAGCACTGCTGTCCCTCTCGCCAGGGGGCAGCGCCAGGATCTCGCGCAACACCCGCACCTCCGGCACCGTCCGTGCCTCGGGCACCCTAGCCGCCACCTCCCGCGCCCGGTAGATGATCAGAGCGGACCGGTGCTCCTCCGGCAGATCCACGATCGTCGTCGTCGCGCGGACCGCGGCTCCCGCGACGTCACCACGGATCGCGGACCCTATGGCCTGGTCGAGCGCGATCAACGCCCGGTCGGTGTGATCCCGCCGCGGGTACAGCTCGAGGGCGCGCTCCTGCTGCTCCGCGGCACGCTCGACGTCCTCCAAGTGCGTCCAGGCGTTCCCAGCGTGGAAACGCAGCTGCGACTCCGAGTACCCGAAGGCCGACCCAATCCGCTCCGTCTCCGGCAGCCGCTCCAACGCCACCTCCGCGCGAGACAGGGCCTCGACCGCACCGTCCCGCTGCCGCAGGACCGCAAGCGCCCGCGCCTCGAGCGGCGCGGCCAGCGCCGGACCCACGCACGGCAGACCCCCGGCCAGCTGCTGGGCCCGCGCGGCCAGCTCCACCGCACCCTCGAGGTCACCGCCGTAGTACAGCTGATAGGCCTCCTGTGCGTAAATCCACGCCAAGGTCGTCCGGTCATCGGCCGCGGCAGCCGCAGCCCGGCCGGTACGCCACCACGCCCGCGAGCGACTGTCGCCCAGCTTCAGCAAGGTGAGCGCCATGAGTCCCGACATCTGCGCCACCGCGACCGTCAGGCGCTTCCGCGCGGGCGCCGGATGCCGATGCGTCAAGACGAGGCGTAGATCCGTGAAGTCGGCCAGCAGCTCCGGCAGCAGCTCACCCTCCGGCCGATACCGGGTCGCCCGCCCGTGCCGGCCGACCGTGTACTCCCACTCATCCAGAGACGCGTCCGTCAGCGGCCCCGCGGCCAGGGTCTGGTGCAGGCCCTGCTGGAGCGCGTCCGCCTGATCCAGTGGCGACGAGCCGGGGCGAACATCCGCCAGGGCGATCAGCTCACCGCCCGCGCCGAGGGCCTGGTCGAGGGCCGCAGCGATCACGGTCGTCGGCTGCCGCTTGCCCGTCTCCAAGTCGCTGACGTGCGTTTTCCCGCAGGCAGCGAGGCGGGCGACATCCCGCACTGACCGGCTGCCGCGCAAGCGCCGTAAGGCATCGCCGAAAGATTCAGGCACGAGGGACCTCCGCTGTCCGCGGTGTCCGCAGAGCTGCGGACGGGAGCGGACACGCAGCACCTAGGCCTGACGGTCCGTGAGCGAAAGGCTATCCCTGAGCACACGCCGTAGTGAGCGAACCGGGAGAACTCCGTGACACCGCGCACCCCTCAGCCCAGCGACACGTTCGGCCACGTGACCCACCCCTGGATCGGCCAGACCGTCTACGACATCGCCAGCGGCCAGACCGGCACCCTGGCCGCGGTCGTCGAGGAGCCGACGGGCTTCGCGTCCGGCGCCCCTCGCGTGGCCCGGCTGGCCTACGTCCGAAGCGCGAAGCAGGTGGAGTGGTCCACCGCCCTGGGCAATCTCAGCCTGGCCAGCGCTGCCCCATAGACCCCCGCCTCTCCTGCGGCGGCGGGGGAGGCGGGAATCCGGCCACGTGAACGGGCGTTCGCTGCCACAAATGTTCGCGCGTATGTTCGACTTGCCAGCAGCCAAGTCACCACTAGAGCGTGACCGTTGAGACAGGCTGGCGCCCGACGTGAAGTATCCGTCTGCATATATCCATTTACACACTGTTGAAAGTTTCACAGGACAGGCAGACTGGATTCCGTTCGCATGGCCGAAATTGGGCATACGACAGAGTGCTACGGCATGAGGTCTCTTGCCGGGAGGTGCAGGACGCGAGCGAGGCGGAGCAGGAGTGAGAACTTGGGATCCGTCTTGCCAGCCTCGGTCTTCTGCAGGGTTGTCCGATCGACTCCGGCCAACTCGGCAAGCTTGTCTTGTGTCAGATCAGCCGCCAGCCGGGCGTCGCGGATCCGGTTACCCAGGTCGATGCGGGCTTGCAGGATCCAAGGCGGTGTAGCGGGTTGCACCTACTAGACATTCAGACCTCAAGATCGTTTTGTCTGCGGGATATATCCCGCTTTTCGTGATCACGGCCGATCACTTGATCGGCACACAGGCCGCCGTGGATGCAGCGGCGCGGGCCCCACCGTCAGCGCGGCAGGGCGGCGTCAGGCATCTGCGGCAAAGGTGGCCCCCCTCCAGTACGCGGAGGGGGGCCACCGTCATTGGGGCTCTGAGCTGCAAAGACAACGAGATCCCTTGGGGGGAATTTGGGGGTCCCGGCCCCGTAGTAGTGCTGCGTCAGAACGTAGCGAGACTGCACTGACGCGTAGTCAAGGTGCACTAGATGCACGGAAAGCCCGGGTCGATGTGGCTCTGACCTGGGCTTTCCTTCACCTCGTTCGAGGTCAACGCGGTGGGCGCGGACGGTTTCGAACCGCCGACATCTGCTTTGTAAGAGCAGCGCTCTACCCCTGAGCTACGCACCCTTGGATGAGTGGACAGCCTACATGGCGGGCGGACCCCGGACGCAAACGCGATCCCGTGGGGGAGAATGGGCGAGGGCATGGTGGACGCGGTTGGACGCGGTACGGGAGAGGGATTGTGACGACGGCTTCCCGGCGGTGGTTCGGTGGGCGGGACGAGAGCCGGCGGGCGGAGGCACAGGCCGCCAAGGACGCGGCCGCCTCCGCGTTCTACGAGCTGGACACCGCTCAGCGGGATCTGCGGATCTCGATAGAGACGATCACGGCCGCGGACGGATCTCTGGCCGGGCGGCGGGCCGTCGAGGGGTTCGCGGAGCTGGGCCGGCGGATCGACGAGGTCAGTCAGGTCTACATCGAGGCCGTCGACGCGCACGACCTCGACCGGGACGACCTCGACGGCGCTGTGGCCGCGCGCGCCAAGCGGGAGCTGGAGCGGGCCCGGGACGAGCTGGTGCGGGTCAAGGGCGAGCTGGAGCGGTTCGACCAGGGGCTGCGGCCGCTGTTGGACAACGCCGAGTCGCAGCTGGCGCGGGTCGCGCCCGCCCGGGAGCGGGCCAAGGCCGCGCTGCTCGCGGCGGCCAACGCGCTGGACGCCGTACGGGCCGGTGGCCTGCGCGCCGACGATCTGGCCGCGCGGCTCGCGGCGCTCGGCCCGGAGTTGACCATGCTGAACCAGGGCGCCGCGCAGCACGGGGTGCCCGCCACGGTGCAGCGCGCCGACCGGATCCTGCGGGACGCGGAGGCGGTGCGGGCGGAGGCCGAGCGGCTGCCGGAGCGGGCTGCGGAGATGGACCGCCGGCTGGCGAGCCTGCGGACCCGGGCGCAGGCGTTGCGCAACCGTGCGGACCGGGTGGATCCGGTCCTGAGCGAGCTGCGGCGCCGGTTCAGTGCCGACTGTTGGCAGGACCTGCAGCACGTACCGGAGCAGGCGCTGGCCTCCGTACGACAGGCGGAGCAGCGGCTGACGGAGGCGGGCCAGGCCCGGCAGGAGCAGCGGTGGGAGGACGCCAGCGCGCTGATCACGACCGTCCGCGAGCTGTTCGACGCGGTGGACGAGGCCGTGTCGACCGCCCAGGACCGGCTGACCCGGCTGGAGGCGGTGGCCAAGGATCCGGAGGGCGAGGTCCAGCGGACCCGGTTCGCGATCCGGGACGCGCAGCGGCTGGCGATGGAGGGGCGCAGCGTGCCCGATCCGCGGCACGCGCGGCCGCTGGACGAGGCGGTGGCGCGGGTGGAGCGGGCGCTGGCCGGGCTGGAGGGGCGGCATCCCGACTACTGGCACTTCCTCCAGGAGATGGAGGGCGTACGGGCGGCCGTGGCCGGGGTCGTCCACGAGATGCGGGGGCGGCGCGGCACCGCCTGAGGCCCCGGCCCGGTTGTCCGGCGGTGGGCATCGGCGGATGCTGGAAGGTGCCGCAACGGAGCAGAGCCGGAGCAGAGCAGCCGGAGCAGAGGAGGGCGTCATGGCCGCCCACAGTTTCCACAGGCCCCGCAAGTCCCAGGTGACCCCTGCGTCCCCTGCATCCCCCGCGCCCCCCGGTCCGCATGAGACCTACGCGCCCCATGCGCTCTACGGGTGCCACGAGGCCCACGAGCACTACGCGCCGTACGTGGCCCACGAGCCCTATGCGTCCCACGGCCCACAGGGCTCCCCCGGGCTGGCGCGCCGGCTGCTCAATCCCGTCAACGCCCAGCTGGACGAGCACCTGCCCGCCGACCACAAGCTCAGCAAGGTCTACCGCGTCGGCGCCGGGCTGACCGGGCTGTTGCTGATCGTCTTCGGGATCCTGGGGCTCATCAACCGGATCGGGTTCTTCGACACCCGCGGGGACACGGTCCTCGCCCTGAACACCAACGGCACGCTGAGCATCCTGTCGATCTGCATCGGCGCACTGCTCGTGCTCGGGATGGTGATCGGCGGCAGCTTCGCCTCCACCCTCAACATCATGCTGGGCCTGCTGTTCATCGCGAGCGGGTTCGTCAATCTCGCGCTGCTGGACACCGGCCTGAACTTCCTGGCCTTCCGGATCCAGAACGTGCTCTTCAGCTTCGTCGTCGGCGTGATGCTGATGTGGTTCGGGATGTACGGGCGGGTGGGCAGCGCCCTGCCGCACGACAATCCGTACTGGCGCGCCCGCCACCCCGAGCAGGCGGCCAGGGAGGACCGGGCACGGGCCTTCGTCCCGGTCTCCCCGGGGGCGCCCCGGAGCGCTTAGCCTGTGCGCATGCCCCGTTACGAGTACCGCTGCCGGACCTGCGAGGACGTCTTCGAGGTCAGCCGGCCCATGGCCGAGTCCGCCGCGCCCGCGAGCTGCCCCGCCGGACACGGCGACACCGTCAAGCTGCTGTCGGCCGTCGCCGTGGGCGGCACCAGCTCCGCCCCCGCGCCCGTACGCGCGGGCGGCGGAGGCGGAGGCGGTTGCTGCGGCGGCGGAGGCTGCGGCTGAGCGACGCGTGCGGCTGGGGGCGGTCGGCCAAGAGACCGGCCGCCCCGCCGACCGCCCTCAGGCCCGCTTGCGCGACAGCGTCAGGCCGTCCGAGATGCCGAGCATCACGGACTCCATCCGCTTGTCCGCCACCACGTGCTCGTTGAAGGCGCGGACCCCGGCCGCCGAGCCCGTCGCGTGCTCGTCCAGCACCGTGCCGTGGAAGAGGGTGTTGTCGGTGACGATCAGGCCGCCCGGACGCAGCCGCGGGACCAGCTCCTCCCAGTAGGAGATCTGGCTCTGCTTGTCGGCGTCGAGGTACGCGAGGTCGATGTGCTCCTCGAACGGCATCGCCCGCAGCGTGTCCAGGGCGGGCCCGATCCGCAGGTCGACGCGGTCCGCGACCCCGGCGGCGGCCCAGGCCTCGCGCCCGTACGCCGTCCACTCCTCGGAGACGTCGCAGGCGATCAGCCGGCCGTCCGCGGGCAGCGCCTGGGCCATCGACAGGGACGAGAACCCGGTGAAGGTGCCGACCTCCACGATGTGACGGGCGCCGGTCAGTCGGACGAGGAAGGCCAGCAGCGGCCCCTGCTCCTCGGCCGACTGCATTCCGGCGTCGTCCGGGAACTTCTCGGCCGTGGTGACGACCAGCCCGCGCTGGACCTCGTCCAGCGGCGGGTTGTGGGCGAGCACGTACGCGTACAACTCATCGGTGATCTTGGTGCTGTTGCCTTTGCTCATGCGCTCAGTCTGCCCACCGCGCGGCCGAACTGACGGACAATCTCCTCACCCGCCACGACTCCTTCGGTGGTCAGCGCGCGCACGTGCGGGGCGTGCCACCGCGCGTCGGCCAGCTCGCCGTGGCCCGGGCGCCACCCCTCGTCCGCCGCTTCCAGCAGGTCCGCGTCCAGCAGCGAGTCCCCGGCGGCCAGCGTGTGCGTGGCGCCGGTGCGCCGGGCCACCTCCCGCATCGCCGCGCTCTTGGTCAGCGGGCGCGGGACGGCGTAGATCTTGCGGCCCTGGAGCGAGACGGTCCATCCGCGCGTCCCCGCCCACTCGGTCAGCGCCTTCAGCCACTCCTCGGGCACCAGGTCCCGCTCCACCACCAGGTAGGCGAAGAGGTCCTCCGCGACCCGGGCCTTGCGCAGCCACAGCGGATCGGCGGTGTCCAGCAGGTGTCCGTGCACCTCTTCCAGCGGCGCGCACTCCTGCGCGAGCCGCTTGCCGACCTGGCGCCGCCAGTCCCGGTCGGGCGCGCCGTCGACCAGCAGCTGCCCGCCGTTGGCGCAGATCGCGTAGGGCGCGGGCCGTCCGGGGAAGCGGATGCGCTGGTACTGCTTGCGCGTGCGCGTGGTGGTCGGGACGAACACCACGCGGGAGTCGGCGGTGAGTTCGGCGAGCAGCGCGGCCGCCGTCTCCGTCATGAAGGACAGCGGACGGCTCTCGTGCACCTCCACGCACAGTAGCCGGGGGGCCACCGGGTCCGGCATGGTCAGCCCGAGGGCGGCCGCCGAGTAGATGAGCGTACGGTCGAGATCACTGGCTACCAGAACGGTCACTTGGAGGACACGGCCTTTCCGTCGGCGCCCGTGGCGCCACGTGTGAAGCGGGGGTGGATGAGTCCTACGCAGGTGTAGGGCAGCCCGTCGGCCTCTTCGACCGGTACCCCGCGCTGCTCGGCCAGCAGGCGCACGTGGTCGAGGTCGGCTCCGGCGCCGCGCCGGGCCAGGATCTTCCACGGCACGCGGCGCAGCAGCACCCGGGTGGTCTCGCCGACGCCCGGCTTGACCAGGTTCACGTCGTGGATGCCGTACTCCTCGCTGATCCGTTCCACCGCCGCCCAACCCTCCCAGGTCGGCGAACGGTCCGCGGCCAACAGCTCCTTGACCTCGGCGTCGACCGCGTCGGCGACCTCGTCGAAGCGGGCGGCGACGGTGTCGACGAAGTCGACGGAGACGTCGGCCCCGGCCAGCTCGCGGTAGAACTTCGCGCCGTGGAAGTCGTCCGGGCCGACCAGGTCGGAGCGCAGCACGGTCCGGGATATGAGCCCGGAGACGGTCGAGTTGAGGCAGGCGGAGGGGATCAGGAAGTCCTCGCGGGTGCCGTACGTCGACACGCAGCCGCCGGGGTCGGCGAGGACGACGATCTCCGGGTCGAAGCCGGGGCCGCCCGTCTCCTCGCGGTGGGCGTCGAGGGCCGCCTTGAGTTCGCGGGTGATGGCGCCCTTGCCGGTCCAGCCGTCGACGAAGACGACGTCGGCCGGGTCGTGGTGGGCGGCCAGCCAGCGCAGGGCGTTGGCGTCGATGCCCCGGCCGCGCACGATGGAGACGGTGTAGTGCGGCAGGTCCAGGCCGTGCCGGTGCTGCGCCCAGCGGCGCATGAGGACCCCGACCGGGGTGCCCGCGCGGGCCAGCGAGACCAGTACGGGGCGCGGGGACCGCTCGGCGAGGACCGTCTCGGTGACCGTGCCGACCGCGCGCGCGATGCGGGCGGCGGAGGCGCTCAGCGCGCTCCGGTACAGCTCCTGGTACTGCGGGCTGGGCTGGTACTCGACGGGCAGGGACTCGGCGTAGTGCGCGCCGCCCGCCTGGATGGCTTCCTCGCGCTCCTCGGTGGGCGCCTCCAGCTCCAGGTCCGAGAGGTCCTGGAGCAGCCAGCCGACGTCCTCGGCCGGGTAGGAGGAGAACGCGGGTCCGCGCAGGGGCTCGGGCAGCATGATCGGCTCCCGCCGGTCGTCGGATACGGGGGCGGGCCCGGCCGCGTGGGCCGGTACGGGCGCGTAGGACGGTACGACGGCCAGCGCGACCCGGTCGGTGTGCGGGGCGAGGCGGGCCAGGAGGCCGTCCGGGGTGTGCAGGGCCGGGGTGTCGCCGACCGAGTCCACGACCACGACCACGGTGTCGAAGCGCGCTCCGGCGGTGCCGGCGGCGACGTTGTAGGCGTAGCGCTCGCCGGGCCCGTCGGCCGGGTCGTCATGGGCGGGGAAGACCAGCCGGGTGCGGATCGCGTAGCCGGGGTCGTCGACGGCCAGGACGGGCGAGCGGGTGGTGGTGGAGAAGCGCACCTCGGCGGCGGCGCCGGTCTCCTCCAGGGCCAGGGCGAGCCGCAGCGGTGCGTACATCAGCTCTTCGTTGCCGAGTACGAGAACGCGACCCGGACCCGGACCAGGACCCCGACCGGGGCGCTCGCCCAGGGCGCGGGCGAGCTGCGCCCCGAGGGCGGGCAGGGCCGCCTCCAGCCGGGCCCGGTGGGCGGGCGTGAAGCCGTGCCGACCCCCGTCGGGGAGCCCGGCGGGCCAGTCGAGGCGGATCCGGTCCGCGGGGGCGACGGGGGCCGCGGGGGCAGCCGGGGCCGCGTCGGCGGTGCGGGACTCGTACTCCTCGACCAGCCGCGTGCCCCGCTCCAGAACCCCTTCCGGAAGCCGTACGGTGCCGCTCGCCAGGGCGATCAGGTCCACCCGGGCGCCGAGTCCGTCCGCGAAGGCGGTGAGCCGGGCGTGGTCGGCCGCCGAGCGCATGTCCACCAGGGCGACCACGACGTAGTGGCCGCGGGGGTGGCGTTCGTGCAGGTCACGGATGGTGTTCAGGACGGTGTTGCCGGTGGAGAACTCGTCGTCGACCAGCACCAGCGGACCGGTGCCCGCCAGCAGCCGCGGGTCCTGCGGCAGCAGCAGGTGCGAGGTGGCGTGCGAGTGGGCCTCCTCGAACCCCCCGGCGGGCGCGACGCCCCGCACCGGGCGGCGGGTGGAGTGCAGGTAGGGGGCCGCCCCGAGGCCGTCGGCGACGCTGTGGCCGAGCCCGGTCGCGGTCTCGGCGTACCCGAGCACCACGGCGGAGGCGGCCGCGTCACCCAGCAGCTCGCGCACCCGCAGCCCCATCCCGTAGCCGGCGCCGTGGACGACCGCCGGGGACTGCGGGACGTGCTTGCCGAGCACCTGGGACACGAGCAGGTGCGCCCGCTTGGGGTTGCGGCGCAGCGCCAGCCCGAGCAGCTCTTCGAGCCGGGGCCCCGGAGCCGGGGCGTCCGGGGCGCCGGGACCGGCCGGGGCCTGCGCCGCTTCCAGGGCGACGCCCAGCCGGTCCGCGACCCAGGTCCCGGACCACACCTCGGCTCCCGGCCGCCCCTCGGCTCCCGACGGCACCCCTGCTCCCGACCACACCGCTTCGATCTTCTTGCCCTTCCTCGTCGACGACACCGGCCGGACCCCGGTTCAGACCTTGAGTCCGGCGGTGAGGAGATCGACGAAGCCGACCTCCTCCTTGGCCACACCGAAGACCTCCGCGCGCAGCATGGTGCGCTCGGCCCAGGCCCGGTGGGGCTTCACTTCGTTCATCTTGTTCGTATAGGCCGACCGCATCACTCCACCACCACCGCGCTCGGGGCGCAGGATGTCCTGGGCGTCGCTGAACTCCTCGTGGGAGACCACCGACAGCGCGTGCACGGGCGTGACGTGCGCGGGATGGATGCAGGTCTTGCCGAGCAGGCCGTTCGCCCGGTCGAGTTCGATCTCGCGGAGCAGGCCGTCCAGGTCGTGCTCGATGAGCGCGGTGCGCAGTTCCTCGACGCCCTCCTCCAGGAAGGGGCTGCGGCGCAGCTGGGGCTTGAAGAGGCGCTGCTGGCTGCGGAAGTACTCCCAGACCGGGCCGGTGACGGTGAAACCGGTGCCGTCGGCCCGACTCAGGACGTTGACCACGTCGGCGATCACGCCCGCGACGATCTGGACGTCGTAGGCCGTCATGTCGGGGGTGCGGCGCAGCCCGTACGCCGAGCAGAAGTCGGTCACGCCCAGCCGCAGGGCGAGCACCTGGTCGCGGTAGGCGTTGACCGTGCGCGAGATGCCCGCGAGGGCCTCCACCCGGGTTTCCAGGTGGAGCAGGTCGGGGGTCTCCAGGACGGGCATGGCGTAGAGGTGGCGCCCGCCCTCCTCCTGCGCCTGCCGCACGGCGTCGAGGAAGGCGGTTCCGCGACTCTCTGTGAATTTCGGCAGTACGAATCCGGCCAATCGGCGCGCCGACCGGCCGAGGCGCCGCACGAGATCGGATATCTGTTCGGGTTCGCGGATCCGGATGAAGAGGAGCGGCGGCTCCTCCGCGCTCGCGTCGATCTCGGCGAACTGCCGGATCAGGTTCTCCTCGGCCCCCGTCACATCGGCGTCGCTGATGGAATCCTCCAGGCAGAGGACCATGGAGACGACTCCGCGGTCCGCCTGCTTGGCCACGTCGGCCGCGAGGTGGGGTCGGGTGGCGGGGCTGTAGAGGGTGGCTCCCAGCGCCGCCGCGAGGGTACGGGCGGGCGAGTCGGCGGTGAACTCGACCGGCTCCTGATGGAAGAGGCCCTCACGGACGGTGGGCGAAATGTGCCCGAAATGACGCATGTGCTTCCCCCGTACTGCCTCGGCGGCCCCAGTGGCATGGCCGGTAATAGTACGTACGAATGAGTTCCAAGAGTTCCTCAAGCACATGAAGTTCGGGTAACCCTCTTGCACCATGCACAGCTCGGCGACCACTCACAAGGGCCGCGCACGACACTCCAGGGGGCCCGCATTGTCCAGGCCCGCCCCGGGAGGGCAGGATGACCGGCATGACGCACGCGATGCAGAAGGGCTCCAACGTCCCGGTGACCGCCGCTGCGGTCCGGGCGGTGCTGCGCTGGACCGGTGGACCCGAGGTGCCGGACGTGGACGCCTCGGCGCTGCTCGTGGGGGCGGACGGCCGTGTGCGTTCCGATGAGGACTTCGTCTTCTACAACCAGCCCCGGCACCCCTCCGGCGCGGTCTGGCGCCTCGGCAAGAAGCGGGTCGGCGACGCGATCACCGATGCCGTCCAGATGGACCTGGTCTCGGTGCCCGCCTGGGTGGACCGGGTGCTGGTCGTCGTCTCGGCCGAGGACGTGCCCTTCCAGCGCGTCGGGGACCTGCGGATCCTGCTCTACGACGCCACGGTCAGCGGGGGCGCCGAGCCGCTCGCCTACTTCGACGTACGGCCCGAGACGGGTGCGGAGACGGCCCTGATGTGCGGGGAGGTCTACCGCCGGGGCGAGGGGTGGAAGTTCCGCGCCCTGGGCGAGGGGTACTCCAACGGCCTCGTCGGACTGGCCACCGATCACGGGATCTCGGTGGACGACGGCGCGGGAGAGCCGGAGGCCGCGCCGACGGGGCAGGCCGACCGGACCGCCGCGATGCGGCCGCAGACGCCCGCCACGGCGCCGACGGCGCCCCCGGTGGGGCCCACGCAGGCCCCGCCCGCCGCGCAGCCCGCCTACGGCTACCCGCAGCACGTGTCGCCGGTGCCGATCGGCGACCCGTCCTTCCGGCTGCCCGTCCAGGGGCCGCAGTTCCTCCGCCGCTGAGCCCGGCACCGGCCGGAGGCCCCGTCGC
Organism: Streptomyces sp. NPDC051555; assembly: GCF_044454405.1. Lineage (NCBI taxonomy): Bacteria > Bacillati > Actinomycetota > Actinomycetes > Kitasatosporales > Streptomycetaceae > Streptomyces > Streptomyces sp. NPDC051555. The sequence goes on along the minus strand of NZ_JBITDP010000017.1, from coordinate 98,860 downwards.
GACCGGATGCCCCGCGGCGGCCGCGGGGCCCACGGCCGCCGCGGGAGCCGCCCTCATGCCTTGGTGGTCTTGTATCCCCGCCCCCACTGGAGCCCCCAGCCGTACAGCCGGTCCAGCTCGGCCTGGAAGCCGTAGACGAACTTGACCTCGCGCCGCACGACGAGCTCCCCCTTGACCTTCTCCAGCAGGACCACCGCGCAGGAACGCGCCTGCGGCTGCCGCTCGTCGAGGGAGATCTCTATCCGGGGCCCGGCGATCGGGTAGAGGGTGACCAGGGCGTGCGTCCGGTCGAAGGCCGGGGTCTGGTCGTAGATGTAGACGAAGACCAGGAGCCGCTTGATCTCGTCCGCGTGGTCGAGGTTGACGTAGAGGGTCTCCCCCGAGGCCGAGCCGAACCGGTCGTCGCCGCTGAGCTTGACGTACGGCGGGTCGTTGATGTCGCCGAGCAGCTTGCCGAGCGGCTGTACGACCCCCCGGGTGCCGTCGGTCAGTTCGTACAGGCAGCCGAGGTCCAGGTCGACGTTGACCACGCCCTGGGTGTGCGCCTGCACCATGTCCGGTTTGAATAGTTTGAACGGATGGCGCAGGCGCTGTCCGCCGGCGCCGGACGACCCTCCGAAGTCCGAGGTGCGCATCCTCCAGGACAGGTTGACGCGCAGGTTCCCGTGCACCGCCCCCTGTTTGGTGAGCGAGACCGTGGGGTGGCGTTTCGTCAGTTCGATCGCGTTCGACGAGGCGCTGCCCGACTGGAACTGCGACGCGCGAGCGCCCCTGAGACCGTCGAAGAAATCGGTGAAGCCCATGTCCATCCCCCTGGTCGGCCCGGTACGGGACGGGGCGGCCCGTGGGATCCGTGGACCCGTGAGCCGCCCCGCAGTTGAGCGTTCCGCATTACCGCCGTGATCATGCCTCGGCGGTGGACTCCTCCAGCTCCATGCGCTTGTTGCGGCGCACCGAGGACCAGAAGGACCAGGCGATCAGCAGCACGCCGACACCGCCGGTGACGATCTCGGGGATCTCGTGCTGGATGGTGACGAGCAGGATGACGGCGAGCGCGCCGATGGCGTAGTGCGCGCCGTGCTCCAGGTAGACGTAGTCGTCGAGGGTGCCCTGGCGGACCAGGTAGACCGTCAGCGAACGGACGTACATGGCACCGATGCCGAGGCCGAGGGCCATCAGCACGATGTCGTTGGTGATCGCGAAGGCGCCGATGACCCCGTCGAAGGAGAACGACGCGTCCAGGACCTCCAGGTAGAGGAACATGAAGAACGCGGCCTTGCCGGCCATGGCGACCGCCGAGACGCTCTTGCCGGTGCGCTTGGCCTCTTCCTCGGCCTCGTGCTCGGCCTCTTCGTCCTCTTCGAGCTTGTTCTCGAAGTAGCCGGAGAGACCGCCGACGATCATGTAGGTGATCAGACCGGCGATGCCGGAGACCAGTACGGTCTGCGCCTTGTCGACCTCCAGGCCGCCGTGCTGGTGGGCGTGGGCGGCGAAGGTGAACGACGTGATCAGCAGGGCGATCAGCGCGATGCAGGCCGACAGCATGTCGATCTTGCCGAGCTTGGCGAGGGGACGCTCCAGCCAGGCGAGCCACTTGATGTCCCGGTCCTCGAAGATGAAGTCGAGGAAGATCATCAGCAGGAACATGCCCCCGAAGGCCGCGATGGACGGGTGGGCGTCCGTCACGAGCTGCTGGTAGCGGTCCTTGTCGGTCATCGCGAGATCGACGGCCTCGAAGGGACCGATGCTGGCGGTGAGCGCCACGATCACGACGGGGAAGACCAGGCGCATGCCGAACACGGCGATGAGGACGCCGATCGTGAGGAAGATCTTCTGCCAGAAGGCATTCATCTTCTTCAGGATGCCGGCGTTGACCACCGCGTTGTCGAAGGACAGCGAGATCTCCAGGATGGACAGGATCGCCACGATCCCGAACCCTTTCCACCCCCCGTAGAGAACCGCCGCGGCCAGGCCGAGCGCGGTAATCGCGAACGACCAGCCGAAGGTTTTCAGAACCACGGGCACCCCATCGTCTTGTGCGGCTTTACGAAACGTTGACCCCGAAGTCTAGAGCGATGCCCCGCAGGCCCGACGCGTACCCCTGCCCCACCGCCCTGAACTTCCATTCGGCGCCGTAGCGGTAGACCTCTCCGAAGATCATCGCGGTCTCGCTGGACGCGTCTTCCGAAAGGTCGTAGCGCGCCAACTCCTGTCCGTCCGCCTGGTTCACGACGCGGATGAACGCATTGGTGACCTGGCCGAACGACTGCCCGCGGGCATCGGCGTCATGGATCGAGACCGGGAAGACGATCTTGTCGCAGGCCACCGGCACCTTGGTGAGGTCGATCAGCACCGACTCGTCGTCGCCCTCACCCTCACCGGTGAGGTTGTCCCCCGTGTGTTCGACGGATCCCTCGGGGCTCTTCAGGTTGTTGTAGAAGACGAAGTACTCGTCACCGAGCACCCGGCCGCCCGCGCACAGCAGGGCGCTGGCGTCGAGGTCGAAGTCCGCGCCCGTGGTCGAGCGCGCGTCCCAGCCGAGGCCGACCAGCAGCCGGGTCAGGTTCGGTGCGGCCTTGGAGAGGGAGACATTGCCCCCCTTGGCGAGTGTGACGCCCATGATGTGGTCCTCCCCGGAGATGTGCCGGCGACGGTACGCCGATGAAGAACATCCGGCGCCGTACACGACTGTGCACGGCGCCGGACGGTGATCTGTTCTTGCCCCTCGGACCCGGACCCCCTCGGGCCCGGGCTCACGCTCGGTCTCAGACGTTGACGCCGAAGTCCTGCGCGATGCCGCGCAGGCCCGAGGCGTAGCCCTGGCCGATGGCACGGAACTTCCACTCCGCGCCGTTGCGGTACAGCTCGCCGAAGACCATGGCGGTCTCGGTCGAGGCGTCCTCGGAGAGGTCGTAGCGGGCGAGCTCGGTGTTGTCGGCCTGGTTCACGACGCGGATGTACGCGTTGCGGACCTGGCCGAAGCTCTGCTGGCGGGCCTCGGCCTCATAGATCGAGACCGGGAAGACGATCTTGTTGACGTCGGCCGGGACGCCGGCGAGGTTGACCTTGATGGCCTCGTCGTCGCCCTCGCCCTCACCGGTGGTGTTGTCACCGGTGTGCTCGACCGAACCGTCGGGGCTCTTCAGGTTGTTGAAGAACACGAAGTTGGCGTCGCTGGCGACCTTGCCCTGGTCGTTGGTCAGGATCGCGCTGGCGTCGAGGTCGAAGTCGACACCGGTGGTGGTGCGAGCATCCCAGCCCAGACCGACGATGACCGCCGTCAGGTTCGGCGCGGCCTTGGTCAGCGAGACGTTGCCGCCCTTGCTGAGGCTGACTCCCACGGGTCCTCCATTGGTTTCGTGTGGGGCGGGGCCCCGTCGTGCGGTTGCTACCGGATCAACGCTTCGATCCTAGTGACGGGTTCCCGCCCGTACGGGGTTTTCGTACGGAAACGTGCGATAGCGGCTCAGATGCTGTCGAGCGCCTTGATGTACTCGTTCAGGTCACGCGCGTCGGGCAGCCCGTTGACGACGGTCCAGCGCACGATGCCGTCCTTGTCGATGATGAAGGTGCCGCGGACCGCACAGCCCTTGTCCTCGTCGAAGACGCCATAGGCGCGGGAGGTCTCGCCGTGCGGCCAGAAGTCCGACAGCAGCGGGTACTCCAGGCCCTCCTGCTCGCCGAAGACGCGCAGGGTCGGCGCGGAGTCGTTGGAGACCGCCAGCAGCTGTACGTCGTCGTTCTGGAACCGCGGCAGCTGGTCGCGCAGCTCGCACAGCTCACCCGTGCAGACGCCCGTGAAGGCGAAGGGGTAGAAGAGCAGGACCACGGCCTTCTCGCCGCGGAAATCGGCGAGCCGCACGGTGGCGCCGTGATTGTCCTTCAGTGCGAAGTCCGGAGCCTTGGTGCCGACCTCGATCGCCATCTCTCGTATCCCTTCATTGAGCCGTTCGGGTGAGGCCCAGCCTAGGCGAGGCCCCGACAGGACCGTATGCGCCCGGGGGTAGGAACAGCAGAAACCCCGCCGGCCGGGGCCGACGGGGTTCCTCCACTTCGTCTGGGCGCGTGGCTAGCGCTTGGACTTGGCGGCCTTGGGGGTGACCAGCTTGCTGGCGGCCCACTCCTTGCCGACGCTGACGCTCTTGGTCTGCGCCAGGCCCGCCGTCTGGGCGGCCTCGCTGATGTCGCTGGCCTCGACGTAACCGGGACGACCGGTCTTGGGGGTCAGCAGCAGGATCAGTGCGCCGTCCTCCACCAAGTTGATGGAGTCGACCAGCGTGTCCGTCAGATCGCCGTCTTCGTCCCGGAACCAGAGCAGCACCGCATCGGCGACGTCGTCGTACTCCTCGTCGACGAGATCACCCCCGATGTGGTCCTCGATGGCCTCACGGAATTCCTGATCGACGTCGTCGTCGTAGCCGATCTCCTGGACCACCTGTTCGGACTCGAAACCCAGCCTGGAAACCAGACTGGTCTCCGCGTGGTCCGCGGTCGCGCTCACGGGGTGCCTCCTGCTCATGTATCGGTGAATGTCTTCGGCGGCGCGCGTACGCGCAGCATTGGGCGTAGTCCACACGGACGCGGCGGATCGCGCAAGTACCCGGCAGCCGAGACCGTCGAAACGGTGACGATTACGGCGGTCTCGCCGCAACTTTAAGCCTGCCCGCGCGAACCCCTCGTGATTCATCCCACACCATTGCGACGCATTCGGCACGCGATGGGGACTTTGGCACTTGTTTGAAGGACGAACGGCCTTACGAAGGCGCCGAACGACTTGGGCGTAAGGTTGCGATTTGGCCGGACCCGCTCCCCACCCCTTGAGTGTGGCCTGATATTCCAGCTGTTACCCAGCGGTACAGATGACGATTTCGGCCGAGCGGTAGACGATGGGAGCCGGCGCCCCAAGGCACGACTCCCCCGACAGCGAAGGAACAGCGTGGCTTCCGCATCCGATCGCAACCCGATCATCATTGGCGGCCTGCCGAGTCAGGTCCCGGACTTCGATCCGGAGGAGACTCAGGAGTGGCTCGACTCCCTCGACTCAGCGGTCGACGAGCGGGGCCGTGAGCGTGCCCGCTACCTGATGCTGCGGCTGATCGAGCGGGCCCGCGAGAAGCGCGTGGCCGTGCCCGAGATGCGCAGCACGGACTACGTGAACACCATCGCGACCAAGGACGAGCCCTTCTTCCCCGGCAACGAGGAGATCGAGCGCAAGGTCCTGAACGCGACCCGCTGGAACGCGGCCGTGATGGTCTCGCGCGCGCAGCGCCCGGGCATCGGGGTAGGCGGCCACATCGCGACCTTCGCCTCCTCCGCCTCTCTCTACGACGTCGGCTTCAACCACTTCTTCCGGGGCAAGGACGAGGGCGACGGCGGCGACCAGATCTTCTTCCAGGGCCACGCCTCCCCCGGCATCTACGCCCGCGCCTACCTCCTGGACCGGCTCTCCGAGCAGCAGCTCGACGCGTTCCGCCAGGAGAAGTCGAAGGCGCCGTACGGTCTCTCCAGCTACCCGCACCCGCGGCTGATGCCGGACTTCTGGGAGTTCCCCACCGTCTCGATGGGCCTCGGTCCGCTCGGCGCGATCTACCAGGCCCGGATGAACCGGTACATGGAGGCGCGCGGGATCGCGGACACCTCCAAGTCCCACGTTTGGGCGTATCTCGGTGACGGCGAGATGGACGAGCCGGAGTCGCTCGGCCAGCTGTCCATCGCCGCCCGCGAGGGCCTCGACAACCTGACCTTCGTCGTCAACTGCAACCTCCAGCGCCTCGACGGCCCGGTGCGCGGCAACGGCAAGATCATGCAGGAGCTGGAGTCGCAGTTCCGCGGCGCCGGCTGGAACGTCATCAAGCTGATCTGGGACCGCTCCTGGGACCCGCTGCTGGCCCAGGACCGCGACGGCATCCTGGTCAACAAGATGAACACCACCCCCGACGGGCAGTTCCAGACGTACGCCACCGAGTCGGGCGCGTACATCCGTGATCACTTCTTCGGCGGCGACCACCGGCTGCGCGCGATGGTCGAAAACATGTCCGACCAGCAGATCCAGCACCTGGGCCGCGGCGGGCACGACCACAAGAAGGTCTACGCGGCCTACGCGGCGGCCAAGGCGCACAAGGGCCAGCCGACCGTGATCCTGGCCCAGACGGTCAAGGGCTGGACGCTGGGCCCGAACTTCGAGGGCCGCAACGCGACCCACCAGATGAAGAAGCTGACGGTCGACGACCTCAAGCGCTTCCGCGACCGACTGCACATCCCGATCACGGACCAGCAGCTCGAAGGCGGCGCCCCGCCGTACTACCACCCGGGCCGCAACTCCCCCGAGATCCAGTACATGCACGACCGGCGCAGCGCGCTGGGCGGCTACGTGCCGACCCGCGTGGTGCGGGCCAAGCCGCTCCAGCTGCCGGACGACAAGACGTACGCGGCCGCCAAGAAGGGCTCGGGACAGCAGTCGATCGCCACCACCATGGCCTTCGTCCGCATCCTGAAGGACCTGATGCGGGACAAGGAGATCGGCAAGCGGTTCGTGCTGATCGCGCCCGACGAGTACCGCACCTTCGGCATGGACGCGTTCTTCCCGAGCGCCAAGATCTACAACCCGCTGGGCCAGCAGTACGAGGCGGTCGACCGCGATCTGCTGCTCGCCTACAAGGAGTCCCCGACCGGCCAGATGCTGCACGACGGCATCTCGGAGGCCGGCTGCACGGCCTCGCTGATCGCCGCGGGTTCGGCGTACGCGACGCACGGCGAGCCGCTGATCCCGGTCTACGTCTTCTACTCGATGTTCGGTTTCCAGCGCACGGGTGACCAGTTCTGGCAGATGGCCGACCAGCTCGCGCGCGGTTTCGTGCTCGGCGCGACCGCGGGCCGGACCACCCTGACGGGTGAGGGTCTCCAGCACGCCGACGGTCACTCCCAGCTGCTGGCCTCGACCAACCCGGGCTGCGTCGCCTACGACCCGGCCTACGGGTACGAGATCGCGCACATCGTCAAGGACGGCCTGCGCCGGATGTACGGCCCGGCCGCCGAGGACGTCTTCTACTACATGACCGTCTACAACGAGCCGATCCAGCACCCGGCCGAGCCGGCGGACGTCGACGTGGACGGCATCCTCAAGGGCATCCACCGGATCTCCCGCGGCACCCAGGGCAGCGTTCCGGCGCAGCTCATGGCCTCGGGCGTGGCGGTGCCGTGGGCGCTGGAGGCGCAGCGGATCCTGGCCGCCGAGTGGAACGTCCGGGCGGACGTCTGGTCGGCGACCTCCTGGAACGAGCTGCGCCGCGACGCGGTCGAGGTGGAGACGCACAACCTGCTCCACCCGGAGGAGGACCAGCGCGTCCCGTACGTGACGCGCAAGCTGTCCGGTGCCGAGGGGCCGTTCGTGGCCGTCTCGGACTGGATGCGGGCGGTCCCGGACCAGATCGCGCGCTGGATGCCCGGTCCGTACACCTCGCTGGGCGCGGACGGCTTCGGCTTCGCGGACACGCGCGGCGCGGCCCGTCGCTTCTTCCACATCGACGCCCAGTCGGTGGTGCTGGCGACGCTGACCGAGCTGGCCAAGGCCGGGCAGGTCGACCGCTCGGTGCTCAAGCAGGCCATCGACCGCTACCAGCTGTTGGACGTCACGGCGGCCGACCCCGGTGCGGCGGGCGGGGACGCCTAGCCGTCACGTAGCCGTCACGGGTGCGTTGTCCGGCGGGGCGTCGGGGACCTGAGTCCCCGGCGCCCCGCCGTCGTTCCCTACGATGCCCCGCATGAAGGAACAGCCCGCGCAGCTCCGCTGGGAGCGACGCACCCAGCTCCCCCTGCTCGTGTGCGCGGTGGCCTTCGGCGTCGCGTACGCCGTTCCGATCATCGTTCCCGACGCGGACCGCTCCGTGCACGAGGCGTGCCTGCTGACGGAGTGGGTGGTGTGGAGCGTGTTCGCGGGGGACTACGCGGTGCGGCTGGGCCTGGCGGCGGACCGGCGGTTGTTCGTGCGCACGCACTGGCTGGACCTGGCGGCGGTGCTGCTGCCGATGATCCAGCCGCTGCGGCTGTTGCGGTTGGTGTCGACGCTGTTGCTGGTGGGGCGGCGGGCCCGGATGGCCCCGCAGGTACGGCTGACCACCTATGTGGCGGGGGCCGTGGTGGGGCTGCTGATGTTCGGCTCGCTGGCCGTGCTGAGCGTGGAGCGCGACGCCCCGCGCGGCAACATCCGCAACCTCCAGGACGCGGTGTGGTGGTCCTTCACCACGATGACCACCGTGGGGTACGGGGACCACTCCCCCACGACGGGTCTGGGGCGGCTGGTCGCGGTGGGCCTGATGCTGTCGGGGATCGCGCTGCTGGGCGTGGTGACCGCGAACATCGCGGCCTGGTTCATCTCCCGGTTCGAGCGCGACGACCAGGCGGAGCGGCTCCAGGCGGCCGCCCTCTTCGAACTGACCCAGGAGGTACGGGCCCTGCGCGCCGAGGTCGCCCGGCTGGGCGGGGGGACCCCGGGTGCGGGGGCCGACGTACCGGCTCCGCACCCGGAGCCCGCGGCGGCTATCGCTCCCACACCTTGAACGCCCTCACCTGGTAGGGGGACTGGGGCAGCCAGGTGCCGTCGCCGGGGTAGGTCTGGAACTCGCCTGTCTCGATGCACTCGGCCGACTGGTAGGTGGTCACCGGCCGTCCGGTGCGGTTGGCGAGGGCCTGCGCGCTCTTGCCCGGCGGCAGCGAGACGCAGTCGTTGGTCGTCAGGTCGGTCAGTTCGTGGATCTGCTTCGTGCCCTTGAAGTCCGGCTTGGCCCAGAAGCAGAGCTGCCCGGTGGCACAGGCCCCGAGCGGCGGCGGCCCGGCGGCGTGGGCGGCCGAGGCCGCGCCGGGGAGCAGGGTGGTGGCGGCCAGGAAGACGGCGGCGAGCACGGTGGAACTCGTACGCATGACGGGTCAACTCCTTGTGGTCACAAGGCACTCCTACGGGTGGCCCGGTGGGCCGAGAGGTCCGTTGCGAGTGCCGCTGACACCACGCTGACCTGCGACGACGGTCGGGCGGAAGACCCATCGGGCCGGTCCACCCGGATAGGCGACAGCCCCGCCGGACGGGTCCGGCGGGGCTGCGCGGGCCGCGGAGTTGACGCCTCCGTGGGAAGGGAGAGCGCGGGTCAGATGTGGGCCGCGCCCGCGCCCGCGGCCGCGTTCTCCCCACGCCGGGTGAAGCCCGCGACCACTGCGGCGACCACGGCGACGCAGCCTGCGACGACGAAGGCGGTGTGCATGCCTGACACGAAGGTGTCATGGGCCACCGAGGTGATGGCCCGTGCGAGGGCCTCGGGGGCCCCTTCGGGGACCGGCGCCACGCCCACCGTGACGGCTCCCGCGGCCTGCTCGGCCTGTTCGGGGGTGAGCGGCGGCAGCTGCGCCGCGCTCCACTTGTCGGCGAAGGAGGAGGACACCTCGTTCGCCATGACCGCGCCGAGCACGGCGGTGCCGAGGCTGCCGCCGACCTGCATGGCGGCCTGCTGGAGCCCGCCGGCGACCCCGGAGATCTCCAGCGGGGCGTTGCCGACGATGACCTCGGTGGCGCCGACCATGACGGGGGCGAGGCCCAGGCCCATGAGGCCGAACCAGACGGACATCGTGACGGTGCCGGTGTCCGGGGTGAGCCGGGACATTCCGAAGCAGGCCACGGCGGTGGCGACCATGCCCGCGATCAGCGGGAGGCGCGGGCCGATCTTGGTGATCGCGAGGCCCGCGAGGGGCGATCCGACGATCATCATGCCGGTGAGCGGCAGCAGGTGCAGGCCGCTGTCCACGGGGCTCATGCCGTGCACGTTCTGCAGGTAGAAGGTGACGAAGAAGAGCCCGCCCATGAAGGCGAAGGCCATCAGGACCATGAGCACGACGCCCGCGGAGAGCGGCAGCGAGCGGAACATCCCGAGCGGGACCAGCGGCTCGGCAACCCGGGTCTCCCAGAAGGCGAAGAGCGCGAAGCAGATGACGGACCCGGCGAGGAAGAGCAGGGTCTTGCTGTCGCCCCAGCCCCACTCGGAGGCCTTGATCAGGGACCAGATCAGCGAGAACATCGCCGCGGACAGCAGCAGGATGCCCACGATGTCGAAGGACCGGGGGGCGTTCTCGGCGCGGTGGTCGAGCAGGATGAACAGGCCGAACCCGAGGGCGATGATGCCGACGGGCACGTTGATGAAGAAGACGGACTGCCAGTTGACGTGCTCGACGAGCAGCCCGCCGACGATGGGGCCGCCGGCGGTCGAGGCGCCGATGACCATGCTCCAGATGCCGATGGCCATGTTGAGCTTCTCGGCGGGGAAGGTGGCGCGCAGCAGGCCGAGCGCGGCGGGCATCAGCAGGGCGCCGAAGACGCCCTGCGCGACGCGGAAGCCGATGACGAACTCGACACTGGAGGAGAGGCCGATCGCGGCGGAGGACGCGGCGAATCCGGCGATGCCTATGAGGAAGGTCTGCCGGTGGCCGAAGCGGTCGCCGAGCTTGCCCGCGGTGATCAGGGAGACCGCGAGGGCCAAGAGGTAGCCGTTGGTGATCCACTGCACCTGGGCGAGGCTGGCGTGGAGTTCATCGGTGATGGCGGGGTTGGCGACCGCGACGATCGTGCCGTCGAGGGTGACCATCATGACGCCGAGCGCGACGGCGAAGAGGGTCAGCCAGGGGTGGCCGCGCAGACCTGGAAGCCTTCCCGCCGCGGTGTCCTGGTCGGGCACCTGCTTGTCGAGACTGATCTGACGAGTCATACGAACAGGCTAGTGACAGCGACTGACACTTCACAGACGGCCCAACAAGACAGCCACTGTCACGTCGGTCACAGGTACCCTGACCGCCCACCCCGACCCGCAGCCCGAAGAAGAGGACCCTCCGCGGTGATGACCGACCAGCGGACCGGCGCACCGACGGCGCCCCCCGCGCCCCCCACCCCGCCGCCGCCCGCCCCCGCCGGCCTGCGCGAACGCAAGAAGCGCCGCACCCGCGACGCCCTGCTGCGCGCCTCCCTCGTGCTCTTCACCACGCAGGGCTACGAGGAGACGACCGTCGACGAGATCACCGACGCCGTCGAGGTCTCCCAGCGCACCTTCTTCCGGTACTTCGCCAGCAAGGAGGAGGTCGCCTTCGCCGTCCAGGACCTGGTGGAGTCCCACTTCGTGGCCGCGCTCGCGGCCCGGCCGGCCACCGAGGGGCCGCTGGTGGCCCTGCGGAACGCGGTGCTCACCGCCTGGGACACCATCGAGGAGGCCGTCGGCGAGGTGGTCCCGGTCGACCTGCACATGCGGGCCTACCAGCTCATCGAGTCCACGCCCGCGCTGCTCGCCGTCCACCTGCGCCGTTCCACCGAGCTGGAGGAGCGCACCGCCCGGCTGATCGCGGCGCGCGAGGGCCTCGACGTGGACGCCGACCCGCGGCCCCGGGTCGTGGTGGCGGCGTTCTCCGGGGTGATGCGGGTGACCGGGCGGCTCTGGGGCCAGGGCGAGGACACGAGCGTCGCCGCGATCCGCCGGATGACGGAGGACTACCTCGACCAGATCGGCCCCGCCCTGGCCGCCGACTGGCGCCCGATTCGTACCTGAACGAGACGGTCCGCAACCCCTCGGTGACGACCGCGCCCGAGGACCCGTGACCCCTGTCACCCGGCGTCCCGCAGGCCGGAATGGTCTCCTAGGCTGTCTCCCAGTGAACCTCTCCGGCCTGCACGGCCCCGCCTCCCCCGCCACCTCGCCCAGCCCGGGCGCGGTGCACGCCCTGCTCGCGCTCGTGGTGGTCTTCGTCATGCTGGCGACGACCGGCTGGACGGCCGTGCACCGGCCCGAGGAGAACGTCTCCGTCCGCAGAACGGCCCTGGCCGCCTGGGCCGGCGCCCGGATCGGCGGCCGCCCGGTACCGACCGCCGACGCCCCCGTACGGACCGTCGCGCGCTTCTTCTCCGAACTCGACGGCGCGGAGCGGGGCCGGCTCGCCGACACCTATCCGCTGGTCGTCGGCAACCTCGACGGGGTACCCGCACAGACCCGCTTCCGGGCCAACCGGCGCTCCCTCGCCCAGGCGAGCCGGACCGAGGAGGTCCGCTCCCAGGACGTGGCGCTGACCCCCGCCGACCGGGACGAGGCGACCCGGCGGCTGCACCGCCTGGAGTCCCTGGCCGACCCCTCGCGGCAGATCCTCGTCTTCGACCCGACCGGCGAGGGCCTGGTGGCCGAGGTCTTCGGCGACCTGGACCGGGCGCAGCGCGTCTCGATCGTCGTGCCGGGCGTCGACACCGACCTGATCACCTTCGAGCGGTCCCAGCGCCGCTACAGCGCTCCGGTCGGCATGGCCGAATCGCTCTACGAGGCCGAGCGGACGACCGCTCCGGACACCCGGACCGCGGTCATCGCCTGGGCCGGTTACGTCAGCCCCGACGGGCTCGGCGTGGACGCGGCCACCGGCCGGCTGGCCGCGCAGGGCGCCGTACGACTGGAATCGCTGGCCGCGGCGCTGCCCGGCGCGGCGCCGGTGACACTGTTCTGCCACAGCTACGGATCGGTGGTCTGCGGGGTCGCCGCCCCCGACCTGCCGCGCCGGGTGACCGACGTGGTGGTCTCGGGCAGCCCGGGCATGCGCGTGCAGAACGCGGCCGAGCTGCACACCTCGGCGCGCGTGTGGGCGATGCGGGACTCCGGGGACTGGATCGCGGACGTGCCGCACCTGGAGCTCGGCGGGGTGGGGCACGGGGCCGATCCGGTCTCGGCCGCCTTCGGCGCGCGGCGGCTCTCGGCCACCGGGGCCAAGAGCCACACCGGCTATTTCGAGCCGGGTACCGGCTCATTGGAGAACTTCGCGCGAATCGGAACCGGTTCGTACGCTTCCGCGGTGTGCGCGAGCGGGGACGACTCCTGCCGACGGGGAATTTCCAGCACAGAAGCGGGCTGAAGCACGTAGACGGCCGGAAAACGACCCCCACAGTCAGGGGACGCACAGGCCCGCCGCCCTTTACGATGAGCCGCATGGGTGACGTACTGGCCGGAAACCATGCCGTCTGGGAGTTCGACTCGGACTCGGTGCTCATCCGCTTCGAACGGGGGATGTCCGCACTGCGGATGCCGCGGCTCTGGCATGCGCTGAGTCAGCGCCGCATTCCCCACGAGGCGTTGTCCGAGGTGAGCGTGACCGTGACCGCGGGCAAGCGGGACACGGTGGTCCTGCGTGCCGTCCCGCGGCCCGGGGCCGATCCGCTGATGGACGCCGCGGCGGGACAGCTGAAGGACCTCTGCGACCCCTACCGGCTGGTGCTGCCCGCCGACCGGGCGCCGCTGGCCACCGCGCTGGCCGACGGGCTGCGCGCCCGGCTGGGGCCGGACCCCACCGAGCCGGCCCCGCGCTTCCTGGTCGAGGCACCGAAGCCGCCGCTCCACCTCAAGGCGTACGACGCCCGGGCGACCCTCGACGAGAGCGGGGTCAGCTTGCGCTGGTCGCGCACCGGCGCCTCCAGCACCAAGTGGAAGTCGGGCGACCGGCATTACCCGCTGGCCGCGCTGACCGGGGTCGAGTGGCGCACGCCGGAGAATCCCGGCGGATACCTGCGGCTCAGATCGCGCGAGGACGACGCGGAGGAGCGGGCGCCGGAGCACGACCCGGCGACGGTGCTGTTCTCCCTGGGGTACGGGGCCGTGCACGAATCGCTGCCGTTCGCGGCCGCGGTGCTGGCGGCCGTGCGCAGCCGGACGCCGGTGGCGGCGGGACCGCTCTCGGCCCCGTCCCCGCCGGAGCCGGACCGCATGCGCCACCTCGGCGAACTGCACGGGGCGGGACTGCTGACGGACGCCGAGTACGCGGCCCTGCGGGACCGGTACGCGTCGGAGGCGTAGGCCACCGCTCCGTCGGGTCGGGCCCCGGCCCCGGTCCCGGTCCTTCAGGACTCGCGGGCCGCCGAGGTCGAGGTCATGTCGGGGTAGCGGTCGCCCGCGACGCGGGAGGCGATCGGCTCCAGCAGGGCCAGCTCGGCTTCCGTCAAGGCGATCCGGGTCGCCGCCGCGTTCTCCGCGAGGCGGCCCCGCTTGCGGGTGCCCGGGATCGGCACGACCGTCAGGCCGTGGACGGACGCCCGCTGGTGCACCCAGGCCAGCGCGACCTGCGCCGAGGTGGCACCGTGCGCCGCCGCGACCTGGCGCACCGGCTCCAACAGCGCGGCGTTGGCCCGGGCGTTGTCCCCCGTGAACCGCGGCTGGTAGCGCCGGAAGTCGCCCTCCGACAGCTCCGCACCGGCATCCGCGAACGCCCCGGTCAGGAAGCCGCGCCCGAGCGGGGAGTAGGGCACGAAGGCCACGCCCAGCTCCGCCGCCGCGGCCACCGCGCTGCGCTCCACGTCCCGGCTGAACAGGGACCACTCCGACTGGAGCGCGGCGATCGGGTGCACGGCGTGCGCTTCGCGCAGCTCGGCGCCGGTGACCTCGCTCAGGCCGAGGTGGCGGACCTTGCCCTGCGCCACGAGCTCCGCCATCGCGCCGACGGACTCCGTGAACGGCACCTGCGGGTCGCGCCGGTGCATGTAGTAGAGGTCGATGACGTCCACGCCGAGCCGCCGCAGGCTGCCCTCGACGGCCTGGCGGACGTACGCCGCGTCATTGCGCACGCCCCGGTACTGCGGGTCGTCGGTCCGCTCGATCGCGAACTTCGTGGCCAGGGTGATCTCGTCCCGGTGCGCGGCGACGAACGGCGCGAGGAACTCCTCGTTGCGCCCCCGCCCGTAGACGTCGGCGGTGTCGAAGAGGGTGATCCCGGCCTCCAGGGCGGCGCCCAGGGCGTCGCGGGCCGCCGCCTCGTCGGTGTCGCCGTAGAACTCGCTGATGCCCATGCAGCCGAGCCCCTGCACGCCGACCGGCGGGCCGCCCTTGCCCAGTTCGACCCGGGCGATCCGGTCGGCCGGAGTGTTCGAGGTGCTCGGGGTGTTCGGGGTGTTCCCGGTGCCTTCAAAGGTGTTCGTCATGACTGTGCCTTCCCCTGTCCCGTGTTCGTCTGCCCGGTGTCCGCGGTGTCCGCGGTGTCCGCGTAGAAGCCGATCTTGTAGTCCAGTACGGCCAGCGCGTCCGTCAGCTCGTCGATCCGCGCCCGCACCTCCCGCCGCGTCCGCTCCAGCAGTTCCCGCCGCTCCCGGAAGGTGTGCTGCCCCTCGCGGACCAGTTCCGCGTAGCGGACCATGTCCGCCACCGACATCCCGGTGGCGCGCAGCTTGCCCACGAAGGCGAGCCAGTCGAGGTCCTTGTCGCTGAACCGGCGCTGGCCCGAGTGCGAGCGGTCCACGTGCGGCATCAGCCCGATCCGCTCGTACCAGCGCAAGGTGTGCTGGGTCAGCCCGGTCCGGGCCTCGACCTCGCTGATCGTGTACCGCGTCTGCGTCTGGGTCTGCATCTGCGTCAGGCTCATGACCACCACGCTAAAACCCTTGAGTGCACTCCAAGCAAGTAGGCTCGGCCTCATGGAGAGCACGGAGATCATGGAGAGCCTGCGGATCGTCGACACCTGGCCGGTACCGACCGCCGCAGCGGCCGTCGTACGCGCCGACGGGACCCTCGCCGGCGCCCACGGCCCCGTCGACCACCGCTTCGCGCTGGCCTCCGTCACCAAGCCGCTCGCCGCCTACGCCGCGCTCGTCGCGTACGAGGAGGGGGCGATCGAGCTGGACGAACCGGCCGGCCCCGAGGGGTCGACCGTGCGCCACCTCCTCGCGCACACCAGCGGCCTCGCCTTCGACGAGCACCGTGCGATGGCCCCGGCCGGGGAGCGGCGACTGTACTCCAACGCCGGCTTCGAGGTGCTCGGCGACCACATCACCAAGGCCACCGGCATCGCCTTCGCCGAGTACCTGCACCAGGCGGTGCTGGAGCCGCTGGGCATGGCCTCGACCACCCTGGAGGGCTCCCCCGCCAAGGACGGCGTCTCCACGGTCGCCGACCTCGTCCGCTTCGCCGCCGAGCTCCAGGCCCCCCGGCTGCTGGACGTCCGCACGGTCGCCGAGGCCACCGCCGTGGTGCACCCGGGCCTCAAGGGCGTCCTGCCCGGCTACGGTCACCAGTCCCCCAACGACTGGGGCCTCGGCCTGGAGATCCGCGACGGGAAGTCCCCGCACTGGACGGGCGCCGGCTCCTCCCCGCGCACCTTCGGCCACTTCGGGCAGGCCGGCACCTTCCTCTGGGTGGACCCGGACGCCCGCGCCGCCTGCGTGGCACTGACCGACCGGCCCTTCGGGCCGTGGGCGGTCCAGGCCTGGCCGCCGTTCACCGACGGGGTGCTCGCCGCGCTGACCGGGCGCCGCTGAAAGGACGTTCGACGGCGGTGTCGAACGGGTGACGCCGCCGGGGCTATGCCCCCATCCGACCCGATTGCCGGGACCCGCGTCCCGGTTCCGGCCCCGCCGCATCGATAGATTCCGGTTCCCATCCACCGTTGATCTTCGGGGAGAACCGGGTGCGCACCCGCAGCATCGTGGTGACGGCCGCCACCGCCGCCCTCACCACCGGCATCGTCGGACTGCTCGCCGTACGGGGGGTGCCGGGCGCCGCCCTGCGCACCGAACCCCTGCGGGCGAACGGGTCCGGCGCCTCCTTCGAGGACGGGGACACCGCCGGTTTCAGCATGCTCGCCGTCTCCTGGGACGAGCCCGACCGGGCCCTCGACGGAGCGATCCGGGTCCGGACGAAGTCCGCGCGGACCGGGGACTGGTCGCCCTGGACCGTGCTGGGCACCGAGCGGGGCGAGGGCGTGCGCGGGGTGTCCGAGCCGCTGTGGGCCGGGCCCTCCACCGGGGTCGAGGTCCAGGTCGCGGGCCACGGCGCCGCGCTGCCCGCCGGACTGCGACTGGACCTGGTCGACCCCGGCGCCGACCCGGCGGCATCGGACATGGACGCGGGGGCCGCGGGGGACGCCGTACCCGCCGCGTACCCGGCGGGCGCCCCCGCCGCCCGGCGCGACGGCGTCGCCCACCCCGACGTGGTGTCCCGTTCCGGTTGGGGCGCGGAGGAACAACCGGGCAACGACCCCGTGTACGGCAAGGAGGTCAAGGCGGTCTTCGTGCACCACACCGCGCAGACCAACGCCTACGACTGCACCGACTCGGCGGCCCTGATGCGCGGCCTGCAGACCCTGCACGTGCGCACGAACGGCTGGAAGGACCTCGGCTACAACTTCGTCGTCGACAAGTGCGGCACCGTCTTCGAGGGCCGTCGCGGCGGCGTCGACCGGCCGGTGACCGGCGCGCACACCCTCGGCTTCAACACCGACACCATGGGCGTCGCGGTCATCGGCGAGTACTCCACGCAGGAACCCTCCGACGCCGCGATGAGCGCGGTGGCCCGGCTCGCCGCCTGGAAGCTGGGCCGGTACGGGTACGACCCGCAGGGCAGCGTCACGCTGACGTCCGGGCTCGACAACGGCAAGTTCCGCACCGGCGTCCAGGCGCGCTTCGAGCGGATCTCCGGCCACCGCGACGCGTTCTCCACCGAGTGCCCGGGCACCGCCCTCTACCGCCGGCTCCCGGCGATCCGCTCACGCGCCGCCGACCCGGCCGGGGACCCGCAGGGCGGTTCACTCGACGGGCTGATCGGTTCCCTCGCCGGTCACCACGGCTGAGCGGCGGGCCCTACGGAAGCTCCCACAGGAGCAGCTCCCCCGGGGAGCCCGCGACGACCTCCAGACCGCTCTCCTTGGTGATCCGCACCGAGTCCCCGGGCCCCAGCTCCACGCCGGGCGCGCCGTCGTCCGCGCCGTCGAGCCGCAGGTCCCCGCGGACCACGTGCAGGTAGACCCGGGGCGCGGCCGGTACGGCGATCCGCTCGCCCGCGCCGGGCCTGCGCACCCGGAGCACCGCGCCGGCGGCGGGGACCGCGTAGGGCGCGTCGTCCGCGACGTCACGGAGGATCTCGTACGAGGGCGACCGCCCGTCCTGCTCGCCGTCCCCGCCGTCCCCGCCGTCCCCGCCGTCCAGGACGTCGAAGGCGGCCAGCGGGACCAGCCACATCTGGACGAAACGGAGCGGCACCCGCGCGTCGTTGCGTTCGACGTGCCGGACGCCGTCCCCCGCGCTGAGCCGCTGCACGTCCCCGGCCCGCACCACGGTGGCGTGCCCGGTGCTGTCCCGGTGGGTGAGCTCGCCCTCGGCGACCCAGGTGACGATCTCGGTGTGCCGGTGGGAGTGCTCCTCGAAGCCCGCGCCGGGGGCGAGGAACTCCTCGTTGCAGGCCCGGACCGGGCCGAAGCCGAGGTTGTCCGGATCGTAGGAACTACCGAAGGAGAAGGCGTGCCGGGTGCTGATCCCGGCCTCCTGGTCCCCGCCCGGGTACCGGTCCGCGCCGCGTCGTACTTCCATCATGGGGGCCACCGTAGCGGCCCGGCCGCTCCCGGCCCCGGGGCCGGGCCGCCGACCCGGCACTCCGCGGCGGGGTCCGGATAGGGCAGTCTTGTCCCGTGCCCCAACCCGAACGTGAGCAGCCCCCCGCGCATCCCACGCATCCCGCCCACCAGGTGCAACCCGCCCACCCCCATGCGGCGACCTTGCGGCGGCTGGAGAAGTCCTCCGGGCGCCTCGCCGCGAACGCGATCGCCCGCATGGACGAGACGCTGTCGTGGTACCGGGCGATGCCCCCGGAGAACCGCTCGTGGATCGGCCTGGTCGCGCAGGCGGGCATCGCCGCCTTCACCGAGTGGTTCCGGCACCCGGAGACCCCCCAGGCGATCTCCACCGACGTCTTCGGGACGGCCCCCCGCGAGCTGACCCGGGCGATCACCCTGCGCCAGACCGTCGAGATGGTCCGTACGACGATCGAGGTCATGGAGTCCGCCATCGATGAGGTGGCGGCCCCGGGCGACGAGTCGATCCTGCGCGAGGCGCTGCTGGTCTACGCCCGGGAGATCGCCTTCGCGACCGCCCAGGTGTACGCGCAGGCGGCCGAGGCGCGCGGCGCCTGGGACGCCCGGCTGGAGTCCCTCGTGGTCAACGCGGTGCTGTCCGGCGAGGCGGACGAGGGCGCGCTGTCGCGTGCCGCGGCGCTCGGCTGGAGCTCCCCCGACCACGTGTGCGTGGTGCTGGGAACCGCCCCGGAGGGGGACAGCGAGCTGACGGTGGAGGCGATCCGGCGGGCCGCGCGGCACCACAAGCTCCAGGTGCTGACCGGGGTCCTCGGCGACCGGCTGGTCGTGATCGCGGGCGGCAGCGACAACCCGATGCAGGTCGCGAAGTCCCTGATCGGGCCGTTCGCGGCGGGGGCGGTGGTGGCCGGTCCGGTCGTCTCCGACCTGCTGAACGCGACGAAGTCGGCGCAGGCCGCCGCGGCCGGACTGAAGGCGTGCACGGCGTGGCAGGACGCCCCGCGGCCGGTCCTCGCGGATGATCTCCTTCCGGAGCGCGCGATCGCCTCCGACCCTTCTGCGCGGGAGCAGTTGGTGGAGGAGATCTACAGACCGCTCGAAGAGGCCGGATCCGCCCTGTTGGAGACGCTGAGCGTCTACCTGGAGCAGGCGAGCAGTCTCGAAGGGGCGGCGCGGATGCTGTTCGTGCACCCGAATACGGTGCGGTACCGGCTCCGACGTGTGACCGACGTCACCGGTTGGTCGCCGTCAGATGTCCGCTCGGCGTTCACTCTGCGGATCGCCCTGATCCTGGGGCGTCTGGCCGACGGCGAACAGCCGTCCTAGACTTTTGTCGGACATCAACAATTACCCCGACGGTTCTTCGTCCCTGTCCCCACGGGCGGCGCAGGCCGAACTCAAGAGAGAGTGTGAGGGTGCTCGTACTCGTCGCTCCCGGCCAAGGCGCTCAGACGCCCGGCTTCCTGACTTCCTGGCTCGACCTCCCCGGTGCCGCTGATCGCGTCGCCGCCTGGTCGGACGCCATCGAGCTCGACCTTGCCCACTACGGCACGAAGGCCGACGCGGACGAGATCCGCGACACCGCCGTGGCCCAGCCGCTGCTGGTGGCGGCGGGTCTGCTGTCCGCTTCCGCACTGGGCTCCCCGGCCGCCTTCGGCGCGGTCGCCGGTCACAGCGTCGGCGAGATCACCGCCGCCGCGTACGCCGGTGTGCTGAGCGAGGCGGACGCGCTGTCCTTCGTCCGCACCCGCGGGCTGGGCATGGCGGAGGCCGCCGCGGTCACCGAGACCGGCATGGCCGCCGTGCTCGGCGGTGACCCGGACGTGGTCGTCGCACACCTGACCGCGATGGGCCTCACCCCGGCCAACGTCAACGGCGCGGGCCAGATCGTGGCCGCGGGCACCGTGGAGCAGATCGAAGCCCTGGTGGCCGACAAGCCCGAAGGCACCATGAAGGTCGTCGCCCTCAAGGTCGCGGGCGCCTTCCACACGCACCACATGGCACCCGCGGTCACCACGCTGGAGAAGGCCGCCCAGGCCCTCGCTCCGGCCGACCCGGTGCTGACATACGTGTCCAACAAGGACGGGCAGATCGTCACCACGGGCGCCGATGTCGTCGCCCGCCTCGTCGGCCAGGTCGCCAACCCGGTCCGCTGGGACCTGTGCATGGAGACGTTCGCCGCGCGAGGCGTCACCGGGATCATCGAGCTGTGCCCGGGCGGCACCCTGACGGGGCTGGCCAAGCGCGCCCTCAAGGGCGTGCCGACCGTGGCGCTGAAGACGCCCGACGATCTCGAGAAGGCCGCTGCGCTCATCGCCGAGCACGCGGTCTGAGAGAAGGAGCCCACACAGCATGTCGAAGATCAAGCCTGCAAAGGGTTCCCCGTACGCGCGCATCCTCGGTGTCGGCGGCTACCGCCCCACGCGGGTCGTCCCCAACGAGGTGATCCTGGAGACGATCGACTCGTCCGACGAGTGGATCCGCTCGCGCTCCGGCATCGCGACCCGGCACTGGGCCTCGCCGCAGGAGACCGTCGCCGCGATGTCGGTCGAGGCCTCCGGCAAGGCGCTGGCCGACTCCGGGGTCTCGCCGGAGCAGATCGGCGCCGTGATCGTCTCGACGGTCTCGCACTTCAAGCAGACCCCGGCCGTCGCGACCGAGATCGCGCACCGGATCGGCGCGGGCAAGCCCGCCGCGTTCGACATCTCCGCCGGCTGCGCCGGTTTCGGCTACGGACTGACCCTGGCCAAGAGCCTGGTCGTCGAGGGCTCGGCGCAGTACGTCCTGGTCATCGGTGTCGAGCGGCTGTCCGATCTGACCGACCTGGAGGACCGCGCGACGGCCTTCCTCTTCGGTGACGGAGCGGGCGCCGTGGTCATCGGCCCCTCGGACGAGCCGGCCATCGGCCCCACCGTGTGGGGTTCGGAGGGCGACAAGTCCGACACCATCAAGCAGACCGTGCCGTGGGACGAGTGGCTCGGCAAGGACGGCGGCGAGAAGTTCCCGGCCATCACGCAGGAGGGTCAGGCGGTCTTCCGCTGGGCCGTCTTCGAGATGGCCAAGGTGGCCCAGCAGGCGCTCGACGCGGCCGGGATCACCGTCGACGACCTGGACGTCTTCATCCCGCACCAGGCGAACATGCGGATCATCGACTCGATGGTGAAGACTCTGAAGCTGCCGGAACACGTCACGGTCGCCCGTGACGTCGAAACCACCGGCAACACCTCGGCCGCCTCGATCCCGCTCGCGATGGAGCGGCTCCTGGCGACCGGGGCGGCGAAGAGCGGCGACACCGCGCTCGTCATCGGCTTCGGGGCGGGCCTCGTCTACGCAGCCACGGTCGTTACCCTCCCCTAGGGCCCGGGATCCTTTCCCGACCTGTACCACCAGAGTTAGCTATCTAAGAAGGAGCGCCACATGGCCGCCACGCAGGAAGAGATCGTCGAGGGTCTCGCGGAGATCGTCAACGAGATCGCCGGTATCCCGACCGAAGACGTCGAGATCGGGAAGTCCTTCACGGACGACCTGGACGTCGACTCCCTGTCCATGGTCGAGGTCGTCGTCGCCGCCGAAGAGCGCTTCGACGTCAAGATCCCGGACGAGGACGTCAAGAACCTCAAGACGGTCGGCGACGCCGCGAACTACATCCTGAAGCACCAGGCTGCCTGAGCCTGACGAGCGTTTGTCGCCACCCGGCGGTGGCGCCGTGACAATTCAGCACCCTCTTACACGTGGAGAAAGAATTCCTGTGAGCCCGACCAATCGCACCGTGGTCGTCACCGGTATCGGCGCAACCACTCCGCTGGGTGGCGACAGCGCTTCGACCTGGGAAGGTCTGCTTTCCGGTCGTTCCGGGGTCAAGCCCCTCGAAGGCGAGCGCTTCGCCGAACTCCCGGTCCGCATCGCGGCTCTGGCCGCCGTGGACCCGGGCGAGGTACTGCCCCGCCCGCTCGCCCGCAAGCTGGACCGCTCGGCTCAGTTCGCGCTGATCGCGGGCCGCGAGGCCTGGGCCGACGCGGGCTACACCGGCCCGGCCGGTGAGGACCCCGCGGTCGATCCCGTGCGCCTCGGCACCGTGATCGCCTCCGGCATCGGCGGCGTCACCACCCTGCTCGACCAGTACGACGTACTGAAGGAGAAGGGCGTGCGGCGGGTCTCCCCGCACACGGTCCCCATGCTCATGCCGAACGGCCCGGCGGCCAACGTCGGCCTGGAGGTCAACGCCCAGGCCGGTGTGCACACCCCGGTCAGCGCGTGCGCCTCCGGCGCCGAGGCCATCGGCTACGCCGTCGAGATGATCCGCACCGGCCGCGCCGACGTGGTCATCGCGGGCGGCACCGAGGCGGCGATCCACCCGCTGCCGATCGCCGCTTTCGCCAACATGATGGCGATGTCCAAGAACAACGACAACCCCACCACGGCCTCCCGCCCGTACGACAAGGCCCGCGACGGCTTCGTCCTCGGCGAGGGCGCGGGCGTGGTGGTCCTGGAGTCCGCCGAGCACGCCGCCGCGCGCGGTGCCCGGGTCTACTGCGAGGTGCTGGGCCAGGGTCTGTCCGCGGACAGCCACCACATCGCGCAGCCCGAGCCCACCGGTCGCGGTGTCGCGGCCGCGCTGCGCAACCTGCTGGACAACACCGGTCTGGACCCGGCCGAGCTGGTCCACCTGAACGCGCACGCCACGTCGACCCCTCAGGGTGACACGGCCGAGCTGAAGGCCCTGCGCAAGGTCCTGGGCGACGACCTCGACCACATCGCGATCTCGGCGACCAAGTCGATGACGGGTCACCTGCTGGGTGGCGCGGGCGGTGTCGAGACCGTCGCGACGGTGCTGGCGCTGTACCACCGGATCGCCCCGCCGACGATCAACGTCGACGACCTGGACGACGACATCACGGCGGACATCGTCCGCGACGAGCCGCGCAAGCTGCCCGTGGACGGTCCGATCTCCGCGATCAACAACTCGTTCGGCTTCGGCGGCCACAACGTGTCGCTCGCCTTCCGTTCCGTCTGATCCCGCACACAGCAGCGAGAAGGGGGGGGCGGGGGGGGGGGGGGGCGCCCTCTTGGACGCGGGCGCGGCCCTGCGGAGCGACAGACACGAGTGGGCGCCGCGCCACGCGCACCACGGCCCGCCGGGGAGCGCCAAGGA
>NZ_JBITDP010000017.1:69356-75362 GCF_044454405.1 Streptomyces sp. NPDC051555 | reverse complement strand
TTCGGCGCCCACACGGTGTCGCTCCCCTACCGTTCCTTCTTCACCCCCACACCGCCGCGATACGCCCCGCCCGTTATTTCGGGCGGGGCCCTTCTCGCGCGTGGGCGCCGAAGAAGCTTCAGACCACCTGGTGGAGCCAGCGCACCGGAGCGCCCTCGCCCGCGTAGCGGAAAGGTTCCAGTTCGTCGTCCCAGGCCTTCCCGAGCAGGGCGGCGACCTCCGCCTCCAGGTCGCTCTCGCCGAGGACGGACCGGGCGAGGGCGGCGCGCAGCCGGTCCTCCGGGATGAGGATGTCCCCGTGCATGCCGGTGACGGCGTGGAAGATGCCGAGTTCGGGGGTGGAGCTGTAGCGCTCCCCCTCGGCGGTGGGACAGGGTTCGGCGGTCACCTCGAAGCGCAGCAGGTGCCAGCCGCGCAGCGCGGAGGCGAGCTTCGAGGCGGTGCCCGGTTCGGCCTGCCAGGAGAACTCGGATCTCCATGTGCCCGGAGAGGCGGGCTGCCTGATCCAGTCGAGGTTCACCCGCACCCCGAGTACGCCCGCGACCGCCCATTCCACGTGCGGGCAGAGCGCGCGCGGTGCGGAATGCACGTACAGAACTCCACGTGTCGTCACCGGGACCTCCAGTGTGGGACGAGGTCGGGAATAAACTCCAGAAAACGGACAGATTGTGACGTGATGTAATTTACCGGAAATGATCTGACATTGCGGCAAGGGACGTGCGGCCGAAACGCCACGGGAAAAAGCTACCGTGCGCCGGGGGTCGTGGTGTGACGTACGGTCGCTCCGAGCCCCGTAAACACACAGCTTTCACTCAGCAGGACGCCCCCGGGTACGCCGGGCGACGAGGGAGGGACCTCACCCATGCGCACCACCACCTCCGCGCGCCGCCGCAGTCGGAAGTCCGTTCTGCGCGCGGGCGCGGCGGCGGCCGTGCTGACGCTGGGCGCCGCGGGCTGCCAGGACGGCGGGGACGCCGCGGGCGGCGAGCGCGGGGCGCAGGCCGCGCCGCGCTGGAACACCGCTCCCGCGTCGATCGCCGCCGTCGGGGACTCCATCACCCGCGGGTTCGACGCCTGTTCGGTACTGGCGGACTGCCCCGAGGTCTCGTGGGCCACCGGCAACGATCCCGAGGTGCACTCGCTGGCGACCCGGCTGCTCGGCGAGGCCCTGACCCCCGAGCGCAGTTGGAACTACGCGGTCACCGGGGCCCGGATGGCGGACCTGGGCGGGCAGCTGACGGCCGCGGCCGCGCAGCGTCCCGACCTGGTCACGGTGATGGTGGGGTCGAACGACGCCTGCCGGCCCACGGCTTCGTCGATGACCTCGGTCGCCGATTTCCGGGAGGGCTTCGAGAAGGCCCTGGCGGGGCTGCGCGCGACCGCGCCCAAGACCCAGGTGTACGTGTCGAGCGTGCCGGACCTGCAACGGCTGTGGGAGCAGGGCAAGGGCAGCGCGATGGGCCGGCAGATCTGGAAGCTGGGGATCTGTCAGTCGATGCTGGCGGACGCCGAGTCGGTGACGCCCGCGGCGACGGCGCGGCGCGAGAAGGTGCGGGCGCGCGTGGTGGAGTACAACGAGGCGCTGCGGCAGGTCTGCGCGAAGGACGAGCTGTGCCGCTACGACGGCGGCGCCGTCTTCCAGTACCCCTTCACGACCGAGCAGTTGAGCCACTGGGACTGGTTCCACCCGGGCAAGGACGGCCAGGCCCGCCTGGCGGAACTGGCGCACCGCCAGGTGACCTCGGCCAAGCCGCCCATCTGATCCCACAGCCCCCTCGACCGGCCTGTGGTCGTACAAAAGGACCGGGGGCGGGTGTCAGGGCCCGCCCCCGGTCCGGTTCATGGGTGATTTCCGGCCAGTCGACCGTCGGTGGAGATCAGGCGCCGAACTCAAGGGTCGCGGTCAGCCGCGCGTCGGCGTGGGAACGGCTCGCGCGCACCTCGTACGTCCCGCCCACGCGCCGCCAGGCACCGGCCTCCTCGTCCCAGATCTCGAAGGCCCGCGCGGGCAGCGCGATCTCCACCTCGACGCTCTCGCCGGCTTCCGCTTCCAGGCTCGCGAAGCCCGCCAGCCAGCTCGCCGGGCGTTCCACCGGGTCGCCCACGGGCGCCAGGTAGACCTGGACGACCTCGCGGCCGCGGCGGGCACCGGTGTTGCGGATCCGTACCCGGGCCGCGTCGGCGGTCACCTCCAGGGACTCGTAGGCCCAGTCGGTGTAGCCGAGGCCGTGCCCGAAGCAGAAGGCGGGGCTCACCCCGGCCTTCTCGTAGGCCCGGTAGCCGATGTGGAGCCCTTCGTGGTACTCCAGTCGCCCCTCCCGCGGGACCACTTCGGTGACCGGCGCGTCCGCGAACACGGCGGGCCAGGTGGTGGGCAGGCGCCCGCCGGGCTCGCGCTCGCCCAGGAGCACGTCGGCCAGCGCGGCCCCGCCCTCCTGCCCGGGGAACCAGGTCAGCAGGATCGCCGCCACCTCGTCCCGCCAGGGCAGTTCGACCGGGGAGCCCGTGTTGATGACGACCACGGTGTTCGGGTTGGCGGCGGCGACGGCGCGCACGAGGTCGTTCTGGCGCCCGGGCAGCTCCAGGTCCGTGCGGTCGAAGCCCTCGGACTCGACGCGCTCGGTGGTGGCGACGACCACGACGGCGGTGTCCGCCTCCCGCGCCGCGGCCACGGCCTCGGCGATCAGCTCGTCCGCGTCGCGCCGCGGCCCGAGGTGGAGCAGCGAGAACATGATCGCGCGCAGCGGCAGCGCGCTCATGTCCGGGACCTGGTAGGTCAGCGAGACCTCGACCGGCTCGCCCGCCGCGAGGACGGCGCGGGCCCGCACGGTGGGCGCGCCGAAGAACGCCTCGAAGGGGTCGGCCTCGCTGCCCGGGAGCTGGACGCCCTCCCAGACCGTCGCGCCGCCCACCGCGAGGTCGAAGGCGCCGAGGCCCCGGGTGCCGAAGGCGTGCTCGCCGCTCTCGCGGGGGACGAAGGTACCGGTGACCTCGATGGAGGCCATCGTCTCGTACGTCACCCCGGCGGGCAGGTCGTCGCCGATCCACTGGACCTGGCCGGACGGCAGGCTGCCCTCGCCGATCACGGCACCGGAGGCGTCCCGGCAGACCGCGCGCAGCTCGAAGCCCGCGTCGGCGGGGGTGGGCTCCTCGCTGGGGTCGGCGCCGACGCTGAAGGTCAGCGCGCCCTGCGGGAGGGCCGCGGTCAGGCCGACGAGCGGGGAGACGATCCGCTCGGGGAAGACGGTGGCGCTGCCGCCGCCGAGGATCCTGGCGTCGCGGGCGGCGGCTCCGGACAGGGCGATCCTGGCGCGCTGTCCGGTCGTCAGCGGCAGCGCGCCGTTCTCGTTGCGTACGAGGACGAAGCCGCGGGCGGCCAGTTCGCGGGCGAGGGTGTGGCCGTCGACGGCGGCCGGGGCCGTGGTGACGACGGCCGGGGCGCCTTCGAGCAGGCCGACCCGGGCGGCGAGGCGCAGGACGTTGCGCGCGGCGTCGTCGACCGCGGACTCGGGGACCTCCCCGGCCCGTACGGCTTCGGCGAGCGCGGGGCCGTAGACGGTCTGCGGTCCGGGCATGGCGACGTCGAGGCCGCCGAGGATGTCGCCGGTGGTGGAGCGGGCGGCCATCCAGTCGGAGACGTTGGCGCCGTCGAAGCCCCACTCGCCGCGCAGTACCTCGTTGACGAGGTAGCGGTGCTCGGACATGAAGCTGCCGTTGACCTTGTTGTAGGCCGTCATGATGCCCCACGGGTGGGCGTTGGCGACGATGGCCTCGAAGGGCGCCAGGTACAGCTCGCGCAGCGGGCGCGGGGCGATCACGCTGTCGACGGTGAAGCGGTCCGTCTCGGCGTCGTTGCCGACGAAGTGCTTGACGGTGGTGCCGACCCCGCCGTCCTGGACGCCCTGGACGTAGCCGGTGCCGATGGCGCCGGTCAGGTACGGGTCCTCGGAGTAGCACTCGAAGTGACGCCCGCCCAGCGGGGAGCGGTGCAGGTTGACGGTGGGCGCGAGCAGGACGTGCACGCCCTTGCGGCGGGCCTCCTGGGCGAGCAGTCGGCCGGCCCGGCGGGCCAGGGCCGGGTCCCAGGCGGCGGCGAGCGCGGTCGGCGAGGGCAGGGCGACGGACGGGTCGTCCGCGGTCCAGCGGACGCCGCGGACGCCGATCGGCCCGTCGGAGAACACCAGGGAGCCCAGCCCGATCTCGGGGAGGGCGGGCAGCGTCCACATGTCCTGACCGGCGAGCAGCCGGGCCTTGGTGTCGAGATCGAGCTTGCCGAGCGCGGCTTCCACCGCGTCTTCGCGGGTCCGGTCGGCTCGGGATTCCTGGCGGGTGCTGAGGGCGTCGCCTGCCACGGCCTGCCTCCTCGTCGGGTGCTGCTGGGTGCGGGTGACCCCATCGTGGACCCGTTCCCTGGTGAACGGTAGGGTTCGTAATGTGTTCGTTATTCTATGGACATGGCGTACGGTCCTGCTGGCGCGATCGACACGGAGGAAGGCGGGACGGATGGCCAGGGCCAGGAGCGAGGAGCGGCGCGGGGACATCCTGCGCGCCGCGGTCGAGGTCATCGCGGAACGCGGCTACCGGGGCGCGTCGCTGGCCTCCGTGGCCGAGCGCGTGGGGCTCACCCAGCAGGGCCTGCTGCACTACTTCCCCACCAAGGAGTCCCTCCTGGTCGCGGTCCTGGAGGAGCGCGACCGCTGGGACACCGGGGGCGGCTCGCGGACCTCGCCCGAGCACTGGCGCCTGGACCTGCTGGCCTCGCTGGTGGAGTACAACGCGATGCGCCCCGGGATCGTGCAGACCTTCTCGGCGCTGCTGGGCGAGAGCGTCACGGACGAGCACCCGGCGCGGGAGTTCTTCACCGCGCGCTACGCGCAGGTGCGCGGGGAGATGGGCGCGGCGCTGCGCGCCGAGTTCGGCGACCGGCTGCCGTCGGGGCTCACCCCCGAGGAGGCGGCCCCGCTGCTCACCGCGGTCATGGACGGCCTCCAGTACCAGTGGCTGCTGGCCCCGGAATCGGTGGACATGCCGGCGGCCTTCCGCTCCTTCGTGACCCTGCTGCGCGGCCCTGCCGGAGCGGACCCCGCCTAGGCCGAGCCCGCCTGGGCCGGGCCCGGGGCGCCGGGTACGAGGTGCTTGCGGCCCCAGGCGCCCAGCGGGGCCAGCGCCCCGTTCAGCTCGACGCCCAGCGGGGTCAGGGAGTACTCGACGCGGGGCGGCACCTCGTCATGGGCCTCGCGGTGCACGACGCCGTCGGCCTCCAGCTCGCGCAGCTGCGCGGCGAGCACCTTCTCGGTGACTCCGGGAATCAGCCTGCGCAGCGCGCCGAAGCGCTGCGGCGCCTCGCCCAGGGCCCACAGGATGAGCACCTTCCACTTGCCGCCGATGACGTCCATCGCCGCGTCGATCCCGCAGTGGCTCGATCCCGGCCTGTTCGTCGCCGCCATCCCGTGTCCTCCCCCTCGTCCGCGCACGTACCCACAGGTGGGCACCCACCTCGGGGTAAGCACCCACTCCGAAGTGCGTACTTGATCATCTTTCGGCCCGCCCCAAGGCTAAGGGGCATGACCACGACACACACCACGCCGTCCGCGCCCACCCCCGTCACCCTGCTCGGCACCGGGGCCATGGGCTCCGCCCTGGCCCGCGCCTGGCTCGCCGCCGGGCACCCCCTGACCGTCTGGAACCGCACGCCCGCCCGCACCGCGGCGCTCGCCGCCGAGGGCGCCACCGTCACCGCCAGCGCCGCCGACGCGGTGGCCGCGGGCACGCTGGTGGTCCTGTGCCTGCTGGACGACGCGTCGGTGCAGGAGGCCCTCGACGGGGTCGACCTGACGGGCAAGGACCTGGTGGACCTGACCACCGGCACCCCGGCCGCGGGCCCGGGGCCGGCCGCCCCGGGCCCCGCCCGCGGGGCCCGCTTACAGGACGGCGGGAACATGGCGGTGCCCCCCAAGCAAGGCATACCCCCGGCCGGCGGCACCGTCATCTAAACCCGCTCGCCGG
>NZ_JBITDP010000017.1:0-69346 GCF_044454405.1 Streptomyces sp. NPDC051555 | reverse complement strand
GGGGCCGTCCCCGCGCCCCCCCCGGGGGCGCGCCCCGCCCCCCCCCCCCGGTGGGCCCCCCCCCCCCCCCCCCCGCCCGGCCGCCGGGGCCCCCCCCCCCGGCCCCGCGGCCCGCGGGGCCCGCTTCCTGGACGGCGGGATCATGGCGGTGCCGCCGATGATCGGCATCCCCGCGGCCGGCGGCTACGTCTTCTACAGCGGCTCGCAGGAGCTGTACGAGGAGCACCGCGCGGCCCTGGAGGTCCCGGCCGGGGCCCGGTTCGTCGGTACGGACCCCGGTCACGCGGCCCTGCACGACGTGGCCCTGCTGAGCGCGATGTACGGGCTGTTCGCCGGGGTTTCGCACGCCTACGCGCTGGTCCGGAGCGAGGGGATCGCGCCCTCGTCGCTGGCGCCACTGCTGTCGGAGTGGCTGGGCTCGATGGGGCACTTCGTGCCGGGGGCGGCCGAGCGGTTGGAGTCGGGCGACTTCACCTCGGGGGTGGTCTCCCACCTGGCCATGCAGGTGGCGGGCGCCCCGACGCTGCTGCGCACGGCCGAGGAGCAGGGGGTCAGCGCGGAGCTGATCGCCCCCTACCTGGAGCTGATGGCGCGCCGGCTGGCCGCGGACCCCGCGTACGGGGCCGAGGACACGGCCGGCGCGATCGGGCTGCTCAGCCGTTGAAGCCGCTGTCGACCCCGCCGGTGGCCCCACCGGCCGGGGCGCCGTAGCCCGGAGTGGCCGGGGCGCCGTAGGCCGTGGCCGGCGGGCCGAAGCCCTCGGGCGCCGGGCCGAAGCCCTGCGCGCCGGCGCCTTGACCCGCGCCTTCGCCCGCGTCGGCGCCGCTGCCGGAGTCGGGCTCCGGGTCCGCGGTGAGGTCCCGGACCATCAGGGTGGCGCCCGCGACCGCGCCGGGCATCAGGAACACCGCCACCAGCGGCACGATGAAGGCCAGCACCAGCGGTACGCCGAAGCCGAGGGCCAGCATCCGCCGAGACCGCAACAGCGCGAGCTGCCCGGGGAGCTCCACCCGGCGGCGCATGAGGGCGACGCTGGTCAGCTCCTGGGTGAGGAAGTAGCCGGAGACGCAGAAGCCGATGGCGGGGACGACGGTCTGCCCGATCACCGGGATGAACCCGAGGGCGAAGAGCAGGACCCCGTAGAGGAGCACCCGCCCGAGCAGCCGCACGCTGTCGCGGGCCGAGATCCACAGCTCCCGCCACAGCGAGAGACCGGATTCGGGCACCTCGCCGCCCTCGCCGCGGTCGACCGCCTCGGAGAGGGACTCGTAGAACGGCTGGCCGATCAGCAGGGTCACCGCGGTGAAGGTGATCACCGCGAGGAAGAGGCCGAGCCCGAAGACCAGGGCGGTCAAAAAGCCGCGGAAGACCGCGAGCCAGGGCGAGGACCAGTCGTCGGCGAAGGGGGTCACCCAGGCGACGAAGTCGTCGGCGCCGAAGCCGAGCCCGATCAGCGCGCCCGCGTACAGGACCAGGGACACCAGTCCCGGCAGCAGGCCGAAGCCGAGCCAACGCCCGTGCCCCAGCACCCAGCGCTGTCCGGCCAGTAGGTAGCGGAATCCCCCCGCAAGATCACTCATCGGGCCAGCTTACGGCGCGGGCCGCACCCCCTCGGCGGGGGTGCGGCCCGTGCTGCGTACTACGTACTACGTGGTTACCACGTTGCGTTACCGCGGTGGGATCAGACCGCCAGCTCGACGGTGATGTTGCCGCGGGTCGCCTTGGAGTACGGGCAGACCTGGTGGGCCTTCTCGATGAGGTCCTTGGCGGTGGCGGCGTCCACGTTCGGGATGGAGGCCGAGATCTTGACGATGATGCCGAAGCCCTCGTCGTTCTTGCCGATGCCGACCTCGGCGGTGACGGTGGAGCCGGAGATGTCGGCCTTCTCGTTGCGGGCGACGACGCCGAGCGCACCCTGGAAGCAGGCGCTGTAACCGGCGGCGAAGAGCGCCTCCGGGTTGGTGCCGGCGCCGCTGCCGCCCATCTCCTTCGGCGGGTTCACGACGACGTCGAGCTGACCGTCGCTGGTGGCGACGCGGCCGTCACGGCCATTCTCGGCGGTGGCGACAGCGGTGTAGACGACGTCGGACTGCTGGATCGACATGTAAAGAAATCCTCCTGGTGGTTCGCCGCGACTCGCGCCCACGATCGCGACGGTCTGGAGTGAGCCTAACCGGTGAAGGAAACGATCATCTTTCCGGTGTTGTCGCCGCGCAGCAGCCCGAGGAACGCCTCGGCCGCGTTCTCCACGCCTTCGACGACCGTCTCGTCGTAGGTCAGCTCACCGGAACGCAGCCATCCGGCCACGTCCTGGACGAACTGCTGCTGGAGGCCGGCGTGGTCGCCGACGAGGATGCCCTGGAGCCGCAGCCGCTTGCCGATGACCAGCGCGAGGTTGCGCGGGCCGGGGGTCGGCTCGGTGGCGTTGTACTGCGCGATCGCGCCGCACAGGGTGGCCCGGCCGTGCACCTTGAGGGAGCCGATGGCCGCTTCCAGGTGGTCGCCGCCGACGTTGTCGAAGTAGACGTCGATGCCCTCGGGGGCGGCCTCCTTCAGCTGCTCGGCGACGGGGCCGTTCTTGTAGTTGAAGGCGGCGTCGAAGCCGTACTTCTCCGTGAGGGTGGTCACCTTCTCGTCCGAACCGGCCGAGCCGATCACCCGGGACGCGCCCTTGATCTTCGCGAACTGGCCGACGAGGCTGCCGACCGCGCCCGCCGCGCCGGAGACGAAGACGGAGTCCCCCTCCTTGAAGGAGGCGACCTCGAAGAGGCCCGCGTAGGCGGTCATGCCCGGCATGCCGAGCACGCCCAGGTAGGCGGAGAGCGGGGCGAGCGAGGCGTCCACCTTGACGGCGTGCTTCGCGTCGAACTCCGCGTACTCGCGCCAGCCCAGCCCGTGCAGGACGTGGTCCCCGACCTCGAAGCCCTCGGCGGCGGAGGCGACGACCTCGCCGACCGCGCCGCCGTCCATCGGGGCGTCGAGCTGGAACGGCGGGATGTACGACTTCACGTCGTTCATCCGGCCGCGCATGTACGGGTCCACCGACATGTGGAGGTTGCGGACGAGGATGCGGCCGGCCCCGGGGGTCGCCGAGAGCGGCACCTCTCGCAGCGCGAAGTCGGTGGCGACGGGCCAGCCCTGCGGACGGGCGACCAGGTGCCACTCGCGGCTGACGGCAGGAATCTCAGACATGAAGCGCTCCCGGAGAGAAATTACTTAACGACCTGAAACAACCATGCTCCTGGATATTTCATGTTGTCAAGTAAATGGGTACGCTGGTTCCATGCCCAGTCGTCGCACGGACCCCCTGACCCTCGAGGTCGTCGAACTCATAGGCACCGTCGTGGCCCGCTACCACGAGGAGTACGAGCACGCGGCAGCCAGCCACCAGCTGACCGGCGCCCAGGCACGTGTCCTGGGGCTGCTCTCCCTGGAGCCGATGCCCATGCGCAGGATCGCTCAGAAGCTCAAGTGCGAGCCGTCCAACGTGACCGGCATCATCGACCGGCTGGAGGGCCGGGGCCTGGTCGAGCGCCGCCCCGACCCGGCCGACCGGCGGGTGAAGCTGGCCGCCGCCACCGACGCGGGACTACAGACCGCCGACCGGCTGCGCGAGTCGCTCGACTTCGCGCGGGAGCCGCTGGCCGGACTCTCCACGGCCGAGCGGGCGGTCCTGCGGGACCTGCTCAAGCTGATGCTGGGCTGACCTCCCGGCCGGCCCGGCGCATCGGCTCAGCACCACCAGAGCCAGCACTCGTCCGGCTGGGTCTGCGACGGGCTCGGCGAGGGCTTCGGCTTCTTGGAGGGCTTCGTGGAGGCCGACGGGCTCTGCGGGGGCCGCGTCGACGCGCTCGGGCCCACCGGCCCCTCCGGCCCGGAGTCGCTGGCGGACGGCCGGACCGAGGCCGAGGCGCTCGCCGACGCCGAGGCGCTCGCGGAGCGGGAGGCGCTGGCCGACGGGCTGGCCGAGGCCGAGGCGCTGGGCTTCGCCGAGGCGCTCCCGGAGGACTGGGGCGCGCCCGTGTCCGAAGGGTCCCGGGTCGAGAGCGGCTGCTGCGCGCCCGCGCCGTCCTTGAGCATGACGTTGGACGAGCCCTGCTGCCCGTCGGTCGTGAGCCGGGCCAGCGCGAAGGTGACCCCGACCGCGAGCGCCAGGCCCAGCCCCATGGTCAGGGCGGTCCGGCGGCGACGCCGGTGCACCCGACGGCGGGCTCCGGCGCGGCGGCTCGCCTGCGCGTCCCCTCCCGCGGCGCCGGGCGGAGCAGCGGGATAGGGAAGGGCGCCGTACGAAACGGCGCCGGGCGCGGCGGCACCGTCCGCGACGGCGCCGGGCGCGGCGGCGAACTGCGCGGTGGGTCCGTCGGCGGAGCCTCCGGGGTGGGCGGGCTGTCCGGCGTACCCCGGCGGGGCGGCGGGCGCGGGCGTGTCGGGCAGGTACTCGATCGGAGTTCCGCACCCGGCGCACGCCAGTGCGCCGTTGAGGTGCCTCCGGCAGGCGTGGCAATAGTCCATGGCGCCCGCAGGCTACGTGGTCATCCGCAACATCCGTATCGCGGGGGTGTAAGGATCCTGTGTGCAATTCTGGGCGCATGGCCGCCGCCCCCGCCTCCCGCCCGACGTCCCGCTTCGGCCCGGAGGACTTCCAGTTGGTGCTGTTGCGCCGGATGTCCGACTTCCAGCCCGAGCTCGCCGACCGGGCCCGGATCCGGCTCGGGGCCTCCCTCGCCGAGCAGCGGGAGGCGAACAAGCGGTGGCAGGCGATGGTCCGCTCGCCCCGGGCGCGCGGGGCGCTGACCCGCTACCGCTCGGTGCTGGGCCCGGCCGAGTCGGTGGCCCGGCGCCGGATCGGGGACCTGGAGTGCGAGGCGCTGCTGTGGCCCGTACCGCTCTGGCCGGACCTCCGCTTCGAGGTGCTGGCCGCGCCGGACGGGGCGGTGTGGAACGAGTGGCTCGTACGGGCGCCGGGCGCGCCCGGGCCCGCGCTGGCGACCCTGGACGACCTGCTGCCGTGGTCGGCGACGGTGGACGAGGTGGCGCGGGCCTTCGCGCCCGCCCGCCCGATGGAGGGCACCGCGCCGACCCGGTGGCGGCTGGCCTTCACCGGGCCCGACGCCGCCGGGGCGCCGCGCCCCTGCGTGGCGGAGTTCACCTACGGCCTGTTCCAGCGCATCGCGTACGAGCCGCCGGCCGACCGGGTCCGCACGTGAGCCCGGGCCTCACGCAGCCCGGGCCTCACGCAGCCCGGGCCCCACGCAGCCCGGGCCTCACGTGGCGAGGAAGGCGCGGACCCCGGCCGAGACCCCGTCGTCGCCGAGGAAGTCGTTGTGCTTCAGGCAGCCCGCGTGGGTGTTGAGGGCTCCGGCGAGGGCCACGCTGCTGTCGGGGTTGATGACCTCGTCGCAGGAGGACCAGAAGGTCGCGTACCTGACCGCGCCGGGCGTCTCGTCGCCCTCCGCGAGCTTCTTCTGCACGTAGGAGCCGGGGCTCATGTCACGGCAGGCCGGATCCCAGATGACGCAGCCCCAGCTGATGTAGGTGCCGTGGTTGGGTCCGGCGAGCGAGATCCAGTGGTCGACGACGGAGGCGCCGCCGCCGAACTTCACGTACCAGCGGGTGACGAGCGAGCCGAAGGAGTGCGCGACCACGTCGACCCGGGCGGCGCCGGTCTGGCGGCGGACCTGGTCGACGTAGGCGGCGAAGCGGTCCGAGAGCACCTCGTTGACCGACTGGTGGGTGTCGTAACCCCACGAGAAGAGCTCCGAGTCCGCGTACCCGGCCGCGCGCAGGTCCTCGCGCAGCGCGCCCCACACCCCGGGGTCCGCGTTGTAGCCGTGGACGAAGATCACCGGCACGTGCTGCTGCACCGGGGCGGCGGCCCGGGGCTCGGCCCGCTGCGCGCCCTGCGCCGGGAGCGGCGCCACGAGCGCGAGGCAGCAGGTCAGGCAGAGCGTCAGAAGGGTCAGGAACTTCTGGCGGGCCGTCAGCATCGGGTCCCCCTTACCTTGTTACGCGCGGGTAGCACGGAATGTGGGGGCATCGTGTCGCCTGTCGGTACAGAAAACCACCCCCGTGCAGCACCCTCCCGCGCCCCGGAACGCCCCTGACCGCACCCCGACCGGAGCAGCACAACGGGCAATATGTCCGAATTACCCCAGAAGATACTGATTACGGCCGGTATTCATCGGCCCTTGCATCAGCGCTCTCGGGAGGACCTGTCGTGACCGTCAGTCTTGAGCAGCTGCGCCGCTGCCACGTCGCCGTCGACCTCGGGGCCGCCAGGACCCGCGTCTACGTCAAGGGCGCCGGCCTGGTCGTCGACGAGCCCAGTGTCGCCGCCGTGAACACGCGGACCGGCGCCCTCATCGCCGTCGGAACCTTCGCCGAACGGATGACCGGGCGCACACCCGACTACATCCGGGTCGTCCGCCCCGTCTCCGGCGGAACCGTCGTCGACATCGAGATGGCCCAGCGGATGCTGCGCCACCTCCTCGGCGAGAAGCTCCGGCGCGCCCTGCGCCGCAAGCCCCGGCTGCGCGCCGCCGCCTGCACCCCGCACGACGCGGACCCGCTGGCCCAGCGGGCGACCGTGGAGACCCTGGTCGGGCTCGGCGCCCGCCGGGTCGAGCTGGTGGACACCCTGATCGCCGCGGCCGTCGGCTGCGGCCTGCCCGTGGAGCAGCCGACCGCGACGATGATCATGGTGTGCGGGGCCGCGGCCACCCAGGTCGCGGTGCTCTCGCTCGGCTCGATCGTCACCGCCGAGCGCGTGCCGGTGGGCGGCGACGCCATCGACCACGCCGTCGTCCAGCACCTGCGCCACGCGCACGAGCTGATGCTGCCGAGCCAGGCGGTCCGGCCGCTCCAGCTGGCCCTGCACGGCAACGGCATCACCCAGGACGGCCCGGCCTCCACCCTGATCCACGGTCGCGACGTCGCGACCGGGCTGGCGCGCTCCGTCCAGGTGGACACGGCCGCGGTGCGCGACGCCATCCACACCCCGCTGACCGCCGTCATGGACGGCATCGGCAAGGTGCTGCGGGACTGCCCGCCCGACCTGGTCGCCGACCTGACGGACCGGGGGATCATGATGGTGGGTGGCAGCGCCCTGCTGCCCGGCCTGGACCAGATGCTGCGCGACGCCACCGGAATGCCCGTGCACATCGCGGAACGGCCGGACGTGTGCGCCGTACTCGGTCTCGGCGCGATGCTCGAAGGGAAGATCACCCCCATGGTTCTGAACCCCTTGGCCGAATGAGCCGGACGAGCCGGGCGGACCAGCCGGACCAGTCGGGCGATCCGGGTGGTCCGGTCGATCCGGGTGATCAGGGTGATACGGAAGCGGGACTCCCGGTCCTGCTGGAGGCGGTGCTCAGCGTCGGCTCCGACCTGGAGCTGCACGCCACCCTCCAGCACATCGTCGACTCGGCGGCCGAGCTGTGCACGGCGCGCTACGGAGCGCTCGGGGTCGTCGACCCCGAGCACGTCCGGCTCACCGAGCTGTTCACGGCGGGGATGACCGAGGCGGAGCGGGCCGCGATCCCCCGGCTGCCGGACGGCCGCTCGGGCCTGCTCGGCACGCTCATCAGCGATCCGCGCCCGCTGCTGGTCACCGACCTCGGCAAGGATCCGCGCGCGGCCGGCTTCCCGCCCGGCCACCCACCGATGCATACCTTCCTCGGCGTGCCCATCCGGGTGCACACCGAGGTCTTCGGCAACCTCTACCTCACCGAGAAGCGCGGCGGCGGACCCTTCACGGAGGAGGACCTCGCGCTCGTACGGGTCCTGGCCGCGCAGGCGGGCATAGCGATCGGCAACGCCCGGCTGTACGAGACCGCGCGCCGCCGGGAGCGCTGGATCGAGGGGGCGGCCGCCGTGACCACCACCCTGCTCGCGGGGCGCCCGGCCGCCGACGCGCTCATGTGCGTGGCCGAGCGGGCCCGGATCCTCGCGGACGCGGCGGCCGGTGTGGTGCTCCAGCCCACCGCGGTGGGCGGCATGGAGATCGTGGCCGCCTCCACCGAGGGCGATCCCGGGGACCTGGTCGGCACGGCGATCGCGCCCGGCTCGGCCGTCCTGGAACAGCTGCTCGGCGGCGAGCCCGTCTTCATAGACGATTCGGCGACCGACCCCCGGATGACCACGCACGTCCGGGTGCGGTTCGGACCGAGCATGATGCTCCCGCTGCAGAGCGGCGGGCAGCTGATCGGCACGCTGGCGCTGCCCCGGCACCGGGGCGGGAAGCCGTACGACGCCGTGGACCGGCTCCTGGCCTCGCAGTTCGCCTCCCAGGCCGCGCTGGCGCTCGTCCTCGCGGACGCCCAGTACGACCGCGAGCAGCTGGCCGTCTACGAGGACCGCGACCGGATCGCCCGGGACCTGCACGACCTGGTGGTCCAGCGGCTGTTCGCGACGGAGATGATGCTGGAGAGCACGCGGCGCCGGTCCTCCACCGCGCCTTCCGGGGACACGGTCGGCGAGGAGCTGGGCCGGGCGGTGGACGAGCTGGACTCCACCATCCAGGAGGTGCGGACCGCCATCTTCGCCCTCCAGCAGCCGCCCACCGACGCACCGACCACCTTCCGCGGCCGGGTGCTGCGGGAGACCGGGGGCGCGGCGGTCCTCTTCGGCTTCCAACCGTCGGTGCACTTCACCGGGGCGGTGGACACGCTGCTCCCGGATCCGGTGGCGGGCTCCCTGCTGGCGGCGCTGCGCGGAGCGCTGGCGGCGGCGCACCGGCGCAGCGAGGTCACCTCGATCGAGGTCGCCGTGACGGCGGAGGCGGAGACCACCGCCGGCCCCGGCCGGGTCACCCTCACGGTCTCGGACGACGGCATCACGGACCCGGGCGCCCGCGGCACGGAAGTGACCTGGCGGTCGGCGCTGTGACGCGTTCCTAGTCCTGTGGCCGGGTAGCGGCGCGCAGCGCGATGCGGGTGCTGGACTGGGCCACCCCGGCCTCCCGCTTGAGTCGGCGCAGCAGGGTGTCCAGGGCTGCCGGGTCGGCGGCCCTGGCGCGGACGAGGTAGTCGTGCGCGCCCGTCACGTGCACCACCTCGGTGATCCCGGGCAGTCGGGTCACCCGCTGCTCGAACTCCTCGTTGGTGGTGTCGGGCCGCAGCGTGACGTCGATGAAGACGACGAGGCCGCCGCGGGTGTCGGCGGCCGGGTCCACGACGGTGGTGAAGGCGAGGATCACCCCGTCGCGGCGCATCCGGCGCACCCGGTCGGCGGCGGCGTTGGCGCTGAGCCCGACGCGGACGCCGAGGTCGCGGTACGAGATCCGCGCATCCTGCTGCAGGATGCCGAGGATCTCCCTGTCGAGGCGGTCCATATCGCGATTGTCGCAGCCGCGGCCGATATCCACCGCCGTCCCGCATCCCGGCCGCCCGATGCTCGACCCATGGACCCGATCGACCTGATGAACCCCGCCCTCGCCGGCGCGGCCGCCGGACTGGGCGTCGCGATGCCGATGGGCGCCATGAGCGTGCTCCTGCTCCAGGAGGCGATGCGCTCGCGCCGCGCGGCGGTCGCCGGGGCCGCGGGTATCGCGGTGGTCGACTTCGCGTACGCCGCCCTGGCCACGGCGGTCGGCCCCTGGGTGGCGGCGTCCCTGGCCCCCGTCGAGGCCCGGGTGCGCCTGCTGTCCGCCGCGATCCTCCTGACGATCGCCGCCCACGGCCTCTGGCGCCACCACCACTCCTCCGCACCCCCCGGCCCCGCCGGAACCGCCGGAACCGGAGCGCCCGCTCCCGCGACGGCGGCCACCCCCGTAGCCACGGCCACGGCCACCGCAACGGCCACTGCCACCGCCACCGCCACCGCGCGCAGGGCCTTCACCCGGTACGTCGGCCTCACCGCCGTGAACCCCACCACCGCCCTCTACTTCGCCGCCCTCACCACCGCCCAGGGCGCCCGCATCGGCACCGGCCCCGCCGGAGCCGCCTTCGTCGGGGGTGTGCTCCTCGCCTCCCTCCTGTGGCAGCAACTGCTCGCCGCCGTGGGCTCCTTCGCCGGGAGCAGGATCTCCGACGCCGCCCGCGCCTGGACCTTCCGGCTCGGCTACGGCCTGATCGCCCTCTACGCGGTCAAGATCGCCCTGCCCCTCCCCTGACCCCGCCCGACCGTCCGACCACGCAGTACGCTGGCGCCGTGACGACCCGCCTCTCGGCCCGCGCCGCCATCGACTCCGTCGCCGACCCCGGTAGCTTCGCCGAACTCCCGGTCCCCGAGCGGGAGTCCCGCCCGGACGGACCGCTCGGCTGGGACGGTTACGACGACTCCCGGGCCCGCGCGGCCGCCCGCACCGGCGAGCGGGAGTCCGTCGTCACCGGCACCGCCCGCGTCGATGGGCGCGAAACCGCCCTGATCTCCTTCGAGTTCGGCTTCCTCGGCGGCTCCCTCGGTGAGCGCACCGGCGACCGCCTCGAAGCCGCCTACGCCCACGCCCGGGCCCACCGTCTCCCCCTCCTCTCCCTGATCGCCACCGGCGGCTCCCGGATGCAGGAGGGCATGCTGGCGCTGACCCAACTCCAGCGCGTGGCACGCCAGTCCGTCCTCAACCGGGCCGCCGGGCTGCCGCAGATCGCCGTGCTGCGCGACCCGACGACCGGCGGCGGCTGGGCCACCCTCGGCGCCGGCGCGGACGTCGTGCTGGCCCTGCCCGGAGCGCAGGTCGGGTTCGCCGGTTCCCGGGTGCGCCCGGCGGACGCGGATCCGGCGGCCTACACCGCCGAGGCCCAGTACGCCGCCGGGCACGTGGACGCCGTCGTGCCGGCCGGGGAACTCGCCCGGACCGTCGGCGACTGGCTGCGCCTGCTCGGCTCGCCGCACCCCGGGCCCGTCGATCCCCCGGCCGCGCTGGCGGACGTACCGCCTCCGGCGACCGGGTGGGAAGCCGTGCGCCAGGCCCGTCATCCGCGGCGGCCGCACGCCCTCGCCTACCTGGACGCCCACTTCGACCTGCGGCTGCCCCTCTCCGGGGACCGGGCGGGCGGCACCGACCCGGGGATGCTGTGCGGTTTCGGGCTGCGCGCCGGCCGGGCCGTCGCGTACGCCGCCCAGTGCGGCACCGCGACCCGCCCGGCCGGCTACCGGACGGCCGCCCGCGTCATCCGCCTCGCGGACCGGCTCGGGGTGCCGGTGCTGACCCTGATCGACACCCCGGGCGCCGCCAACGACGCGGCGGCCGAACACGCCGGGGCGGGCGCGGCCATCGCGGACGCCTTCGCCGCGCTGGCGGCGGCCACGGTGCCGGTGACCACCCTGCTGATCGGCGAGGGCGGTTCGGGCGGAGCACTGGCACTGGCCGCACCCGGCAACACCTGGGTCACCCCGGACAGTTACTTCTCCGTCATCGCGCCGGAGCTGGCGGCGGCCATCCTCAAGCGGCCCGCGGAGCAGGCCCCGGCCACCGCGGACCAGCTGCGCCTGCGCCCGCAGGACCTGGTGGACCTGGGGGTGGCGCGCGGCATCGTCACCCCGAAGCCGTGACGCGCCCCGGCCGCGGACCGCGCGGCTTCCGGTAGGTACCGCCGGGAACCGCCCGGCGGCGCTGACCCGGGAGCCCCCATGTCACGCACCGCACACCACCGCAGGTCCCTCGCCGCCGCCCTCCACCAGGACGGCCCGCTCCCCCTCACCTTCACCGTCACCCTCTACGACCTGCGCTTCAGCGCCCGGCTGCGCGCCGAGGCGGAGCGGGCGGGCCGCCGCGTCCGGCCCGCGGCCGTCCGCCGCCGGTCCGTCACCCGCCGGCTGCCACGGCTGCTGCGCGACCCCTCGGTGGCCCGCTGGGCCGCCCAGGACGAACGACGCGCCCGCGCCCGGCTGCGTACGGCCGTGCGCGCCGCGGTGCGCACGGCCGGGGCCGGCGACCCGGACGTCCGGCCGGCCCGGCACCGCCGCGGCGCCCTCTGGCTCGCCTGACCCGCGCGGCGGCGCCGGGTCAGCCGGTGCGGCCGGAACGGGCGAAGCGCGCCGGGGTGGTCCCCACGTGCCGCCGGAAGTGGCGGGTCAGGTGGGCCTGGTCGTAGAAGCCCGCCGCCCCCGCCACCTCGGCCGGCGCCATCCCCGCGAGCAGCAGCCGCCGCGCGGCTTCGATCCGCCGCCCGGTCAGGTAGGCGTGCGGGGGCAGCCCGTACGCCTGCCGGAAGACACGGATCAGGTGCGTGGGGTGTACGTGCCCCAGCACCGCGGTCGCCTCCGCCAGGGTGATCCCCTCGACGAGGCGCGCGTCCAGGAGCTCGCGCAACCGCACGCCGAGCCCCGCGCCCGGGGGCGCGTACGCCGCCTGCTGCCGCCCGGTCAGCCGCTCCCGCAGTCGCTGGGCGATGAAGGCGAGCCGGGACTCCGCCTCCAGCCGCTCGGCCGTGGGGCCTTCGTGCGCGGCGGCCGCCTCCCCCAGCAGCAGGTGCAGCCCGTGCACCCGCTCCCGCAGCACCGCGTCCCGCAACAGCGGGGACCCGACGGCGGCTCCGGTCAGCGCGGGGGCCAGGACGTCGGCGTCGAGGTAGAGCACCCGCTTGCGGAAGCCCGCCTCGGTGACGGTCCGCCCGTCGTGCGCGACCCCGGGCGGAAGCAGGATCACCATGTCCGACGCCCCGGCCCGGGGCACCCCGACGCCGTGCCGTTCGCGCTCCAGGGCGAAGTCGACCCGGCCGCCGTCGAGGACCATCAGCGTCCAGGTGTCGTGGACGTGTGCGGGGTACGCGTGTGCGGTGAACCGGGCGTGGAACACCTCGGCGATGCCGGGGACCGGTGGATGCCACGCGTGGACGCTCACGTCAACAACGTACAAGACGGCTCCCACGGGGCCCGGGCAGGCTTCCCCCATGACGACACACGGCAGTTCGGAGCAGACGGTCTCGAAGGCGGCGAAGGCAGCGAAGGTGGCGAAGCCGGCGAAGGTCGATGTAGCGGCGAAGCTGGCCGGGTTCGACGAGCACTGGGCGCCCCGACGGATCGCCCGCGTCAACGACTACGACGTCCGGGCGGCCAAGCTGCTCGGTTCGTTCGTCTGCCACTCCCACGAGGACACCGACGAGCTGTTCCTCGTGGTGAGCGGGACCCTCACCATCCTCCTGCGGGACGCGGACGGGGCGGGCACGGGCGAGAGTTCGGTGGTGCTCGGTCCCGGCGAGCTCTTCGTCGTACCGCGCGGGACGGAGCACTGCCCGGTGGCCGAGGAAGAAGTCTCGGTCCTGCTGTTCGAGC
Source organism: Streptomyces sp. NPDC051555 (assembly GCF_044454405.1). Lineage (NCBI taxonomy): Bacteria > Bacillati > Actinomycetota > Actinomycetes > Kitasatosporales > Streptomycetaceae > Streptomyces > Streptomyces sp. NPDC051555. Next base: position 56,134 of record NZ_JBITDP010000017.1, on the reverse strand, counting down.
CGACGGCCACGGTCAACACCGGTGGCGCGGGCGGCGACCGCACCCGCGAACCGGTCCCGGCGTGACGGGCCGTCCCGGTCAGGCCTGCGGCGAGCGGGCGTCGTAACGGGCGAAGCCGCGCCAGCGCAGTCCCAGCAGGACGAGCCCGAGCACGCACGCGAGCCCGCCGCCGGTGATCGCGATCCCCGGCGAGGTGAGCTGGGCGACGGAGCCGGCCAGGAAGTCGCCGAGGCGCGGGCCGCCCGCGACGACGACGATGAAGACGCCCTGGAGGCGGCCGCGCATGTCGTCGGGGGTGGCGGCCTGGAGCATCGTCGTGCGGAACACCATCGAGATGGTGTCGGCCCAGCCCGCGAGGCCGAGGAAGAGCAGGCCCAGCCAGAGGTTCCGGGTGAGCCCGAAGACGGCGATGGCCAGGCCCCAGGCGCCCACGGAGATCAGGATGGCGAGACCGTGCCGCCGGATCCGGCCCTGCCAGCCGGAGAGGAGCCCGCCGAGCAGCGAACCGATCGCGGGCGCGGCGACCAGCAGGCCGACGATCTTGGCGTCGCCGCCGTACCAGAGCAGGGCGATGGCCGGGAAGAGCGCCTTGGGCTGGGCCAACACCATCGCGCACAGGTCGGAGAAGAAGGTCATCCGGATGTTGGGGCGGGTACCGAGGAAGCGCAGCCCGTCCATGACGGAGGCGCGCCCCTGGCCGTCGTCCGTCCGCTCGGGGCGCATGGCGGGCAGCCGCCACATCGCGTAGAGCGCGGCGGAGAAGGCGACGGCGTCGATCAGGTACGCCGCCTGGTACCCCCACCAGCCGACGATCAGGCCGCCGAGCATGGGGCCCGCGGTGAAGCCGAAGGTGGTGGTCAGGGAGGTCAGCGCGTTCGCGGCGGGCAGTTGCTCCGGCGGCACCAGCTTGGGGATCATCGCGGATCGGGCGGGTGAGGTGAGCGCCCCGCAGACCGCCTGGAGCGCGACCACCAGGTAGAGGAACCAGACCCGGTGGTAGTCGAGCAGCGCCGCGGTGGCCAGGGCCACCGACAGGACGGCGGCGGCCGAGGAGCTGTAGAGGCCCAGCTTGCGCCGGTCGACGGTGTCCGCGACGGCGCCGCCGTAGAGGCCGAAGACCACGAGCGGGACCAGCGAGAAGAGCCCGACGAGCCCGACGTAGAAGCTGGAGCGGGTGATGTCGTAGACCTGGAGCGAGATCGCCAGGGCGGTCATCGCCTGGCCCATCCAGGAGATGGTGTTGCCGGCCCACAGCCGCCGGTAGTCGGGGGAGGTCCGCAGGGGCGTGAGGTCGGCGAATATGCGCCGCTTCGGGCCCGCGGCGGGGCCGGGGCCGGGGCCCGGGCCGTCGGGGGCCGCGTCTTCGGACTGGGTCCGTGGGGTCGTACGAGTCACATCGGATGCTAACCGCCCGCCCCCGCGGCGCTCGATCGAATTCCGGCCCGTGGACGCGGCCCGCGCTCGCGACCCGCGGGGGCGCCCCGCGGGGGCGCCCCTCCCTCCCCTCCGTCACCACCGGGCTCCGGGCCCCCGCGGGACCCGCCGCCCGGCCGCTAACTCGCCACTATCACCGGACATTTGACCGAATCGACGTGCGCTCACCCCCTGTCGTTCAGCTCATGATGAAACGACTCGAATGTCCAGGGAGGCGCAGTGATCGAACCTGGCAAGAGCACACCGAGCAACATCGTCCGCGGCCCCGGGGTGCTGGGGCGCACCGCGACGGTCCCCCTGACGGTCGGAGTCGAGGAGGAGTTCCTCCTCGTCGACGCCCGCACGTTCCGACTGGCCCCGACCGCCCCTCTGGTCCTCGCGACGGCTGCCGGTGATCCGACCCTCCTGCACGCCGAGGGCACCCGCTACCAAGTGGAGATCTCCTCGCCGATCGCCGCCTCGGCCACCGGGCTCCGCGAGGACCTCACCGCGCTGCGGCGCAGCCTCGCGAAGGCCGCCCGCGCGCACGGCTGCCGGTTGCTGGCCAGCCCCTCGCCCGTCATGGCCGCGTCGGGGCCGCTGCACCTGAGCGACGACGAGCCGCGCCAGCGCGAACAGGCCCGCCGCTACGGCTCGCTCACCCAGACCCTGGTCAGCTGCGGTCGCCACATCCACGTCGGCACGCTGGACGTGGACACGGCGGTGGCGGTGGCCAACCGGGTCCGGCCCTGGCTGCCCACACTGATCGCGCTGGCGGCCAACTCGCCCTTCTGGGACGGCCGGGACACCGGGCACGCCAGCTGGCGCGCGATGGCCTGGTCCACCTGGCCCTCCGCCGGACTGCCCCCGCACTTCAGCTCGACCGCGCACTACCGGCGCTCGGTCCAGTCGCTGCTCGGCTCCGGGGCGGCCCTCGACACCAAGATGGTCTATTGGGACCTGCGCCCCTCGGGGAACTGGCCGACCTTGGAGATCCGGGCCCCCGACATGTCCCCGGACGTCGACGGCGCCGTCCTCCAGGCCGAGCTGGCCCGCGCCCTGGTCGCCACCGCCCTGCGCGAGCTGGCCGAAGGCCGTCCCGACCCGGTCGTGCGGGAGGACGTACTGCGCCTCGCGCGCTGGCGCGCGGCCCACGACGGGCTGGAGGGCTTCGGCCTGGACCCCTACAGCGGGGCGGAGGTACCGGCGGCCGACCTGGCGGAGGCGATGCTCGACCTGATCGCCCCGGAACTGGCGGCCGCGGGAGACCTCGACCACGCGGCCAAGGCCCTGGCCGGACTCCTGCGCGACGGCTCGGGCGCCCAGCGCCAGCGCGTCGCCTTCGCCCGCCGCGAGAACCTGGACGACGTACTGCGTCAGCTCGCCGACGAGACGGAGGACTTCTGACCCACACCCGATCGGGGGCCGCAGCGGCCGCGACGCTTACCCGGCGCGAGGGCGGGTAGGCGCCGCGTACAGGTGCGGCTTCCGGCCAGCGGGAGGACCCATGATCCGCCGAGTGCACGAGGTGATGACCGGGAATCCGGTGGCCGTCGAGCAGCTGACCTCCTTGGCGGAGGCCGCGCGCGTGATGCGGGACGCGGGCATCGGGGACGTGCTCGTCGTCGCGGAGGGGCGGCTGCACGGCATCCTCACGGACCGCGACATCGTCGTCCGCGCCCTGGCGGAGGGCAGGGACCCCACGGAAACAACGGTCCGGGCCGTGTGCACCCCCGACCCGGTCACCGTGGGCCCCGACGACGGCGTGGACCAGGCCCTCGACCTCATGCGCCGCCACGCCCTGCGACGCCTACCGGTGCAAACCCCGTCCGGCGACCTCGCCGGCATCGTCACCCTGGGCGACCTGGAGATCGAACGCGACCCTGGCTCCCCCCTAGCCTCCATCTCAGCGGCAAAGCCAAGCCCCCCGCCCACCCCCACGGAGCCGACGTGACCACAGCCCGGCGCGACCGCCGACCCGCGGCCGGTCGGAAGCCGGCGGCGCGCGGCCAGGGCGGAGGCAATGGCGTGCGCGCGACCATCCTCGCGGTCGCGGGGTCCACACCCCGGGCGAGATGTACTGGGACGACCTCGGCAGACCACCCCCGCAGGCGCGGGGTCGACACTTCCTGAACTGGAACTCATCTGGCTAGGCGGCTGATTTCCTTTAGTTGGTTCCGAGGGTGGGCGGAGAGGATCAGCCTGCCGAGGTCGACAGGCTGCCAGCGGTCGGGGCCGGACTCAGGCGACGCTTCCAGTGCGGGTGAGCGGTGGCCCGGTGCCTTCGCGTGCGGGAGTCAACGGCATCGCTGCCCGAGGCTCGCAACCGCCCTCGACCCGGGTGTTGGGGGCCGGCGCGGAGCTGCATGTGGAGGGCTGGAGGAGGGGCTTGGCCCTTGGCCGAAGAGCACGGGTGGGAGCGCACACCACTCGTCCCGCCGATGAGCTGACAGAACCCCAGCTCAGAAGCCATCACGGCCCGCACGAGGCAGCCTGCGCCTCAATATTCGCCACACCGAGGCACGGCCCTCACGGCCGCAAGAAACACGTTTCCGCAGGTCAGAACGTTTCTTCTGACCTGCCGCTCGCAGTGGGGCGGGTGGGACTCGAACCCACGGCCGACGGATTATGAGTCCGCTGCTCTAACCGGCTGAGCTACCGCCCCTCACGGCGCGTCGCGCACACTTGTACGCGCCGTCTGCCGCAGCATAGCCGCTCATACGATCTCCTGCCTCGGATGCCTCGCATGATCGGCTTCGCCTGCTCAGAGAGACCGCGCCGAGGGCTGCCCGGTTCCCGAGCGGGACAAAAAAAGAAGAGGACCCACCGGGTCCTCTTCTTCATCGCTCCCCCGACTGGACTCGAACCAGTAACCTGCCGATTAACAGTCGGCTGCTCTGCCAATTGAGCTACAGGGGATCGCGCTCCCCCGACTGGACTCGAACCAGTAACCTGCCGATTAACAGTCGGCTGCTCTGCCAATTGAGCTACAGGGGATTGCTGCGTGCGCCAAACAGCCGACCATCGGTGGTGCCGAGGGGCGCTCGTTCGTTGCGAGACATAGATTAGCGCAAGCAGGGGGGTGCTCCGCCAATCGGTATCGCGCAGGGCCGGGCGGGCCGGGCACCGACACTTCGAAGGGCGGCAGACATGCGGTACAAGGTCACGTTCGTCGTGGGGCTGGCCCTCGGCTACGTGCTGGGCACCCGGGCCGGGCGCGAGCGCTACGAACAGCTCAAGAAGTCGGCGCGGGAGCTCGCCCAGAACCCCGCCGTGCGCAACGCGGCCGAGACCGCCGGGCAGAGCGGCCGGCAGTTCGCGGGCAAGGCGTTCGCCGCGGTGAGCGACAAGGTCGGGGACGCCGTGCCCGACGCGCTGGCCGGCCGGGTGCGGGGGCTGCGCGGTCGGGGCTCCGGCGCCGACGACGAGTGGGGCACCAGCAACACCTGACGGCGACAGCTTCGGCGACAGCTGACGGCCGCGGCCGAAGCGGAGTGGGGCCCACCGGACCGCGGCGGACACGGCCGTCCGGCGGTGCGGCAGAATTCACCCCATGGGGATAGTCGCCGGGCTGGACAGCTCTTCCACCTTCACTCGCATCGTCGTCTGCGACACCGACACGGGCGCCGTGCTGCGCCAGGGGTACGCACCCCATCCGCAGCACGGCGGGTCCGAACCCGACGGCGCGAACCCCCACGAGACCGACCCCCAGGCCTGGCTGCTCTCGCTCGGCGAAGCCGCGGGCGGCGGGCTGCTCGAAGGGGTGCAGGCCATCGGCGTCTCCGCGCAGCAGCACGGGCTGCTCGCGCTGGACAACCAGGGGACGCTCGTACGACCGGCCCTCGTCGGCAACGACAAGCGCGGCCAGGTCGCCGCCGCCGACCTCATCGAGGCACTCGCCACCGAGGGCCACGGCGGCCGTCGGGTCTGGGCGGAAGCCGTCGGATCCGTCCCGCACTCCGCGCAGCCGATCGCCAAACTGGCCTGGTTGGCGCGCGCCGAGCCCGAGGCGGCGCGGCGCGTGGCGCTCCTGATGTCCCCGCACGACTGGCTCGTCTGGCAGCTGCTGGGCCGCCCGGCGCGGCGCACCACCGACCGCGGCGGCGCCTCCGGCACCGGCTGGTGGTCGACGGCCACCGGTTCCTACCGCCCCGACCTCGTCGAGCTGGCGCTCGGTCACCGGGCGATGCTGCCCGAGGTGCTCGGTCCGGCCGACGCCGCGGGCACCACCCCGGAGGGCCTGCTGATCTCCGCCGGTACGGGCGAGACCATGGCCGCGGCCCTCGGCCTCGGGCTCGGCCCGGGCGACGCGGTGGTCTCCCTGGGCGCGTCCGGTTCCGTGATGGCCGTGCACCACGAGGCGCTGTCGGAGCCGAACGGCCTGATCACCTCGCTCGCCGACGCCACCGGAATGCACCTGCCGGTGGTGAACACCTCCAACGCGGTACGGGCCCTGCGCGGCACCGCCGAGATGCTGGGCACCGACCTGGAAGAGCTGTCCGAGCTGGCCCTGAAGTCGACGCCGGGCGCGCACGGGCTCGTGCTCCTGCCGTACCTGGAGGGCGAGCGGACCCCGAACCTGCCGCACGCCGCCGGGACCCTGTCGGGCCTGCGGCGCGACTCGATGAAGCCGGAGCACCTGGCGCGGGCGGCCTTCGAGGGCATGCTGTGCGGGCTGGTGGACGCCCTCGACGTGCTGCGCACCCGGGGCGTGGAGATCCGTCGGGTCTTCCTGCTGGGCGCGGCGGCCGAGCTGCCCGCGGTGCAGGCGGCCGCGCCGGGACTGTTCGGCACGCAGATCGTCGTACCGCAGCCCGCGGACTACGCGGCGCTGGGTGCGGCGCGCCAGGCGGCGTGGGCGCTCGGTGTGGCGCAGGGCACGCTCGCCCCGCACACCCCGCCGGTGTGGCCCGCCCCCGCGGGGCAGGTCTTCGAACCGGGCGAGGACCTCGCGGTGTGGCAGGCCGTGCGCCAGCAGTACGTCGCGACGCGCGAGCAGATCCACCCCGGAGCCTTCCAGGTCTGAGGGCGGCGCGGGACTCGCGCCAGGTCCGAGAGCGGCGCGGGGCTCGCGGGCCCGGCGTACTCCTTTTGACCCGGCTTTGCGAAAAAGGGTGGGGATCACGTGCCCGGTTGGCCGAAGATGGAGTGAACCCCCTCGATCTTGCCGACCGGAGCCTGCGCGTGCTCATACGACTTCTGCGGACCTATTTGGGTCCGTACCGGAAACCCATCGCCTTGTTGGTCCTGCTCCAGCTGCTGCAGACCAGCGCCAGCCTGTACCTCCCCACGCTCAACGCGGACATCATCGACAACGGTGTCGTCAACGGTGACACCGGCTACATCCTGTCCTTCGGCGCACTGATGCTCGGCGTGTCGCTCGTGCAGCTGGTGTGCAACGTCGGCGCGGTGTACTTCGGTGCCCGCACCGCGGCCGCCGTCGGCCGTGACATCCGCGGCGCGGTCTTCGACCGGGTACAGAGCTTCTCCGCACGGGAGCTGGGCCACTTCGGGGCGCCCTCGCTGATCACCCGTACGACCAATGACGTCCAGCAGATCCAGATGCTGGTCCTGATGTCCTTCACCCTGATGGTCTCGGCGCCGATCATGTGCGTCGGTGGCATCGGGATGGCCCTGTCCCTGGACCTGAAGCTGTCGAGCGTGCTGGCGGCCGTCGTGCCGGTACTCGGCATCGCGGTGGGCGCGATCGTCTGGAAGACGCGTCCGCTCTTCCGCCTCATGCAGACGCGGCTGGACACGGTGAACCGGGTGCTGCGCGAGCAGATCACCGGCAACCGGGTGATCCGCGCCTTCGTCCGCGACGACTACGAGAAGGACCGCTTCCGGCAGGCCAACGCCGACCTGACCGCGGTCTCCCTGGCGTCGGGCAAGCTGCTCGCGCTGATGTTCCCGACGGTCATCCTCGTCGTGAACATCTCCAGTGTCGCCGTGATCTGGTTCGGGGCGATGCGCATCGACAGCGGCGGGATGGAGATCGGTCAGCTGACCGCCTTCCTCGCCTACCTGATGCAGATCGTCATGTCCGTGATGATGGCCACCTTCATGTTCATGATGGTGCCGCGCGCCGAGGTCTGCGCGGAGCGCGTCCAGGAGGTCCTGGACACCGAGACCAGCGTGACGCCGCCCGCCGATCCGGTGCGCGAGCTGGCCCGGCACGGGCAGCTGGAGCTGCGCGGGGCCGACTTCCGTTACCCGGGCGCCGAGGCGTCCGTGCTGCGCGGGGTGGACCTCGTGGCGCGGCCCGGCGAGACGACCGCGGTCATCGGGTCCACGGGCAGCGGCAAGTCCACGCTGCTGGGGCTCGTACCGCGGCTGTTCGACGTGACGGGCGGCGAGGTGCTGGTCGACGGCGAGGACGTCCGGCGCCTCGATCCGGCGCTGCTGGCCAAGACGGTCGGCATGGTGCCGCAGAAGCCGTACCTCTTCTCCGGAACCGTCGCCTCCAACCTGCGCTACGGGCGCCCCGGGGCGAGCGACGAGGAGCTGTGGCAGGCCCTGGAAGTGGCCCAGGCCAAGGGGTTCGTGTCCGAGCTGGAGGGCGGCCTGGAGGCTCCCATCACCCAGGGCGGAACGAACGTCTCCGGCGGCCAGCGCCAGCGGTTGGCGATCGCCCGCACGCTGGTGCAGCGCCCCGAGATCTACCTCTTCGACGACTCCTTCTCGGCCCTGGACTACGCGACGGACGCGGCGCTGCGCGCGGCGCTCGCCCGCGAGACCGAGGACGCGACCGTCGTCATCGTCGCCCAGCGCGTGTCCACGATCCGCGACGCGGACCGGATCATCGTGCTGGACGAGGGCCGGGTGGTGGGCGAGGGACGCCACCACGAACTGATGGCCGGCAATGAGACCTACCGGGAGATCGTGCTCTCCCAGCTGACGGAGGCGGAGGCCGCATGAGCGGGCCCGGTGGACGGATGATGATGGGACCGCCGACGACGCGGTCCCTGGACTTCAAGAATTCCGGCAAGCGGCTGCTGGCGCAGCTGACGAAGGACCGGGCCCCGCTGTGGGGCATGGTCGTCGCGGTCATCGGCAGCGTCGCCTGCTCGGTGGTCGGCCCGAAGATCCTCGGCAAGGCGACCGACCTGGTGTTCGCCGGGCTCGTGGGCCGGAACATGCCGCGTGGCATCACCAAGGAGCAGGCCCTGGAGGGACTGCGCGCCAAGGGTGAGGGCGGCATGGCCGACATGCTGTCCGGGACCGACTTCACGCCGGGTCAGGGGATCGACTTCGGCGGCGTCGGCACGGTCGCGCTCTGGGCGCTGGCCGCCTTCACGGCGGCCGGCCTGTTGATGCTGGTCGCGACCCGGCTGGCGAACCGCGTGATGAACGGGACCTTGTTCCGGATGCGCGAGGAGCTCCAGGGCAAGCTCTCGCGGCTGCCGCTGGCCTACTTCGACCAGCAGAAGCGCGGCGAGGTGCTCAGCCGCGCCACGAACGACATCGACAACATCGGTCAGACGCTCCAGCAGACGATGGGGCAGCTGCTGAACTCGCTGCTGACGATCGTCGGTGTGCTGGCGATGATGTTCTGGATATCGCCGCTGCTGGCGCTGGTCGCGCTGGTGACGGTGCCGATGGCGATCTTCATCGCGGCGAAGATCGGCAAGAAGTCACAGCCGCAGTTCGTGGCGCAGTGGAAGGTCACCGGCACGCTCAACGCGCACATCGAGGAGATGTACTCGGGGCACACGCTGGTGAAGGTCTTCGGGCGTCAGCAGGAGTCCGCGGCCACCTTCGCCGAGCAGAACGAGGCGCTGTACCGGGCCTCCTTCAAGGCGCAGTTCGTCAGCGGGATCATGCAGCCCGTGATGTTCTTCGTCTCGAACATCAACTACGTGCTGGTCGCGGTCGTCGGCGGGCTCCGGGTCGCCTCGGGCACCCTGTCGATCGGTGACGTGCAGGCCTTCATCCAGTACTCGCGCCAGTTCTCGATGCCGCTGACGCAGCTCGCGTCGATGGCCAACCTGGTGCAGTCGGGCGTGGCCTCGGCGGAGCGGGTCTACGAGCTGCTCGACGCCGAGGAGCAGGAGGCCGACTCGGTGGTCCAGGACCTTGCGGAGGAGGTCCGCGGGGCGGTCTCGCTGGAGAAGGTCTCCTTCCGCTACGACCCGGACAAGCCGCTCATCGAGAACCTGTCGCTGTCCGTCGAGCCCGGCCACACGGTCGCGATCGTCGGCCCGACGGGCGCGGGCAAGACCACGCTGGTCAACCTGCTGATGCGGTTCTACGAGGTCACGGGCGGCCGGATCGCCCTCGACGGGGTGGACATCGCGAAGATGAGCCGCGAGCAGCTGCGCTCGGGCATCGGCATGGTGCTCCAGGACACCTGGCTCTTCGGCGGCACCATCGCCGAGAACATCGCGTACGGCGCCTCCTCCGCGCGCGCGGTGACGCGCGCGGAGATCGAGGAGGCCGCGCGCGCAGCGCACGCGGACCGCTTCATCCGCACCCTGCCGGACGGCTACGACACCGTGCTGGACGACGAGGGCGCGGGCGTCAGCGCCGGCGAGAAGCAGCTGATCACGATCGCGCGGGCGTTCCTGTCCGATCCGGTGATCCTGGTGCTGGACGAGGCGACCAGCTCGGTCGACACGCGTACGGAGGTGCTGATCCAGAAGGCGATGGCCCGGCTGGCGGCCGGTCGCACGTCCTTCGTGATCGCGCACCGGCTGTCGACGATCCGCGACGCCGACGTGATCCTCGTGATGGAGAACGGCTCGATCGTGGAGCAGGGCACGCACGAGGAACTGCTGGCGGCGGAGGGTGCGTACGCGCGCCTGTACGCGGCGCAGTTCGCGCAGGCGGTGGCCGAGGTCGACTGACCCGGCGCGCCGGTCCGGCGCGGGGTGTGGTGGGCCAGGGGGCGTCCTTCGGGGCGCCCCCTTCGGCCGTCCCGGGCGCCCCCTTCGGCCGTCCCGGGCGTCGCTGCGGCAGTCCCGGGCGTCGCTGCGGCGGTGCCGTGTCAGTCCAGGTAGCCGCGCAGTTGGTCGGCGAAGGCGTGGTCGCGCAGCTTGTTGAGGGTCTTGGACTCGATCTGGCGGATCCGCTCGCGGGTCACGCCGAAGATCCGCCCGATCTCCTCCAGGGTCCGGGGACGGCCGTCGGCGAGCCCGTACCTCAGCTGCACCACCTTCCGCTCGCGCTCGCCGAGGGTGGAGAGCACGGCCTCCAGGTGCTCGCGCAGCAGGAAGAACGCGGCGGACTCCACGGGCGAGGCGGCGTCCCCGTCCTCGATCAGGTCGCCGAGGGCGACGTCGTCCTCCTCGCCCACGGGGGCGTGCAGCGAGACCGGCTCCTGGGCGAGCCGCAGCACCTCCAGGACCCGCTCGGGCGTCAGCTCCAGGTGGGCGGCGACCTCTTCGGCCGTGGGCTCGTACCCGCGCTCCTGCAGCATGCGGCGCTGCACGCGGACGACCCGGTTGATCAGCTCCACCACATGGACGGGCACGCGGATGGTGCGGGCCTGGTCGGCCAGCGCGCGGGACATGGCCTGCCGGATCCACCAGGTGGCGTAGGTGGAGAACTTGTACCCGCGGGCATAGTCGAACTTCTCAACGGCCCGGATGAGCCCGAGGTTCCCCTCCTGCACGAGGTCGAGCATGGTGAGCCCGCGGCCCACGTACCGCTTCGCGACGGACACGACCAGCCGCAGGTTCGCCTCGATCAGGCGGCGCTTGGCCATCCGGCCCATGACGACCAGTTTGTCGAGGTCCAGGACGAGGCGGGTGTCGAGGCCGGTCGCGGTGCCCAGCTTCTCCTCGGCGAACAGCCCCGCCTCCACGGCCCGTGCGAGTTCGACCTCCTCCTCCGCGGTGAGCAGTTGGATCCTGCCTATCTCGCGCAGGTACTGCCGGAACAGGTCGGCGGACGGCCCGCTCCCGGCGCTGCTGTCGTTGCGCCTGCGCTGCGTCGGCACCAGCTCGATCAGCTCCGGCGCCTCGGGCTCTTCGTCCACGGCCTCGACCTCGGGCTCGGGCTCTTCCGCGGCGCCTGCGGCTTCCGGCGCCACTGCGGTTTCGGTCACGGACAGGGTCTGGGTCTGCACGGGGGCGACCTCCAGGGCTCCGAGGACTCAGGCACCGCAACTCAGTGTGGGGTACGACACATCGCTGCCACGAGGGGCGTGCGGACACTTTCTGAGTCCGGTGCGTGACCGGATGGTTACCCCCCGACGGGAACCCCGATGCGGATCGGACGCATGTCCGAGATGATCGACGCCATGTCCTCGTACGAGACCCACGTGACGGTGCGCTGCCCGGATCCGACGACCCTGGCCCGCCTCGAAGCCTGGTCCGGCGAGCGGCGGTTGAAGGTGACCCACATCGTCCTGGCGCGGGGCCGGATGGTGTCGCAGCCGATGCTGACCCTGCCCGACCGCACGGGCCACCGGACCCTGCTGCCCGAGCTGCGGGCCGCCGGCTTCGACCCGGTGCGGGTGAAGGTGGAGACGGTGCCCTGGACCACGGACCTCCCGGGTCCGGGGGGCGGGTACTTCGAGCACCACCTCAAGCTGCGCCTGCCGACCGCCTTCGACCGGCCGGCCCTGGAGGCCCTGGTCGCCCCGCACGGGGCCCACCTGTCGTGGAACGCACGGCAGTTGCCGGCCGGCGGGGAGCACCACGAGCGGTTCGTGACCCAGCGGTGGCGCGGATCGCGGCGGGCGGCCGCGGCGGCCTGCGCCGCGCTGGCCGCGGAACTGGGTGGGGCGGGGTACGAGATCCGCGCGCAGGAGCGGGAGTTCGTGCTGTACGACAGCGACCTGTCGGTGGACGACGGTTGGATCGAGGAGATCCCGGAGAGGCCGGCGAGCCCGGAGGCCCTGGGGCACGAGGAGGGGGACGCACGATGAGCGGTACCGAGTGGAAGCCGTCGATCCGCGGCGGGCCGGACGACCCGGCGGAGCCGGCGTCGGAGCGGCGGCGCCGGGCGGACAACTACCCCCGGACCCTGGCGACGGGCCGCTCCGACAGCGCATCCGACACGGGTGTCGGCACCGGCGGGAGCGGGAGCGGCCTGGGCTTCGACCCGGCCCTCAAGCACTTCGCGGGCGCCTTCCGCCCGCTCGACCCGGAGATCTCCGACCCCGCGGTGCACGAGGCCTGGCAGCGGGCCCGGCGCGGCGCGATGGACATCGCGCTGCGGGCCGTCGGCGCCAGCGGCTGGTCGGACTCGCTCGTCCTGCGCGGCAGCATGCTGATGAAGCAGTGGTTCGGCCCGGCCGCGCGGGAGCCGCACGACCTCGACTTCGTCGTCGTACCGGCGGACCGGCAGATCGAGGAGGAGCGGACGGACCGGATGCTCGACGCCGTCGCGGCGGCGGCCGAGGAGTCGGCGCGGGAAGCGGGCGGCGCGCCGGTGATCGCGGCGTCCGACGCCGTCTCGGAGTACATCTGGACCTACGAACGCGTCCCGGGCCGCCGTCTGGTGCTGCCCTGGTCCGCACCCGGCCTGCCGGGCGGGCAGGTCCAGTTGGACTTCGTCTTCAACGAGGCGCTGCCGGTCGTACCCGAACCGGTACGGGTCGCCGGGGTGCGGCTGCTCGGGGCCACGAAGGAACTCTCGCTGGCCTGGAAGCTGATGTGGCTGGCCTGCGACCTGTACCCGCAGGGCAAGGACCTCTACGACGCGACGCTGCTGGCCGAGCACTGCTCCCTGCCGCACGCGCTGCTGGAGGACGTCTTCCGCCGGTCCGGGGAGTGGGAGGGGGCCGGGGGCGTCCTGCTGCCCGTCACCCCGGAGGCCTTCGCGGGTCTCGCCGAGGCGGACTGGGACGAGTTCCGCAAGGAGTACCCCGCGCTCACCGCCGGACCCGACGCCACCGCGGAGGGGCACGCGCGGCGCCTGCTCGCCCTCCTGACACCGGTGTTCGCGGAGGGCGCGCCCTAGGTGTATTGACCCGCAGGCTCGTTCGGGGCCGGCGGGTCGGTGAGGGCTTCGACGCGGACCGCGCAGACCTTGAATTCCGGCATCCGGGAGACGGGGTCCAGGGCGGCGTTGGTGAGGGTGTTGGCCCGCCCCTCGCCCGGCCAGTGGAAGGGCATGAAGACGGTGTCCGCACGGATGGCGTCGGTGATGCGGGCCGGGGCGACCACCCGGCCGCGGCGGGAGACCACGACCAGCGGACGGCCCTCCTGGGCGCCGACGCGGGCCGCGAGCCGCGGGTGGAGTTCGACGAAGGGCCCGGGGGCGGCCGCGTTCAGCTCGGCGACCCGCCGGGTCTGGGCGCCCGACTGGTACTGGGCCACCACCCGCCCGGTGGTGAGCAGGACCGGGTACTCCTCGTCCGGCACCTCGGCGGCGTCCCGGTGCGAGACGGCGACGAACCGCGCCCGCCCGTCGTCGGTGGCGAAGCGGTCGAGGAAGAGCCGCGGTGTCCCGGGGTGCGGTGCGGTGGGGGCGGCGGTGGCGGTGTCGGTGGCGGTGTCGGGGGTGTCTGCGTCCGGTTCCGGGGCGGCGGGGCAGGGCCAGAAGACGCCCTGTTCCGCCTCGATGCGGGCGTAGGAGATGCCCGCGTAGTCCGCCGGGCCGCCGGAGGAGGCGCGGCGGAGCTCCTCGAAGACCTCCTCGGGGTCCGTGGGGAACCCCTTCTCCACCCCGAGCCGGCCGGCGAGTCCGTGCAGGACGTGGAGGTCGCTGCGGACCCCCGGTGGCGGGGTGAGGGCCTGGCGGCGCAGCAGGACGCGGCCCTCCAGGTTGGTGGTGGTGCCGCTCTCCTCGGCCCACTGGGTGACCGGCAGCACCACGTCCGCCAGGGCCGCCGTCTCCGACAGCACCACGTCGGCGACGGCCAGGAAGTCCAGGGCGCGCACGCGTTCCTCGATGTGGGCGGCGCGCGGGGCGGAGACCACCGGGTTCGAGCCCATGAGGAGCAGGGCCCGGACGTCGGTGCCGAGCGCGTCGAGGAGTTCGTACGCGCTGCGCCCGGGCCCGGGCAGGCTGTCCGGGTCCACGCCCCAGACCCCGGCGACGTGCGCGCGGGCGGCCGGATCGGTGAGCTTGCGGTAGCCGGGGAGTTGGTCGGCCTTCTGACCGTGCTCCCGGCCGCCCTGGCCGTTGCCCTGGCCGGTGAGGCAGCCGTAGCCGGAGTACGGGCGCCCCGCGCGGCCCGTCGCCAGGCACAGGTTGATCCACGCGCCGACGGTGTCGGTGCCCTTGGAGTGCTGCTCGGGGCCGCGCGCGGTGAGCACCATGGCGGTTTCCGGTGCGCAGAACATCCGGACCGCCTCGCGCAGCCGGGGCACCGGCACCCCGGTCAGGCGCTCCACCAGCTCCGGCCAGTGGGCCATGACGCCGGCCCGGGCTTCGGACCAGCCGGTGGTGCGGGCGGCGATGAAGGCGTCGTCGGTGCGCCCTTCCGCGACGACCAGGTGCAGCAGGCCGAGGGCGAGCGCGAGGTCGGTGCCGGGGCGCGGGGCGAGGTGCAGGTCGGCCTGTTCGGCGGTGCGGGTGCGGCGCGGGTCGATGACGATCAGCGTGCCGCCGTTCTCCTTCAGCTCGGTGAGGTAGCGCAGGGCGGGCGGCATGGTCTCGGCGAGGTTGGAACCGACCAGGATCACGCAGCCGGTGCGCGGGATGTCTTCCAGGGGGAAGGGGAGACCCCGGTCGAGGCCGAAGGCGCGCTGGTGGGCTGCGGCGGCCGAGGACATGCAGAAGCGGCCGTTGTAGTCGATCTGCGAGGTGCCCAGGGCGACCCGGGCGAACTTGCCGAGCGCGTAGGCCTTTTCGTTGGTGAGCCCGCCGCCGCCGAACACGCCGACCGCGTCCGGCCCGTGCGTACGGCTCGTGCGGGCCAGGCCCTCGGCGACGGCGTCGAGGGCCTCCTCCCAGGTGGCCGGTTCCAGCTGCCCGGCATGGGTGCGGATGAGCGGCTGGGTCAGGCGCACCCGGGAGGAGAGCACGGCGGGGGCGGTGCGGCCCTTGCCGCACAGCGCGCCCCGGTTGACGGGGAAGTCCGCCCGCTCCTCCACCGTCACGGTGGTGCCCTCGCCCTCCGCGCCCGGCCCGGGGCGGAGGTTCATGCCGCACTGCAGGGCGCAGTACGGACAGTGCGTGGCGGTGACACCGGTCGCGGCCGCGGCCGGGGCCGGGGTGCTGCCGGTGGTGGCGGTGGCGGGGTCCCGAGGGTGCATAGGGCCACCTTGCGGGCGGGCTGTTACGCGGGCCGCCGCTCCCCGTTACACGTCGGGTACGTCGACCTCAGCGCCCGCCCCACCGCCCGGTGAGGCGGCCCGATCACTGTCCGGTGAGGTGGCGGACGGTGAGCCCAGCCGTCCATCCGCCGTCCACGGCCAGCTCGGCCCCGGTCATGTAGCCCGCGGCGTCGGAGAGCAGGAAGGCGATGGCCGCGGCTATCTCCTCAGGGGCGCCGACCCGGCCCATCGGGGCGCCGGGGTAGTTGCCCTCGCCCGCTTCGATGCCGACGGGGGCGGTCATCGGGGTGAGCGTCATGCCGGGGTGGACGGAATTCACCCGGATCCTCGCTTCGGCCAGCTCGACCGCGCCGATCTTCGACAGGCCGCGCACCCCCCACTTGGAAGCGCCGTACCCGGCGGTGAGCGCGAGGCCGGTGAGGCCCGCGGCCGAGGAGATGTTGACGATGGAGCCGCCGCCCTGGGCCCGGAGCAGCGGGATCGCGGTCTTGATGCCGATGAAGACGCCGACCAGGTTGATCTCGACGACCTGGCGGAAGTGTTCGACGCTCTCGTGCTCCAGGTACTGGCCGGTGGATATCCCCGCGTTGTTGACGAGCCCGTCGATCCGGCCGAACTCGGCGAGCGCGTGGTCCAGCGCGGCCCGCCAGTCGCTCTCGCTGGTCACGTCGTGCCGCAGGAAGCGCGCCGCGTCGCCCAGCTTCTCCGCCGTGGCGGCTCCCTCGTCCTCCAGCACATCGGTGATCACCACTCGGCCGCCGCCGTCGACGACGGCCTGCGCCGCCGCGGCGCCCAGCCCGCGGGCCCCACCGGTGATGACGACGACCTTGCCGCTCAGATCCACAACAGCCACGGTTCCACACCTCTTACAGATAGGGATATGACTAATCGGCATAACCGCCGAGCGGCGTCAGTCTGCCAGAGCGGCCAGGGCCCGCGACACCCCCTCCTCCTTGGGTCCCAGGAAGTGCGGCTGCGGCTTGAACACGGCGTCCACCGCCGCCTTGCCCGAGGCGAACACCTCGCGGACGCCGCCGTAGTACCAGGTCGCGTCATGCGCCTGGTCGACCCCCACCCCGTAGGACTCGATGCCCGCCGACTCGCAGAGCGCCACCGCCCGGCGTATGTGGAAGCCCTGACTGATCAACACGGCCCGGTGCACCCCGAAGATCTCCCGGGTACGCACACAGGAGTCCCAGGTGTCGAAGCCGGCGAAATCGCTGACGATCCGCCCGTCCGGCACCCCGTGCCGCGTGAGGTAGGCGCGCATCGCGTCCGGCTCGTCATAGTCGCTGCGGCTGTTGTCCCCCGTGACCAGCACCACCTTGACCCGGCCCGCCCGGTACAGCGCGGCCGCCGCGTCCAGCCGGTTCGCCAGGTACGGGGTCGGCTGCCCGTCCCACAGGCCCGCCCCGAAGACCACCGCCACCTCGGCGGCGGGCGCATCCGCCGTCGTGCGCAGCCGGTCCCCCGCCACCGCGTGCGTCCACGCCGAAGGCAGCAGCGCCAGCACGCACCCGAGCATCACCCCCTGGACCACCCTGCGCCGCGTCCGCACCGTGCCCCATCCCGACCGCGCACCGGAACCCGACCCGGCGCCCACCCCCGAATCCAACCCCGCCCCCGTCCCCGTCCCCGAACCTGACCCCGACCCTGACCCGAACCTCGACCTGAACCCCACGACCGATCCCCCCGTGCCCTCTCCTCGCGGCCCGCTCCCTGCGGTCCACCCGCTGCGGTCCGCTCCCTGCGATCCACACCATTCGCACAAGTTGACGAACCGGACCGGCGCCCCAGTTCCGCCCACCGCACCTTTCACTCGTACGAATGAGCGGGTGAGCACCTGGAAAACGTCCGTCACTCCGACGCAACGACCCGGCAACCTGCACCCGTCAGGATCGGTCCATGACGGAGCCCGCGCACCCTCCCGAATCGTTTCCCCCCGCCTCCACCACGGATCTGCTGACCCGGATCACGGCCCAGCTCGGCACCCAGCTCCGCGGCGTGCGACCGCCGCGGGCCCGGCCCCACGGAGCCCACACATGCAGCCCACCCTCGTCGCCGTGGCCCACGGCAGCCGCGACCCCCGCGCCCTGCACACCGTCTCGGCCCTGCTCGACCGCGTCCGCGACCTCCGCCCGCGACTGCGGGTCCGGCTCGGCCACATCGAGCTGAACGAACCCCTGCTGGACACCGCGCTCGACGCCCTCGACCCCGGCGCGGCGGTGCTCGTACCGCTGCTCCTCGGCCGCGGCCACCACGTCAAGCACGACCTGCCGGCGGCCGCCGCCCGCGCGCCCCACCTGCACGTGCGCGTCGCCGCCCCGCTCGGCCCGCACCCACTGCTCGTCGAGGTGCTGCGCGACCGGCTGCTCGAAGCGGGCTGGACCCCGGGCACCGCCGCCGTCCTGGCCGCCGCCGGATCCCGCGACCCGGACTCGGCCGCCGACACCCGCCGCACCGCCGCGCTGCTCTCCGAACGCCTCGGCGGGGTCCCCGTCATCGCCGCCCACGCCTCCGCCGCCGCACCGAGCGTGCCCGAGGCGCTGCGCGCCCTCGCCGCCCGCGGCCACCACCGGGCCGCCGTGGCCTCGTACTTCACCGCACCCGGCCGCTTCGCCGCCCAGTGCGCGGCGGTCGCCCCCGGCCCGGCCGCCGACCCGCTGGGCGCCCACCCGGCGCTCGCCCGGCTCGTCCTGCGGCGCTACGACGACGCCCTGGCCGGGCGGCTCACGGACCACGCGCGAACCGCCGCGGACCGCCGCTCCGGCCACCCGGACCCGCGAGAACTGGCCACCGCGTAGGGCTGCCGTAGGACCGCCGCAGGACCGCCTTCGTTCGGATTGCTCCGATTGTCGGTGTCTCCGGTTAACGTCTGAGCATGGAAGGCATGGAAGGCACCACCCTCGTCCCCTCACCCGGCTCGTACGATCCGGCCGCGATCGAGCGCTGGGCCACCGAGCCCGACAAACGCCCGGGCCGCACGGCCTTCCAGCGCGACCGGGCCCGCGTGCTGCACTCCGCCGCGCTGCGCCGCCTCGCCGGGAAGACCCAGGTGGTCACCCCCGGCACCCGTTCCTACGACTGGGACGCCAGCCCCCGCACCCGCCTCACGCACTCCCTGGAATGCGCCCAGGTCGGTCGGGAGCTCGGCTGGGCGCTGGGCTGCGACCCCGACCTCGTCGAAGCCGCCTGCCTCTCGCACGACATGGGCCACCCGCCCTTCGGGCACAACGGCGAGGAGGCGCTCAACGAGTTCGCCAAGGACTGCGGCGGCTTCGAGGGCAACGCGCAGTCCCTGCGCCTGCTGACCCGGCTGGAGCCCAAGCGGTTCGCCCCGCATCCGGACACGGGCGAGCTGGTCAGCGTCGGCCTGAACCTCACCCGGGCCTGCCTCGACGCCGCCACCAAGTACCCGTGGGCCCGCGGCGACCACCCCACCGACCCCGGCTCGGTGAAGTTCGGCGCCTACGAGGACGACCTGCCGGTCTTCGAGTGGCTGCGCCGCGGCGCGCCGGCCGACCGCAAGTGCTTCGAGGCCCAGGTCATGGACTGGGCCGACGACGTGGCGTACTCCGTCCACGACTTCGAGGACGGCCTGCACGCGGGCCACCTCGACCCCAACCTGCTCTTCGCCGAGCCCGAGCGGGCCGAGATCTGGCGGGTCGCCATCGGGCGCTACGTACCGGCGGACACCGATCCCGAGGAACTGCGCGCGGCCCTCGACCGTTTGATGGAACAGGAGTGGTGGCCGCACGGCTACGACGGCTCGGCGGTCGCCCAGGCCCGCCTCAAGGACGCCACCAGCCAGCTGATCGGCCGCTTCTGCCTGGCCGCGGAAGGCGCCACCCGCGCCGCCTACGGCACCGGCCGGCTCACCCGGTACTCCGCCGAACTGGTGGTCCCCCGCGAGGCGCGCAACGAGTGCGCCGTCCTGAAGGCGGTCGCCGACCTGTACGTCATGCAGCGCGACGAACAGGAGCGCCTGCGGGCGGACCAGCGCATCGTCCTGGCCGAACTCGCCGAAGCGCTCAGCGCCCGCGCCCCCGAGGGACTGGACCCCCAGTTCCGGGCGATCTTCGACGCCGCGCCGGACGACAAGGCCCGCAAACGCGCGGTCATCGACCAGATCGCCTGCCTCACGGACGCCGCGGCCCGCTCCTTGCACTCCCGCATCGCGCTGCGCCCGCGACGCGCCGGGAGGTGAGCCGATCGGGCCACTCCCCCTTCACGCGGCAGGCTCAGTGCGGGACGCTCGCATGTGGTCGCATGTGGCGGAGAGGTTATGAGGAGGCATCAGGTGGTCGACGCACACCGGACGTTTGTCATCGTCGGCGGAGGGCTGGCCGGAGCGAAAGCGGCTGAGACGCTGAGGTCAGAAGGGTTCACCGGCAGGGTCATCCTGATCGGTGACGAGCGCGACCACCCCTATGAACGGCCGCCCCTCTCGAAGGGGTACCTCGCGGGCAAGGAGGAGCGCGAGAGCGTCTTCGTGCACGAGGCGGCCTGGTACGCCCGTGCGGACGTCGAACTCCATCTCGGCCAGCCCGCCGTCCAGGTGGACCGGGACGCCAAGAAGGTCGTCCTCGGCGACGGCACCGTGGTGCACTACGACCGGCTGCTGCTGGCCACCGGCTCCGAGCCGCGCCGCCTCGACATCCCCGGCACCGATCTGGCCGGGGTCTACCACCTGCGCCGCCTCGCCCACGCGGAGCGGCTGCGCGGGGTGCTGGCCACCCTGGGCCGGGAGAACGGCCACCTGCTGATCGCCGGAGCGGGCTGGATCGGCCTGGAGGTCGCGGCCGCCGCCCGCGGCTACGGCGCCGAGGTCACCATCGTGGAACCGGAGGCGACCCCCCTGCACGGGGTGCTCGGCCCGGAGCTGGGCCGGGTCTTCGCCGACCTGCACGCCGAGCACGGCGTCCGCTTCCACTTCGGCGGCCGCCTCACCGAGATCAGCGGCCGCGACGGCATGGTGCTCGCCGCCCACACCGACGACGGCGAGGAGCACCCGGCGCACGCGGTGCTCGCCGCGATCGGCGCCGCGCCGCGCACGGCGCTCGCCGAGACCTCCGGGCTCGCCCTGGTCGACCGGGAGCACGGGGGCGGCATCGCGGTGGACGCCTCGCTGCGGACCTCGGATCCGGACATCTTCGCCGCCGGTGACGTGGCCGCCGCCCACCACCCGCTGATGGGGACCCGGCTGCGGGTCGAGCACTGGGCGAACGCGCTCAACGGCGGACCGGCCGCGGCCCGGGCCATGCTGGGCCAAGAAGTCTCGTACGACCGGGTCCCGTACTTCTTCTCCGACCAGTACGACGTGGGTCTGGAGTACTCGGGCTACGCCCCGCCCGGCGCCTACGACCAGGTGGTGATCCGCGGGGACGTGGCCAAGCGGGAGTTCATCGCCTTCTGGTTGTCCGAGGGCCGGGTGCTGGCCGGCATGAACGTGAACGTGTGGGATGTCACCGAGCCCATCCAGGCGCTGATCCGCGCCGGGGTGGAGGTGGACCGCGACGCGCTGGCGGACCCGACCGTCGCGCTGTCCTCGCTGGTCCCGTCCGCGGAGCGGGCCGGGTAGCCCGCAGGCCGCCCGGCGGCGCGGCGGCGCGGCGGCCTGCGGGCGCGCGGCGGCGGGAAGGGAAGGGGAGGGGCGGCTGGTGGGATTGTCCGAGCCCGGCCGTAGACTTCACGCGTGGCAGGCAGGATCAACGACGACGATGTGAAGGCGGTCCGGGACGCGGTCCCGATCGACGCCGTCGTGTCCGAGTACCTCCAGCTCCGCAATGCGGGCGGCGGCAACCTCAAGGGCCTCTGCCCCTTCCACGACGAGAAGTCCCCCTCCTTCCAGGTCAGCCCGAGCAAGGGGCTCTACCACTGCTTCGGCTGCCAGGCGGGCGGGGACACCCTCGACTTCATCATGAAGATCGACCACCTCTCCTTCTCGGAGGCGGTCGAGCGGCTGGCGGGCACCGCCGGAATCACCCTGCGGTACGAGGAGGGCGGCTACACCCCCGGTCAGAGCGGGCGCGGCGAGCGCATCCGGCTGGTCGAGGCGAACAAGGCCGCCGCCCAGTTCTACGTCGACCAGCTGGACGGGGCCGAAGCCGAGATCGGTCGGAAGTTCCTGGCCTCCCGCGGCTTCGACCAGGCCGCGGCCGCGCACTTCGGCGTGGGCTACAGCCCGGCCGGGTGGGACCACCTCACCCGGTTCCTGCGCGGCAAGGGCTTCACCGACAAGGAACTGATCCTCTCCGGCCTGTCCCAGGACAGCCGCAGCGGGAAGCCCATCGACCGCTTCCGCGGCCGCCTCATGTGGCCCATCCGCGACATCACCGGCGAGGTGGTCGGCTTCGGCGCGCGCAAGCTGCGCGACGACGACAACGGGCCCAAGTACCTCAACACGCCCGAGACCCCCATCTACAAGAAGTCCCAGGTCCTCTACGGCATCGACCTGGCCAAGAAGGAGATCGCGAAGACCTCCAGCGCGGTCGTCGTCGAGGGCTACACCGACGTCATGGCCTGCCACCTGGCCGGGGTCACCACCGCGATCGCGACCTGTGGCACGGCCTTCGGCGGGGATCACATCAAGATCCTGCGCCGACTGCTGATGGACAACGCCACCGCCGAGGTGATCTTCACCTTCGACGGTGACGCGGCCGGGCAGAAGGCGGCGCTGCGGGCCTTCGAGGACGACCAGAAGTTCGCCGCCGAGACCTCCATCGCGATCACGCCCGGCGGCATGGATCCCTGCGACCTGCGGCTCGCCGAGGGCGACGCCGCCGTGGCCACGCTCGTCTCCTCCCGCACCCCCCTCTTCGAGTTCGCGCTGCGGCAGATGGTGGCCCGGCACAACCTGGAGAACCCGGCGGGCCGCGCGGCCGCGCTCGACGAGGCGGCCCCGGTGGTCGCGGCCATCAAGAACATCGCGATCCAGCACGAGTCGGCGGTCCAGCTCGCGGGCATGCTGGGCATCCGCGACGAGCAGTTCGTCGTCAAGCGGGTCTCCCAGGTCGCCCGGTGGGCCCGCGAACGCGGCGGCCGCCCCGGGCAGGGCCACGGTCAGCAGCAGGGCTCCGGTCATCAGCAGGGCGCCCGGACCCGGTCCGCGCACGACCAGGGCTCCCCGGAAGCGGCCGCGCACACCCCGGGTCCCGCGCTGAACCTGCGCAGCCCGGCCCACCGCACCGAGCGGGAGCTGCTCAAGCTGGCCCTGCAGCGCCCGGCCCTGGTCTCCCCCGCCTTCGACGCCTACGGCCCCGACGAGTTCACCGCGCCGCCGTACGCGACGGTCCGCCAGGCCATCCAGGACGCGGGCGGCGCCTCCCTGGGCACCGACGACTACCTCGCCCGGGTCCGCGACGCCGCCCCCAACGACACCGTCCGCGCGATGGTCACCGAGCTGGCCGTGGAGGCCATCCACGCCAAGACCGTGGACGAGATCTACGCCGGGGTCCAGCTGGTCCAGGTCCGGCTCCGCGCGGTCGACCGCCGGGTCCACGACATCCAGGGCACCATGTCCCGGCTGGGCCCGAACGCCCCGGCGGAGCAGCTCGCGGCCGTCCAGCAAGAGCTGTGGGTGCTCCAGCAGTACGGCCAGCGCCTGCGCAACCGCGGCGCCGAGGGCCTCTAGAACCCGGGTCCGCCGAGGAACCAGCCCCTAGGGCTCCGCGGGTTCTTGGAGCGGCCCCTTCCGGCTCAGCCAGTCGCCGCCCGGGATCGGGGTGCCGGCCCGGGCCAGTGCGTCCGCCAGTTCCGGAGCGGCCAGGTAGACCCAGGCCGCGGCCGTGGTGCCGTCGGGGCGCAGGGTGGTGCGCCGGACCCGCTCGTAGAGGTTCAGCGGGCTGGCGGGCCCGTGGTACTCCTCCAGCCGGTCCAACTCCGCCAGCAGTCGCGCGTACTGCCCCGGCGCCGCGGCGACCAGCTCCCCGAGCGTCTGCGCGCCCGCGCACCGGACGGCGTAGGGATAGCCGGGACCGTCGTAGAGCAGCGCGTCCGGGAGCCGGGCCGGCTCCTCGGAACGGGTGCGTCCGCGCAGGAAGGCGTCGTGGTTGACCTCGCCGGGGCGCAGCGTGCCGTAGACGAAGAAGGGCAGCTCCTCCTCTTCGACCGGCGGCTGTTCTTCTGGCCGATTGACCGATGCCATGCGTCACACCCCTCGGATAGAACGGTACGGACCGGGCGGAACGGACCGTTGCGCCCGGCCGGACCGTCCGACCGGCCATCCCGGACGGACACCCCGGACGGGTGGCCCCGCGCCGCGCGCCCGGTCCACCGTACGCACGCCCCTCACCCCGACGGCACCCTCCCTCCCCCATGAGCCGACCCCGGTTGTCCCGCCGCCTCACCGCCGCCCTGCTGTGCGCCTGCGCGCTCGCCGCCGGCGGCTGCGCCGCGCCCGGCGGGCTGTCCCCGGGGGAACCCGCGCCGCCCATGTCGCCCCAGCCCCGGCCGGATCCGCTGTGGCCCGCCTGGACGGAACACACGGACCAGGCCCCCGGCGTCGAGGTCGGCACCCGGGTGCCGCCGCCACAGCCGCTCAAGGGCGCTCCCCCGGTGCCCGCGGGCGGGCTCGGGGCCCTGTCGTATCTGGAGATCCTGCACGCCGACCCGATGATGCGGCCGTACACCCGCCAGGGGGCGATCAGCGCGCCCGGCCGGGCCGGGGTCCGGCCGCCCGTCTACAAGGACCTGACCGGGAGCGGCGGCCTCGAACTGATCGCCGCCGCCGACACGGAGAGCGGCCGCTCGGTGCTCAGCGTGTACACGGTGGTCAACGGTCAGGTCGTGTCCGTCCTCTACACCACCGGTCTGCGCATGGAGGTCGAGGCGATGGGCGCCGACCTGCTCGTGCGGACGACCCCCGACGAGGGCATCGAGCAGGCCGCCCGGTTCCGCTGGGACGGCACGCGGATGACGGTCGCCAGCGAGGAGAAGCGGTACCACAAGCCCGGGTCGGGTAAGGATCCCGAAACCGGGCCCGGCGCCGGCCCGGGCAGCGGCTGGGCGGCGGGCCGTTGACGCCCCTCCCGCCCCGCGGCCGCCTCCCGCTCCGCCGTCGGTTCCCGCTCCGCCGTCGCCACCGGCTGCGCTCCCTCGGCCTGCGCTGGAAGATCGCCGTGCTGCTCGCCGTCGGCTGTTCGCTGGTCGCGGTCACGATCGGCGCCTTCATCCACCGGGCCCGCGTCCACCAGGTGTCGGACGCCGCCCGCGTGGGCGCGACCGTGGAGCTCTTCCGGGTCCGCCAGTTCTACGAGCTGACCGGCCGGCTCGATGCCGGCAAGACGGGCGCGGCCGCCGGCGAGGTCGACGCCCCGGGCCTGCCGCCCTCGCTGCGCGACCTGGCCCTCACCGGGCGGCGCAGCACCTACATCGACATGTCCGGCGGCCACCCCACGGTGTGGGCCGCGCGCCCGATCGACGGCAAGCACACCCTGTCGGTGCACCAGTCGCTGGCGGCGGAGCAGAGCGAGCTGGCCGATCTGGACCAGCAGCTCGTGGCGTACGGGCTGGCGGTCGTCACGCTGGCGGCCGTTGCCGGCGCCCTGCTGGCCAGCCGGCTCAGCAAGGGGTTGCGGACGGCGGCCGAGACCGCCCGCCGGATCACCGATGGCGATCTGGACGCCCGGATCGGATCCCCGGGCGCGCCCGGAACCCGCGACGAGGTGGCCGACCTTTCCTCGGCCGTGGACATGATGGCGGCCAGCCTCCAGTCCCGGCTGGAGGCCGAGCAGCGTTTCACGGCCGATGTCGCGCACGAGCTGCGCACCCCGCTGACCGGGTTGCACACGGCGGCCGAGCTGCTGCCGGAGGGCCGGCCGACCGAGCTGGTGCGCGACCGGGTGGCCGCGCTGCGCAGCCTCACGGAGGACCTGCTGGAGGTGGCGCGGCTGGACTCGAACCGGGAGGAGGCGGCCTTGGACGTGCACCGGCTGGGTCCGCTGGTCGCCTCGATCACCGAGCGGTCGGGGGTCGCCGCGGACATCCGGTTCACGGCGGAACTCCCGGATCCGCCTCCGCAGCCGCAACCGCGCCCGGACCCGATCACCCGGACGGGGGCCCGGGCGGGGGCGGTGGTGCTGGCGCACACGGTGGTGCGGGCGGACACGAGTGCGTACGTACGGACGGACGTGCGGCGGCTGGAGCGGATCCTCGGCAACCTCCTCGTCAACGCCCGCAAGCACGGCGGCGGCGCGGTCGAGGTCACCGTCCGCGGGACCACGGTCGCGGTGCGGGACCACGGCAAGGGCTACCCGGAGCAGCTGCTGCGCGAAGGGCCCCAGCGGTTCCTGACCGGCACGGTCGAACGGGGGCAGGGCACCGGCCTCGGCCTGACCATCGCCTTCGGGCAGGCCCAGGTGATCGGAGCCCGGGTGGAACTGTCCAATCCGGCCGACGGGGGCGCGTACGCCCTGCTCACGCTCCCGCCGGGTCCGGCTCCCGGCTGAAGCGCCGCCCCGCCCCGCCCCGTCACCCGGACGGGGCGGGGGCACCCGGATGGCCGCTGAGCGGCCCTGACGTGCCGTGATGGCGGGACACGCCCGGACCGCGGCAGAATCTGACATTCCATCAGGAGGCGCCCGGCGCGCACCCGGGCTTACCTCGGAACACGACCCCGTTTCCCAGGAGGACCCGTGCGCCGACGCACCGCCCACGTGCTCACCGCCACCGCACTGACCAGCGTCGCCTTCGCCGGTCCGGTCGCGGGGGCGGTGGCCGCCGCGGACTTCGGCGTGGGGAGCTTCGCACCCGGGGACTTCGCCCCGCTGGAGGTCTGGCCCAAGTCGGCCGTCGCCGGCACCACGGTCACCGTGAACACCTCCGCCTGCGGGCGCGGCAGCCACGCCGAGGGGGACGCGTCCACGGTGGGCGGCGGCCGGTTCAAGCTGGCCCCGGGCACCCGCGCGGAGGTGGTCGTCGGGCAGTTCCAGGTCTCCCGGGACACCTCGCCCGGCACCTACGAGATCGGCGCCACCTGTGCGGACGGCAAGTTCGCCACGGGTGACCTGGTCGTCACCGAGCACGGCCCGCAGGGGCACGTCCGGACGGGGGTGGGCGGCGGTACGACGACGACCGTCGACCCCACCAAGATCGCGGCGGGAGCGGCCGTACTGGCCGTGACCGCCGTCGGCGGTACCTGGTTCCTGCGTCGCCGGGCGAGCGGCACGCGGAACTGACGGACGCCCACCGCGGCCCAGGCCGCGGTCCGACCGGTACCGCCCCGCCGTCGCCCGCCCCGCGAGGTCCCCCCCGTTCGCGGGGCCGGGCGACGGCCCCCTTCCATTCCACGAGCACTCGCACCATCCACGAGCACCCGCACCACCCGCGCCACCGGCAAGCACCCGCACCAAGGGGGCACGCATGCGCACCTCCGGCCACGACCGCCACCACCGCCATGACCCGCACCATCCACACCACCCGCACCACCGTCCCGGCCCCGCCCCGCACCACCGCCGCCTGGCGGCCCGCGGCACCGGTACGGGCGCCGGTCGCGCCGGGCTCGTCGCGCTCACCGCCTGCGTCGGCATCTGGTTGGTCACCAGCGGCTCCGCGGAGCCGGTCCATCCGCCCCGGCCGTCCCCGGCGGACGCCCTCGCCGCCGAACCCCTCGACGTACGGGCCGCCGCCCCGCTCCCCGGCTCCCCGCCCCGGCGGATCCGGATTCCCGCCATCCGGGTGGACGCCCCGCTGACGGGCCTCGACCTGGAGGCCGACGGCAGCCTGGCGGCCCCACCGCCCGCGCGCCGCGACCTGGCCGGGTGGTACCGGGACGGCACCACCCCCGGCGCCGTCGGCACCGCGGTCATCGCCGGGCACGTCGACACCGCCACCGGCCCGGCGGTCTTCTACCGGCTGGGCGCGCTACGCCGCGGGGCCCTGATCGAGGTGCCCCGCGAGGACGGGCGTACGGCCGTGTTCACCGTCCACGCCGTGGAGGTGTACGACGCCGGGGCCTTCCCGGACCGGCTCGTCTACGGGCCCGCGCCGCGCGCCGAACTGCGCGTGATCACCTGCGGGGGCAGCTTCTCGCCGCGCACCGGCTACCAGGGCAACGTGGTGGTGTTCGCCCACCTCACGGGCGTCCGCGAGCAGCCGCGCCCCGAACCGCCCGCGCCGGAGGGCCAGGACCGGGACCCGGCCGCCGGTGAGGACGCGCGCGCCGCAGGCTCCGGGTCGTCCGCAGGCTCCGGGCCCGAAGACCGGGATTAGCCCCACTGCTCCAGGCCGAGCTTGACGACCAGCGCGGACACCACGGTCAGCAGGACGACCCGCACGAAGCCGCTGCCCTTCTTCAGCGCCATCCGGGCGCCCGCCATCCCGCCGATCAGGTTGAAGACGGCCATCAGCGCGGCCAGCTGCCACATCACCTCGCCCTTGGACGCGAAGACGGCGAGCGCGCCGGCATTGGTACCGACGTTCACGATCTTCGCGGTCGCGGAGGCCGTGACCAGGTCGAGGTGGAGCAGGGCGGTCAGGGCGAGGACGAGGAAGGTGCCGGTGCCGGGGCCGATCAGGCCGTCGTAGAAGCCGATGCCGAGCCCGGCCAGGCCGATCGCGGCGACGACGCGGCGCCGGCTGACGGGGCCGGCGGCCGGGGCGGAGCCGAAGCCCGGGCGGAAGATCACGAACGCGGCGACCAGCAGCAGCACCACCATGATCACGGGGCGCATCGTGTCCTTGCTGAACACCCCCGCCAGCACGGCCCCGCCCGCGGCGCCGGCCATCGCGGCCAGCCCGATCCGGGTCGCGATACGCACGTCGACCG
The DNA here is from genome assembly GCF_044454405.1 of Streptomyces sp. NPDC051555. NCBI lineage: Bacteria > Bacillati > Actinomycetota > Actinomycetes > Kitasatosporales > Streptomycetaceae > Streptomyces > Streptomyces sp. NPDC051555. The sequence goes on along the minus strand of NZ_JBITDP010000017.1, from coordinate 27,781 downwards.
GGGCCTTGCGGGCGTACGTCACCGCCGCGCCCGTGGTGCCGACGATGGCCACCGCCTTGTTGGTGCCGAGGGCGTGCGTCAGCGGCACATCGGCCGGCAGGCCGAGCATCAGGGCGGGCAGGAGCAGCAGTCCGCCGCCACCCACCACCGCGTCGATCCAGCCCGCGGCGGCCGCTGCGGCGCACAGCACGATGATCATGGTCGTTGATATGTCAGGCACGGCCCGACCCTATGGATCTTGTGGGTGCAAGGGCCATCAATCCCGGGAAACTTGCGCAAGGTTTGAGCTTGCACCTGCGGGAATCCGGTCCGGGGCCACCGGAGCGGACGGTTCCACCGTTGCGGTCAGCATCGTCGCCGCGAGCACGCTGGCCAGCCCGAGCCCCGCGGCGACCCGGTGCCCGGCCGGTACGGAGGCCAGCGCTCCCAGCAGCGCGAGGCGCACCGGCGGCTTGCGGTGCCGGGCCCGGGCCGCGGGGGCCGGCCGTACGGGCGGCGCGGCGGACACCGAGGCAACCGCCTCCGCCGCACCGACGGACAGGGCAACGTGCAGCGGGTGACGCATGGAGCGGTCGCCTCTCGGGGGCATCAGGGACATCGGGAGGATCAGGGGCAGCTGGGGCGTCAGGGACATCAGGAGAATCAGGAGGATCAGGAGCTGAAGCATTCGGAATGGATACGTCCGCCCGGCACCCCGGCCCGCAACAGCGCGGCCCGCGTCGCCTCGGCCATCCCCGGCGGCCCGCAGAGGTAGACGTCGTGCTCGACCAGATCGGGCACCAGGTCGGTCAGCGCCCGCGGGGCCAGCGGATCGTAGGCCGCGTCCGAGGGCCCGAGCAGGTAGTGCAGCCGGGCCCCGCGCCCGGCGGCGATGGACTCCAGCTCCGACCGCAGGACGAGGTGCTCCTCGGCCCGCGCCCGGTAGAGCAGGGTGATGTCCCCCGGCCCGCCGGGCAGCGTCTCGAACAGCGCCCGCATCGGGGTGATCCCCACCCCGCCCGCGATGAGCAGCACCTGCGGCCGGGTCCGGCGGGCCGCGGTGAGCGCGCCGAAGGGGCCGGTGGCGAGCACCCGGGTGCCGGGGCGCAGCCTGCGGATCCGGCGACTGTGACCGCCCAGTGCCTTCACCGTGATCCGGAGGGTGTTGCCCCGGACAGGGGCGGAGAGGGAGAACGGCAGGGCGGTGTACCAGAGCCGCCGCTGGAGGAACCGCCAGCGCAGGAACTGACCCGGCTCGGCCCGCAGTTCGTCGAGGTGGGCGCCGTACATGACCACGGAGACCACCCCGGGCCCCTCGCTGCGCACCTCCAGGACCCGCAGCGCGTGCCGCAGGGCCTGGCGCACGGGCACCACCCCCCGGTACCAGAGCAGCAGGACCGCGACCACGGTGTGCGCGAGGACCCAGAACCAGGCGACGGGACGCAGGTCCGGGCCCGCGAGCTGGTGGACGAAGGCGAGCGCGGCGGCGAGGTGGACCAGCAGGTGCACCCCGCGCCAGGTTTCGTGCGAGACCCGGCGGCGTACCGCCCGGGCGGAGGTCACCCCCACGCAGACCAGCAGCCCGGTCCCGGCGGTGGCGGCGGCGAGCGCCGGGTAGCCCAGCAGGTCCCGGGCCGCGGTCAGGACGTCGAGGCCGCCGTGGACGGCGTAGCCGAGGAGGGCGAAGAGGGCGTGGCCGAAGCAGAGCAGCAGGACGTGGCGGCCGCCGAGGGCGTGCCAGCGGGCCAGCCGGTCGGCGCCCACCCCGTGCTCGACGGCGGGCACCCGGGCCATCAGGAAGAGCATGACGAGGATCCCGTACCCGGCGAGCAGCCCGGTGAGGTGCGCGGCGGTGGCGAAGAGCGCGTCGAGCCGGGCGGAGGGGTGCACCTGCACCGCCCAGAGCAGGACGACCAGCGCGGCCCCGACGCCCATCGCACCCCGGACCCGCACCGCCGTCGCCGCACCCGCACCCGTACCCGCACCCGGCACCGCGACCGCCCCGAGGACCGCCCCCCACCTGCCGCGCACCCGCGCGTCCACCGCCGTGCCCCGCCCCGCCACATCTCGCATGCGGCCCACGCTAGGTGGCCGCGGACCCCTCCGGATGATCCTTAAGGCGGCCTTGAGGAACGCCTCACGGCCCCTTAACCCGGGTGCTGAGATGCGTGTTCCGTACGGGTAACAAAGGCGATGCGGCCGGGAAACAGCGGGCGCGCAGGCTGACGCCATGACCTCGCAACAGCACGTGGTGGTGATCGGTGGCGGCCTCGCGGGCCTGCGGCTCGCGGGCCGGCTCGGCGCGGACGCGGCGGTGACCGTCCTCGGCGAGGAGGCGCACGTCCCCTACAACCGGGTCCTGCTCGCCGAGGTCCTCGCGGGCCGCTACGCACCGGAGGTGACCGCCCTCCCCGCCCCCGGCCCGGCGCTTCGCCGGGGCGTACGGGCGGTGCGCGTCGACCGGGCGGAGCGGCGGGTGCACTGCGACGACGGCAGCACCCACCCGTACGACGCCCTGGTCCTGGCCACCGGATCCAACCCGGTGCTGCCGCCCCTGCGCGGGCTGTTCGAGCCCGACGGCAGGGACCTCCCGGACGGGGTGCACGCCTTCCGCACCATGGACGACTGCCTGGCCCTGGACCGCGCCGTCGCCGCCCGCCCCGACCTGAACGCCGTGGTCATCGGCGGCGGCCTGCTCGGGGTCTCCGCCGCCCGCGCGCTCGCCGAACGCGGGGTACGGGTGGTGCTGGCCCAGCAGGGCACCCGGCTGATGGAGCGCCAGCTCGACGAGGACGCCTCGGCCCTGCTCCACACCCACCTCGGCGAACTCGGCGTCGAGATCCACACCGAGTGCCGGGTGCGCGGCCTGACCACCCGCGCGGACGGCGCCGGCCGCCGGGTCACGGGCGTCGAGCTCGCGGTCGGCCTCCACCTCGACGCCGACCTCGTCGTCCTGGCCTGCGGGGTGCGCCCCCGCACCGGCCTGGCCCAGGCCGCGGGGCTCGACGTGCGCAAGGGCATCGTGGTCGACGACGCGCTGCGCACGAGCGATCCGCGGATCCACGCCATCGGCGACTGCGCCGAGCACGCGGGCCGCGTGTACGGCCTGGCCGGCCCCGCGCTGGAGCAGGCCGACGCCCTCGCCGCCCACCTCACCGGCGCGGTCCCGGCCGGATCGGGGCCGCCGCGGTACAGCGGCACCCGCGCCCTCACCCGGCTCACCCTCTCCTCCGGCCCGCGCCCCCTGGACCTCGCCGCCTTCGGCGAGACCACCGCGCGGCCCGGGGACGACGTGCTCCGGCTCTCGGACGCCACCCGGCGCACCTACCGCAAGGTCGTCGTCCGCGGCGACCGGCTGGTCGGCGGGGTCCTGCTCGGCGAACTCTCCACCGTGGGCGCGCTCGCCCGCAGCTGGGAGGGCGACGAGCCCCTGCGCGCGCACGACGACCTCTCCCACCTGCTCACCGACGACGGAGGCTCCTGAACATGGCCGCATCCACGACGCCCACCCCCCAGGTCGTGCTCATCGGGCACGGGATGGTCGGCCAGCGCTACCTCGAAGCGCTCGCCGAGCGCGGCGCCACCGCCACCCACCGGATCACCGTGCTCTGCGAGGAGCCGCGCCCCGCCTACGACCGCGTCCACCTCACCTCGTACTTCTCCGGCAGCTCCGCCGAGGACCTGTCGCTGACCCCCGAGGGGTTCATGGCCTCCCACGGGATCGAGCTGCACCTCGACGACCCCGCGGAGCACATCGACCGGTCGGCGCGCACCGTCACCTCCCGCTCCGGGCAGGTCTTCCCCTACGACGTGCTGGTCCTGGCGACCGGCAGCTACCCCTTCGTACCGCCCGTCCCCGGCAAGGACGCCCCCGGCTGCTTCGTCTACCGCACCATCGAGGACCTCCTCGCGATCGAGGCGTACGCGAAGGGGCGGACCAGCGGCGCGGTCATCGGCGGCGGCCTGCTGGGCCTGGAGGCGGCCGGCGCGCTCCAGGGACTCGGCCTGACCACCCGGATCGTCGAGTTCGCGCCCCGGCTGATGCCCGCGCAGATCGACGACGGCGGCGGCGCGGCCCTGCTGCGGACCATCGAGTCGATGGGCCTGACCGTGCACACCGGCGTCGGCACCCAGGAGGTGCTCACCGGGGCGGACGGCTCCGTCAGCGGCATGGCGCTCTCCGACGGCTCCTCGGTCGGGACCGAGCTCGTCGTCTTCTCCGCCGGGGTCCGCCCCCGCGACCAGCTCGCCCGCGCCGCCGGCCTGGACGTCGGCGAACGCGGCGGCATCGCCGTCGACGCCCACTGCCGCACCTCCGACCCCCACGTCTACGCGATCGGCGAGTGCGCCCTGGCCGCCGACGGCCGGGTCTACGGCCTGGTCGCACCCGGCTACGAGATGGCGGAGACGGCCGCGGAGGACCTGCTGGGCCGCGACAAGCAGTTCACCGGGGCCGACCTCTCCACCAAGCTCAAGCTGCTCGGGGTGGACGTGGCCTCCTTCGGCGACGCCCACGGCGCCACCCCCGACTGCCTCGACGTCGTGTACTCCGACTCCCGCTCGGGGATCTACAAGAAGCTCGTCGTCTCCCCCGACGGTGTGCTGCTCGGCGGGGTCCTCGTCGGCGACGCCGACTCCTACGGGCTGCTGCGGCCGCTCACCGGCAGCGTGCCGCCCGCCGCGCCCGAACAGCTCGTCCTGCCCGCCGGGATCGGCGCCGCCGTCCAGCTCGGGCCCGCCTCGCTGCCCGACCACGCGGTCATCTGCTCCTGCCACAACGTCACGAAGAAGGCCATCACCGCCTGCGCCACCCTGCCCGAGGTCAAGAAGTGCACCAAGGCGGGCACCGGCTGCGGCAGCTGCGTCAAGGTGATCGGCCAGCTGCTGCCGCCCGCCGCCGAGAAGGGGCTCTGCGCCTGCTTCCCCTACACCCGCGCCGAGCTGTACGAGATCGTCCGCACCCTGCGCGTGACCTCGTACGACAGCCTCCTCGACAGCCACGGCCGGGAGGCGGCGCGCGGCGGCAACGGCTGCGAGGTCTGCAAGCCGACCGTCGGATCGATCATCGCCTCGCTCGCCCCGACCGTGGGCGCGCCCGGCTACGTACTGGCCGGGGAACAGGCCGCGCTGCAGGACACCAACGACCACTTCCTCGCGAACCTCCAGCGCAACGGCTCGTACTCGGTCGTCCCGCGCATCCCCGGCGGCGAGGTCACCCCCGACAAGCTGATCGTGATCGGCGAGGTCGCCCGCGACTTCGGCCTCTACACGAAGATCACCGGAGGGCAGCGCATCGACCTCTTCGGCGCCCGGGTCGACCAGCTCCCGCACATCTGGGCCCGCCTGGTCGAAGCCGGCTTCGAGTCCGGGCACGCCTACGGCAAGGCGCTGCGCACCGTGAAGTCCTGCGTGGGGCAGACCTGGTGCCGCTACGGCGTCCAGGACAGCGTGCGCATGGCCATCGACCTGGAGCTGCGCTACCGCGGCCTGCGCGCCCCGCACAAGCTCAAGTCGGCGGTGTCCGGCTGCGCCCGCGAGTGCGCGGAGGCGCAGAGCAAGGACTTCGGGGTGATCGCCACCGCGAGCGGTTGGAACCTGTACGTCGGCGGCAACGGCGGGGCCACCCCGCGCCACGCCGACCTGCTGGCGCAGGACCTGTCGGACGCCGAACTGGTCCGGTTGATCGACCGGTTCCTGATGTTCTACATCCGCACCGCCGACCGGCTGGAGCGCACCTCGGCCTGGTTGGAGCGGCTGGAGGGCGGCCTGGAGCACCTGCGGGACGTGGTCGTCCACGACTCGCTCGGGCTGTGCGGGGAGCTGGAGTCCCTGATGGCCGACCACGTGGCGCACTACCGGGACGAGTGGGCCGAGACGCTGGAGGACCCCGAGCGGCTGCGCCGGTTCGTCTCCTTCGTCAACGCGCCCGGCGCCCCCGACCCGACCGTGAAGTTCGTCGCGGAACGCGACCAGGTCAAGCCCGACCTGACCTTCTTGACCCTGGAACCCCTGGGAGGGACCCGATGACCGTAGAACTGCAGGTTCCGCAAGGCTGGCTGACGGTGTGCGAGTACACGGAGCTCACTCCGGGGCGCGGGGTCGCGGCCCTGCTGCCGGACGGGACCCAGGCCGCGGTGTTCGTCGACCGCGCGGGGCGCACGTACGCGATCGGCAACCAGGACCCCTTCACCGGGGCGCAGGTGCTCTCGCGCGGGCTGGTGGGCTGTGTGGAGGGCCGGCCGTTCGTGGCGTCGCCGCTGCTCAAGCAGCGGTTCGACCTCGCGACCGGGCAGTGCCTGGACGACGAGGAGGTGGCGGTCCGGACGTACCCCGTACGGACCGCCGCGACCTCACGGGCATCGGCCTGAGCCGCGTCGTGGGCGGCGCCCTCGCCGCCTAGGACACGCCGTGGGTCACGCCGTCGCCCTGGAGGGCCGCCGGGTCCATCCACATGATCTCCCAGGTGTGGCCGTCGAGGTCCTCGAAGGCCCGGCCGTACATGAAACCGTGGTCCTGGGCCGCGCGGGGCTCGGTGGCACCCGCCCCGACGGCCGCGTCGACCAGCTCGTCCACGGCGCCCCGGCTCTCGGCGCTCAGACACAGCAGCACCTCGGTGGTGGTGGCCGTGTCCGCGATGGCCTTGTGCGTGAAGTCCTTGAAGCGGGCCTCGGTCAGGAGCATCGCGACGATGGTGTCGCTGATGACCATGGAGGCGGCGTTCTCGTCGCTGAACTGGGCGTTGAAGGCGTAGCCGAGCTTCGTCCAGAACGCCTTGCTCGCGTCCAGGTCCTTGACCGGCAGATTGACGAAAATCATCGTTGACATCTGGGGCTCGCTTCTCTCGCGCGGTGCGGTCCGGTGTTCCGGCGCCGCCCGGAGCGCCGGTGGCTTCCGGTGGCGTCCGGTGCTTACGAGGGGTAGACCACGGCCCCATCGGAAACTCATCGCCGCGGGGAAGACTTTTTCACCGGTGTTCCGCGAGGCCGCTGCGACGCCGTTCTCACGCTCCGGTTCTCACGCTCCGGCGCGCAGCTCCAGGGCGGCCAGCGGGATGAAGCCCGTGCCGTCGCCGTCGCGCGTCCCGTCCGTCCCGGCCAGCCGCTTGTGCAGGGTGAGCGCGATCCGTTCGCCCTGCGCCTTGGCCCGCTCGGCGTTCGGCCCGCGGTGCAGCCCGTCGATGGTCGCGCGCCACAGCTGCACCCAGCGCCCGAAGTCACCGGCGGTCATCGCCCGCGCGGAGTGCAGCGCGGCGTGCGGGGCGAAGGCGTTGCGGCGGTAGTCGGCACTGCGGAAGAGGGCGCGCTCCCAGAAGTCGGTGATCCGGGGCAGGTGCGTCTCCAGGTCGGTGCCCGCGACCTCGGTGAAGAACGGCCCGATGGCCGGATCGGCGAAGGCCGCCAGGTAGAAGCGGCGCAGCACGACGTCGAGGTCCGCACGCCCCCGGATGTCGGCTTCGACGACGGTGCCTTCGACACGGGATGCGGCGCGGGAGGAGTCCATGCTTCCACCATCCTCCGCCGCTCCCCGGCGCCCCAGGGGCCAAGGTCCCGTGGTCGCCGGCGAGCGGCCCCGGACGGCTCCCGGGGCCCCGGGAGCCCCGCGGGCCCCCGGGCGCCGTCAGGAGGCCACTGCACCGCCCTTCAGCAGGGCCGCGCCCAGCGGGGTCACGGTGTGCAGCACCGCGCTGCCCCGGCGCAGGGTCGTCACCAGGCCCGCCTCCCGCATCACGCAGGCGTGCTGGCTGGCCGAGGCCAGGGAGACCCCGGCCCGGCGGGCCAGCTCGCTGGTCGTCGCGCCGTCCCCGATGGCCCGCAGGACCACCGAGCGGGTGTGCCCCACCAGCTTGCCCAGAGTCCGCTGGCGCTGCTCCTCCGCGGGCCGGGCCGCCTCGCCGCCGGTCTGGGCCGAGGCGAGCTGCGCCGCGGCCGGGTAGACCAGTACGGGCGGCAGCTCCGGGTCGTGGAGGGTCACCGCCGTGCGCCGGCAGAAGAAGGACGGCTGGAGCAGCAGTCCGCGCCCGCGCAGCCGGACGTCCCGGTCCACCGGGTAGTCGCACTCCAGCACCGGCGCCCGCCACCGCAGCATCGGCGGCAGCGAGGCCAGCAGCTCGTCCGCGCCGCCGTCCAGCAGCGCGCGGCCCCTGGCGGCCCGCTCGGCCTCGATCTGCGCCTGGATGTGCGTCCAGTGCGGCTCCACGGCCGCCCGGTGGTACCCGCGCAGCTCGTCCATGAGCCGCGGCAGGTACCGGGGACCGTCGTCGACGAAGTCCCGTAACCGCGGCGAGGGCGGCGCCCCCTGCCCCAGCACGAGCAGCTCCCGACGCATCCGCTCGGGCCTGATCCCGCGCAGCGCGTCGAGCCCCGTGTCCCATCCGTACTGTCCTTCGACAGGAGTCAGGAAATCGGGGAAATAGCCGCGACTCGGTATGAGCGCGCCGAGCAAACGTGTTTCACTATTCAACCTGCTCCGCGTTGTAGTACGCCATTCACCGAACAACCGGACATCACGCCGGTCCCTTAAACGGTGAAAACTGAGAATCGTTTCCCACAACGCATCGGGACGCCCTGCCATCCGTACGCGTGCCAGGTCCACTCCAGTGAAATGGATACGAAGCACCGAACCCCCACCTGTGCAACCGCAATCCCCCCGCCTCATGAGTATGCATGCCGTCACACCACGTCACCACAGCCTTTCGGCCACAGTTGAAACCCCTTTCGGCGGGGGTGTGACAACCGAAATCCTGTACTCCGCCGGGCACACTCCGGCGCGACCGAAACGCTCCGCGAAGGCCGTGGGGGGCTTTGCGGGGCCTGGCGGTCGGTCGCACCGGGAAGCGCCGACGTGCCCGGCAGATTGTCAGCAGGCGGTGGACGGGTGGGGATCCGTCCACCGCCTGCTGACGTAAAGAGTTGTTGAACAATGTGCTTCTTCACACCGCGCTCTTCACGCCGTACTTGTGCACAACGCAGGCGCGCCCACCCCAGGGTGTCAGGGAACCCGGGGCAGGCGCGGTCTGAGGGGCGTGGGAGGCGGACACCGCACGCGCGGAGCGTGCGGAGCGGCGGCCACGCCGTGCGGGGTCAGCGGCTGTCGCTGCCCTTCGCCTCGGCGGCGGCACGGCCCGCCTCCAGGCGCGCCACCGGGATCCGGAAGGGCGAGCAGGAGACGTAGTCGAGGCCGACCTCGTGGAAGAAGTGCACCGACTCGGGGTCGCCGCCGTGCTCGCCGCAGACACCGAGCTTCAGGTCGGGACGGGTCGCCCGGCCCGCCTGCACGGCACTGCGGACCAGCGCGCCGACGCCTTCCTTGTCGATGGTCTCGAAGGGGGAGACCCCGAAGATGCCCTTCTCCAGGTACGCGGTGAAGAAGCTGGCCTCGACGTCGTCGCGGGAGAAGCCCCACACCGTCTGGGTCAGGTCGTTCGTGCCGAAGGAGAAGAACTGCGCGGCCTCGGCGATCTGACCGGCGGTCAGCGCGGCGCGCGGCAGCTCGATCATCGTGCCGATGGTCAGCTTGAGGTTGGTGCCGGTGGCGGCCTCGACCTCGGCGATGACCTGGTCGGCCTCCTCGCGGACGATCTCCAGCTCCTGGACCGTGCCCACCAGCGGGACCATGATCTCGGCGCGCGGGTCGCCCTTGGCGTTCTTGCGCTCGGCCGCGGCCTCGGCGATCGCCCGGACCTGCATGGCGAACAGGCCGGGGATGACCAGGCCGAGGCGGACGCCGCGCAGACCCAGCATCGGGTTCTGCTCGTGCAGCTTGTGCACGGCCTGGAGCAGGCGCAGGTCGTTCTCGTTGTGGTCCTTGCGGGACTCGGCGAGGGCGACGCGCACCGACAGCTCGGTGATGTCGGGCAGGAACTCGTGCAGCGGCGGGTCGAGCAGGCGGACGGTGACGGGGAGTCCGTCCATCGCCTCGAACAACTCGACGAAGTCCTTCTTCTGGAGCGGCAGGAGGGCACTCAGTGCCGCTTCCCGCTCCTTGTCGGTGTCCGCCAGGATCAGGTGCTCGACCAGCTCGCGGCGCTCGCCGAGGAACATGTGCTCGGTGCGGCACAGGCCGATGCCCTGGGCGCCGAAGCGGCGGGCGCGCAGCGCGTCCTCGGCGTTGTCGGCGTTCGCCCGGACCCGCAGCCGGCGGACGCGGTCCGCGTAGGCCATGATCCGGTGCACGGCGGAGACGAGCTCGTCGGCGTCGTCGGCGCCCGCGTGCATCCGGCCCTCGAAGTACTCGACGACCGGCGACGGTACGACGGGTACCTCGCCCAGGTACACCTTGCCGGTGGAGCCGTCGACGGAGACGACGTCGCCCTCCTCGACGACCACGCCGGAGGCGGTGGTCATCCGGCGGCGCTTGGTGTCGACCTCCAGCTCCTCGGCCCCGCAGACACAGGTCTTGCCCATGCCGCGGGCGACGACGGCCGCGTGCGAGGTCTTGCCGCCGCGCGAGGTGAGGATGCCCTCGGCGGCGATCATGCCGTCCAGGTCGTCCGGGTTGGTCTCGCGGCGGATCAGGATGACCTTCTCGCCGGAGCGGGACCACTTGACGGCCGTGTAGGAGTCGAAGACGGCCTTGCCGACCGCCGCGCCCGGGGAGGCGGCGATGCCGCGCCCGATCAGCCGCGAGGCGGCCGCCTCGTCGAAGCGCGGGAACATCAGCTGCGCGAGCTGGGCGCCGTTGACCCGCTGGAGGGCCTCGGCCTCGTCGATCAGGCCCTGGTCGACGAGCTGGGTCGCGATGCGGAAGGCCGCGCCCGCGGTGCGCTTGCCGACGCGGGTCTGGAGCATCCACAGCTGGCCGCGCTCGATGGTGAACTCGATGTCGCACAGGTCCTTGTAGTGCGTTTCGAGGGTCTCCATGATCTGCATGAGCTGGTCGTACGACGCCTTGTCGATCGACTCCAGGTCGGCGAGCGGGACCGTGTTGCGGATGCCCGCGACGACGTCCTCGCCCTGCGCGTTCTGCAGGTAGTCGCCGTAGACGCCCTGGTGGCCGCTGGCGGGGTCACGGGTGAAGGCGACGCCGGTGCCCGAGTCGGGGCCGAGGTTGCCGAAGACCATGGAGCAGATGTTGACCGCGGTGCCCAGGTCGCTCGGGATGCGCTCCTGGCGACGGTAGAGCTTGGCGCGGTCGGTGTTCCAGGAGTTGAAGACCGCCTCGACGGCGAGGTCCATCTGCTCGCGGGCGTCCTGCGGGAACTCCCGGCCCGCCTCCTCGGCGACGATCCGCTTGAAGCGCGCGACGACCTTCTGCAGGTCGGCGGCGTCCAGGTCGGTGTCGACGGTGACCTTCTTGGCGGCCTTGGCCTCGTCGAGCGCGTCCTCGAAGAGCTCGCCCTCGACACCGAGGACCGTCTTGCCGAACATCTGGATCAGACGGCGGTACGAGTCCCAGGCGAAGCGGTCGTTGCCCGCCTGCGCGGCGAGCCCCTTGACCGACTCGTCGGACAGGCCGATGTTGAGGACCGTGTCCATCATGCCGGGCATGGAGAACTTCGCTCCGGACCGGACGGAGACCAGCAGCGGGTCGTCCGACTGACCGAGCTTCTTGCCCATCTTCGCCTCGAGGGCGACCAGGTGGGCGCCCACCTCGTCGCGCAGCTCCACCGGGGCGTCGCCGCTCTCCAGGTAGACCTTGCACGCCTCGGTGGTGATGGTGAAGCCGGGCGGGACGGGGAGGCCCAGGTTGGTCATCTCGGCGAGGTTGGCCCCCTTGCCGCCGAGAAGGTCCTTGAGGTCCCGGTTGCCCTCGGTGAAGTCGTAAACGAACTTCTGATCTTTGTTTTCCGACACGGGTCTCGACTCCTCGAGGACTCGGGTGGCTGCCCTGACGGCCAGGAACATACCCAGATCGAAGGCTTATGGGTACGTCCACTTGGCGGTCACATGGCTGTAACCACCCGTGCGCCAGGAGATCGAAAGTAACTCGCGGGTAGCTGGAGCACCCCCAGAGCCTTCACATCCCGAAGTGAGAAGTGCTCGGATCGGCTTGCTTGCGCTCGGATGAGCGATCATCGATACATTTGCGTTCAAGTCTTGAACACACAAAGGGTGGCACCCAGTGCCACCCTTTGGAAGTCATAGCCGAGAAAAGACCGCTCATCTGAGCGCAACCCCACCCATGCGTGGCGTATCTCACGCCGCCCGAGGGGGTGCCGGAGGGCCTTTCCTCAGCCGCCGGACGTGTCCAGCTCGGCGTCCTCGCCGACCCCCGCACAGTCGTAGGGATCCTTGAGCCAGCCTTCGGGGAGGACAACTCGGTTGTTTCCGGACGTCCGGCCGCGCGGACCGTCCGCGCTGTCCGGCCACGGCTGGTCCAGGTCGAGCTCGCTCAGATGAGCGTCCAGTTCGGCCAGGGACGAGGTGACGGCGAGCTTCTGCCGCATCTCGGAACCGACCGAGAAGCCCTTGGTGTACCAAGCCACGTGCTTACGGAAGTCGATCACCCCGCGCGCCTCGTCGCCGATCCACTCCCCCAGCAGCTGCGCGTGGCGGTGCATGGTCGCCGCGACCTCGCGCAGCGTCGGCTTGTGGAAGTCCTCGGGGCGACCCTCGAAGGCCGCCACCAGGTCGTTGAACAGCCAGGGCCGCCCCAGGCAGCCGCGTCCGACCACCACGCCGTCGCAGCCCGTCTCGCGGACCATGCGCAGCGCGTCCTCGGCGCACCAGATGTCGCCGTTGCCGAGCACGGGGATCTCCCGCACGTGCTCCTTGAGGCGCGCGATGGCCTCCCAGTCGGCGGTGCCGCCGTAGTGCTGGGCGGTGGTGCGCCCGTGCAGCGCGATGGCGGTGACGCCCTCCTCGACGGCGATCCGGCCCGCGTCGAGGTAGGTGAGGTGGTCGTCGTTGATGCCCTTGCGCATCTTCATCGTCACCGGCAGATCACCGGCGCCCGCGACCGCCTCGCGCAGGATCGCGCGCAGCAGGTTCCGCTTGTAGGGCAGGGCCGAGCCGCCGCCCTTGCGGGTCACCTTGGGGACCGGGCAGCCGAAGTTCAGGTCGATGTGGTCGGCCCGGTCCTCTTCCACGATCATGCGGACCGCCTTGCCGACCGTGACCGGGTCGACGCCGTACAGCTGTATCGAGCGGGGCTTCTCGCTCTCGTCGAAGTGGATCAGCTGCATGGTCTTCTCGTTGCGTTCGACCAGCGCACGCGTCGTGATCATCTCGCTCACGAAGAGCCCCTTGCCGCCCGAGAACTCGCGGCAGAGGGTGCGGAACGGGGCGTTGGTGATGCCGGCCATCGGCGCGAGCACCACCGGCGGTTGCACGGTGTGCGGGCCGATCGCGAGGGGCGGGGGGAGCGTGGTCATGCCCCCATTGTCGCCCAGCCGCGCCACGCCTCGCATTTGTTTAGTTAGGCGTACTATCGGCATCATGCACGACATGAGCCCCGGGCGCCGCTTCCTGATCCTGGCCATCTGCTGCATGAGCCTGCTGATCGTCAGCCTCGACAACACCGTGTTGAACGTCGCCCTGCCCGCCATGCGCCGCGAGTTGGACGCCTCGGTCTCCGGGATGCAGTGGACGATCGACGCGTACACGCTGGTCCTGGCCTCGCTCTTGATGCTCGCCGGCTCCACGGGCGACCGGATCGGCCGCCGCAAGGTCTTCACCGCCGGACTCGTGCTCTTCACCGCCGGTTCGCTGCTGTGCTCGCTGGCCCCCAGCCTGGAGTGGCTGATCGTCTTCCGGATGATCCAGGCCGTCGGCGGCTCGATGCTCAACCCGGTCGCGATGTCGATCATCACCAACACCTTCACCGACCCGAAGGAGCGCGCCCGCGCCATCGGCGTCTGGGGCGGGGTCGTCGGCATCTCCATGGCCGCCGGCCCGCTGATCGGCGGGCTGCTCGTCGACTCCGTCGGATGGCGGTCGATCTTCTGGATCAACCTCCCCGTCGGCCTCCTCGCCCTGCTCCTGACCCTGCGCTACGTCCCCGAGTCCCGCGCGGAGCGGCCGCGCCGCCCGGACCCGGTGGGCCAGCTGCTCGTCATGGCGCTGCTGGGCTCCTTGACCTACGGGATCATCGAGGCGCCGGCCGCGGGCTGGACCTCCCCGCTGACCCTCGGCTGCGCGGCGCTGGCCGTCGCCTCGCTGGTCGGGCTGCTCGTCTACGAGCCCCGGCGGGCCGAACCGCTGATCGACCCCCGGTTCTTCCGGAGCGCGCCCTTCAGCGGGGCCACCGTGATCGCGGTCAGCGCCTTCGCCGCGCTGTCCGGGTTCCTCTTCCTCAACACCCTGTACCTCCAGGAGGTGCGCGGGCTGAGCGCCCTGCACGCCGGGCTCTACATGCTGCCCATGGCCACGCTCACCTTCCTCATGGCCCCGCTGTCGGGACGGCTGGTGGGCTCGCGCGGGCCGCGGCTGCCGCTGCTGGTCGCGGGGGTGTCGATGGGGGCCAGCGGCCTGCTGTTCGCCGCCTTCGACGCCGCGTCCTCGACCGCGCTGCTCTTCACCGGGTACGTGCTCTTCGGGCTCGGCTTCGGCATGGTCAACGCGCCCATCACCAACACCGCCGTCTCCGGAATGCCCCGCGCCCAGGCGGGAGTGGCGGCCGCGGTGGCCTCCACCAGCAGGCAGACCGGCGGCACCTTGGGGGTCGCGGTCATCGGCGCGGTGCTGGCGGCCGGGCTCGCCGGGCACGCCTACACGGCGACGGCCTTCGCGGACGCGGCCCGGCCCGCCTGGTGGATCATCACGGCCTGCGGGCTGGCCGTCCTGGTCGTGGGCCTGCTGACCAGCGGCAGCTGGGCCCGGGCCACGGCCGTACGGACCTCCCGGACGCTGGAGAAGGTCCCGGCCTCCTGACCCGCCGGGGCGCGCGGCCCGGCCTGCGGACCGACCCGCGGTCCGACCGGGCTACTCGCCGCAGCTGAAGTCTTCGGCCCGCGTGTCGATCCGGCCCAGCAGGTCGCCCAGCACGGCGCGCTCCCGCTCCGAGAGCCCCGCGAAGAGCGCCTGCTCCACGGCGTCGAGCGCCTCGTCCGTCGTACGGAGCGCGGCGGAACCGGCCTGAGTGATGGCCACGTTGTGCCGGCGCCGGTCGGACGGGTCGCGGCGGCGTTCCACCAGGGCCGCGCCCTCCAGGTCGTTGAGGAGGCCGACGAGGACGCTCGGGTCGACCTCCAGCAGCTCGGCGAGGGCCCGCTGGCTCACGGGTCCCGCTTCCAGGCTCATCAGGGTCATGGCGTGGCGCGGGGTGAGCCCGGCGGCATTGAGCGCCCGCCGCATCCGCGTCTCGGCGGCCGAACCGTGCCGGGCCAACAGCACGCTCAGGCGCTCCGCCGGCTCCTGCCCGCCCCGACAGGGCGGGTCTTCCTGGCCGTGGTGTGCCTTCGGTACGTCCGGGGCGTCCTGAGCGGTCATCTCCTTACCGTAACAGTCAGGAAATGATTTCCATCGATCGATCGTTGATGCTGTTCAATGATTGAATATCCCCGATCGTTGGAGCCCTTCATGTTCATCGCATACCTCGCCACGGCCACCCTCCTCGCCCTCGCCCTCGTCGCGTCCGCCACGCTCACGGCACGTCGCGCCGAGCCCGTGGCCACGAACATGCGGACGGTCGGCGTGCCCGATTCCTGGCTGCCCCGACTGGCGGCGCTCAAGGCGGCCGGCGCCGTCGGCCTCGTCGGCGGACTCTGGTCCACCCCCCTGGGCATAGCCGCCGCGACCGGCGTGACCCTCTACTTCATCGGCGCCGTCATCACCCACCTGCGGGCCAAGCACTACGAACTCGCCCCGGCGGCCGTCCTGACCCTGATCTCGGCCGCGGCCCTGACCCTCCGCATCGCCTCGGCGTGAGCACGCCCGAGCACCCGTTCGAGTGAAGAGGAGAAGGAACGGGTGACAGATATTGAAATCTGTCACCCGTCATGTCATTCTTCTGGCATGACGACGAACGAGAACACCCAGCGCACCCAACACACCCAGACCATCCACCGCCGCACCCTCGGCACCACCGGCCCGACCGTCCATCCGCTCGGCCTCGGCTGCATGGGCATGTCCGCCCTGTACGGCGAGGCGGACCGGTCCGAGTCCATCGCCACGATCCACGCCGCCCTGGACGCGGGGGTCACCCTGCTGGACACCGGCGACTTCTACGGCATGGGGCACAACGAGCTCCTGATCAACGAAGCCCTGCGGACCGCTCCGGCCGCCGCCCGGGACCAGGCCCTCACCAGCGTCAAGTTCGGCGCGCTGCGCACCGTCGAGGGCGGCTTCACCGGATACGACGGGCGTCCCGCGGCCGTGAAGAACTTCCTGGCCTACTCGCTCCAGCGGCTCGGCCGGGACCACATCGACATCTACCGGATCGCCCGCGTGGACCCGGACGTCCCGATCGAGGAGACCGTCGGCGCGATCGCCGAGGCCGTACAGGCGGGGCACGTCCGACACATCGGGATGTCCGAGGTCGGCGCGGACACCCTGCGCCGGGCCGCCGCGGTCGCACCGATCTCCGACCTCCAAATCGAGTACTCCCTGATCTCCCGCGGCATCGAGGAGGAGATCCTGCCCACCGCCCGCGAGCTGGGCATCGGCATCACGGCGTACGGTGTGCTCTCGCGCGGCCTGATCAGCGGCCACTTCACCCGCGACCGCGCCCTCGCCCCCGGCGACTTCCGCGGGATGAGCCCCCGCTTCCAGGGGGACAACCTGGACCGCAATCTCGACCTGGTCGACGCCCTGCGCAAGGTGGCCGACGACAAGGGCGTCAGCGTGGCGCAGACCGCCATCGCCTGGGTGCTCTCGCGCGGCGAGGACATCGTCCCGCTGGTGGGCGCGCGCCGCAGGGACCGGCTGACGGAGGCCCTGGGCGCCCTCGACACCGTCCTCACCCCTGCCGATCTGGCCGCGATCGAGGCGGCCGTGCCCGCCGGCGCCGCGGCGGGCGAGCGGTATCCGGCGGCGCAGATGGCCCACCTCGACAGTGAGCACTGAGCTGCCGGTACGGTCGTAGACATGCCTCCCGCAGCTGCCGAACCCTTGACCCCCGAGCGCATCCTCGAAACCACCGAGGAGGTGCTGCGCCGCTTCGGCCCCACGAAGGCGACCGTGGTGGACGTGGCGCGCGCCCTCGGAGTCAGCCACGGCAGCGTCTACCGGCACTTCCCGTCGAAGGCGGCACTGCGCGAGGCGGTCACCGACCGCTGGCTCTCGCGCAACGTGATCATGTTGGAGGAGATCGTCTCGGCTCCCACCGGGACCGCCCCCTCCAAGCTGGAGGCGTGGCTGGAGGCGCTGTTCGAGACCAAGCGGCACAAGGCGGGCGCCGACCCGGAGCTGTTCGCCACCTACACCGTGCTGCTCGCCGAGAACAGCGGGGTGGTGGACGACCACCTCACCCAGCTGATCGCCCAGCTGACCCGGATCATCGCCGAGGGCGTGGCCGCCGGATCCCTGGCCGCGCCGGACGTGCCGGCGGCCGCCCGCGCCGTCTTCGACGCCACCGGCCGCTTCCACGACCCGCAGTACGCGGCGGACTGGCTCTCGCCGACGATCATCACGGAGTTCGAGGCCGTCTCCGCACTCATCGTCCGGGGCCTGCGCGCCTGACGCCCCTCACCCC
Organism: Streptomyces sp. NPDC051555; assembly: GCF_044454405.1. Lineage (NCBI taxonomy): Bacteria > Bacillati > Actinomycetota > Actinomycetes > Kitasatosporales > Streptomycetaceae > Streptomyces > Streptomyces sp. NPDC051555. The sequence continues at coordinate 10,231 of NZ_JBITDP010000017.1, read as the reverse complement.
GGGCACCGCGGGCCACGGACCGCGGACCGCGGACCGCCCAGAGCGGCCGGAACCGAGCGGTCCGGACAGCTTGGTGATCATTTTGTGCGGGAGACCGTTGCCCTGACCGGGCATGCTCTTTACGTTCCCCTTACCGCACTTCATCAGGCATGCCTCAGGGGGAACGTTGTCCGCTCAAGAAACACCGGCAGCACAGGCCGCGCCACCGGCCCGTTCGGGCTCGGCCACGGCGATCGGCTGGATCGTGACCATCGTCTTCAACGTGGTCGCGCCGATCGTCACCTACAACATCCTCACCGGGCGGGGGTGGACGGAGTTCGCCGCGCTGCTGCTGAGCAGCGCCTGGCCGGTGGTCGACACCGTCGTCTCGCTCGCCTGGCGCCGCCACATCGACGAATTCGCCATCGTCACCCTGGTGTTCCTGGTGATCACCGCCCTGGTCACCCTGGTCGGCACCCACTCGGCCCGCGCCCTGCTCGTCAAGGACTCGGCCGTGACCGGCCTGTTCGGCACGCTGTGCGTCGCCACGCTGTTGGCGCCGCGGCCGCTGATGTTCTACTTCGGCCGCAAGTTCGGCACCGACGGCACCGCCGCGGGCGTGGCCCACTTCAACGGGCTGTGGCAGTACCCGGACTTCCGCCGGGCGATGCGGTGGATGACCACCGTCTGGGGCGTGGCCTACCTGGTCGAGGCCGCGCTGCGCGTGGTGCTGGCGTACACGCTGACCACCGACACCATGGTGGTCCTCAGCCCCGTCCTGATCTACGGCTTCCTCGTGTCGCTGATCTTCTGGACCGTCCGCTACTCCAAGCGCATGCAGGCCGAGGGCGAGGCCAGGGCCGCCGCGCGCGAGGCGGCCGAGCGGGCCGTCGGCACCACCGCCTGATCCGGAGCGGCACGACGAAGGGGTGGCCCGGTGCGCAGTGCGCACCGGGCCACCCCCGTTCGTGCAGGTCCTGACGCGGTACTAGCAGCCGAGCAGACGGCTGCCGAGGTAGCTCTGGATCTGGTCCAGGGAGACGCGCTCCTGCTTCATGGTGTCGCGCTCGCGCACGGTCACCGCGTTGTCGTCCAGGGTGTCGAAGTCGACGGTGACGCAGAACGGCGTACCGATCTCGTCCTGGCGGCGGTAGCGGCGGCCGATGGCGCCCGCGTCGTCGAACTCGATGTTCCAGTTCTTGCGCAGGTCGGCGGCGAGGCCCTTGGCCTTCGGCGAGAGCTTCTCGTTGCGCGAGAGCGGCAGCACCGCGACCTTGACCGGCGCCAGGCGCGGGTCGAAGCGCATCACGGTGCGCTTCTCCATGACGCCCTTGGCGTTCGGGGCCTCGTCCTCGTTGTACGCGTCGAGCATGAAGGCGAGCATCGCGCGGTTCACACCGGCGGCCGGCTCGATGACGTACGGGGTGTAGCGCTCGCCCGACTCCTGGTCGAAGTAGGTGAGGTCCTGGCCCGAGGCCGCGGAGTGCGCCTTGAGGTCGAAGTCGGTGCGGTTGGCCACGCCCTCCAGCTCGGAGAACTCGTTGCCACCGAAGTTGAAGCGGTACTCGATGTCAGCGGTGCGCTTCGAGTAGTGGGAGAGCTTGTCCTTCGGGTGGTCGTACCAGCGGATGTTCTCCTCGCGGATGCCGAGGTCGCGGTACCAGTTCCACCGCTCCTGCATCCAGTACTCCTGCCACTGCTCGTCCTCGCCCGGCTTGACGAAGAACTCCATCTCCATCTGCTCGAACTCGCGCGTGCGGAAGATGAAGTTGCCGGGCGTGATCTCGTTGCGGAAGGACTTGCCCATCTGGGCGATGCCGAACGGGGGCTTCTTGCGGGAAGTCACCTGCACCTGGGCGAAGTTGGTGAAGATGCCCTGGGCGGTCTCCGGGCGCAGGTACGCGACGGCGCCGGCGTCCTGGGTCGGGCCGAGGTGGGTCTGGAGCATGCCGGAGAACTGCTTGGGCTCGGTGAACTGGCCCTTGTTGCCGCAGTTCGGGCAGTTGATGTCGGCCAGGCCGTTCGCGGGGAGGCGCTTGTGCTTCGCCTCGTACGCCTCCTCCAGGTGGTCGGCGCGGTAGCGCTTGTGACAGGAGGTGCACTCGGTCAGCGGGTCCGAGAAGGTCGCGACGTGGCCCGAGGCCTCCCAGACCTCGCGGGCCAGGATCACGGAGGAGTCGAGGCCGACGATGTCCTCACGACCGGTGACCATCGAACGCCACCACTGGCGCTTGATGTTCTCCTTCAGCTCGACTCCGAGCGGGCCGTAGTCCCAGGCAGCCCTGGAGCCGCCGTAGATCTCACTGCACGGGAAAACGAAGCCACGGCGCTTGCTCAGGCTGACGATGGTTTCGATCTTGTCGGCGGCCACGGTGCTCTCTTCATTACGAGGACGAACGGCGAAGCCTTTAGGTTACCGGCGCGCCCACCCCCTCCTTCAAATCGGATCCCCTTAGGCGGCCGCCAGGGCCCCGCCACCCAGCTTGTTGACAATCGTTTCCATCTTTGATGAAAATGGATGTCATGAACGTACGACGCCTCATACCCACCGCCGCCCTCGCCACCGCCGCAGCCCTCGGTGCCGCAGCCCTCACCGGCTGCTCCGGCACCGCCTCCGCGGGGACCACCAAGGACGGCAGACTCAGCGTGATGGCGTCGTTCTACCCGATGCAGTTCCTCGCCGAGCAGATCGGCAAGGACCACGTGAAGGTCGACTCCCTGACCAAGCCGGGCGTAGAGCCGCACGACCTGGAGATCACCCCCCAGCAGACCGCCCGCCTCGGCGAGGCCGGCCTCGTCGTCTACCTCAAGAGCCTGCAGCCCGCCGTCGACAAGGCCATCGCGCAGACCCCCGCCAAGAACATCGTCGACGCCGCCACCCTCACCAAGCTGGAGGTGCACGGCGACTCCGGCCACGACCACGCCGAGGGCGAAGCGGACCACGACCACGACCACGGCGGCACGGACCCGCACGTCTGGCTCGACCCGGTCAAGTACACGGAGATCGCCAAGGGCGTCGGCGCCGCGATGGAGAAGGCCGACCCGGACCACGCGGCGGACTACAAGAAGAACACCGACGACCTCGTGGCCAAACTGGGCGCGCTGGACACCGAGTTCAAGGACGGCCTGAAGAACACGGCCTCCAAGACCTTCATCACCACCCACTCCGCCTTCGGCTACCTCGCCGCGCGCTACGGCCTCGACCAGGAGGGCATCTCCGGCGTCGACCCCGAGTCCGAGCCGACCCCCGCCCGGATGAAGCAGCTCCAGGACGTCGCGAAGAAGGACAATGTGACGACCGTGTTCTTCGAAGCGCTGGCCAGCGACAAGACGGCCAAGACGCTCGCCCGCGACACGGGACTGAAGACCGACGTCCTCGACCCGCTCGAGGGAATCACCGACACGTCCCAGGGCGCTGACTACTTCGCGATCATGCGGTCCAACCTCAAGAACCTGCAGAAGGCGCTCGGCAACAAGTAATGGCAGCAGTAGCAGCAACGGAGGCGCGAGCCATGGAATCCACGGCAGCCGCGACAGCGGCGGAGCAGCCCGTCATATCCCTGCGCGGGGCCACGGCCACGCTCGGCTCGCGCCCCGTGCTGCGCGGGATCGACCTCACCGTGCGGCGCGGTGAGGTCGTCGCCCTGCTCGGCGCCAACGGCTCCGGCAAGTCCACGGCCGTGCGCGCCGTCGTCGGCCAGGTCCCGCTGACCGCCGGCGCCCTCTCCCTCTTCGGTACGGAGTTCAAGCGCTTCCGGCAGTGGTCGCGCATCGGGTACGTCCCCCAGCGCACCACCGCCGCCAGCGGCGTCCCGGCCACCGTCCGCGAGGTCGTCTCCGCCGGCCGCCTGGCCCGCACCCGCTTCGGCCGGCTGCGCGCCGCCGACAAGGCGGCCGTGCAGCGCGCCCTCGCCCTGGTGGACATGGACGGCTTCGCCGACTCCTCGGTGAACGCCCTCTCCGGCGGCCAGCACCAGCGCGTGCTCATAGCCCGGGCCCTCGCCGTGGAGCCCGAGCTCCTGATCATGGACGAGCCGATGGCGGGCGTCGACCTCGCCAACCAGGAGGTCCTCGCGAACGCCCTGCGCAGCCAGGTGGAGGCCGGGACCACCGTCCTGCTCGTCCTGCACGAGCTGGGCCCGTTGGAACCCCTCATCGACCGGGCCGTCGTCCTGCGCGACGGCTGCGTCACGCACGACGGACCGCCCCCCGAGGCCCTGGGCCAGCACGCGCTGCCCGGCCACGACCACGTACACCCCCACGCGGCCCACGACGCCGAACCGATCCGGACGGGACTGCTGAGCTGATGGACATCCTCGCCTACCCCTTCATGCAGCGGGCGCTGATCGCCGCGGCCCTCGTCGGCATCACGGCCCCCGCCATCGGCACCTACCTCGTCCAGCGCCGCCAGGCGGTCATGGGCGACGGCCTCGGCCACGTCGCCATGACCGGTGTCGCGCTCGGCTTCCTGTTCCAGACCAGCCCCGTCTGGATGGCCACGCTGGTCGCCGTCGTCGGCGCCGTCGGCATGGAGCTGATCCGCGCGCGCGGCAAGACCAGCGGCGACGTCGCCCTCGCGATGCTCTTCTACGGTGGCCTGGCGGGCGGCGTGATGATCATCAACATGGCCCCGGGCGGCTCCACCGCCAAGCTGCTGGGCCCGATGTTCGGCTCGATCGCCGCGGTCGCGCCCGAGGACGTCACCGCGATGGCGATCCTGTCCGCCTTCGTCCTGGCCATCACCATCGGCCTGCGCCGCCAGCTCTTCGCGGTCTGCCAGGACGAGGAGTTCGCGCGGGTCGCCGGCCTGCCGGTGCGCTTCCTGAACCTGATGATCGCGATCACCGCGGCCGTCACCGTCACCGTCGCCATGCGCATCGTCGGCCTGCTGCTGGTCAGCGCCATGATGGTGATCCCGGTCGCGGCCGCCCAGCGGCTCACCCGCGGCTTCGCCGCCACCCTGGGGCTGGCCACGGCGCTCAGCCTCACGATCTCACTGACCGGCACCGCCGCGACGTACTACATCGACGTCCCCTCGGGCGCGATGATCGTCCTCCTGGCCATCGCCGTCTTCCTGGTGCTCTCGCTCGTCTCCACCCCGCTCGCCCGGCGGCGGGCCCGGGCCGCGCGCGCCGCCGAACAGGTCTGCACCCGGGACGACGTGAAGGTCCAGTAGCGCTCCGGACGGGGCGCCCGGGACCGCCGGACTGGCACAATGGGACGACGGCCCTAGACGAGGAGGACCCGGTGGCGACTGCCCCTGGCGAGATGAACACCGCGCCAGTACGAGGGCGCTCGACCCGGCAGCGGGCCGCCGTCGCGGCCGCGCTGGACGAGGTGGACGAGTTCCGCAGCGCCCAGGAGCTGCACGACATGCTCCGGCACCGCGGCGACTCCGTGGGCCTCACCACGGTCTACCGCACCCTGCAGTCCCTGGCCGACGCGGGCGAGGTCGACGTGCTGCGCACCAGCGACGGCGAATCCGTCTACCGGCGCTGCTCCACCGGCGAGCACCACCACCACCTGGTCTGCCGCAAGTGCGGCAAGGCCGTCGAGGTGGAGGGCCCGGCCGTGGAGAAGTGGGCCGAGGCGATCGCCGCCGAGCACGGCTATGTGAACGTCGCCCACACCGTGGAGATCTTCGGCACCTGCGCGGACTGCGCCGCGGCGGGCTGATCCGGCTCCGGCGGCGGGCTCAGCGCCGCCGCAGGTTCCGGTCCAGGATCGCCCGCAGCCGCTCCAGGTCGGCGGGGTCCGCGACCCCGCGCTTGGGGAGCACCGTCATGGCCACGGCGCGCTTGTCGTCGCTCAACATGACGAACGTCGCGGGCGTTTCCACGTAGGTCGGTTGCAGCGCCCAGGCGATCCGCGTCTCGCTGCCCGCCGTGGTCACCCGTACCCCGGCGTCACCGACCACGGCCCGGGCCTCCCCCATCCTGGCCAGCAGGCCGCCCATGGTGCGCGCCGTGAGCTGCGGCCCGTAGAACGCCAGGGCCAGCATCAGCAGCCCGGCGCACGGGAACACCAGCCGCGAGGCGTCGAACGGACCCTTCGCGAACAGCGACAGGCCGCTGACCAGAGTGATCAGCAACCCGGCGGTCAGCAGCAGCCACCGCTGGAGCCGCCCGGAGCCCGTGTGCCGGGCCCGGGCGCGCAGCGCTTCGGCCAGGTCCTGCGTGGTGGGCCGGTAGACGAGTTCCACGGATCGCTCCGCCCCGCCGTCACCGGCCCCCGTGCTCATGTCATGCGCCTGATCCCCACCCGTGTCCATGGCGGTGAGGATAGGGCCCGATCAGCCCGGCTGTCCGGGGATTTCCGGCGTGTTCGGCAGCGCCCCGCCGAACCGGCGGTCGCGCTGCGCGTACTCCAGGCAGGCCGCCCAGAGGTTGCGCCGGTCGAAGTCCGGCCACAGCACGTCCTGGAAGACCATCTCGGCGTAAGCGCTCTGCCAGAGGAGGTAGTTGGAGGTCCGCTGCTCACCGCTGGGCCGCAGGAAGAGGTCCACGTCCGGCATGTCCGGGTAGTACATGTACTTCGCGAAGGTCTTCTCGTTGACCTTCGACGGGTCGAGGCGGCCGGCCGCCACGTCGCGGGCGATCGCCTGCGCCGCGTCCGCGATCTCCGCCCGGCCCCCGTAGTTCACGCAGAAGTACAGCGTCATCGCGTCGTTGTCGACGGTCTGCTCCTGCGCGACCTGGAGTTCCTGGACGACCGACTTCCACATCTTCGGCATGCGGCCGACCCAACGGATGCGGATGCCCAGCTCGTTCATCTCGTCGCGACGACGCCGGATGACGTCCCGGTTGAAGTTCATCAGGAAGCGCACCTCGTCGGGCGAGCGCTTCCAGTTCTCCGTCGAGAAGGCGTACAGGGAGAGGTTCTTGACGCCCATCTCCAGGCAGCCCTTGAGCACGTCGAGCACCACGCCCTCGCCGACCTTGTGCCCCTCGGTGCGCGGCAGGCCGCGCTCCTTGGCCCAACGGCCGTTGCCGTCCATGACGACCGCGACGTGGTTCGGGACCAGTTCGCCGGGAATCTTCGGCGGGCGCGCACCGGACGGGTGCGGCTCCGGAAGCGTGTAGTCCCTGCGGCTGCGTCCCAGGATCCCGCGTCGTGCCATGTGTCCAGCTCCTATTTCTCGACGTATCGCAGGGAGCGTAGCCCGCGCTCCAGATGCCAGTGCAAGTAGGCGGAGACCAAGCCGCTCCCCTCCCGGACGTGGCGCGCCTCGCAGGCGTCCGCGTGCGCCCAGTCCCCGGTGAGCAGGGCGCTGAGCAGTCCAACGGCCTCCGACGAGGGTACGACGCTGCCGGGCACCCGGCAGTCCCCGCAGACGACCCCGCCCGCGGCGACGGAGAAATGCCGGTTGGGCCCGTGGATCCCGCACTTCGCGCAGTCCGTGAAGCTGGGGGCGTAGCCGTTGACCGCGAGGGAGCGCAGCAGGAAGGCGTCGAGGATGAGATTGGGCGCGTGCTCGCCGCGCGAGAGGGTGCGCAGGGCGCCGACGAGCAACAGGTACTGCTGTACGGCGGGCTCGCCCTCCTGCTCGGTGAACCGCTCGGCCGTCTCCAGCATCGCGGTGCCGGCGGTGTAGCGGGCGTAGTCCACGACGATGCCGTTGCCGTAGGGGTGGATGATCTCGGTCTGGGTGCACAGCGGCAGGCTGCGGCCGACCAGATCGCTGCCTCGGGCGAAGAACTGCACGTCGGCGTGGGAGAAAGGTTCCAGCCCGGCGCCGAACTTCGACTTGGTCCGCCGCACGCCGCGGGCCACGGCCCGGACCCGGCCGTGGCCACGGGTCAGGAGCGTGATGATGCGGTCCGCCTCACCCAGCTTCTGGGTGCGCAGCACGATGCCGTCGTCGCGGAACAGACTCATGGCCCCATTGTCCCGTACGGCACCGACAGACCACGGACGCCGGTGTCCCCGGACCGGCGGAGGGGGCCGGTCCGGGGACGGTTCTCACCGACGGATCAGACGGATCAGACGGTCGGCGCCGGGGCGCTCTCGCCCTCCGTCGCCTGCGCCGGCACGACCGCCTCGGGTACGGGCGCCACCGCGTGCGGGTCGCCCTTCGACAGGCCGTTGAAGAGCAGGTTGAGCACGATGGCGGCCGTGGCACCGAGGGTGACGCCGCTGTTGAGCAGCGAGGCCGTGTCCACGCTCATGTGCTTCTCGAAGAAGGCGGGGACGGTGGCCGGGAAGAGCGCGAAGGCGAGCGAGACGCCGACGATCAGCGCGTTCTTCTCCTCCTTGAGGTCCACCTTGCCCAGGGTCTGGATGCCCGCCAGGGCGACCATGCCGAACATCACGGTGGCCGCGCCGCCGAGGACGCCCGGCGGGATCGCCGCGACGATGGCCGCGGCCTTGGGCAGCAGCCCCAGGATGATCATGATCACGCCCGCGGAGACCACCACGAACCGGCTCTTGACCTTGGTGACCCGGACCAGCCCGACGTTCTCGGCGAAGGCGACGTAGGGGAAGGAGTTCAGCAGGCCGCCGATCGCGGTGGCCGCGCCGTCGGCGCGCAGGGCGCGGGCGACGGTCTCGCTGTCGATGTCCTTGCCGACGATCTCGCCGACGGCGTAGGTGTCACCGGTCGTCTCGACCATGGTGATCAGCATGACGATCAGCATGAGGAGGATCGGGAACCACTCGAACTTCGGGGCGCCGAAGTGGAAGGGCGTGGTGACCCCGACCCAGTCGGAGGCGCCGACGGCGGCGAACTTCGCGTCACCGAGCGCGAAGGCGACGAGGGTGCCGCCCACCAGGCCGAGCAGGACCGCGATGCTGGACAGGAAGGGCTTGCCCAGCCGCATCACGACCAGGACGAAGAGCATCGTGCCGGCGGCGTAGGCCAGCTGCGTGGGGTCACCGCCGTCACCGACCAGCGGAGCGCCGCCGACGACGTCCTTGAGGGCGACCGGCAGCAGGACGATGCCGAGGATCGTGATCACCGTGCCCGTGACGACGGGCGGGAACAGCGACATCACGACCTTGAACACCCGGGCGGGCATCCAGGCGAAGGCGAAGGTCGCGATGCCCGCGGTGATGACGGCCCCGTAGATCACCAACAGGGCGGCCGTCCCGCCGCCCGCGCCCAGTCCGATGGCGATCATCGGGGACACGGCGGTGAAGGTGACGCCCTGGATGATCGGCAGCCGCGCACCGATCCGGCCGATGCCCCAGGCCTGGATGATCGAGGCGATGCCGCAGGTGAAGAGGTCCGCGTTGATCAGGTAGACCAACTGCTCGGGAGTGAGCTTGAGTGCGCTGCCGACGAGGATCGGAACGATCACCGCACCGGCGTAGAACGCGAGTACGTGCTGGAAGCCGTACAGCGCGAGCTTGGGGAGGGGGAGCACCTCGTCGACCGGGTGCGTGCTCTGCTCTTCGTTGCCGGAAAGCCGGGCGGCGACACGTGCCATCTCTGCCTTGCCCTTCAAGAGGTAGGTAAGCGAGAGGAATCGGGGATCTGGTTATCCCTGGGACGGAGTGGGTCGCGAACCCGTTGATCCGCCAGGGTTGTCAGTGCGTTCACGCGAATCGAAGCCGCGCCGTGTTACGAGCAGCAGCTCGCCGTGTGACCGGAATTGAACGCCTGTGGGGGGCTTCACAGATATCGTCGACTTCCACAAATTGTTGAGGTTTCGTGAACCCATCTGTGGAGGTTTCTCCAATAGCGGCCGCAGCCAGGTCGGCGTATGCGAAACCCACCCCCCAAGCCGGCCTTCCCGTGTCGCGCCAGCGAAGCACCACCCCAACCAGGCGCCTGACGTGCAAGAACACCGAGCCCGCCACTTCCACCCCGCAAACCAGAACCGACCCGAACGCCAGTCCAATTGGTGGATACGCCAACCCCGGAGCGATCACCTCCACCCATCTGACGACAGCTCTCAGCCACCCACGAGGCCGGATCGTTACCGATACCAGGCCCTGTACGCCCCGCTTTGCCCCCGCCACCCGCCCAGCGCGGCTCCGCCGCGAAGGCTGGATCACATACATCGGGGGGCGGGGGCGGGGCGGGGGTGGGGCGGCGGCGGGCCGGGGGTGGGCGCGGCTTCGCCGCGGGGGGCGGGGGCTTCGGCGGGGCGGGGTCGGGGAGGTTCCGGGGGCTGCCCGTCAGTTCCACTGTCTCTCCGTGCCGGGGCGACCTATCAAGGGCGCTCCCTGCGGTCGCGTCGCTGCGCGATGTCGCTGCGCTCCACCCTTGACAGGCCACCCCGTCACGGAAAGCCAAGAACTGTCGGGC
>NZ_JBITDP010000016.1:123775-215924 GCF_044454405.1 Streptomyces sp. NPDC051555 | reverse complement strand
TTGAGTTCTCAAGGAACGGACGCTTCCTTTGTACTTACCCTCGCGGGCTTTCCTCCGGGCTTCGTTCTTCGTTTCCGACTCTATCAGACTCTTTCAGACTCTTTCGTGTCCGATTCCCGGTCGAAGCGGGATCTTGCTTTTTCGCTTTCCAGTTCTTCGCTTTCGCGTTTCCCTTTCCGGCGATTCCAACTCTACCAGATTCTTTTCCCGCTCCGTTTACCGGAGTTGAATTCGAATTCGGTGACCGTTGGGGGCCTTCCCTTTCGGGAGATTCAGACCTTATCAGGTTTCCCTGGGCTGATTTACCCGCGCTCGTGGGTGTGCCCGGGCACGTGAGTGCTCACAGGTTCCTTCGAGGCGGGAGACGTAAACGTACTGGAGCGGGGCCCCCGGACGCAAATCCGGTTGCCCCGCTCCAGTGAGGACGCTACGAGGTCGCTACGGAGAGCGTCAGACCTCGACCACGACGGGGAGGATCATCGGGCGGCGGCGGTAGCCGTCCGAGACCCACTTGCCCATGGTGCGGCGGATGAGCTGCTGGATCTGGTGCGGCTCCGCCACGCCGTCCGCCGCCGCGCGGGCGATGGACTCCTCGATCTTCGGCAGGACCGCGGCGAAGGCCGAGTCCTCGATGCCGGAGCCCCTGGCCTGGATGTTCGGGCCGCTCACGATCTTGCCCGTGGTGCTGTCCACCACGACGTAGACCGAGATGATGCCCTCGTCGCCGAGGATGCGGCGGTCCTTGAGGGAGGCCTCGGTGACGTCGCCGACCGAGAGGCCGTCGACGTACACGTAGCCGGCCTGGACCTTGCCCGTGATCTTGGCCTTGCCGTCGATGAGGTCGACGACCACGCCGTCCTCGGCGATGACGATGCGGTCCTTCGGGACACCCGTCAGGGCGCCCAGCTCGGCGTTGGCGCGCAGGTGGCGCCATTCGCCGTGGACCGGCATGAGGTTCCGCGGCTTGCAGATGTTGTAGAAGTACAACAGCTCGCCGGCCGAGGCGTGGCCCGAGACGTGCACCTTGGCGTTGCCCTTGTGGACGACGTTGGCGCCCCAGCGGGTCAGGCCGTTGATCACGCGGTAGACCGCGTTCTCGTTGCCCGGGATCAGGGACGACGCCAGGATCACGGTGTCGCCGGGGACGATCCTGATCTGGTGGTCGCGGTTGGCCATGCGGGACAGCGCGGCCATCGGCTCGCCCTGCGAACCGGTGCAGACGAGGACGACCTCGTGGGCCGGCAGGTCGTCGAGCGTCTTGACGTCCACGACGAGACCGGCCGGGACCCGCAGGTAGCCCAGGTCACGGGCGATGCCCATGTTGCGGACCATCGAGCGGCCGACGAAGGCGACCCTGCGGCCGTGCTCGTGGGCGGCGTCGATGATCTGCTGGATCCGGTGCACGTGGCTGGCGAAGCTCGCCACGATGATCCGGTTCTTGGCACCGGCGAAGACGTTGCGCAGGACGCCCGAGATCTCGCGCTCCGGCGGGACGAAGCCCGGGACCTCGGCGTTCGTGGAGTCCGAGAGGAGGAGGTCGATGCCCTCTTCGCTCAGACGCGCGAAGGCGTGCAGGTCGGTGAGGCGGTTGTCCAGCGGGAGCTGGTCCATCTTGAAGTCACCGGTGCACACGACCATGCCGGCGCCGGTGCGGATGGCCACGGCCAGGGCGTCCGGGATGGAGTGGTTGACCGCGATGAATTCGCAGTCGAAGGGGCCGAGGTTCTCGCGCTCGCCTTCCTTCACCTCAAGGGTGTAGGGGCGGATGCGGTGCTCCTGGAGCTTCGCCTCGATGAGGGCCAGCGTCAGCTTGGAGCCGATCAGCGGGATGTCCGGCTTCTCCCGGAGGAGGAACGGAACGGCGCCGATGTGGTCCTCGTGGCCGTGCGTGAGGACGATGCCCTCGATGTCGTCGAGGCGATCCCGGATGGACGAGAAGTCCGGAAGGATCAGGTCGATGCCCGGCTGCTCCTCTTCGGGGAAGAGGACGCCGCAGTCGACGATCAGCAGACGACCGTCGAACTCGAAGACGGTCATGTTGCGACCGATCTCGCCGAGACCGCCCAGGGGGGTGACCCGGAGGCCGCCCTTGGCGAGCTTCGGGGGCGGGCCGAGTTCAGGGTGCGGATGGCTCAAAAGTATCTCCTTAACCACACACGCCACGTACCTACGAAGGCACGTGGCGGGCATGTCATTCGTGCACAGGTGCACTTGCTGTGTGTCTTGTGGGTGTTTCTGGTACTGCGTATTCAGTTGTGAAGTCTGTGGTGCCCGGCGTCGGGCCCGGTGTCAGAGCTGTACCCCGCCGGCAGCAAGATCGATCTTGAGCTGGGCCGTCTCTTCGGCGGTCAGCTCGATCAGCGGCAGTCGCAGCGGACCCGCGGGCAGGCCCTGGAGGTGCAGCGCGCCCTTGGTGGTGATGACGCCCTGCGTGCGGAACATGCCGGTGAAGACCGGGAGCAGCTTCTGGTGGATCTCGGTCGCCTTCTGCACGTCGCCGCCGAGGTAGGCCTCCAGCATGGAGCGCAGCTCGGGGGTGACCACGTGGCCGACGACGGAGACGAAACCGGCCGCGCCCACGGACAGCAGGGGCAGGTTCAGCATGTCGTCGCCGGAGTACCAGGCCAGGCCGCTCTGCGCGATGGCCCAGCTGGCACGGCCCAGGTCACCCTTGGCGTCCTTGTTGGCGACGATACGCGGGTGCTCGGCGAGGCGCACGATGGTTTCGGTGTTGATCGGGACACCACTGCGACCGGGGATGTCGTAGAGCATGACCGGCAGCCCGGTGGCGTCGGCGATCGCCGTGAAGTGCCGGTAGAGGCCCTCCTGCGGCGGCTTGCTGTAGTACGGCGTGACCGCGAGCAGGCCGTGCGCGCCGGTGCGCTCGGCCTCGCGGGCCAGTTCCAGGGTGTGGGCGGTGTCGTTGGTGCCGATGCCGGCGACCACGTGGGCGCGGTCCCCGACCGCTTCGAGCACGGCTCGTACGAGGTCGTTTTTCTCCGCGTCGGTGGTGGTCGGGGACTCACCGGTGGTCCCGTTGATGATCAGGCCGTCGTTGCCTGCGTCCACCAGGTGGACGGCGAGCTGCTGCGCGCCGTCGAGGTCGAGTGCGCCATCCGCCGTGAACGGCGTGATCATGGCGGTGAGGACCCGCCCGAAGGGGGTCTGCGGAGTCGAGATCGGAGCCATGGGTAACACGCTACTCGCTGCCACGCTCGCGGTGTCCCCTCGGGGGACGTCAACAGGGGGGTGCCGACCCCTGGAGGTCGGGTGGTGTTGGATCCCGGCACTGCCTGCTCGGGGGTTCAAGCAGTGCCGGGTCCGTTTGATCAGCCTAGATGAACTTTGCGAAACGTCGCAATACGGACACTTTGGTCAAGTCTCCGCACATGCGTACGTGCCGGGCGCCGCACGGGATTCCGACGTTACGGAGCGACACGGCCGTTGGTGTTGAAGGCCGCGTGGGTCAGGGGCATCAGGGAGGCCCAGTGCTCTTCCATCTTCTCGCCGACCATCTCGATCTCCCGCTGCGGGAAGGACGGGACCGCCGCCAGCTCGTGCTGGGTGCGCAGGCCGAGGAAGTGCATGAGCGAGCGCGCGTTGCAGGTGGCGTACATCGACGAGAAGAGGCCGACCGGCAGCACCGCGCGGGCCACCTCGCGGGCCACGCCCGCGGCGAGCATCTCCTGGTACGCCTCGTAGGCCTGTCGGTACGAGTCCTCCATGACGCGGCCGGTCAGCTCCTGCTGGTCCGCCGTGCCGTCGACGAAGACGTACTTGCCCGGGCGGCCCTCCTGGACCAGCTTGCGCTCGGTGTCGGGCACGTAGAAGACCGGCTGGAGCTCCCTGTAGCGGCCCGACTCCTCGTTGTAGGACCAGCCCACGCGGTGGCGCATGAACTCGCGGAAGACGAAGATCGGGGCGCTGATGAAGAAGGTCATCGAGTTGTGCTCGAAGGGGCTGCCGTGGCGGTCCCGCATCAGGTAGTTGATCAGGCCCTTGGACCGCTCGGGGTCCTTCTGGAGCTCTTCGAGGGACTGCTCCCCGGCCGTGGAGACCCGGGCCGCCCACAGCACGTCGGTGTCGGCGGCGGAGTGCTTCACCAACTCCACCGTGACGTCACTGCGGAAGCTGGGTTTGAGGTCTGAAGCGGCGGTCTCGCTCACCGGGGGTCCTTCCAAAGGGCATCGCTTGGGGCGCGACCACTCTACGGCGCCGGGCACCCGTCCCCGGACCGGGGCACAGACCGTTCCACATCTGACTCCCAGCCATAAAGTTCCGCTAAATTGCCGAAATCCGGCACCGTTCGGCCCCGTTGTACGTCCTTACGAGTAGTGGTGGCCACCCGGGTCGCCACCCGGCCCCAAGGGCCCGATCGTGAGGAGAGTCGCTCCCATGTTCCGCCGGCGCGAACCCGTCCCGTTTGCCTTCGTCGCCGAGGCCGACCGTTTCCGCAGCAACGTCACCCCGCCGCCACGCGAGAGTCTCGGTTTCGGGCAGATCGCCGCCCGTAGTCTGGTCGGACTGACCGTGGTGGCGGGGCTCGTCGGCTCATTGCTCTTCGGCATGCCCGCACTGCAGCCGCACAAGGCGCCCGAAAAGGCCCAGCAGTCCGAGGCCTCCGAAGGGCGTTGAGCCGTACCGACCCGTCCGGCCCCCCTGAGGTGGTCGGCCGTGATCGGACTGGGTAGCCTCACCGGCACTGCCCTACCGAATGTGCATGTGAGTGAGGATCAGCCGTGCCCCTGCCCTTCCTGACGGCCGAGCACCTCGACGGCGAGGACGATGCCGACGCGGCGCTCCCCCACGACGACCCCGACCGCTGGCGTCGGCCCTACCGGCCCGGCCCCTGGCGGGTGGCCATCGCGGCCGTACTGCTCCTGCTGGCCTCGTTCATGCTGCTCGCGACGATGATCATCGCGTTCGCGGGCGCATGGGCCGGCGCCGCCGTCTGTGCCGCCGCCGCCCTCGCGGTCATCGCGACCGCGCTGCGGATGCTGCGCGCGGGCGTCTGGGTGAGCCGTACGGGGCTGCGCCGGGTGGCCTTCTTCTCGACCCGCTCCATTCCCTGGTCCGAGGTCGGCGAGGTCCGCACGGTCCAGCAACCGGTGCGCTGGCTCGGCCTGCCCCGCACCGTGCAGGGACAGGCGCTGACCGTGGCCGCGCGCGACGGGGCCCCGGCCCCGGTGCTGCTCACCGACCACAGCGCGGACTTCCTGGCCCGTGCCGAGGCCTTCGACCGTGCCGCGGGCATCGTCGAAGCCTGGGCCGAGGAGTACCGGGCCGTCCCGGTGGGCTGAGCGGGCGTCACCGGACCCACACGCCGCACGGAGGGCCGTACAGGTATCAGACCTGTACGGCCTTTCCGTCGTGGAGGGCGATCGCCCGCTGCATGGCCTTGCGGGCCCGCGGGGTGTCGCGTGCGTCGTGGTAGGCCACGGCGAGGCGGAACCAGTTGCGCCAGTCCCCCGGGGCCTCTTCGGTCTCGGCCTTGCGGCGCGCGAAGACCTCGTCGGCCGAGTCCCGCAGGATCCGGCCGTGCTCGTCCCGCTCCAACTCGTCCACGGGCAGCCCGCCCTCGGCCTCCAGCTCGGTGGAGAGCTGGTTGGCCCGGGTGACGAACCGCGTGTTCTTCCAGAGGAACCACACGCCGACGACGGGCAGGACCAGCACCGACAGCCCGAGGGGGACGGTGATCCAGGTGCCCATGGACAGCAGGGTCACGCCCTGGCGGCCGGCCAGGACGAAGTAGAAGACCAGGACGGCGGCCGTGATGAAGTAGATGATCTTCGCGCGCATAAGGAGTGCTACTGCCTGCTCAGCCGAGGTCGAGGAAGTGTTCCAGGCCGAAGGTGAGGCCCGGGGTCTGCGTCACGCGGCGCGCGCCGAGCAGGATGCCCGGCATGAAGCTGCTGTGGTGCAGGGAGTCGTGGCGCAGGGTCAGGGTCTCGCCCTGACCGCCGAGCAGCACCTCCTGGTGGGCCAGCAGGCCCGCCAGGCGGATCGCGTGCACCCGGACGCCGTCCACGTCGGCGCCGCGGGCGCCGTCGAGCGCGGTGACCGTCGCGTCGGGCTGCGGGGCGCAGCCGGCTTCGGCGCGGGCCGCCGCGATCAGCTGCGCCGTGCGGGTCGCCGTGCCGGAGGGCGCGTCGACCTTGTTCGGGTGGTGCAGCTCGATGACCTCGACGGAGTCGAAGTAGCGCGCGGCCTGGGCCGCGAACTTCATCGTGAGCACCGCGCCGATGGAGAAGTTCGGGGCGATGAGCACACCGGTCTGCGGCGAACCGGAGAGCCAGGTGTTCAGCTGCGCGAGGCGGTCCTCGGTCCAGCCGGTCGTGCCGACGACCGCGTGCATGCCGTGGCGCACGCAGAAGTCGAGGTTGCCCATGACGGAGGCGGGGGTGGTCAGCTCGACCACGACCTCGGCGCCGACCTCCGCCAGCGTCTCCAGCTTGTCCCCGCGGGAGAGGGCGGCGACCAGTTCCATGTCCTCGGCGGCCTCGACGGCCCGTACGGCCTCGGAGCCGATCCGGCCCTTGGCACCGAGGACGGCCACGCGCAGCTTGCTCATGTCTTTCGCTTCCTTACGTCCGTGACGTCGTACGTTGCTACGCGACCGCTTCGTCGAGGCGCGCGGCCTGCTTCTCCTTCAGCGGGCCGATCACCGACAGCGAGGGCCGCTGGGCCAGTACATCGTGCGCGACCGCGCGGACGTCGTCCGGGGTCACCTCGGCGATCCGGGCCAGCATGTCGGAGACCGACATCTGGGTGCCCCAGCACAGCTCGCTCTTGCCGATGCGGTTCATCAGGGCGCCGGTGTCCTCCAGGCCGAGGACCGTGGAGCCGGAGAGCTGCCCGATGGCGCGGCGGATCTCCTCGTCGGTGAGCCCGTCGGTGGCGACCTTGTCCAGCTCGTCCCGGCAGATCCGCAGCACGTCGTGGACCTGGCTGGGGCGGCAGCCCGCGTAGACCCCGAAGAGGCCGGTGTCGGCGAAGCCGGAGGTGTACGAGTACACGCTGTAGGCCAGGCCGCGCTTCTCGCGGACCTCCTGGAAGAGGCGGGAGGACATCCCACCGCCGAGGGCCGTGTTCAGCACGCCGAGCGCCCAGCGGCGCTCGTCGGTGCGGGCGAGTCCCGGCATCCCGAGGACCACGTGGGCCTGCTCGGTCTTGCGGTTGACCAGCTCGACCTGCCCGGCGACGCGGATCCGGCGGGTGCCGGTGCGCGGGCCGATGGGCTCCTGGCCGGTGCCGTCGAAGCCGGCGCGCTCGAAGGCGGCGCGGACCTGGCGGACGACCTTGGCGTGGTCGACGTTGCCCGCGGCGGCCACGACCAGGTGCGTCGGGTCGTAGTGCTTCTTGTAGAAGCGGCGGATCCGGTCGGCGCTCAGCGCGTTGATCGTGTCGACGGTGCCGAGGACGGGACGGCCCAGCGGGGTGTCGCCCAGCATGGTGTGCGCGAACAGGTCGTGCACGCAGTCGCCCGGGTCGTCCTCGGTCATCGCGATCTCTTCGAGGATGACGCCGCGCTCGGCGTCGACGTCCTCCTCGCGGATCAGCGAGCCGGTGAGCATGTCGCACACCACGTCGATGGCGAGCGGCAGGTCCGTGTCGAGCACCCGTGCGTAGTAGCAGGTGTACTCCTTCGCCGTGAAGGCGTTCATCTCTCCGCCGACCGCGTCGATCGAGGAGGAGATGTCGAGGGCACTGCGCTTCTTGGTGCCCTTGAAGAGGAGGTGCTCCAGGTAGTGGGTGGCGCCGTTCAGCGTGGGGGTCTCGTCGCGGGATCCGACGTGGGCCCAGATGCCGAAGGTCGCCGAGCGCACGGACGGCAGCGTCTCGGTGACGATGCGCAGTCCGTTGGGCAGGGTCGTGCGGCGGACCGTGCCGATCCCGTTCTCGCCCGGGAGCAGGGTTTGGGTACGGGCGACGGCCCGCACCTCGGAAGAGGTGCGGGCCGTCACTCGGGAACTACGCGACATCACTTGTCGGAGTCGTCCTTGTCAGCGTCGGCGTCGGCCGCTTCGCCGTCGATCACGGGGATCAGCGACAGCTTGCCACGGGAGTCGATCTCGGCGATCTCGACCTGGACCTTGGTACCGACCGCGAGCACGTCCTCGACGTTCTCCACGCGCTTGCCACCGGCGAGCTTGCGGATCTGCGAGATGTGCAGGAGGCCGTCCTTGCCGGGCATGAGGGAGACGAAGGCACCGAAGGTGGTGGTCTTGACGACCGTACCCAGGTAGCGCTCGCCGACCTCCGGCATGGTCGGGTTGGCGATCTGGTTGATCGTGGCACGGGCGGCCTCGGCGGCCGGACCGTCGGAGGCGCCGATGTAGATGGTGCCGTCGTCCTCGATCGTGATCTCGGCGCCGGTGTCCTCCTGGATCTGGTTGATCATCTTGCCCTTGGGGCCGATGACCTCACCGATCTTGTCCACGGGGATCTTGACCGTGATGATCCGCGGGGCGTTGGGGGACATCTCGTCCGGCGTGTCGATCGCTTCCATCATCACGTCGAGGATGTGGAGGCGGGCGTCGCGGGCCTGGGTGAGGGCCGCGGCCAGGACGGAGGCCGGGATGCCGTCCAGCTTGGTGTCCAGCTGGAGGGCGGTCACGAACTCCTTGGTGCCGGCGACCTTGAAGTCCATGTCGCCGAAGGCGTCCTCCGCACCGAGGATGTCGGTGAGGGCGACGTAGTGCGTCTTGCCGTCGATCTCCTGGGAGATCAGACCCATGGCGATGCCGGCGACGGGGGCCTTGAGCGGCACACCGGCGTTCAGCAGCGACATGGTGGAGGCGCAGACGGAGCCCATGGAGGTCGAGCCGTTGGAGCCGAGGGCCTCGGACACCTGACGGATCGCGTAGGGGAACTCCTCGCGGGTCGGCAGGACCGGCACGATCGCGCGCTCGGCGAGCGCGCCGTGGCCGATCTCGCGGCGCTTGGGCGAACCCACGCGACCCGTCTCGCCGACCGAGTACGGCGGGAAGTTGTAGTTGTGCATGTAGCGCTTGCGGGTCACCGGGGAGAGGGTGTCCAGCTGCTGCTCCATGCGGAGCATGTTGAGGGTGGTGACGCCCAGGATCTGGGTCTCGCCACGCTCGAACAGCGCCGAGCCGTGCACGCGCGGGATGGCCTCGACCTCGGCGGCGAGGGTACGGATGTCCGTGAGCCCGCGGCCGTCGATGCGGACCTTGTCCTTGATGACGCGCTCGCGGACCAGGGCCTTGGTCAGGCTGCGGTACGCGCCGGAGATCTCCTTCTCGCGGCCTTCGAAGGCCGGGAGGAGCTTCGCGGCGGCGATCTCCTTGATGCGGTCCAGCTCGGCCTCGCGGTCCTGCTTGCCCGCGATGGTGAGCGCCTTGGTCAGGTCGCCCTTGACCGCGGCCGAGAGGGCCTCGTAGACGTCGTCCTGGTAGTCCAGGAAGACCGGGAACTCGCCGGTGGGCTTGGCGGCCTTCGACGCGAGGTCGGCCTGCGCCTTGCAGAGGGCCTTGATGAAGGGCTTCGAGGCGTCGAGGCCGGCGGCCACGACCTCCTCGGTCGGCGCCTCGGCGCCGTCCTTGACCAGGGCGATGGTCTTCTCGGTGGCCTCGGCCTCGACCATCATGATCGCGACGTCACCGTCGTCGAGCACGCGACCGGCGACGACCATGTCGAAGACGGCGTCCTCGAGCTCGGTGTGCGTCGGGAAGGCGACCCACTGGCCACGGATCAGCGCGACGCGGACGCCGCCGATCGGGCCGGAGAAGGGCAGACCGGCCAGCTGCGTGGACGCGGACGCGGCGTTGATCGCGATGACGTCGTACAGGTGGTCCGGGTTGAGCGCCATGATCGTGGCGACGACCTGGATCTCGTTGCGCAGGCCCTTCTTGAAGGAAGGACGCAGCGGGCGGTCGATCAGGCGGCAGGTGAGGATCGCGTCCTCGGAGGGCCGGCCCTCACGACGGAAGAAGGAGCCGGGGATCTTGCCGGCCGCGTACTGCCGCTCCTCGACGTCCACCGTCAGGGGGAAGAAGTCGAGCTGGTCCTTGGGCTTCTTCGACGCGGTGGTGGCGGACAGCACCATCGTGTCGTCGTCCAGGTAGGCAACGGCGGAGCCGGCGGCCTGGCGGGCCAGACGGCCCGTCTCGAAGCGGATGGTGCGGGTGCCGAAGGAACCGTTGTCAATGACGGCCTCGGCGTAGTGGGTCTCGTTCTCCACTAGCGTTTTCTCCATTTTCGTCGTCTCCCGTCCTCCGCCCGTGTGGCGGGGGACGGTTTTCGGAGAAGCGCTCCTTGCGTGCGGGCCGGTCTTCGATCGAAGCATCCGGTTCGTGGCCCGGCATTCGGGCCTTCCGGGTGCCACTACCGAGGACCGGCGGCGTAGGGAGGGCGCTCCTCCTCTTCTGTTGTGCTGCGGACCAGACTACAAAGCGTCCGGTACGTCCCGCACGTACAGCAAAGGGAGCGGTCCCCTAATCGTGGGAACCGCTCCCTTCACGGCGTTCTTACTTGGCGCCCGCGGCACCGCGGCGGATGCCGAGGCGCTCGACCAGGATGCGGAAGCGCGCGATGTCCTTCTTGGCCAGGTACTGCAGCAGGCGGCGGCGCTGGCCGACCAGGATCAGCAGGCCACGACGCGAGTGGTGGTCGTGCTTGTGGGCCTTCAGGTGCTCGGTCAGGTCCGAGATGCGGCGGGAGAGCATCGCGACCTGCACCTCGGGGGAGCCGGTGTCGCCCTCCTTGGTGCCGAACTCGGTCATGATCTGCTTCTTCGTAGCGGCGTCGAGCGGCACGCGTACTCCTCGTGATAGGTCTTCGTAGCCACCGAGTGCCCCAGGTCGAATTCTCTGGGGAGCTTCCGTAACTCGGGAGGCGGGTCCGCTGGGCGCAGATCTTCAGAGGCTTCGTGAGAAGGCTCCGGGAACGCGTACACAAGCGGCCGTCACCCACAGTACCAGGCCGCCGGAGCGGCCCGTCTCAGCTGGTGAGCGAGCGGGCCGCGGTGTAGACGTCGAGGACGGCCAGGCAGAGCGGGACCAGGCTGAGCAGCACGGCGGCCTCGGTGAGGTCGAGGAGTCGGCCCCAGAAGGGTGACAGGCCCTTGCTCGGGATGACCAGCGCGATCATGGCGAGCAGCGCGGCACCCGCGGCGACGGCGGCCGAGAGCCAGATCGTACGGATGTCCAGGCCGCCGTGCTCCCCGTACTTGTACAGGTCGTCCAGCAGGGCGGTCGGCGGGTTCAGGGCCAGCCCGAGGACGAGCAGGGCGATGGCGGCGAGCCCGGCGGTCAGGGCGCACACCACCTGCGAGGTGTAACGGAAGAGGCGGGCGCGCAGCAGCATGGCCAGTCCGGCGCCCAGGGCGAGGAGCTGGCCCCACAGGTTGTGGGAGAAGCCGAGCACGGCGGCGGATCCGACGACGACCGCGGCGCAGCCGCCGACCAGGCCGAGCAGCATCTCGTGACCGCGGCGGGCCTGGGCGGCGATCAGCTCGGCGTCCAGCGGGGCGCCCTGCTCGGAGGGGTCCGAGGAGGGGTCGCCGTAGGGCTCGCCCTCGAAGCGGTCCGGGGTCTCGTAGTCCTCCACTGAGCTCTGCGGGGCGGCGTAGCCGATGGGCAGCCGGGCGAAGCGCGCGGAGAGGCCGGGGAGGAAGGCGACCAGGGCGATGGCGGTGGGGGCGCAGACGGAGGCGGTCGCGGTCGCGGAGGCCTCGGTGAGGATCGCGACGAAGGTGGCGATCGTGCCGGTGGCGCCGAGGAAGGTGGCCGCGACGAAGGGGGCGTCGCCGCTGGGGGTGAGGGCGGCCAGGGCGACCGAGGCGACCAGGACGACGACGCAGCCCAGCAGGAACTGGAGCCGGCCGGGTCCCTGGCCCGGGTCGGGCCCGATGATCCCGGAGCCCGCGATCAGCAGGAGCGGGAGGGCGCCGAGGCCGAGGGCGACGGCGGAGCCGCGGTCGCGGTAGACCCGGGCGCGCAGGCCGGCGGTCGCGGTGAGCAGCAGGCCGAGGGTGCCGGCGATGATGCCGGGCAGGCCGTGCATGTCGTGGCGGACGGGGTCGGCGTACCAGAGGACGAAGCCGATCAGGACGAGCAGCAGGACGGCGCCGGCCAGGCCCGCGCCGCGCAGCATGTCGTCGCTCCAGCGGTGCCGGTCGCGGACCACGGCCGAGGCGACGGCGTCGGAGACGTCGTCGAAGACGGCGGGCGGCAGCGATTCGGCGAAGGGGCGCAGGCTCAGCACTTCGCCGTCGAGCACCTGCTGGCCGGCCAGGGTGCGGGCGCCGTCGAGGACGGTGCCGTCGCGGCGCACCAGGTGGTAGCCGGTGGGGGCGCCGACGGGCTGGGTCTGGCCGGTGAGGCGGAGCAGCTCGGGATAGACGTCGGCGACGGCGATGTCCTCGGGGAGGGCGACGTCGATGCGGCTGTCCGGGGCCACGACGGTGACCCTGCAGAAACCCGTCGTTGCGGCCGTACTCACCTGTGTGACCCCCTGGTTGGCGGACTCGTCCGGCGTGGCGCCGACACCTGCCGCACTGCGGATTCGCGGATGCGCATGCTGCGCGCGGCCACCCTACCGGGCATAAGGCGGACTGTCGGCAAGTAGGATCACCTCCGCGCGGAGGACACCCGCTCCGCACCCGGGACTTGGGGGCGCCGGTATCGACGTCCCGTCCGTTTTCGAGGGATTGATGCTCCGGTGAGCCAGATCGTCGTCAAACGCCCGCCGCGGTCGCTGCCGCCCGAAGTACCTTCGGACGAACTGCACCTGGAGCCTCCCCCCGAGCTGCCGCGCGGGCAGCAGGAAGGCATGGCGATGCAGCTCCTGCCGATGCTCGGCATGGGCTCTTCCGTCGTGTTCTTCTTCATGCCGAACGTGCCGTCGTTCATGCGCATCATGGGTGTGCTGATGCTGGTGTCGACGGTGGGCATGGTGATCGCGCAGATCATGCGGTACCGGCGCGGTACGCAGGGGCAAATGGCCGACGTGCGCCGCGACTACCTCAAGTACCTCGCGCAGACGCGGCGCCAGGTGCGGCGGACCGCGCGCTCGCAGCGCGACGCGCAGCTGTACCTGCACCCGGCCCCCGAGCAGCTGTGGTCGGTGGTGGCCGAGGGCTCGCGGCTGTGGGAGCGCCGGGTCGGCGACGAGGACTTCGGACAGGCCCGGCTGGGCTTGGGTGCGCAGCGGCTGGCGACGCCGCTGGTGGCGCCGGACACGGCGCCGGTGGACGAGCTGGAGCCGCTGACGGCGGGCGCGATGCAGCGCTTCCTGAAGGTGCACTCCTCGCTGGACGGGCTGCCGGTGGCGGTGTCGGTGCGGGCGTTCTACCACGTGACGGTGTCCGGTGAGCCGGAGGCGGCGCGGGGCACGGCGCGGGCGCTGGTCGCCCAGCTGGCGACGCTGCACTCCCCCGAGGACCTGATGGTGGCCGTGGTGGCCGCGCCGGGTGCGGTGCCGGTGTGGGACTGGACGAAGTGGCTGCCGCACACGCAGGTGCCCGGTCAGGTGGACGGCGCCGGCACGAAGCGGTTGTTCGGGGACGACCTGGGTGAGATCGAGGACCTCCTCGCGGCGCGGTTGGACGGGCGGCCGCGGTTCAGCCGGGACGTGCAGCCGGTGCTGGACCAGCCGCACATCGTGGTGGTGCTCGACGGCGGGATGGTGCCGCCGGATTCGGTGTTCGCGGCGGCCGAGGGGTTGCAGGGGATCACCATCGTCGAGGTGGTCCCGGGCGAGCTGGACGAGCCGCGCGGCGGGCTCTCCGTCGTGGTGCGGCCCGGCCGGCTGCGGCTGGAGTCGGGTGCGGGGATCGCGTACGAGGGCGTGCCCGACGTCCTGTCGCTGCCCGCGGCCGAGGCGTTGGCGCGCCAGCTGGCGCCGTTGCGCACGGGCGGTGGGGACGACGACGAGCCGCTGCTCGCCAACCTGGACTTCACCGACCTGTTGAACCTGGGCGACGCGGGCTCGATCGACGTGGCGCGGACCTGGCGGCCGCGCTCCGCCGGTGAGCGGCTGCGCGTGCCGATCGGGGTCGGCGAGGGCGGCGCCCCGGTGATGCTGGACCTCAAGGAGGCGGCGCAGGAGGGCATGGGGCCGCACGGCCTGTGCGTCGGCGCGACCGGTTCCGGCAAGTCGGAGCTGCTGCGCACGCTGGTGCTGGGCCTGGCGGTCACGCACACCTCGGAGACGCTGAACTTCGTCCTCGCGGACTTCAAGGGCGGTGCGACCTTCACGGGCATGTCGCAGATGCCGCACGTGGCGGCGGTCATCACCAACCTGGCCGACGACCTGACCCTCGTGGACCGCATGGGCGATTCGATCCGCGGCGAGCTCCAGCGGCGCCAGGAGCTGCTGCGGTCGGCGGGCAACTACGCCAACATGCACGACTACGAGAAGGCGCGGGCGGCGGGCGCGCCGCTGGAGCCGCTGGCCGCGCTGGTGCTCGTCATCGACGAGTTCAGCGAACTCCTGACGGCGAAGCCCGACTTCATCGACATGTTCATCCAGATCGGCCGGATCGGCCGGTCGCTGGGCGTGCACCTGCTGCTGGCCTCGCAGCGGTTGGAGGAGGGCAAGCTCCGCGGCCTGGACACCTACCTGTCCTACCGGATCGGTCTGCGGACCTTCTCGGCGGCGGAGTCGCGGACGGCGATCGGCGTGCCGGACGCCTACCACCTGCCGTCGGTGCCCGGTTCGGGATACCTGAAGTTCGGCACGGACGAGATGACCCGCTTCAAGGCGGCGTACGTCTCGGGCACCTACCGCTCGGCCGGGCCGGACCTGTCGGTGGGCCGGTTCCCGCTGGAGCGGCGGCCCGCGCTGTTCACGGCGACGCCGGTGCCGGTGGTGTACGCGGCGCCGGACCCGGCGTACCTGGCGGCGCAGGCCGCGCGCGCGGACGACGCGCTCGCGGACACGGTGCTCGACGTGATCGTGGCGCGGCTGGAGGGCCAGGGCGTGCCCGCGCACCAGGTGTGGTTGCCGCCGCTCGACCAGGCGCCGCCGCTGGACCAGCTGCTGCCCGCGCTGGCCGGCACGGCGGAGCGCGGGCTGCACGCGGAGGGCTACACGCGGCCCGGCGGGCTCGTCGTGCCGCTCGGCCTGATCGACAAGCCCTTCGAGCAGCGGCGCGAGGTGCTCTACCGGGACTTCTCGGGCGCCGCCGGCCACCTGCTGATCGTCGGTGGTCCGCAGTCGGGCAAGTCGACGCTGATGCGGACGCTGGTGTCCTCGTTCGCGCTCACGCACACCCCCCGCGAGGTGCAGATCTACGGTCTGGACTTCGGCGGCGGCGGTTTCTCCGCGGTGCAGGACCTGCCGCACGTGGGCGGGATCGCCTCCCGGCTGGACCCGGAGCGGGTGCGGCGCACGGTCGCGGAGGTCGCGGGCGTGCTGAACCGGCGCGAGGAGTTCTTCCGCGCGCACGCGATCGACTCGATCGGCACCTACCGGCGGCGGCGGGCCTCGGGCGACCTGGCGGAGGAGGCGTTCGGTGACGTCTTCCTGTTGATCGACGGCTGGGGCCAGTTCAAGAACGACTACGAGCACCTGGAGCCGGTGGTCGCGGACATCGCGGCGCGCGGGCTGGGCTACGGCATCCACGTGGTGCTGACCGCCTCCCGGTACATGGAGGTGCGCGCGGCGCTCAAGGACCAGATCCTGGGACGGCTGGAGTTGCGCCTCGGTGACGTCATGGACTCCGAGTTCGACCGCAAGGTCGCGGCGAACGTGCCGCAGGGCGCGCCGGGCCGGGGCCAGGTGCCGGAGAAGCTGCACTTCATGTCGGCGCTGCCGCGGGTGGACGGGCAGGCGGGGCCGGACGGGATGTCGGACGCGACCGCCGCGTTCGTGGAGTCCGTGCGGACGGGCTGGTCGGGGCCGGGGGCGCCGGCGGTACGGCTGCTGCCGCGCAAGCTGCCCGCGGACCGGCTGCCGAAGGGCTTCGAGTATCCGGAGCACGGCATCGCGATCGGCATCGACGAGACCAACCTGGAACCGGTCTTCATCGACTTCGAGACCGACCCGTTCTTCCTGATCTTCGGTGAGAGCGAGTCGGGCAAGACGGCGCTGCTGCGGCTGATCGCGAAGCAGATCAGCGAGCGCTACACACCGGAGCAGGCGCGGATCGTGGTCGGTGACTACCGGCGCACCCTGCTGGAGGCGGTGCCGTCCTCGCACCTGTTGGAGTACGCGCCGATGGCCTCGGCCATGCAGATGCACATGGAGGCGATCGCGACGGTCATGGGCAAGCGCGCCCCGGGCCCGGACATCACCCCGCAGCAGCTGCGCGACCGGAGCTGGTGGACCGGCCCGGAGCTGTTCGTGATCATCGACGACTACGAGCTGGTGTCGACGAGCACCTCGAACCCGCTGTCGCAGCTGGTGGAGAACCTGCCGTTCGCGCGGGACGTGGGCATCCGCTTCATCGTGGCCCGCTCCTCGGCGGGTGCGTCGCGGGGTGCGTACGAACCGTTCATGCAGCGGGTCAAGGAGCTGGGCGCGCAGGGCCTGATCCTGTCCGGCGACCGCAACGAGGGCGACATCCTGGGCAACGTCCGGGCCCGCCCGATGCCCCCGGGGCGCGGCAC
The DNA here is from genome assembly GCF_044454405.1 of Streptomyces sp. NPDC051555. Lineage (NCBI taxonomy): Bacteria > Bacillati > Actinomycetota > Actinomycetes > Kitasatosporales > Streptomycetaceae > Streptomyces > Streptomyces sp. NPDC051555. The sequence goes on along the minus strand of NZ_JBITDP010000016.1, from coordinate 199,347 downwards.
CTTCGTCTCCCGCAAGCGCGGCACCCCGCTGATCCAGGCGGGCTGGCTGGCGGACCGTTAGCACAGGGCGGTGCGGGTGGTCCAGTACCGCTGACGGGCGGGGCGGGCGCACGTACGATGCGGGGAGTGGCCGCGCAGTGACCACCCGCACCGCCGAGAGGAATTCGTGCCGATGGCTGACGCACACGAGAAGGACGCGCTGTACGCCCTGGATATTTCGGGCGTGGAGTGGACCAGCGCTCCGGGCACCGAGGAGCACGAGGAGCGGGTCGAGATCGCGCACCTGCCCGAGGGTGCGGTGGCGATGCGGTCCTCGCTGGATCCGGAGACGGTGCTGCGCTACACCGAGGCGGAGTGGACCGCCTTCGTACTCGGCGCCCGCGACGGGGAGTTCGACCTCCGCTGAGCATCCTGGCTCCGGGACGTCGTACACGTACGAGAGGGGCCCGCGCACCGAGTGCGCGGGCCCCTCTCGTACGTTCGGGGTGCTGCCGGTCAGACCATCCGGAAACGCGTCGCGTTGCCGCGGTCGGTGTCCTGGTAGCCGACGAGCGAGCTGTCGAGCAGGTTCGCGATGTTGCCCAGCTTCGCGTTCATCTGGTCCATGTTGGTGGTGACGTCGCGCTGGATCTCGAGGTAGGCGGTCTTGGCCTCACCCTCCCAGCTCTCGGCGACGGTCTTCACCTTGTTCATCAGGTTCTCGAGCCCCTGGCTGAGCTGCGAGCTGGTGGTGCGCACGTCGGACGCGGCGGTCGCGACGGTGTCGTAATTGACTGCGAGTGACATCGCTGTCTTCCCTCCCGTTGTGGTTCGTTACAGCCGTGCGGGCGTGCGTCAGACGCCGAGGATGGAGCTGGTGTTGCCGCCGACCTTGCGGATCTCGGCGATGCGCTCCTGCTCCTGGGCGGTGAAGCCCTTGACGCTCATGCGCATGGCGTCTTCCAGCTCGATCAGGCGCTGCTTGATCTTGTTCATGTTGTCGTTGACGCCGCGCTGGAGTACGTCGTACTCCTTGCTGGCGGCACCCTGCCAGCCGGCCTGGATGCGGTCGACGACGTCGTTCAGGCGGTTGATGCGGCCCGAGAGATCAGAGTGGTACGTGTTGATCTCATCTGCGAGCTTGACCTTCTTTTCGTCATCGACTTGAAGGTTCATCGCCATGTCGGTTCTCTCCCGTCATCACACTTGTGAAGTCCACTGACACTGTAGCCACTTCATAGGACAGGCCCAACAAGTATGCCCGGGCAGGTGCTCGGTTCCCGGAGTGCAAACCCGCGTTCCGGCCTACGCAGGGGCGCTTGGTCCGGTTCGGCGCCTTCTGCGACGCGTCTCCCGGGCCACCGCCGCCGCTCCCGCGATGACGGCGATCACGACGGATCCAATTCCCAGAGCGTACGTCCCCACGCGCGCCTGGCGCTCCTGCGCGGTCTCGTCGAGGACGAGCGGCGCGGCTTCGGGAGCTGCCGCGGGCGGCGGTCCCGGGTCCGCACTCGGCGGCCCGGCCGGCGGTGCGGCGCTGTCCGTGGCGACCGCGCGGACCGGGTCGACGACTCCCCAACCGACGTAGTCGTCACGGCCGTTGACGGCGCGCTCGGCGGACTGCTCGATCTGCCAGATGATCTGCGGGGCGGTCCACTTGGGGTTCTGGGCGCGCAGCAGGGCCGCGAGGCCGGCGACGTACGGCGCGGAGAAGCTGGTGCCGTTGTCCACGCACTGGCCGAAGCCGGGAACGGTCGAGACCATGTCCACACCGGGCGCCGCGACGCCGACGAAGGGGCCCGGCTGGGAGAAGGCGGCGCGCTCGTTGTTGCGGTCCACGGAGGCGACGGCGAGCACGCCGGGGAAGGCGGCCGGGTAGGTCTTGCGCTTCTGGCCGTCCATGCCGTCGTTGCCCGCGGAGGCGACCACGACGATGTCGGCGGCCACGGCCTCCTTGACGGCCTTGCCGAGGTCGGATTCCTCGGCCATCGGCAGGGTGGTGTCCTGCGAGATGTTGATGACCTGGGCCTTCTGGGCGATCGCGTGTCGGATCGCGGCGGCCAGGGTGTCGGCCTTGCCGGTTTCCTTGTCGTCGTTCTGCCGGATCGGGATGATCGTGGCCTCGGGGGCCAGCCCGACGAATCCGGTGCCCTCCTGCGGGCGGGCCGCGATCAGGCCGGCCACCTTGGTGCCGTGGCCGACGGTATCGGTCGTGCCGTCGCCGCCCTTGGGATCGATGTAGTCCTTGCCCGCCCCGACGTCCACGGCGGAGGCCAGCTGCGGGTTGACCCGGTCCACGCCGGTGTCGATGACGGCGACCCGGACGCCCTTGCCCTTCGTCTTCGCCCACAGCGCGTCCAGCAGCAGGCGCTGGAGGGCCCAGGGGCGGTCCGCGATCTGCTTCTTCATGGGGAAGGTGCACTCGCCCGCGCCGGCGAGCCGGACCGCGGGGACCGCCCCGGCGGGGCGCGGGTCGGCGGTCGGGGCCGCCGCCGCGACGGCGGCGGACGTCAGGGTCGCCGCGGAGGTCAGGGCGAGGGCCGTGGCGCGGAGCGCGACCCGGCGGCGCGCCGCCTTCGCCTTCGACTTCGGGGTCGGCTCGGGGATGGGCATCGACATCGGCGTCCTCACGAACCCTGGGGCTGGCGCGCGGCGTTGGTGTCCAGCCGGGGGCCCTTCGACAGGAACTCGGACCACGCGATCGGCACCAGGGTCGGTACGACGTTCCCGTAGCCCAGCCGGATCTGTGCCTGGCTGGCTTCGGGGCGGCCGTCGGAACCCTTCGCCTTGGGGTCGGACGCGCCGATCTTCGAGTGCTCGGCGTCGCTGTCCCCGTTGGCCTGGACGGCGTACCGCAGGCCGGTGTCGGTCACGAGGAAGAGGGTGCCGCCGGCGGTGCCCTGGTTGCCCTGGGTCTGGGTGTAGAGGAGCCCCGAGCCGGGGGTGACGTAGGCGCTGGTGCCGCTCGCGGTGATGTCGACGGGGAAGCCGGTGCCCGCCCAGGTGCTCATCGTCTGGTTGCCCTGGCCGTCGACGCCGCGCAGGACGTTGCAGACGGTGTCGCGGTCGGGGCTCTGGCCGGAGCCCGCGGCGGGGGCGGGGGTGCCGGGTGCGGGGGTCCGGTTGATCTGGGCGGACTTCTTCGCGGGCCAGCGGGCGTCGCCCCGGAAGGGGACGGGGTCCGGGCTGAGGGACTGCAGGTCCACCTCGCGCGGCTTGCCCGTCATGTTGAGCTTGTCGGTCGCGGGCGCGTTGATGAGCAGCCAGGCGACGAACTCGGTGACCGGGGAGACCTTGCCGCCGGGCAGCACCACGTAGTGCTGCGGGCCGGAGCCGGTGACGGCGCGCAGCACCATGCCCACCCGGTTGTCGGCGGTGCTGAGCCCGGACACGCCCGCGTCCGCGCCCACGGTGCCGGGCAGTTGCGGGAAGCCGAGGTCCTCGCCCGGCTTCAGGGTGGCCAGCCACTGGTCGGTGACCTGTTGCGGAGTGCCGCTGCCGACCAGGGCGTTGGTGAGCTTCTGGGCGTCGGAGGCCGCCGGGCTGCCGGCCGCGCCCTCGGGGAACTTGTACCTGGTGCCCGTGGCGTCGATCAGGAAGCGTTCCTTGGTCGGGCCGGAGCTCTGGACGTAGAGCACCTGGCCGTCGGCGACCCGGCGGGCGTCGTCCAGCAGGGGGGCCTCGCGGTCGGCGAGGACGAAGGTGGCGCTCTGCACGCCGTGTCCGTTGCCGCCCGGCTGCTGGCAGACGGCCCAGCGCTTGGCCTTGCCCGCGTCGGCGGGGGCGGGCAGCCGGTCGGGGGCGTAGGGGATGCCGATGATCGGGCCGCGCGGGGGCTTGCCCCCGTCGAGGAGCTTGTCGTCGACCTGGATGACCTGGAACTTGTCCGGGTCCAGGAGCAGCCGGGCGGACGCCAGGTTGAGGACGGGGTGCAGCCGGGTCTGCGTCTTGCCGCCGTCCTTCGTGGTGAGGACCACGTACCGGGTCGTCGAGTTCTTGCCGACGATGACCTTCGCGCCCGGCTCGGCCCATCCCTTGGGGGCCTGGGACTTGAACATGCCCCACGCGCCGAACGCGGCGAGGATCAGCGCTCCGACCACCAGCCCCGGCACGGCCGCGCGCAGGGGGCGCGGCGCGCCCTCCTCGGTGCCGGTGGCGGACGGCTGGAGGAACGCGGCAACGGTGCGCCGCTTCGCAAAGGTGTACGCGTTCAGCTCATCGCGTCGTGATGCCATGACCGCCTGCTTCTCCCCGCACGGCCCGGTCGGTGGGTCCGGTCCCCGAGCCTCGATTGTCGGACCGGGCACCTACTATGCCTGTTGACGGAGGGTGCGCAGGGGCCGGGTAGGGTGAGGACGCCGCTCCGTGCCTCCCGTACCGGGGTAATCAGGGCTTGTTGGGGTGGTTAGGGGAGATTCCGGGGTCACGCGGGCAGGTGCCGCATGGTCGGAACTCACGGGGCCCGGCCCCGGGAAGGGGAGGTCCGCCAGTGAGGACGACCGCGAGGCAGCGGCGTGCGGCCGAAGCCGCACCGGAGCGCGGCGCGCCGTCCGCCCGGGAACACACGGGGAATTCGAGTACCGCGTCAGGTGTGACACCACACCCCCGGTCGAGCCCGGGGCGGTTCGGACCGTTCCGATTGCAACAGCTCGTCCTGGTCCAGGTCGCGGCCGCGGTGCTGCTCGTCGCCTGGGTGGTGGACCCGCTGCTGCTGGTGCCGGCCGGTGTGCTGGCGGCCGTGCTCCTCCTGCTGGCGGTCGTCCGCCGCCACCAACGCTCGCTGCCCGAGTGGATCGGTACCGCGCTCGCGCTGCGCGCACGCCGCCGCCGGGCCGCCTCCTCCCCCGTGCCCACGGGCACCGAACCGGGGCTGGCGCCGCTCGTCGAAGCCGATCCGGCACTGCGGACCTGCACGTTCAGCGACCGCGACCGCCGCCCGGTCGGCATGATCGGCGACGGGACCTTCCTGACCGCGGTCGTCCAGGTCGACATGGACGCGACCGCGCTGCGCCCGGACCGCTCCGCGCGGCCGCTGCCGCTCGGCATCGTGCGGGACGTCCTCGAAGTGGACGGCATCCGGCTGGAGTCGGCGCAGCTGGTGCAGCACACCCAGCCCGCGCCCGCGCCGCACCTGCCCGCCCAGTCGATGGCCACCCGCAACTACGCGCCCCTCCAGGCCCTGACCGGCACCCCGGCCGTCCGCCTCACCTGGATCGCGCTCAAGCTCGACCCCGAACTGTGCCCGGAGGCGGTCGCCGCGCGCGGCGGCGGCCTGGCGGGCGCGCAGCGCTGCGTGGTGCGGGCCGCCGACCAGCTGGCGAGCCGCCTCGCCGGGGCCGGTTTCCGGGCCACGGTCCTCACCGAGCAGGAGCTGACGGCCGCGCTGGCGACCTCCTCGTGCGCGAACCCGATGGCGATCACCCAGGCGGGTCGCGCGGCCGGCCGCGCGGGCACGCCCGGGCGGCGCACCGAGGAGACCCCGCGGACCTGGCGCTGCGACGACCGGCGGCACACGACGTACTGGATCTCGCGCTGGCCGCAGCTGGGCGGCGGCGCGGCGCCGCTGCCGCAGTTCGTCGCGCTGCTGACCTCGCTGCCCGCGCTGGCCACCAACTTCAGCCTGACCCTGGCCCCGGCCGAGCGGCACGGGGTCACCGTGACGGGGCACGTCCGGATCACCGGGCGCAGCGACGAGGAACTGGTGGCCGCGCGGCGGGCGTTGGAGACCACCGCGCGCGGGGTGAAGACCGCGCTGGTCCGACTGGACCGCGAACAGCTGCCGGGCGTACTGGCTTCGCTGCCCCTCGGCGGCGCACGATGACGGTGGGATCACGATGAGAGTGGGATACGGGCTGGTCGGCCCGCGCCGGGAGCGGCACGCGATGCCCGCCGCGGACCTGGACGGGCTGGCCCTGCCGATCGGGGACGACGGCGTGGTCATAGGCGTGGACGCCGATGGCCGACCCGCGGTGCTCGGCATCAACCGCCCCGCGCCGTACGAGGTCACCCTCATCGGCGGCCTGTGGACGGCCCAGGTGCTCGCGCTGCGCGCGGCGGCGACCGGGGCCCGCGTGGCGGTGGAGACCGGGCGCCCGCAGGTCTGGTCGGGGCTGGCGCAGGCCGCGGGCGGCGGCCAGCAGTGCGTGACCCTGCACGAGGTGGGCCGGGTGCCCCCGCAGGGCGCGTCGGCCGGTAGCCCGGTGCTGGTGATCCGCGACTGCGGGATGCGCCCGCCGCGCGGCCGGGTGGTGGCCGGGCCCTGGCAGTCCGTGCTGACCCTGCTGCCCTATCTGAGCCCGACCGCGCCGAGGTTGCTCCAGCAGTCCTCCTTGGTGGGGGTGCAGCGGGTGTCCCCCGACGAGGCGGACCAGCTCGGCCGGCTGATGAACCTGCCGCGGGGCGCGGTGGAGTCGCTGCCGACGCTCGGCGACGGCGTGACGCTGTGGTGCACGCCGCGGGACCGGCAGTTCGTGATGACGCAGGGCACGGATGCGGAGACGGGGCTGCTGGGGGCGGCCCGCCGGATCGACTGAGCGGACCGGCGGAGGGGACCGCTCGGCGCCCCGGCCGGGTGGCCGTGGATGCGGTGGTTCCGGTGGCGGGGGTGTCCTCGGGGGCCGGGGGTTCCCGTGGGCGTCGTGGGCGGGGGGTTTCCGCAGCCCGTCGGGCCCGCCCGGCTTGCGCGGGGCGCCGCGCGGGCAGGCGTCTTCGTACGCGCCCGTCGCGCGCCCGTCCCGGCGGCGGGGCCGTGCACGCGGGCCCCGCGGGCGGGGGCGCGCGGCCGGCCGACGGCACGCGACCGGAACCGGACCGACCCGTCGGGCGTCCGCGCCGGTGACGGGTCGGGGCCGCAGGCCTGCGCCGGGCGCGATTAGGCTGACCGTGGGCGCGGTGCCGATGGGGGCGCCGGCCCGGTGTTCGACCAGACCAGGAGGACCAGTGAACGGCGATCGGAACGAGAGCCGCGGCGGGACGTGGAACGTCCCGACGGACGATCAGTCCGACGCGGAGCCCGAGCTGACGGGCGAGTTCACCATCGATTACACCCCGCCGGCCTGGTACACGCAGGACGCGCCGGCGGGCCCGACCCCGCCGGACCTCCCGGCGGGCAGCGGGTTCGAACCGCACCGGCCGGGTGACATCACCTCCCCGTCGACGATGCGGATCGCGCCGGTCCCGGCGCAGGCCGCGGACCCCCGCCCCGCCGCGGCGACCGGGGGCTCCCCGTTCCCGGCGGCGCGCGTTCCGGGTACGGATGCGCCTGCGGATGGGACCCCGACCGGCTCCGCCCCCGCGGCCGCGCCGCACCCCGCCGCGGCCGACACGCCCCTGACCGCGGCCCCGGCGCCGTACCCGGCCACGGGTGGCGCCTCGCCGCACCAGGGCGCGGGTGTTCCGCCCCTGGGCTCTCCCGACGCCGGCCCGACCGGGGACGGCCTCGCGCCCTACCCCGCCACGCCCGCCGGGACCGATGCGCTCACGCCGTACCCGGGGGCGCCGGCCGGCTCCGGTGCGGTCACGCCGTACCCCGCAGCGCCCGGCACGGACCCGGGCACGCCCGCTGCCGACGCCGACGTGGTGACGCCGGCGCCGTACCCCGGCGCGCCCGACGCTGCCGCTCAGACGCCCGGCGGGGGCCCCTACTCCGCGCTCGCGGGTGCGGGTACGCATCCGGATGCGTCGCACCCCGGCGCGGCCGTTGCGGCCCCGGTCGCGGACGACCGCGCGCCCCGCTCCGCCGACGCGGAGGGGAGCGGTGGTTCCGGGTTCACCCCCGCGGGTGACTCGGTGACCGTGTTCCCGAAGGGCTCCGCCGCCTCGGCCGGACCGGAGGCGACCCCGGCCGACGGCTCGCCCGTACCGCTGTCCGGCGCCGTCGAGCCGTCCCCGGCGAACGGTTCGGCCACGCCGCCGACCGGCCCGACCCCGCACTTCCCCCCCGCTCCGGAAACCGCCCCCGCGTCCGCGCCGGTGAGCGGTGCGACGGCCCCGGACCCGTACCGCGGCGTGGCCGACGCGCCCGCGGGCGACGGGAGTTCTCCGTTCCCGGCTCCCTTCCCGGCTCCGTACGCGGCCGCACCGGCGCCCGCCGCGGCCGCCGAGCCGCAGGACGCCGTCCCCGGGCCGCCCTGGTCCGCTCCCGCGGCGCCGGCCGAACTGCCGCCGCTGCCGGCCGCGTTCCCCTCGCACGCCGTGGACGACCCGGCTCCGGACCCGCAGCAGGCGTACGGGTACCCCCCGGCCCCCGCACCGGCGCCCGCACCCGCACCCGCCCCGGCGCCCACCGCACCGCCCGGCTACGGCTACCCGGCAGCGCCCAACCCGCCCCAGACCGGCGCCCCTTGGGGCCAGCCGCAGGCGCCTCACGCACCCCAGGCCCCACAGACCCCGCAGGCACCGCCGCAGGGCGACCCCCGGCTCGGCCAGCAGTGGCCGCAGCCCGGCGGCCCCGGCGCGCCCGGCCCGCAGGACCCCCGCTACCCCTCGGCCTCGCCCACCGGCGGCGCCCCGCTCGGCTACACGGCCGCGGTGGAGCTGTCCTCCGACCGCCTCCTGCGCAACAAGCAGAAGCCGAAGAGCAACCGCGCGGGCGGCTCCGGCGGCGCGGCGGGCCTCTTCCGGTTCGGCGGCAAGGCGGCCGAGGCGGAGCGCCAGCGCAAGCTGGAGCTGATCCGCACCCCGGTCATGTCCTGCTACCGCATCGCGGTCATCAGCCTGAAGGGCGGCGTCGGCAAGACCACGACCACCACCGCCCTCGGCGCGACGCTGGCCACCGAGCGCCAGGACAAGATCCTGGCGATCGACGCGAACCCGGACGCCGGCACCCTCGGGCGCCGTGTGCGCCGCGAGACGGGGGCGACGATCCGCGACCTCGTCCAGGCCATCCCGTACCTGAACTCGTACATGGACATCCGGCGGTTCACCTCCCAGGCCCCGTCCGGGCTGGAGATCATCGCCAACGACGTGGACCCGGCCGTCTCGACGACCTTCAACGACGAGGACTACCGGCGCGCGATCGACACGCTGGGCCGCCAGTACCCGATCATCCTCACGGACTCGGGCACCGGGCTGCTCTACTCCGCGATGCGCGGGGTCCTGGACCTGGCCGATCAGCTGATCATCATCTCGACCCCGTCCGTGGACGGTGCGAGCAGCGCCAGCACCACGCTCGACTGGCTCTCCGCCCACGGGTACGCCGACCTCGTCTCGCGCTCGATCACCGTGATTTCGGGGGTCCGCGAGACCGGCAAGATGATCAAGGTCGAGGACATCGTCCAGCACTTCGAGACCCGCTGCCGCGGGGTAGTCGTGGTGCCGTTCGACGAGCACCTGTCCGCCGGCGCCGAAGTGGACCTCGACATGATGCGGCCGAAGACGCGCGAGGCGTACTTCAACCTCTCCGCCCTCGTCGCCGAGGACTTCGTCCGCGCGCAGCAGGCCCAGGCGCCGCCGCACTGGCAGCAGGGCCCGCCCCACGCCGCGCAGGCACCCCAGCAGCCCCAACCGCCGCAGCCCCAGCCCGCGCAGGCGCCCCCGCAGCCGTACCCCTACCCCCCGCACTCCCCGTACGGCCAGCCGCAGCAGCAGCCGCCACAGCCCTACGCCCCCCAGCAGCCCCAGCAACCGCAACAGCCGCCCGCGCAGCCCCACCCCCAGCAGCAGCCCCCGCAGCCCTACGCCCAGCCGTACCCGCAGCAGCAGCCCCAGCCCGGCCAGGGCTGGCCGCAGCAGCCCCCGGCCCCGCCGCAGGACCCGCGCCAGTAGCGCCACCGGCAACAGTGAGGGCCCGTACCGTCCAGGGGACGGTACGGGCCCTCACCCGTTCCTGCGGCGCCGACCGGGCGGCCGGCGCTCCGCGTCGAGGTCGCCGGTCAGTGCTCCGCGTCGTAGACGTCGGTCAGCACCCGCGCCCGCTTCACGTCGTCCGCGATGGCCTCCAGCAGGCCGTCCAGCGACTCGAACTTCGCCATTCCGCGCACGTACGCGAGGAAGTCGACCGTCACGTGCAGCCCGTAGAGGTCCAGCCCCACGCGGTCGATCGCGTACGCCTCGACCGTCCGCTCGGTCGCGTCGAACTGCAGGTTCGTGCCGACCGAGATCGCCGCGGGCATCCGCTCGCCGTCGGCCGTCAGCCAGCCCGCGTAGACGCCGTCCGCCGGAATCGCCGTGTGCGGCAGGGTCTCGACGTTCGCCGTCGGATAGCCCAGCTCGCGACCGCGCTGCGCACCGCGCACCACGATGCCCTCGACCCGGTGCGGCCGTCCGAGGATCTCGGCCGCGCCCTCCATGTCGCCCTCGGCGACCAGTCGGCGCACGAGCGTGGACGAGAAGGCCTCGCCGCCGCCCGCCGTGCCGCGCACGACCAGGTCGATGACCTCGACCTCGTAGTCGTAGGTGGCACCCAGCTCCGCGAGGAAGGCGACGTTCCCGGCGGCCCGGTGGCCGAAGCGGAAGTTCGGGCCCTCGATGACGGTGCGCGCGTGCAGCTTGTCGACCAGGACCTTCACGATGAAGTCGGCCGGGGAGAGCTGCGAGAACTCCGCCGTGAACGGCAGGATCAGCAGCGCGTCGACGCCCAGCTCGGCCATCAGTTCGCCGCGCCGGTGGTGCGGGGCCAGCAGCGGCGGGTGGCTGCCGGGGCGCACGACCTCGCTGGGGTGCGGGTCGAAGGTGACGACGACGGACGGGACGCCGAGCTCGCGCGCCCGCTCCACCGTCCGTCCGATGATCAGCTGATGACCCCGGTGCACACCGTCGTACGAGCCGATGGTGACGACGCTGCGTCCCCAGTCCTGGGGGATGTCCTCCAAGCCACGCCAGCGCTGCACTGTGACCGCTCCTCGCCCGAACCCGTGTCGTACCTGTAGAGATTGCAGGTCTAAGACTGCCATGCCGGTGCTCCGGGGCCCGCATCGGCATCTGCCTCAGGTCAGGGGCACGTCAAGGCGCCCTCGAGTCCGGGCGCAGCGTCTCGATCATCCGCCGCGCGCTGGGCCCGAGCAGCGAGGCCGCCTCCGCGGGGTCCTGCGCCAACCAGCGGGCCGCCAGCGCCCCGAAGGCGGGGACGGCGCGCGCCAGCTCGACCGTGCGCCGGTCGAAGACGGCCGCACCGCCCGGTGCGTGCAGCAGCCCGCGCCCGGTGCGCCGCAGCAGCTCCCGGCTCCGTTCGGCGGGCCGCGCGGCCGCGCCGAGCGCCACGGCGCCGAGCAGGGCGTCCAGTACCCGCACGTCGGCCTCCGTGTCGAGGAGTACGTCGACCAGCTCGTCCCGCAGCGCGTACGCGTCGTCCCCGCCCGGCGCCGCGAGCACCTCGGCGAGCGCGGTCCGCACGCCGACGGGCCCGTCCAGCAGGTGCAGCACCAAGGGGCGCAGCACCGGGCCGGCGCAGGGGCCCTGCCCCAGGCGGTGGTGCACGAAGGCGGCCGCGTGCGGGGCGTCCTCGGGGTGCCGGGCGAGGTGGGCCCGGACCAGCTCGGCGGCCCGTCGGGCCAGCGCGGGCGTGGTCAGCACGGCCAGCGCCCGCAGCACCTCGCCGTCGGCCCGGTCGGCGAGCGCGTCGAAGACGGCGTCCTGGTCGGGGAGGACGGGCAGCGCGGCCACCAGCTCGGCGGCGGGCAGCCGGGAGCTGCGCGCGCGGAAGCAGGCGAGCGCGTCCGGCAGGTGGCGGGCCCGCTCCTGCGGGTCGCGCAGGAGGATCGCGAAGGCGGTGCCGTGCAGCGAGGCGTCGGCCGGGCGGGCGAGGAGCGCCTGGGCGGCGAAGCGGAGCAGTTCCCGGTCCGCGGGGGTGCGCACGTGCGGGGCGGCCGCCAGTGCGTACGCGGCGGCCGCGACCCGGCGTTCCGGGCGCTCGTCGTGGGCCCACCGGTCCACGGCGCGGCTGACGGCGGAGGGTTCCTCCTCGGCGAGTACGGAGAGCAGCTCGTCGGCGCGGGGGTGCGCGGCGGTGACGAGCGCCTCGGTGAGGTCGTCCACCGCGAAGCGGCGGTGCGTGTGCAGCAGGGCCTGGGCGGCGGTGGCGACGGTGGCCCCGGGACGGCCGTGCAGGCGGCGCTCGTCGCCGAACCAGGCGCAGAGCAGCGGCTGGACGGAGCGGGCGTCGCGGGCGAGGCGGCGGGCCGCGGCGTCGAGGAAGCGGTCCGCGCCGGCTCCCGGCGGACCCGGCGCCGGACCTGTCGCCGGATCCGGCGCCGGGTCCGCCGGGAGCAGGCGGCGCAGCAGGTCGAGGCGGTCGGCTTCGGGCAACCGCAGCCGGTTCCAGAACCAGCCGCCGAACTCCCCGGGACCGGCGCGCGAGACGTGCTCCGCGAGGGCGTGCAGGACGGGGAGTTGGGGCAGGACGTCGTAGCGGCGCAGCAGGGCCCCGCGCACGAGCCGCTCCGCCCACCAGCCGCGGTCCCCGTCGCTCCCGTCGCTCCCGGCGATCCCCTCGGCCCCGCGCTCGGCCAGCCGGTTCAGGACCTCGACGAGCCGGGTGAGGACCCCGGTCAGGGCCGGGTCGGGCAGCAGCAGGAGGGCCTCCAGCACCGGTCCGATCCGGTGGCGCGGGACGGGGAGGCCCAGGGCGACATCGGGGTGGTGGACCAGGGTGTCGAGGGCGGTCGGCACGTCGAGGTGGGCGGCCTGGAGCCAATCGGACAGCTCCTCGTGGGCGAGCCGGTAGCCGCCGGGGCCGGCGGGCACGAGCAGCCCTTCGGCGAGCACGGCCGAGGCCCAGCCGGTGCGCCAGGGGAAGAGCTCCTCGAAGGAGGCCCGGTCCAACTGCCCCTGCCCGGGCCCCAGGCACCGCCGCGCCGCCTCGTGCACGCGTCCGCCGACGCGGGCCGCCAACCGCCGGACCCCGGGCCCGTGCACCCCGACCCCTCCCCCGGGCCTGCGCCCGGCCCCGGGCTCCGGCTCCGGCTGCGACTCCGGGCCGGGCTCCGTGACGCCGCCTTCGCAGGGCGTCTCCGGGGCGGGCGGCAGCCACCAGCCGGGGGCGTCGTGCACCGCGTCCCCGGACGCGGAGGGCTCCGCCTCCGTCTCCGGTTCCGTCGTGTCGGCGACGCCGTACGGACCACCGCGCTCCCCCGGGTCCGTCGACAGCGCGGCGCCACCGGCTCCCGGGCCGGACGACCCGGCGGCCTCCGGCGCGGGGTCCGCGGTCAGTGGGGAGGCCGATACGCGGACCGCGACGCGCAGGCACATCAGGTCCAGGTGGGCCGCGAAGATCTCGTTCCGGGAGGGTCGGCCCGAGGTGACGCCGGCCGCGCGGACGTCCGACAGCAGCCGCAGCGCCAGCGGGTGGCGGGCGGCCAGCGGGTGGACGCCGTCGTCCGGGACGCCGTAGCGGGACCGGGCCAGCGCGGCCTCGTCCGGGGTCAGGTCGCCGAGCCGCAGCGCCGGCGGGAGGCGGCGGGCCGGGCGGCCGGGGGTGTGCAGGGCCTCGGGCGGATAGAGCGCGCCGGCCCGCTCCCAGTGTTCCGGCCGCCCCGCCACGATCAGCCGCGCGCCGGTCCGGGTCAGCCAGGCCGCCGTGCCGGCGGTCCAGTCCGCCAGCCGGTGGGCCAGGTGCGGCGGCATCTCCTCCGGCGCGTCCAGCAGGACCAGCAGCGGCCGCCGGGCGCGCACGGCCAGCGCCGCCACGCGTTCCCCGAGCTCCGGATCGACGGTCGGGATCCGGGGTGCGGCCACGATGCGGGCCGCTTCCGACAGCGCCCGCCCCACCGCTTCGCCCACGGAGCCGTCGGTGGCCAGCAGGTCCGCGCCCCGCAGCCACACCGTCGGGGCCGGCTCGCAGCCGCGGGCCCGGCGGGCGGCCAGGGCGGCCAGCTCGGTGGTGCGGCCCGCGCCCGGCTCTCCGACCAGGCCCAGGACCGGCCGCCCGGAGGCGAGGAAGACCTCGAACTCCCGGACGGTGCCCGCCCGTTCCACCGCCTCCACGGCGGGCGCGGGGGCCGCGGGTCCCCTCGTCATCCCGGTCAGCTGGAGGGCCCCGGCGAGGTTCAGGTCGTCCCCGTAGCCGGGGACGGTCGCGGCGTTGCGGGCCAGGAGTTCGGCGAGGGGGCCCCGCGGGTCGGCCGCGGCCGCCGCGTGCAGGGGGACCACGAAGGTTCCGGAGCGCTGGTCCGCTTGGAGCGCGGTGCTCACCACCGCGAGCACCGAGCCGGTCTCGGCGTCCAGCACGGGACCTCCGCAGACCTCCCCGCCCAGCCTGAGGGCGTCCCGGCCGTCGGTGCCGATGGCCAGTTCCACCGCCGCGGCGACGGGCCACGGCCCGCCGTCCCCCACCCGGTCCGCGACCGTCCGGTAGGTGACCTGCGCGCCCCCGAGCACCCGTGCCTGCCGCCAGCCCCGCGCGGCGAGCCGGACGTACGCCCCCGGCTCGACCGCCTCCCGCGCGGCCACCGGCAGCGGCCGCACCCCGAGTCCGTCGGTCCGTACGAGCGCCAGCGCGGTCCCCGGCAGCAGGGTCACCTGGTCCGCCGCGGCGAGCCGGCCGCGTTCCCCGGCCCCGCGCAGCAGGACCCGGTCGAGGCCCTCCACCGCTTCGTGGGCGGTCAGTACCGTCCCGCGGTCATCGGCGACGAAGCCGCTCCCCCGCGGGTGCCCGGCCGGGTCGAAGATCCCGACCAGTCCCACCTCGCGCTCCGGATCGGCCGCGCCGAATTCGGCGCCCTCGGCACCCTCGGCGCCCTCAGCACCTTCACCGCCCGAACCAGCCGTACCGCCCGTAACGCCTGTACCACCCGTGAACGCCATCGCCGCACCCGCTCCCCGCCACGCCCGTACTCACGACGGTAGGTCGGTGAAGATCAGCGCGAAAAGCACGCGTCGCGAAAGCGCCCCCCTTCGCTCCCTCCATTCACTCCGAGCGCCTGCTCGGACGGGTGAATAAGGGGGTCCGGGTGGATAGAGACCTACCCGAGGGGGGTCGTGGAGCGGTGAGCAGCGGTCTTCGAGCGCTCACCGCTCCACGTCGAAAGGCGTCGAGCGCCGCCGGGCACGACCCGGCGGCCGGCGCGTCAGACGAAGACCGCCAGGGACTTCGCCTTGCCGCCCTTGTTCTCCACCAGCCCGAGGAGCGTGCCCTGCGGCCCGTAGACCGCGACGGTCCTGCCCACCGGGTACTCCTCCGGCATCTCCAGCCGCACGCCGTTGCCGAGCAGTGCGGCGCGCCGGGCGTCGAGGTCCCAGCGCGGGAACGCCGCTGCCGCCGCCTCGGCGATCGGCATGACGGTGAGCTCCTCCTGGTGCTGCTCCAGGGTGCGCGCCTTGTCCAGCTTGTACGGGCCCACCCGGGTGCGCCGGAGCGCCGTGAGGTGACCGCCGACGCCGAGGTCGGCGCCCAGGTCGCGCGCGAGGGCGCGGATGTACGTACCGCTGGAGCAGACGACGGAGACGACGAGGTCGACGACCTTGGTGCCGTCCTCGGCCTCGGCCTCGCGCATGTCGTAGACGTGGAACGAGGAGATGGTGACCGGGCGGGCCGGGATCTCGAAGTCCTCGCCGTCACGGGCGCGCTTGTAGGACCGTACGCCGTTGATCTTGATGGCGCTGACCTTCGACGGGACCTGCATGATCTCGCCGGAGAGCTTGGCGATGCCCTCGTCCACGGCCTCGCGGGTCACCCCGGAGGCGTCCGTGGAGGAGGTGAGGTCGCCCTCGGCGTCGTCGGTCAGGGTGTTCTGGCCGAGGCGGATCGTACCGAGGTACTCCTTCTCGGTCAGCGCGAGGTGGCCGAGCAGCTTGGTGGCCTTCTCCACGCCGAGGACGAGGACCCCCGTGGCCATCGGGTCGAGCGTGCCGGCGTGGCCGACGCGGCGGGTCTTGGCGATCCCGCGCATCTTGGCGACCACGTCGTGCGAAGTGAAGCCGGACGGCTTGTCGACGATGACAAGGCCGTCCGGCGGCGGGGTGCGGTCAGTGCTCATTCCGCAGCTGCGTCCTCGTCCTCGTCCGGCTTCTTGTACGGGTCGGCCTCGCCTGCGAACGTGGCGCCCGAGGACGCCTCGCGCACCTGGGCGTCGGAGGCGCGGACCTTGTCGAGGAGGTCCTCGATGGTCTTGGCGTTCTCCGGGAGGGCGTCCGCCACGAAGGTCAGCGTGGGGGTGAACTTGGTGCCGGCCGCCTGGCCGACCGCCGAGCGCAGGACGCCCTTGGCGCTCTCCAGCCCGGCTGCCGCGCTGGCGCGGTCCTCGTCGTCGCCGTACACCGTGTAGAAGACCGTGGCCTCCCGCAGGTCACCGGTGACCCGGGTGTCCGTGATCGTCACGTGCGTACCGAGACGCGGGTCCTTGACTCCACGCTGGAGCTTCTGGGCGACCACCTCCCGGATGAGGTCTGCCAGCTTCTTCGCGCGCGCGTTGTCGGCCACTGGTCCGTCTCCTTCTTTTCCTTGCAGTCAGTCGTCATCACCGTGGATCCGCCGTCGTACCGACAGCAGCTCCACTTCCGGACGTGCCGCGACCAGCCGCTCACAGCGGTCCAGTACGTCCGACAAAAAGCTCGTGTCCCCGGTCACCAGAGCGACCCCTATCTCGGCCCTGCGGTGCAGGTCCTGATCGCCCACCTCGGCCGCGCTCACAGAGAACTTGCGCTGGAGCTCGGCGACGATGGGCCGGACGACGGAGCGTTTCTCCTTCAGCGAATGAACATCGCCGAGGAGCAAATCGAAGGACAGAGTCCCCACGTACATGCGGTTGCCGGATATCCCGCCGGTTCGGGTTCGGTGACCTGCCGGGCCATCGCCCGGCCGGGACACCAGAACCGTACACGCAACGCCCGGGGCCGATCGACGGATATTCCGCCGACCGGCCCCGGGGTTACGACACGGTACGAACCGAGAGGGTGCGAACCGCCGCGTGCTTACGCGCGCGGCTTCTCGCGCATCTCGTACGTCGCGATGACGTCGTCGATCTTGATGTCGTTGTAGCTACCGAGGTTGATACCGCCCTCGAAGCCTTCACGGATCTCGGTGACGTCGTCCTTGAAGCGGCGCAGACCGGAGATGGTGAGGCTCTCGGCGATGACCTTGCCATCGCGCAGGAGCCGCGCCTTGGTGTTGCGCTTGACCTCGCCGGAGCGGATGAGAACACCCGCGATGTTGCCCAGCTTGGACGAGCGGAAGACCTCGCGGACCTCCGCCGTACCGAGCTCGACCTCTTCGTACTCCGGCTTGAGGAGACCCTTCAGGGCCGCCTCGATCTCCTCGATGGCCTGGTAGATCACCGAGTAGTAGCGGACGTCGACGCCCTCGCGGTCCGCCATCTGCGCGGCGCGACCGACCGCACGGACGTTGTAACCGATGACGATGGCGTCGGAGCCCATCGCCAGCGAGATGTCCGACTCGGTGACCGCACCCACACCACGGTGCAGGACGCGGATGTCGACCTCTTCGCCGACGTCGAGCTGGAGCAGCGAGGACTCGAGGGCCTCGACCGCACCGGACGAGTCGCCCTTGATGATGAGGTTGAGTTCCTGGACGAGACCGGCCTTGAGGACCGAGTCGAGGTCTTCCAGGGACACCCGGCGGACGCGCTTGGCGAAGTTGGCGTTGCGCTCACGCGCAGCACGCTTCTCGGCGATCTGACGGGCGGTGCGGTCCTCGTCGACGACGAGGAAGTTGTCGCCGGCGCCGGGGACGTTGGTGAGACCCAGGACCAGGACGGGGGTCGCGGGACCCGCTTCCTCGATGTTGTTGCCCTTGTCGTCGAGCATGGCGCGCACGCGGCCGTAGGCGTCGCCCACGACCATCGTGTCGCCGACGCGGAGGGTACCGCGCTGGACGAGGACGGTGGCGACGGCACCGCGGCCACGGTCGAGGTGGGACTCGATCGCAATACCCTGAGCGTCCTGCTCCGGGTTGGCGCGCAGGTCGAGCGAGGCGTCGGCGGTGAGGACGACGGCCTCCAGCAGGGAGTCGATGTGCAGACCCTGCTTGGCGGAGATGTCGACGAACATCGTGTCGCCGCCGTACTCCTCGGCGACCAGACCGAACTCGGTGAGCTGACCGCGCACCTTGACCGGGTCGGCACCCTCGACGTCGATCTTGTTGACCGCGACGACGATCGGGACGCCGGCGGCCTTGGCGTGGTTGAGCGCCTCGATCGTCTGCGGCATGACGCCGTCGTTGGCCGCGACCACGAGGATCGCGATGTCGGTCGACTTGGCACCACGGGCACGCATGGCGGTGAACGCCTCGTGACCGGGGGTGTCGATGAAGGTGATCTTGCGCTCTTCACCGTTGACCTCGGTGCCCACCTGGTAGGCGCCGATGCCCTGCGTGATGCCGCCGGCCTCGCCCGCAACGACGTTCGTCTTGCGGATGGCGTCGAGCAGTCGGGTCTTACCGTGGTCGACGTGACCCATGACGGTCACGACCGGCGGACGCGGCATGAGGTATTCCTCGCCGCCCTCGTCCTCGCCGAACTCGATGTCGAAGCCCTCGAGCAGCTCGCGGTCTTCTTCCTCCGGGCTGACGATCTGAACGACGTAGTTCATCTCGCCGGCCAGCATTTCGAGCGTCTCGTCGGAGACCGACTGCGTCGCGGTGACCATCTCGCCGAGGTTCATCATCACGGCGACGAGCGACGCCGGGTTGGCGTTGATCTTCTCCGCGAAGTCGGTGAGGGACGCACCGCGCGACAGGCGAACGGTCTCGCCGTGACCGCGCGGCAGCATGACGCCGCCGACCGACGGGGCCTGCATGGCCTCGTACTCCTGGCGCCTCTGACGCTTCGACTTGCGACCACGACGGGCGGGCCCGCCGGGACGGCCGAAGGCACCCTGTGTGCCGCCACGGCCACCGGGGCCGCCGGGACGACCGGCGAAGCCGGGACGGCCACCGCCACCCGCACCGGGACCGCCGCCGAAGCCGCCGCCACCACCGGGACGGGGGCCGCCGAAGCCGCCGCCACCACCGGGACGCGAGCCGGGACCGGCCGGACGGCCGGCGAAGCCGCCGCCACCGGCGGGACGACCGGCACCACCGGTGCCGGGACCGCGGCCGCCTGCACCGGGACCGCGACCGGCGCCGCCGGGGCCGCCACCGGGACGGGGACCGGCAGCGGGACGCTGCGGCATCATGCCGGGGTTCGGACGGTTACCACTGGGGGCACCACCCGGACGCGGAGCGCCGCCCTGCGGGCGGGGCATGCCGCCCGGGGTCGGACGAGCGCCGCCGGGACCACCCTGCGGACGCGGAGCGCCGCCGGGACCACCCTGCGGACGGGGAGCACCCTGACCACCGGCGCCGGGGGCACCGGGACGCGGAGCACCCTGCGGGCGGGGAGCCTGCGGGCGCGCCATGCCGGTGGAGCCACCGGAGGTGAAGGGGTTGTTGCCGGGACGGGGACCCGCGGGACGGGCACCCTGCGGACGGGGAGCACCCTGACCGCCGGCGGCGGGGCGCTGGCCCTGGGCCGGACGCTCCTGGCCACCCTGACCGGCCGGACGCGGGGCGCCGGGACGGGCACCGGACTGACCCGGGGCGGCGGCCGGACGCTGCTGCGCGGGACGCGGGCCGGGGGTCGCACCGGCGGGACGCTCGGCACGCTCGGCGCGCTGCGGGGCAGCGGGGGCCGACGGCGGCGCGGTGAACTCGGTCGCGACCGGAGCCGGCGCCTGGGCGGCGGGCTTCGGGGCGGCCGGTGCCTTCGGACCGGGACGCGGGCCGGAAGCGGCCGGAGTCACCGGGGCGGGGGCGCTGGGCGCGGCTGCGGCCGGAGCCTCGGCGACGACCGGCTTGGGGGCCGGGGCGCCGGGCTTGGGAGCCGCGGGACGTGCAACGGGACCCGGGGTGGGAGCCCCGGGCTTGGCAGGCGCGGCCTTGCGGGGCGCGCCGGGCTTCGCAGCGGACTTGCCGGCGTTGCCGCCGGGGCCCTGCAGTGCGTCAGTCAACTTGCGTACGACCGGCGCCTCGATAGTCGAGGACGCCGAACGCACGAACTCACCGAGTTCTTGGAGCTTGGCCATGACGACCTTGCTCTCCACTCCGAACTCCTTGGCGAGTTCGTATACCCGGACCTTAGCCACTTCGCTCCTTTTAGGTCCGGGTTACGCCGGACCGTCGCTACTTCATGGGCGTACTCATCGCGTACTCATCGAGTGCTCATCGCAATCTCGACCTACTTCCAACTCGCGAGGTACCTGACCGCACGGAGGCATCCGTGCCGTACTGCTCTGTTCTTGCGCTGTGCCTCTACGGCCCTTCTACGGCCTTGCGCAGCTCCGCCGTGTCGAACGGTCCCGAGGACTTGAAGGCCCTGGAGAACGCGCGTCGGCGTACCGCCTGGTCGAGGCAGACCACAGCGGGGTGCACATATGCACCCCGGCCGGGCAGCGTACCGCGAGGATCGGGGACGCATGCGTCCCCTGCCACCACGATGCGCAACAGGTCGTTCTTGGCCGCTCGCTCCCGGCACCCCACACAGGTGCGTTCAGGGCATGCGCCGGCATGCGTCCGGCCAGACACGCTTAAGTCTACCTCCCCGCACCGACCTCACCCGTACGGGCGAAAAATCGAACGGACGTCGTCGTGTAATCACCTGTCTACCGGCCGGGAACCTCCGGCCGGTAGCGGTTTATTCCCGGTCGCTGTCCTGGTGGACTAGCGGACCGGACGGTCCGACCGCTGGTCGCGGTCGTTCCCGGCACCCTCTTCGGAGGCCTGCTCCGTGTCGGGACGGATGTCGATGCGCCAGCCGGTGAGCCGCGCGGCGAGGCGGGCGTTCTGGCCCTCCTTGCCGATGGCCAGCGACAGCTGGTAGTCGGGCACGATCACCCGGGCGGAACGGGTGTCCCAGTCCACGACCTCGACCTCGCTCACCCGGGCGGGTGACAGCGCGTTCGCGACCATCTCCGCCGGGTCGTCCGACCAGTCGACGATGTCGATCTTCTCGCCGTGCAGTTCGGCCATCACGTTGCGCACGCGGCTGCCCATCGGGCCGATGCAGGCGCCCTTCGGGTTCAGGCCCGAACGGGTGGAGCGGACGGCGATCTTGGTGCGGTGACCGGCCTCACGGGCGATCGCGCAGATCTCGACGCTGCCGTCGGCGATCTCCGGGACCTCCAGGGCGAACAGCTTCTTCACCAGGTTGGGGTGGGTGCGCGAGAGGGTCACGGACGGACCGCGGACGCCCTTGGCCACCCGGACGACGTACGTGCGAAGACGCAGACCGTGGGTGTACTCCTCGCCCGGCACCTGCTCCTGCACCGGCAGGATGGCTTCCAGCTTGCCGATGTCGACCAGGACGTTCTTGGGGTCCTTGCCCTGCTGGACGACGCCGGTGATGACGTCGCCCTCACGGCCGAGGAACTCGCCGAAGGTCTGGTCGTCCTGCGCGTCGCGCAGACGCTGCAGGATCACCTGCTTGGCGGTGGTGGCGGCGATCCGGCCGAAGTCCGACGGCGTGTCGTCGAACTCCTTGGGCTCCTGGCCCTCCTCCAGATCCCGCGGGTCCTCCTTCGCCCACACGACCACGTGACCGTTGGTGCGGTCCAGCTCGACGCGTGCGCGGCGGAAGCTCCCGTCGGTGCGGTGGTAGGCGATGAGGAGAGCGGACTCGATCGCCTCGACCAGCAGGTCGAAGGAGATCTCCTTCTCCCGGACCAGACCCCGCAGGGCACTCATGTCGATGTCCACGACTACGCCTCCTCTTCCTTCTTGTCCTTGCGGTTGAACTCGATTTCGACACGCGCCTTGGCGATGTCGGCGAACGCGACGCGGCGGGCGGTCGCCTTGCGGCCCTTCACGCCCGGCACCTCGAGGTCCATGCCCTCGTCGTCGACGTCGAGGATGCGGGCGACGAGGTCGCCGGCTCCCTTGTCGTCCTCGCCGGCCAGCTGGAACTTGGCGAGGCGGCCGATGGCGCGCACGTAGTGGCGGTGCTCGGTCAGCGGGCGGTCGGCGCCGGGCGAACTCACTTCGAGGACGTACTCGTCCTCGCCCATGACGTCGCTCGCGTCCAGTGCCTCGGAAACCACCCGGCTCAGCTCGGCACAGGTGTCCAGTTCCACGCCCTCGTCGGAATCCACGATGATGCGCAGCATGCGGCGCTTGCCCGCCTTGGACATCTCGACGTCTTCGAGGTCCAGGTCCTGGGCGGCGACGAGCGGCTCCAGCAATGCGCGCAGCCTGTCGCTCTGGGTGGTGCTCATCCGGGTGACTCCTCGGCCGCGTGTGCTGTTGTGGTTCCGTCGCGTGTGTCGCGTGTCAGGTCCACAGGGTATCCGGTCGCGGGGGGTGTTGCCGTCCGCCCTGTGGACAGGGCCCCGGGTACCGTGATCTTTGCCTGTCCCCCGCCCCTGCCCGCCGTGACCACCGAGGACGTCGCCGTGCCCTGGACCATGCCTTCGCGAAGGAGCCTGCTGGCCGGAGCCGCAGGCGCGGCCACGGCCGCGCTGCTCACCGGCTGTTCGGGGGCCGCCGGCGCCACCGACGCCGCCGAGGCTCCACCCGAACGGCCGGTTCGGGAGGGTGCCGTACGGGACAGTGCGGCGCTGCTGGAACGTTACGACGCCACCATCGCCGCGCATCCGTCGTTGGCCGCGCGCCTGGCGCCGCTGCGCGCCGCGGTGGCCGCGCACGTCGGGGCGCTGGCCCCCGACGGGGGCCGGGGCAAGCCGTCCCCGTCGTCCTCCCGGTCGCCCTCCGCGGCCGCCCCGACCGCGCCGGGTACGGGGACGGGAGCGGCCGGGAACCCGCCCGGGAAGGCCCCGGGCAAGAGCGCCGAACCGGTGCCCGCGCAGCCCGCGGAGGCCATCACCGCGCTCGCGACCGCCGAGCGGGACCTGGCCGAAGCCCGCACGATCGCCCTGGCCGGGGCGTCCGGCGAGCTGGCCCGGCTGCTCGCGTCGGTGGCCGCCTGCGGCGCCGTGCACACCTACCTGCTCAGCTCGAACCCCGGAGGCAAGGCGTGACGAGGCCCGTGACACGAGCGTCGGGCGCTCCCGAGCCCACCCGCGGCGGCGGCCGCTCCCTGACCGCCGCGCAGGCCGCGCTGGCCGCCGAGCACGCGGCGACCTACGGCTACGGGGTGATCGGCGCCCGGATCGCTCCGGAGCGCGCGAACGAGGCCCGGGACGCCTACGGGGGCCACGTGGCCCGCCGGGATTCGCTCGCCCGCACCGTGCGTGACCTGGGCGGAGCCCCGCAGCCCGCGGAGGCGGCGTACACGCTGCCGTTCCCCGTGCGCACCCCGGGCGACGCGGAGCGGCTCGCGGCCGACATCGAGGAGCGGGTGGCGGGCGCGTACTCCGATCTGGTGCGCGCGGCCGACGGCCCGCTGCGCCGCGAGGCGGCCGACGCGCTGAGCGCGGCGGCGGTCCGCGCGGCACGCTGGCGCGGCGGCGGCGTAGCCTTCCCTGGGCTCGCGGAACGCGCGGAACCAGCCCGCACCAGCTGAAAGGGACCACGCACGCATGGCTTTCGAACCGCCGGAGCGGCTTGTACGGGCGCTCGGCGAGACGCCGGGATCGTCGCAGACCACGGAGTGGCTGGGGCGGTTGCCCGAGCTGGCCGGGAAGGCTCTGGACCGGCGTGGGGTGCAGGCCCAGCGGGTGCAGGCACCGGGCGGGCGCAGCAGTCTGGTCATCCTGGTCCGGTACGCCGACGGCACCCCGGCCGCGCTGAAGATCGCGCCGCCGCAGGCCCGGCCCGACCGGGAGCGGGCAGCGCTGGAGCACTGGGCCGGTTTCGGCGCCGTACGGGTCCTCCCCGCGCCGGACGGGGCGGACGAGGACGGCGCGCTGCTCCTGGAGCGGCTCCAGCCGGAGGTCTCGCTGCGCTCGCTGCCGGAGGCGAAGGCGCTGCTGGAAGCGGCCGGGACGATCCGCCGGCTGTGGGTGGCGCCCGCGGTGGACCACCCCTTCGAGACGGTGGCGGAGCGTACGGGGCACCAGTGCGCGGCGTTCGCCACGGCGCCCGCGCAGGCGGCCCCGCTGGTCGCGGCGGCGCTCGCGGCGCGCGAGGAACTGACCGCGGCGGCGGGCGAACCGGTGCTGCTGCACGGCAACTTCCGCCAGGGCAAGGTGCTGGCGGGCGAGCGGGCGCCGTGGCTGACGGTCGGCCCGGA
This sequence comes from Streptomyces sp. NPDC051555, assembly GCF_044454405.1. Classification (NCBI taxonomy): domain Bacteria; kingdom Bacillati; phylum Actinomycetota; class Actinomycetes; order Kitasatosporales; family Streptomycetaceae; genus Streptomyces; species Streptomyces sp. NPDC051555. The sequence continues at coordinate 175,315 of NZ_JBITDP010000016.1, read as the reverse complement.
GCCCTTGGTCGGCGACCGGGAGTACGACCTCGCCCGGCTGTGCCGGGACCGGTTGGAGGACCAGGTCGCCACCTCGGCGGGGGCGGCCGGTGCGCGGCGCCGGGTGAACCGGCTGGCGGACTCGCTGGAGGTGGACCGGGACCGGCTGCGCGGCTGGACCCTCTTCCGGGCGGTGGAGTCCGGGGTCCGCGCCCTGGCGGCGGGGCGCCACCGGGACGGCGAGCTGCTGCTGGAGTTCGCGGGCTGGCTCTAGGAGCCGGTTGTCCGGCGCGCCGGCGGGCATACCGTAGGTAGGTGTGTCAGTCCGGCAGGAGGCCGTCATGGTCGCAGAGCTGCTGACGGCGGGAATCGCCGCGGGAACCGGTGTCGCGGTCCTCCTGGGCGCCGCCTCCCGGGTGGTCAAGCAGTACGAACGCGGTGTGGTCTTCCGCTTCGGCCGGCTGCGGGAGGGGATCCGGGGGCCCGGGTTCACGCTGGTCGTCCCGGGGATGGACCGGCTGCGGAAGGTCAACATGCAGATCGTGACGATGCCGATCCCGGCCCAGGAGGGCATCACGCGGGACAACGTCACGGTCCGGGTGGACGCGGTCGTCTACTTCAAGGTGGTCGACGCGGCGAGCGCGATCATCGAGGTGGAGGACTACCGCTTCGCGGTCTCGCAGATGGCGCAGACCTCGCTGCGGTCCATCATCGGCAAGTCGGACCTCGACGATCTGCTGTCGAACCGGGAGCAGCTGAACCAGGGCCTGGAGCTGATGATCGACAGTCCGGCGATCGGATGGGGCGTGCAGATCGACCGGGTCGAGATCAAGGACGTGTCGCTGCCCGAGACGATGAAGCGGTCGATGGCCCGGCAGGCGGAGGCGGACCGCGAGCGGCGGGCCCGGGTGATCAACGCGGACGCGGAGCTCCAGGCGTCGAAGAAGCTGGCCGAGGCGGCAGAGGTGATGTCGGAACAGCCGGCGGCGCTCCAGTTGAGGCTGCTGCAGACGGTGGTGGCGGTGGCCGCGGAGAAGAACTCCACGCTGGTCCTGCCGTTCCCGGTGGAACTGCTGCGCTTCCTGGAACGCGCGACCCCGGCGCCGCCCCCCGGCCCCGCGGCGACACCCCGGCCCCCTGCCTCCGGCGGCGAGGCCGAATTGCCTCCGGCCGCGCCCCAGCTCGGCCCCGCCGGCGATTGAGGCGCCGGCCGCCGTGGAGCCTGCGGCGGCGCCTCAATCGCCGGCGAGGCTGGATGGGCTCCGACCGGGCCGGGCCCGAAATCAGCCCCGCCGGCGATTGAGGCGCCGCCGGAGGCAAAACGTCACCGACAGGGCCGGGGGCGGACGCGTTCGCCGGGCACCACCGGCAGTGGAGCCTCCGGCAGCGCCTCAAACGCCGGCGGGGCTGGATCGGCACCGACCGGTCCGGGGCGGGCGCGCGCGTCAGATCAGGCGGGACAGGGCCTCGTCCAGGGTGAGTTCCTCGCGGACACCGGTGGCCCGGTTCTGGAGCTCGACGACCTCTTCGGCGGACCGGCGCCCCGCGACCAGGATCCACGGCACGCCCATCAGTTCGGCGTCCGTCAGCTTCACCCCGGGCGAGAGCCCCGGCCGGTCGTCCAGCAGGACCCGCCGCCCGGCCCCGCCGAGGGCCTCGGCCGCCCGCTCCGCCAGCGCGAGCGGCACCGCCTTGCCCGCCGCCACCACGTGGACGTCGGCGGGGGCGACCTCCGCGGGCCAGCACAGGCCGCGGTCGTCGGCGCTCTGTTCCGCCAGGGCCGCGACCGCGCGCGAGACCCCGATGCCGTAGGAACCCATGGTGACCCGGACCGGCTTGCCCTCCTTGCCGAGGACGTCGAGCCCGAAGGCGTCCGCGTACTTGCGGCCGAGCTGGAAGATGTGCCCGATTTCGATGGCACGGTCCAGCCGGAGGCCCGCACCGCAGGACGGGCAGGGGTCGCCGGGTTCGACGACGACCACGTCGAGGTACTGGTCGACCTCGAAGTCCCGCCCGCAGACCACGTTGCGGGCGTGGGTGTCGACGCGGTTGGCACCGGTGACCCACGAAGTGCCGGGCGCGACGCGGGGGTCGGCCAGGTAGCGGACCTTCTCCAGGCCCTGCGGGCCGACGTAGCCGCGGACCAGGTCGGGACGACCGGTGAAGTCCTCGGCCGTCACCAACTCGACCACGGCCGGGGCCAGGTGCTCGCCGAGCTTGCCCAGGTCCACCTCGCGATCACCCGGCACGCCGACGGCCACGATCTCGCCGTCGACCTTGACCAGCAGGTTCTTCAGGGTGGCCGAGGCCGGTACGCCCAGGTGCGCGGCCAGCGATTCGATGGTGGGGGTGTCGGGGGTCGCGATGTCCTCGACCGGACCGTGCTCCCCGGCGACCGGCGCCAGGGCGAAGGTGACGGCCTCGGTGTTGGCCGCGTAGTCGCAGGAGGGGCAGTCGACGAAGGTGTCCTCGCCGGCACCGGCGGGGGCCAGGAACTCCTCGGAGGCGGAGCCGCCCATCGCGCCCGAGACGGCCGAGACGATGCGGTGGTCCAGCCCGAGCCGGGTGAAGATCCGCTGGTAGGCGGCGCGGTGGAGCGCGTAGGACTCGGCGAGGCCCTCGTCGCTGACGTCGAAGGAGTAGGAGTCCTTCATCTGGAACTCGCGGCCGCGCAGCACGCCCGAGCGGGGCCGGGCCTCGTCGCGGTACTTGGTCTGGATCTGATAGAGCATCACCGGCAGGTCCTTGTAGGACGTGCACTGGTCCTTCACCACGAGGGTGAAGATCTCCTCGTGGGTGGGACCGAGCAGGTAGTCGGCGCCCTTGCGGTCCTTGAGCCGGAAGAGCAGGTCGCCGTACTCCGACCAGCGCCCGCTGACCTCGTACGGCTCGCGCGGCAACAGCGCGGGCAGCAGCACCTCCTGGGCGCCGATCGCGTCCATCTCCTCGCGGACGATGCGCGAGACGTTCTCCAGGACCCGCTTGCCCAGGGGCAGCCAGCTCCACACTCCGGCCGAGCTGCGGCGCACGTAGCCCGCGCGGACGAGGAGCTTGTGGCTGAGGGTCTCCGCGTCGGCGGGGTCCTCGCGGAGGGTCTTGGCCATCAGTCGGGACATGCGCTGCACGTGTTGCGTTGACATGCCGCGAGGCTACCGGGGGCCCCGGCGCCCCGGAAAATCCGTTACGGAGCCGGTACGGGGCGGCACAAGGGCAGCGGGGCGCCCATCACCGCGTACGGCAGCCGGGCGCTCGGGAAGCGCACCCGACGGGCGAGGTCGGTGTAGCCCAGCTTCCGGTAGAGCGCGCGGGCCGGGCTGTCGGCGTCGATCGCGGAGAGGATCGAGCGCGGCTCGGCGGCGGTGTCGGTGATCCGGGTGATCAGGGCGCGGCCGACCCCCCGGCCCTGGAAGGCGGGGTGGACGTGGAGTTCGGTGATGACGAAGGAGCCGTCGAGCCACCCGTCGTGGCCGCCCGCGCGCAGGTGCGGCTCGACGACCGTGGACCACCAGTGCGCACGGTCGTTGGGCATCCCGTAGACGAAGCCGACCAGGGCGCCGCCGTCCTCGAAGGCTCCGAGCGCGCGGGCTCCGGGGGAGGTCATGTGGCGCTGCACGATGTAGCGCCGGATGGCGACCTCCTCCTCGCTCAGGCCGAAGGCGACGGCCTGGACCCGCAGGGCCTCGTCCACGCGGGCGGCGAGGTCGAGCGGACCGAGGGTGACGCCGGCGGGGTGGCGGGGGTCGCCCCCGGAGGTAGGCAGCATGCGGCCGACCTTACTTCGCGCCGCCCGCGCCCGGATACGCCTTCGGCACAGGTCGACGGCACGGGTCGGCGGCACGGGTCGGCGACACCGGGCGGGGGCACGGGACGGCGGCAGCGACCCCCGGCATACTACGCCGCGCCGCCGGGGCGCGTACGGAGCCGGCTCCGGTCCGGATCAGAACAGGACGCTCATGAACGCGCCGACCTCGCGGAAGCCCACGCGCCGGTACGAGGCCCGCGCGGCGGTGTTGAAGTCGTTCACGTAGAGGCTGACGACGGGGGCGACGTCCCGCAGGGCGTACTCGACCACGGCGGCCATCCCCGTCTCGGAGTGGCCGAGGCCGCGGTGGTCGGGGTCGACCCAGACGCCCTGGATCTGGCAGGCGCGCGCGGTGGCCGCGCCGATCTCCGCCTTGAAGACGACCTTGCCGCCCTCGATCCGGGCGAAGGATCGGCCCGCCGCGACCAGCTCGGCCACCCGGGCCTGGTAGAGCAGGCCGCCGTCCCCGGCGAGCGGGGAGACGCCGACCTCCTCGGTGAACATGGCCACGCACGCGGGCATGATCACGTCCATCTCCTCCTTGCGGACCCGGCGGACCAGCGGGTCCGCGGCGATCTCGGCGGACGGCTGCTCGATGGCCATCAGGGGCTGGTGGGAGCGGACGTCCCGGGCGGGGCCCCAGTGCGGCTCCAGCAGCCGCCACAGCAGACCGGCGGCCTCGACGGGGCCCACGATGGAGGAGCAGCGGCGGCCGGTGCGCCGGGCGCGGTCGGCGAAGGCCCGTACGGCGTCGGGGGTGGCGCAGGCCGGGACGAGGTTCGCCCCCGCGTAGCACAGGGAGCGCAGCTCGCCGTCGGTGTACCAGCCCCACATCTCGCCGCCGAGGCGCCAGGGGTCGAGGCCCGCGACCTGGACCCGGGACGTGACGAAGGCGTTCGCGACGGGCTCGCGGCCGAGCACCGCGAGCGCGGCGTCGAGATCACTGGGTTCCAGGACCCGGGTGGTGGTCTGCGTCAACACTGTAGGGGGCCTCACCGTGCACGTCCGCTGATCTCCGCACTGTACCCGCAGGACATGTGGGATGCCGCCCGCAGCGGCGCGAAAAGGCCCGGGCCCCGCCCACGAGCTGCGGGAACGGGGCCTGGGCGGGACGAGCGGGGGGTCCGGCGAGCGGCTGCGCGGGGCGCGGCGGCGGCCGGCTCGGGGTGGTGCTCAGCCGGCGACGGAGATCTTCGGCTCGCCGGAGGCCACGCCGTCCTTCTCCATCTGCTCGGCGATCTTCAGCGCCTCTTCGATGAGGGTCTCGACGATCTTCGACTCGGGCACGGTCTTGATGATCTCGCCCTTGACGAAGATCTGGCCCTTGCCGTTGCCGGAGGCGACGCCGAGGTCGGCCTCGCGGGCCTCGCCGGGGCCGTTGACGACACAGCCCATGACGGCGACGCGCAGCGGCACCTCCATGCCGTCCAGGCCCGCGCTGACCTCTTCGGCGAGCTTGTAGACGTCGACCTGGGCGCGGCCGCAGGAGGGGCAGGAGACGATCTCCAGGCGGCGCTGCTTGAGGTTCAGCGACTCCAGGATCTGGAGGCCGACCTTGATCTCCTCGACGGGCGGGGCCGAGAGGGAGACGCGGATGGTGTCGCCGATGCCCTCGGAGAGCAGGGCGCCGAAGGCGACCGCGGACTTGATGGTGCCCTGGAAGGCGGGGCCGGCCTCGGTGACGCCGAGGTGCAGCGGGTAGTCGCAGGCGGCGGCGAGCTGGCGGTAGGCGTTGACCATGATGACCGGGTCGTTGTGCTTGACCGAGATCTTGATGTCGCCGAAGCCGTGCTCCTCGAAGAGGGAGGCCTCCCACAGCGCGGACTCGACCAGCGCCTCGGGGGTGGCCTTGCCGTACTTCTTCAGCAGCCGCGCGTCGAGGGAGCCGGCGTTGACGCCGATCCGGATCGGGGTGCCCGCGTCCTTGGCGGCGCGCGCGATCTCCTTGACCTTGTCGTCGAACTGCTTGATGTTGCCCGGGTTCACGCGGACCGCGGCGCAGCCCGCGTCGATCGCCGCGAAGACGTACTTGGGCTGGAAGTGGATGTCGGCGATCACCGGGATCTGCGACTTCTTCGCGATGGTCGCGAGGGCGTCGGCGTCGTCCTGGGTCGGGCAGGCCACCCGAACGATCTGGCAGCCCGAAGCCGTCAGCTCGGCGATCTGCTGCAGCGTGGCGCCGATGTCGGAGGTCCGGGTCGTGGTCATGGACTGCACCGAGACGGGTGCGTCGCCGCCGACGGCGACCGAGCCGACCTGGATCTTGCGGCTGACCCGGCGGTCGGCAAGCTTGGTCGGCACGGACGGCATTCCGAGAGAGATGGCAGTCATCTGCTGAGCAACCCCAAGGTGTGGATCAAGGTGTGGATCGAGGTGGATCGAGGTCCCGGGATCGGCGGGCTCCAGCGTTCGAGATTACGCCAATCAGCGCGCCCCCCGCGCATCCGAGGGGCCGTACCACCCGAACGTAGGGAGTCGGGCACGATTCGTGGCCGACTCCCCCTGGAGTGCGGTACGACAATCGGCCGATCCTGAACGAGGATCAGCTGATCTTGATCGGGTTCACCACGTCCGCCACCATCACCAGCAGCGTGAAGCAGACGAAGACCCCGGCCACCAGGTAGGCGGCGGGCATCAGCTTGGCGACGTCGAAGGGACCCGGGTCGGGGCGCCGGAAGACCCGCGCCACGTTGCGCCGGAGCGACTCCCACAGGGCGCCGGCGATGTGCCCGCCGTCGAGCGGGAGCAGCGGCAGCATGTTGAAGAGGAACAGCGCCAGGTTGAACATCCCGACGAGGTTCAGGTACATCACGAGCTGATCGGTGACCGGGATGTCGAGGTTGGCGATCTCGCCGCCGATGCGGGCCGCGCCGACGATGCCGATCGGGGAGTCCGGCTCGCGCTCGCCGTTGCCGAAGGCCGCGTTCCACAGCGGGGGGATCTTGGACGGGAGCTTGAGCAGGCCGGTGACGCTCTGGTCCACGACGTCGCCCATGTGGGTCACGGACTGGCCGAAGCTGAGCGCCTCGGTCTCCCGCGCGGGGCCGAAGCCGAGGAAGCCGGCCGTGACGAACTGTCCCTTGACGTAGCCGCCCTGGCCGTCGGTCTTGCCGACGGTGTTCTCGATCAGCTTGGCGTTGAGGGTCAGTTCCTTGCCGTCGCGCAGCACGGTGATCGTGGCCGGCCCGACGGTGGCGCGGATCCTGTCCTGGAGCACGGACCAGTCGTCGACCTTCTGCCCGTCGAAGCCGACGATCCTGTCGCCGGCCCGGAGCCCGGCGGCCTTGGCCGGTGCCACCGGGTCACCCGGCTGGCAGGTGGTGCGCTTGTCGCTCTGCTTCAGGACGCAGTCCGAGACCGAGGAGACCTTGGTCGTCTGCTGGGTGACGCCGAAGGTCATCCACACGCCGAAGAAGACCGCGAGGGCGAGCACCAGGTTCATGAAGGGGCCCGCGAACATCACGATGACGCGCTTCCAGGGCTTGCGCGTGTAGAAGAGCCGCTTCTCGTCGCCGGGTTCGAGCTCCTCGTACGCCGCCGAGCGCGCGTCCTCGATCATCGACCGGAAGGGCGAGGTCGAGCGGGCGGTGACCTTGCCGTCCTCGCCGGGCGGGAACATCCCGATCATGCGGATGTAGCCGCCCATCGGGATGGCCTTGAGGCCGTACTCCGTGTCGCCCTTCTTCCGCGACCAGATGGTCCGGCCGAAGCCGACCATGTACTGGGGCACGCGGATGCCGAACATCTTGGCCGTCGACAGGTGGCCCAGCTCGTGCCAGGCGATCGAGATCAGCAGCCCGATCACGAAGATGAGCATGCCGATCACGGTCATCACAATCGTCATGCGCGCGCCTCCACTGCGGCCTGTGCCGCCGTCTCCCGGGCCCGGGCCCGTGCCCAGGCTTCCGCTTCCAGGACGTCCTGGACGGTCAGAGAAGTTCCCGAGCTCGGGGTTCCGTGCTCGTCGACCACGGCTGCGACGGTATCCATGATTGCTGTGAACGGCAGCCGACCGGCCAGGAAGGCCGCCACGCACTCCTCGTTCGCCGCATTGAAGACGGCGGGGGCGGTGCCGCCGAGGGTGCCGACGTGCCGGGCCAGGCCCACGGACGGGAAGGCCTCGGTGTCGAGCGGGAAGAACTCCCAGGTGGACGCCTTGGTCCAGTCGAATGCGGGGGCCGCGTCGGGGACCCGCTGGGGCCAGCCGAGGCCGATCGCGATGGGTCCGCGCATGTCGGGCGGGGTGGCCTGGGCGAGGGTGGAGCCGTCGGTGAACTCGACCATCGAGTGCACGTAGGACTGCGGGTGGACCACGACCTCGATGCGGTCGAAGGGGATGTCGTAGAGCAGGTGCGCCTCGATGACCTCCAGCCCCTTGTTGACCAGGGTCGCGGAGTTCACCGTGATGACGGGGCCCATGGCCCAGGTGGGGTGCGCGAGGGCGTCCTCGACCCGGACGTCGGCGAGCTCGGCGCGGGTGCGGCCGCGGAAGGGGCCGCCGGAGGCGGTGACGACCAGCTTGCGCACGTCGGCGCGGGTGCCGGCCGCGAGGGCCTGGAAGAGCGCCGCGTGCTCGGAGTCCACCGGGATGATCTGGCCGGGCTTCGCCAGCTCCTTGACCAGCGGGCCGCCGACGATCAGCGACTCCTTGTTGGCGAGCGCGAGGGTGCGGCCGGCCCGGAGCGCGGCGAGGGTGGGCGCGAGGCCGATGGAACCGGTGATGCCGTTGAGGACGGTGTGGCAGTCGGACGCGGCGAGTTCGGCCGCGGCGTCCGGCCCGGCCAGGATCTCGGGCATCGGCTCGGCGCCGTACTGGTCGCCCAGCGCCTCCTTCAGGGCCGGCACGACGTCCTCGCGGGAGACCGCCACCGTCTTCACCCGCAGCAACCGCGCCTGCTCCGCGAGCAGCCCGACGCGGCCGCCCGCGGCGGACAGCGCGGTCACCCGGAACCGGTCCGGGTTGCGCAGGACGAGGTCGATGGCCTGGGTGCCGATGGATCCGGTCGACCCGAGGACGACGATGTCCCGGCGGCCGGCCGCGGCGTCGAAGAGGAGGTGCGGGTCGGCGAGGGGGGATGGGCTGTCGCTCATCCCCCTATTGTTGCCCCATCGCCGGCCCGCTCGGACACCGTCTCCCTAGGAGGAGGCGCCCGATCCCTTGGCGAACTTCTCCCACTGCGCCGTGACGATCTCCGGCGGCACGGCGCCGAAGTCCTTGATGTCGAGAATGTCGGAGCGGAACGAGAGCGTGACCGCGCCGGAGCGGATCACCGTCAGGTACTTGTACAGCGAGAGGTTCTTCTCCTTCACGTCCTGGACCACGATCCGGTACGCCTGCGCCTCGTCCCCGAGCTTCGGCGCCTGGACGGCCTCCACCTTGAGGACCTTGCCCTCGGCCAGCATCCGGTCCTCGGTGTAGCCGCCCGCGCAGCTCTTGCCCGCGGCGGCCAGGGACTTCAGGGCCGCGTCGGCGGCGGTCCCGTCCTTGTACGAGCGCAGCAGGATGTCGGTGCCGACGCCCGTCAGCTCACCGGGCACGCTCGTGTGCGCGTACGCCTGGGCGGTGTGGCCCGCCTTGCCGAGGCTGGTCAGCGGCGCGCACACCGCGGGGGTGACCTCGTACGACTCGTTGATCGGCTCGTCCAGGACCGGTTCGCCCGCCTGGTAGGGGCCGGTCGTCTCGCCCGGGGCGAGGGCGAGGGCCTTCAACCGGTCGGCTCCGGGGCCCGGGGCCGCCGGGGGCACCGGGGTCGGCGCGCCCTGCGTGCTCGGCGCGCTCGGGGCCCCCGTGCGGGGCGCGGGCACGCCCGTCTCCTTGTCCACCTGGTCGGAGCCGCCGCAGGCGGTGGCTCCGACCAGGAGCAGCGCCCCGAGGGCGGCCCCCGTCGCGCGCCGGACCGTCGTCGTGTTCCGCACCCTGTACATCGTGTCCCCGTCCCCTTTGGATCATGCCGAGGGGACGATTGTCCGACAGGTGTCCGACAGGTCAGCGGATGGGTCGGTGCACGTTCTTGTGCGCGGAGGGTCCGGGGGTGGCGTCGGCGATCCACGGGCCGTCGCCGGAGGGGTCCAGGACGCCCTCCTCCAGCCAGGTGTAGACGCCGCCGAGGACGCCTTCGACCACGGTGCGGTCGAGGTCGTCGGTGTTGTCCCAGAGCCGGCCGAAGAGCTCCTCGACCCGTAGCCGGGACTGCCGGCAGAAGGCGTCGGCCAGCTGGTAGGCCTCGCGACCGTGGTCGCCGGTGGCGCGCAGGTGCTCGGCGCGCACGCAGGCCGCGCTCATCGCGAAGAGCTCGGCCCCGATGTCCACGATCCGGCCGAGGAAGCCCTGTTTGGTCTCCATCCGGCCCTGCCAGCGGGACATCGCGTAGAAGGTCGAGCGGGCGAGTTTGCGGGCGCCGCGCTCGACGTACCGCAGGTGGGTGGCGAGGTCGGGATGGCCGCTCGGGTGGAAGGCGCGGTAGGTGCCGGGGACCTGGCCGGCGCCGGTCGCCAGTTTGGGCAGCCAGCGGGCGTAGAAGCCGGCGGCCCGGGCGCCCGCCCTGGCCTTGTCGCCGAGCGCCTTGTCGGGGTCGATGAGGTCGCCCGCGACCGAGAGGTGGGCGTCGACGGCCTCGCGGGCGATCAGGAGGTGCATGATCTCGGTGGATCCCTCGAAGATCCGGTTGATGCGCAGGTCGCGGAGCATCTGTTCGGCGGGGACGGCGCGTTCGCCGCGGGCGGCGAGGGACTCCGCCGTCTCGAAGCCGCGGCCGCCGCGGATCTGGACCAGTTCGTCGGCCATCAGACAGGCCATCTCGCTGCCGTACAGCTTGGCCAGCGCGGCTTCGATGCGGATGTCGTTGCGGTCCTCGTCGGCCATCTGGGAGGCGAGGTCGACCATCGCCTCCAGCGCGAAGGTGGTGGCCGCGATGAAGGAGATCTTGGCGCCGACGGCCTCGTGCCGGGCGACCGGGCGACCCCACTGCTCGCGCACCCCGGACCATTCGCGGGCGATCTTCAGGCACCACTTGCCCGCGCCGACGCACATCGCGGGCAGCGACAGCCGGCCGGTGTTGAGGGTGGTCAGGGCGATCTTGAGACCGGCGCCCTCGGGGCCGATCCGGTGGGCGGCCGGGACCCGCACCTGGTGCAGCCGGGTGACGCCGTTCTCCAGCCCGCGCAGGCCCATGAAGGCGTTGCGGTGCTCGACGGTGACGCCCGGCGAGTCCGCTTCGACGACGAAGGCGGTGATGCCGCCCTTGTGCCCGTCGGACTTCGGCACCCGGGCCATGACGACGAGCAGGTCGGCGACCACGCCGTTGGTGGTCCAGAGCTTCACGCCGTCCAGGACGTAGGTGTCGTCGCCGTCGGGCACGGCCGTGGTGGCGAGCCGGGCCGGGTCGGATCCGACGTCCGGTTCGGTGAGCAGGAAGGCGCTGATGTCGGTGCGGGCGCAGCGCGGCAGGAAGAGGTCGCGCTGTTCCTGGGTGCCGAAGAGCTTGAGCGGCTGCGGCACGCCGATCGACTGGTGTGCGGAAAGCAGGGCGCCGATCGCCGGACTGACGGAGCCGACGAGGGCCAGCGCCTTGTTGTAGTACACCTGGGTGAGGCCGAGGCCCCCGTACTTGGTGTCGATCTTCATCCCGAGGGCGCCGAGCTCCTTGAGCCCGCGCACGGTCTCGTCGGGGATCTTCGCCTCGCGCTCGATGCGGGCGCTGTCGATCTCGGTCTCGCAGAAGGCGCGCAGCCGCTCCAGGAAGGCCTCGCCGCGCCGGACGTCCTCGTCGGCGGGGAGCGGGTGGGGATGGATCAGGTCGAGCCGGAAGCGTCCCAGGAAGAGCTCCTTGGCGAAGCTGGGCTTGCGCCAGTCCTGCTCCCGGGCCGCCTCCGCGACCTGTCGGGCCTCGCGCTCGGTCACCTTGGGCTGTGTTGCGGACATGCGCAGCTCACCTCGCCGCCGAATCGGATGATCAGGTGATTACCGGTCGGTGCTACCAGTGAGTCGTACCCGCTTCGGGCGCGGGGGAAAAGGGGCCGGGCAAAAGAGGGACGGCCCGAACCCCCGCACAGTGGGTTCGGGCCGTCGGCTCATCGCCGTACGAGTCGGCTCAGATGTCGAGGCCCGTGAGGACCAGGACGCGCTCGTAGGTGTAGTCGTCCATCGCGTAGCGGACGCCCTCGCGGCCCACGCCGGACTGCTTGACCCCGCCGTACGGCATCTGGTCGGCGCGGTAGGAGGGGGCGTCGCCCACGATCACGCCGCCGACCTCCAGCTCGCGGTGGGCGCGGAAGGCGGTCTGGATGTTCCGCGTGAAGACACCGGTCTGCAGGCCGAACTTCGAGTCGTTGACGGCGGCGAAGGCCTCGTCGACGCCCTCGACCTTCCGCAGGGTCAGGACCGGTCCGAAGACCTCCTCGCAGGCCAGCTTGACGCCCGCGGGCAGCTCGGCGATCACGGTGGGCTCGTACGAGGCGCCCTCGCGCTTGCCACCGGTCAGCAGCTTGGCACCCGCGGCCACGGCCTCGTCCACCCAGGACTCGACGCGCTTGGCGGCGTCCTCGGAGACCAGCGGGCCGACGTCGGTGCCGGCGTCGGACGGGTCGCCGGTGACCTGGGCCTGGACCTTCGCGACGACCTTCTCGACCAGGCGGTCGTAGACGGTGGCGTCGGCGATCACGCGCTGCACCGAGATGCAGGACTGGCCGGCCTGGTAGTTCGAGAAGGTCGCGATGCGGGTCGCGGCCCAGTCGAGGTCGGCCTCGGAGGACCAGTCGTCCAGGACGACGGCCGCGGCGTTGCCGCCCAGCTCCAGGGTGCAGTGCTTGTGGGGCACCGACTGCTGGATGGCGTAGCCGACGGTGTCGGAACCGGTGAAGGAGATGACGGGCAGCCGCTCGTCCTTGACCAGGGCCGGCATCTTGTCGTTGGCCACGGGGAGCACGGACCAGGAACCGGCCGGGAGGTCGGTCTCGGCGAGCAGCTCGCCCAGGATCAGGCCGGAGAGCGGGGTGGCCGGGGCCGGCTTCAGGATGATCGGCGCGCCGACGGCGATGGCCGGGGCCACCTTGTGGGCGCACAGGTTCAGCGGGAAGTTGAACGGCGCGATGCCGAGGACCGGGCCCTTGACGAAGCGGCGGGTCAGGGCCAGGCGGCCGACGCCGCCGGCGTCGGTGTCCAGGCGCTGGGCGTCACCGCCGTTGAAGCGGCGGGCCTCTTCGGCGGCGAAGCGGAACACGGAGACGGCGCGGCCGACCTCGCCGCGGGCCCACTTGATGGGCTTGCCGTTCTCGGCGGAGATCAGCTGGGCGATCTCCTCGGTGCGCTCGGCGAGCCGCTTGGACACGTGGTCCAGGGCGGCGGCCCGTACGTGGGCGGGGGTCGCCGAGAACTCCGCGGTCACGGCGTGGGCGGCCGCCACGGCTTCCTCGACCTGCGCGTCGGTGGGCACGCTGACGGTGCCCACGACGCGGCCGTCCCAGGGGGACGTGACGTCGAAGCTGTCCTCGCCGGTGGCCTGGCGACCGGCGAGCCAGAAGGCGTGGGTGGAAGTCATGGCGAATCCCGGCCCTTCGGAGTGTGTGCGGAGTCCTTGTCCCTCCCACCGTAGGACTCCGCCGCGGATTCGGCGCTTGTCCGGCGTGGAGTGGGGCCCGGGCGTGGTGCGCCGGTTTGTCAGGGGACGGCCCGGCCCGGGGTCAGGACGGGGCGTCGGTGCCCGCGACCTTCAGGGCGAGCCACAGCTCCATCCGGACGTCCGGATCGTCCAGGGAGCGGCCCAGGATCTCCTCGACCCGGCGCATCCGGTAGCGCAGCGTGTGCCGGTGCACCCCGAGGTCGGCGGCGGCCGCGTCCCACTGGCCGTGCCGGGAGAGCCAGGCCCGCAGGGAGGCGACCAGGTCTCCGCGGCCGATGGCGTCGTGGTCGATCAGGGCGCGCAGCGTCCCGTCCGCGAAGGCCCGTACCGCGTCGTCGGCGAGCAGCGGCAGCACGGATCCCGCGGCCAGGTCGTCGTGCTCCACGAGAGGGCGGCCGCGCCGCCGGGCGACGACGAGGGCCTGGTCGGCCTGTTTGTAGGCGGCCGCGGCGCTCGCGGAGCCCGCGGGAGCGGACAGGCCGACGACGAGTTCGTCGGGCTCCGGTCCCGTCGTCTCGCGCCCGCGCCGCGATTCGAGGGCTTCGGCGTGGTCCGCCACGGCCGCGGCGGCCGCTCCCCCGTCCGCGGCGAGCACGACCAGCCGGCCGGGCTCGTTGACCACCAGCAGGGCCTCGCCGCTGCGGGCCGCCGCCGACTCCACGGCGTCGGCGAGCAGCGCGAGCCCCTCGGGCTGCGCGGTGCCCGCCAGGGCGGGTTCGGCGATGACGAGGCGGAAGGGTGCGTCGAGGAGTACGCCGTACAGGTCGCCGGCGACGGCCCGGGCGTGCGCGGTCTCCCCGTCCAGCAGCAGCCGCAGCACGGCCGAGCCGAGTCGGGATTCGGCGTCGTGCAGGGAGCGGGAGCGCTCGGTGGTGAGGGTGAGGAGGGCGACCGCGGAGTGCACGGCGTACCGCTCGGCGGTGCCCAGCGGGGCTCCCGTCCCGACGGCGAGGGCGCCGCGGGCGCGCCGGCCCGTGCCCAGGGACTGGAGCTCGACCCGGTCCTCGGAGCCGCCGACGACGGCGCTGGCGGGGGCGGGCCGCTCGCGCAGCCGCTCGACGTCGGGGGTGAGCCGGGCGGCCCGCCGGGCGGCCCAGTCGGGGGCGGCGGCGACGACCGCGCCGGAGGTGTCGTAGAGGGCGGCCCAGCCGTGCACGTGCGCGGCGAGCTTGGCCAGGAGCTCGGCGGGGCCGTCGGCGGAGAGGGCGGCCCGGGTCAGTTCGCGCTGGGCCTCGAAGCCGGCGGTGACGGCCCGGTACTGGTCGGCGGCCAGGGCGGCGGAGACGGCTTTGCTGATGGCGAGGAAGGGGGTGCGCCGCGGCACCTCCAGCAGGGGGAGGTCCTCGGCGCGGGCCGCCTCGACGAGCGCCTCGGGGACCGCCTCGTAGTTGACGCCGACCGCGAAGCCGAGGCCGACGACGCCGGCGGCGGCGAGCCTGCGGACGTAGCGGAGCATCTCCTCGGGATCCTCCGCGTCCAGCTTCATCGCGGTGATCAGCAGCAGCTCGCCGCCCTCCATGTAGGGGACGGGATCGGCCAGCTCACTGACGTGGGCCCAGCGGACGGGGGTGTCCAGGCGGCTCTCCCCCGCCCGGACGCTGAGCTTGAGCGCCGAGTGCTGGACGAGCGAGGCGAGGGTGAGCGGCATCGGATACCAGCGGCCTTAGGGCGGAGGGGGAATTTCGCCGTGTCGTACGAACGGCACCCCTCGATTCTGCCACCTCGTACGGGTTGCCGAACCCGCGATCGGGACGGTCGCTCAGCCCGCCAGCGAGACGAGCAGCGGAGCCGCCCGCTCCCCGTCCACCGAGGTCAGCGAGAGCACGGCGTGGCCCGGGGGCACGGTGTTGGCCAGGGCAGAGGCGGACCAACGCTCGCGTTCCACCTGCCGCACGGTGACGGCGTCCGTGGTGACCGCCTTGCCGGTGATCAGCTTGCGCACCGTGTTGATGAACCGGGTCATGGGCTGGTCGGCGTAGACCGTCCGGCTCGTGACGTCCCGGGTCTCCACCAGCTCGGTCCCCCAAGCGTCGGCGAACCACTTTCCGTCCCAGGTGGTAACACCGGAGAATGCCATCCGGCAGCCGACGGCGCCGAGCAGCGGAGTGCGCAGCGGTTCCGGTACATCGTCCAGCGTGCGCAAGGTCAGGAGCACCCCGGCGTTGGCAGCGCGCAACCGCTGGATACCGCGGACGGTTCCCGAGGTGAGGGTGTGCGAGGCGTCGTCGATGGCGAGGAAGGCGAAGAGGGAGCGGTCGCCGCGCGCCGCGGCCGCGGCATTGAACTGCGCGAGCAGCAACCGGGCCAGCAACCGGGAGGCATCCGCGTGTCCGCGCTCGGGGAGGTCGATACGGACCCGGACGGGGTGCTCCAGGGCGCGCAGGGAGAACGGCCGCCCGGCGCCGGAGGTGTCGAAGAAGCCGTGGAAGGCGGGTCGGTCCAGTAGGGCGACCCGGTCGGCGAGGCTTGGGCCGGGGTCGCCGTGTGCCCCGTGCTGCCGGGTCCTGGCGTCAAGGTCGCGCAGCATGTCCTGGCGGCCCGCGTTCTCCAACTCCTGGCGCAGCGCGCCGAGCGTGGCGGGTCCCCCGTCGAGGAGTTCGCGCAGCTCCGGCACGGTGGGGAAGCGCTCGTACGCCGCCCGGAAGGGCCCGATGAGCTGGGCGAGGACGGTAGCGCACCGGCGTACGTCGATGCCCGGGACGTCACCGACGAAGGCCTCGGCGAGCACGTGGGCGGCCTCATCGGGATCGGTGGTGCCACCGTAGAGGTCGAGGTCGTGGACAGAGGCCGGGTCTCCTGGGCGCACCACGATGTCGTAGGCGCTGTCGGATCCGAGCGGCGAACCGGCGACCGTGACGGCGATCAGTGCGGCCTCGCCGGCCAGTGCCTGGAGCATCAGCGATTCGACGGCGGGCTGCACCAGCCGGGTGGTCTTGCCCGCTCCCGATGGGCCGACGGCCAGCACTGAGGTACCCAGCACGCTCGGGTCGAGAGCCAGGCCGGTGCCGCGCCGATCGTGCGGGTTGGGTTCCGCGTGGGTCACGCCGCCGAGGCGGACCTGGGCGACGGTCAGGTCGTGGTTGGCGGTGCGTGCGGGCAGGTCACGGGCCCCGGAGGGGTGCCCGCAAGCGGCGGCGCCCTTGTCCCGTACGGCCCGGACGAAGGCGGTGTGGCGCGCCGGGTCGGCCAGGACGGAGTCCCAGGCCCGGCGGATCCGCACGTGATCGACGTCGTTCATCCGCCCGGCGGCAGCCTCGCCAGCAAGGCGGTCGGCGACCTCCGACAGGCCGGCCGCACGCAGCTGCGGCCACGCAGCGGGGTCATCGGGACCGCCGGGGGCGACCGGGAGGGGCTCGCTGGGGGCGGCGGGGCCCGCGATGACCGACTGCACCAGGCCCGGCCAGTCTCCCAGGCGTCCGAAGAAGAGGATGACGGGGAGGTAGATCAGCACGTAGAGGACGTAGGTGATGACCGAGCTGCCGGTTTCACCGAGTTCCGCGTACGGGAGGTGGGCAAAGGCAAGTGGGTAGACCGGCAGGACCTGGTGCTCGATCAGCAGGACAACCACCGTGGCACCTGCAGCTGCGCCCAGCGCGCGGTACCACGGGCCGCGCTCGGCGATCAGACGATCGAAGGCCGCGCGCCAACCGCCGATCTTGGCGAAGCCGAGGAACAGGCCCACCGTGACCAACAGCTCGTAGAGCTCGAGGGCTACCCGGCCTGGGTCGCCGGCGGGAGCGGACACCAGCTCCTTGGTCCACCAGCTGTCGGGGGTGAAGTAGTAGAGCGGAGCACCGAGCAGGGGGAGCTTCCCGTCGAGGAAGGCCTGCCAGCACACGAAGAAGACGAGGAAGGCGACGACGACGCGGGTGAGCACCGACCGGTCGGTGTCGGGCCGCTTCGGCGCGGCCGGAACGTGGCCGTAGCGCCACACGCCCGGTCCCGCGGCGGGACGCGGGACGCGGAGCCAGGCCGCGAAGGGAGAGGAGGCGGGAGCATCGGAAGCGGTTCGCGCGCCCGCGACTGTTCCCGGGGCGTATCCAGGCACGGGCGGCGGGACGGTGGCAGGACGGGGCGGCAGCCCCTCGGGCAGGGGCGGCGGTGGCCCCGACGGGCGGGGGGGCTGGCCCTGGCCCGGTACGGCCCGGGCCGTGTCCGGGTCCGGCGTGTCGTACGCACCGTGCGCGCCGTGCGTGCCGTCGGTGTCCATGAACCCCAAGCCCCCTGCCCGTTCACTGCGCTGCGCGCGGCCGTGCCGCGGGCTCAATCTAGTCGCCGGGAGCGCTCCGCGACCCGTACCCCGCCATGATCCACACGGCGCGCGCCGGATCCCTCCTATGGCCGCCACGGACAAGGACACGCGGGCACCACTCCCTATCGGAGCATGCCGTACCCCCTCCCCCGGGCCTAGCCTGCGGACAAAGACACAAGTGCGTCCGAAAACACCCCCCAGGAGCCCCCTATGACCGCTGTCCCGCAGGAGCGCCGCATCGTCACCGCGATCCCCGGCCCCAAGTCGCAGGAGCTGCAGGCCCGCCGCCTCCGGACGGTGGCCGGTGGCGTGGGCTCCGTGCTCCCCGTCTTCACGGCCCGTGCGGGCGGCGGCATCATCGAGGACGTCGACGGCAACCGCCTGATCGACTTCGGCTCCGGCATCGCCGTGACCTCGGTCGGCGCCTCCGCCGAGGCCGTCGTGCGCCGCGCCGCCGCGCAGCTCGCCGACTTCACGCACACCTGCTTCATGGTCACGCCGTACGAGGGTTACGTCGAGGTCTGCGAGGCGCTGGCCGAGCTGACCCCGGGCGACCACGCCAAGAAGTCGGCCCTGTTCAACTCGGGCGCCGAGGCCGTCGAGAACGCGGTGAAGATCGCCCGCTCGTACACCAAGCGCCAGGCCGTCGTCGTCTTCGACCACGGCTACCACGGCCGCACCAACCTGACCATGGGCATGACGGCGAAGAACATGCCGTACAAGCAGGGCTTCGGCCCCTTCGCCCCCGAGGTCTACCGCGTCCCGGTCGCCTACGGCTACCGCTGGCCGACCGGCGCCGAGAACTGCGGCCCCGAGGCCGCCGCGCAGGCGATCGACCAGATCGTCAAGCAGGTCGGCGCCGAGAACGTCGCCGCGATCATCATCGAGCCGGTGCTCGGCGAGGGCGGCTTCATCGAGCCGGCCAAGGGCTTCCTGCCCGCGATCGTGCAGTTCGCGAACGACAACGGCATCGTCTTCGTCGCCGACGAGATCCAGTCCGGCTTCTGCCGCACCGGCCAGTGGTTCGCGTGCGAGGACGAGGGCATCGTCCCGGACCTGATCACCACCGCCAAGGGCATCGCGGGCGGTCTGCCGCTCGCCGCCGTGACGGGCCGCGCCGAGATCATGGACGCCGCGCACGCGGGCGGCCTGGGCGGCACCTACGGCGGCAACCCGGTGGCCTGCGCCGGTGCGCTCGGCTCCATCGAGACGATGAAGGAGCTCGACCTCAACGCCAAGGCGAAGCGGATCGAGTCCGTGATGAAGGCCCGCCTGACGGCGATGGCGGAGAAGTTCGACATCATCGGCGACATCCGTGGTCGCGGCGCGATGATCGCGGTCGAGCTGGTCACCGACCGCGCGACCAAGGAGCCGAACGCGGCCGCCGCGGGCGCCCTGGCCAAGGCGTGCCACGCCGAGGGCCTGATGGTCCTCACCTGTGGCACCTACGGCAACGTGCTGCGCTTCCTGCCCCCGATCGTGATCGGCGAGGACCTGCTGAACGAGGGCCTGGACATCATCGAGGCCGCGTTCGCGGGCGTCTGAGGACGCGTCATGGGGACCGTTGTGGAGGCCCGGGCGAACACCCGAGCACCACGCTCGATCCCCTGCTCGATCGATACCGCCGGTAACGGTCGGGCGCTGTGAAGAAGGTGTGGGGGGCCGATGGCGGGAGCGCGTTCTCGCTGTCGGTCCCCCTTTCGCTGGCGTACGGTTTCTGCAGATGAGTGAAACAGCCCGCCCGCGGAATTCCACGGGCGACCCTGGTAACGGGCTTCCCCAGCGCCGTACTGGGCATGCGTTCGCGCACACTCCTCACCGATCGGACAGCCGTTCGCTCCAAACCCCCCGGGGTGGACGGCAACCCGGTCCGGGCGGCCGCCCCGGAACCACCCCCCCTGTTCCGGGGCGGCCGGCCACCTCCTCCTTCCGCTCGCCCCGCTCCCTGCTCGCGCTCTGCGCCGCCTCCTGGGCCGCCTTCGCGCTGATCACCTGGCAGGTGCTGGCCGCGGGCCCACTGCTCGCCCCGGACGCGCGGATCAGCCGCGCCGTGGTGCGCGCCGTCCCCGACGCGGTCACCGAGCGCCTCGCCGACCTCGGCAACGTCGAGGTCGCCGTACCGGTCCTGTTGCTCGCCATGGCGTACGCCGGCCGCCGCTCCCGGCGGTGGCGGCCCGCGCTGGCCGCGGGGCTCGCCATGGCCCTGGTCCCGGCGCTGATCGTGCCGCTCAAGGAGTGGACCGCCCGGCCGGGGCCGCTGGAGCCGTGGGCCGCCGGGTACTTCCCCTCCGGCCACACCGCCACCTCGACCGTCGCCTATCTGGGCGCCGCCCTGCTGCTCGCTCCGCACGCGCGTCGCCCGTGGCCGATGGCCGTGGCCCTGCTGCTCGCGGGGGCCACGGCCGTCGGCCTGGTGCTGCGGGGGTTCCACTGGCCGCTGGACGTGCTAGCCAGTTGGCTGCTGTGCCTGCCGCTCCTGGTGGGCGTGGGCGCGGTCAGCCGAAGTACGCGTGGAAGTTCTTCGCGAACTCCCAACCTCCGAACCGGTCCCAGTTGACGGACCAGGTCATCAGGCCGCGCAGCGCGGGCCAGCTGCCGTGGGTCTGGTAGCTCCCGCAGTTCGTCTTCTTCGTCAGGCAGTCGAGCGCCTTGTTCACCTCGGCGGGCGCGGTGTAGCCGTTGCCCGCGTTGGTGGTGGCCGGGAGGCCGATGGCCACCTGGTCCGGGCGCAGCGGCGGGAAGACGCGCGCGGTGTTGCCCGCGACCGGGAAGCCGGTGAGCAGCATGTCGGTCATGGCGATGTGGAAGTCCGCACCGCCCATCGAGTGGTACTGGTTGTCGAGGCCCATGATCGAGCCCGAGTTGTAGTCCTGGACGTGGAGCAGCGTGAGGTCGTCGCGCAGGGCGTGGATCACCGGCAGGTAGGCCCCGGCGCGCGGGTCCTGGCCTCCCCAGGGGCCCGATCCGTAGTACTGGTAGCCCAGTTGGACGAAGAAGGTCTCGGGGGCCATGGTCAGGACGAAGTCCGGACCGTACCTGGCCTTGAGGGTCTTCACCGCCGCGACCAGATTGACGATCACCGGTGTGGTGGGGCTGCGGAAGTCGGTGTCGCCGGTGGCCAGGGAGAGCGAGTGGCCCTCGAAGTCGATGTCGAGCCCGTTGAGCCCGTACTCGTCGATGATCTTGCTGACCGAGGAGACGAAGGTGTCCCGGGCGGCGGTGGTGGCCAGCTGGACCTGGCCGTTCTGCCCGCCGATGGAGATCAGCACCTTCTTGCCCGCCGCCTGTTTGGCCTTGATGGCCGCCTTGAACTCGGCGGGGGTCTCCACGCCCGGGCACGCGCTGACCGGGCAGAGCTGGAAGCGGATGTCGCCCGAGGTCACCGAGGTCGGTTCGCCGAAGGCGAGGTTGATGACGTCCCAGGAGGCGGGTACGTCGGCCATCTTGAGGTAGCCGGACCCGTTGGCGAAGCTCGCGTGGAGGTAGCCGACCAGGGCGTGCGCGGGCAGGCCCGGGTTGCCGGGGTCACCGCCGCCGGTGGTGCTCGCCGAGAGGGTCGCGCTGCGCGGGGACTCCCCCGCCGCGTTCTTCGCGCCGACCTGGAAGGCGTACGTCGTGGACGCGGCCAGACCCGTTACGGTCGCGGAGGTCCCGGTGACCTGGAGGGGCGCCGCGCCCTCCCGGTAGACGGTGTAGCCGGTGGCTCCGGCGACGGCCGACCAGGACAGGGTCAGCGCGCTCGCGGTGGCGCCGGAGGCGGTCAGGCCGGTGGGGGCGGCCGGGGGCTGGGGCTGGCCGGGGCCGGTGCCGCCGGGATCGGGGCCGACCAGGGTGAGGTCGTCGGTGAGGACGGGGCCCTGGCCGTACCAGCCGTGGGTCCAGACGGTGACCGAGGTGGTGGCGGGGCCGGTGCGGAAGGTGGTGGTCAGCTGCTTCCAGGCGCCCGGGGACTGGGTCCAGGTGGACACGTCGGTGGTGCCGGTGCCGGTCGCGCCGAGGTAGGCGTAGCCGCCCTGCACCCAGGCGCCGAGCGTGTAGGTCGAGTCCGGCTTGACGGTGACGCTCTGGGCGCACTGGGCGTAGTCCTGGCCGGCCGGGGTGGCCTTGAGGGCGGAACTCCCGCCGTGGACGGGGTTGGTGACGACGGCTCCGCTGCCCGCCGAGCAGTTCCAACCGTCGAGGCCCGCTTCGAAGCCGCCGTTGCGGGCGAGATCCGCGTCGGCGGCCGCGGCCGGCGGGCCCGCGGTCAGCAGACCGGCCACCGCCAGGGCGGTGGCCGTAAGTATGGACAGTCTTCTGCGCACAACTGCCTCCGGTGCATGGGGGGATGGAGGGGGGTAGCGGCGCTCAAGATGGTCCAGACCAATGCCCTTGTCAAGAGTTCCGGTCCTCCTTCGCGGCCGCGGCCCCGGCCACCTGCGCCGCCGCCTCGTGCATCGCCAGCTCCAGCACCACCGGATCGGTGAGCGTGCCGTGGCCGTCGGGCACCACCAGCCAGCGCACGCCGCCGGTGGCCCGACCCGGGTAGGGCACCACGATCCAGGTGCCGCGCCCGGCGCCGCGCACGCCCGTACCGAGCCATCGCGAGGCGGTCCCCGCGGGCACGAAGAAGCCCAGCCGGGCGTCGCCGAAATCGGCGAGCACCGGGCCGGGCTTCTCGATGAGCAGGTTCAGGACGTCGAGGGTGGCCCGCCCGAGCTCCCCGGGCAGGATCAGCACGTCCCAGCGCCGGCCGGCGGGCAGCAGGGTCACCCCGAGGGGGTTGCGCTCCCACTCCCACCGGCACGCCTCGGGATCCGGCGCCACCGACACCAGCCACTCCACCGCGGTCTTCGTCCCCGGGACTGTCATCGCCCGGCCTCCGATCACTCCGTGTCGAGGAAGGTCCTCGTCCGGAGAGAGCGGGGTCGGGGGCGATGATGACGCGGGTTTCGTTACTCCGTGGTAGTGAAGCGGGTCACACCGCGATGACGGTGGTGCGCCGGGCGCTTCACCAGTTCATCCGGGTGTCGGGATATCGGGGTATCGGGGTATCGGGTCATGTGCTCATCGGTTCACCGCACGAGCACATGGCCGGCGGGCCGGCGCCGGCGGCCGGCGGCCGTCAGCTGTCGAAGCCGAGGCCGAAGCGGTCCAGCGTCTTGAGCCACAGGTTGCGGTGCCCGCCCCGCGCGTCGGAGCGCGCCAGGGACCACTTCGTCAGCGCGATCCCGGTCCAGGCGAACGGCTCGGGCGGGAAGGGCAGCGGCTTGCTGCGCACCATCTCCAGCCCGGTGCGCTCCCCCCGTACGCCGTCCAGCAGGTCCAGCATGACGTCCGCGCCGAAGCGGGTGGCGCCCACGCCGAGTCCGGTGAAGCCGGCGGCGTAGGCCACCTTGCCCGCGTGCGCGGTGCCGAAGAAGGCCGAGAACCGCGAGCAGGTGTCGATCGCCCCGCCCCAGGCGTGGCTGAATCGCACCCCCTCCAGCTGGGGGAAGCAGGTGAAGAACTGCTCCGCGAGCTTGAGGTAGGTCTCGGGGCGGTGGTCGCGCTCCGCGTCGAGCCGGCCGCCGTAGGGGTAGATGGCGTCGTAGCCGCCCCACAGGATCCGGTGGTCGGGGGTGATCCGGAAGTAGTGGAACTGGTTGGCGCTGTCGCCGAGTCCCTGCCGGTTCTTCCAGCCGATGGCGGCCAGCTGCTCGGCGTTCAGCGGCTCGGTCATCAGCGCGTAGTCGTAGACCGGCACGGTGAACGGGCGGATCCGCTTGACCAGGCTGGGGAAGATGTTGGTGCCGAGCGCGACCCGGCGCGCGAAGACCCGGCCGTAGGGGGTGCGTACGGCCATCCCGGCGCCGGAGGCGGCCAGGTCCAGGCCGCGCGTGTGCTCGTAGATCCGCACCCCGAGCTCCAGGCAGGCCCGCTTGAGGCCCCAGGCGAGCTTGGCCGGATTCAACATGGCCACGCCCTCGCGGTCCCAGAGGCCGCCGAGGAAGGTCGGCGAGTCGACCTCGGCGCGCAGCGCGTCGCGCTCCAGCCATTCGGAGCCGTCGGCGAGACCGAGGCGCTGCGCCTCCTGGTGGAGTTCGAGCAGCTCCTCGACCTGGTGGGGTTCGGTGGCGACGTCGATCTCACCGGTGCGCTCGAAGTCGCAGTCGATGGAGTAGCGGGCGACCGCGGCCTCGATCCCGTCGAGGTTGCGCGCGCCGAGCTCCTCCAGCTTGGCCAGCTCTCCCGGCCAGCGGGCGAGGCCGTTGGCGAGGCCGTGGGTGAGGGAGGCGGCGCAGAAGCCTCCGTTGCGGCCCGAGGCGGCCCAGCCCGCCTCGTTCCCTTCGATCAGGACGACGTCCCGGCCGGGGTCGCGCTCCTTGGCGATGAGCGCGGTCCACAGTCCGCTGTAGCCGCCGCCGATGACGAGCAGGTCGCAGCGCTCGTCGCCGGTGAGGGCGGGCTCGGGGGCGGGCTTGCCGGGGTCGTCCAGCCAGTACGAGACCGGCAGTGCTTCAGAAAGTGATCGTGCAGCGGTGCGCATGGCGACTGGGGCCATGTCTTCCAACTCCCTACGGAATACGGAATACGGATTACGGAATGCGGTGACGCGGTCGGGGATCTACTTGGGTTGCGCCTTCTTGCGGCGGTTGCCGATCATCATCCCGGCGAGGACCACCAGCACCGCGATGACGAACATCGCCGTACCGATGACGTTGATCTGCACGGGCGTACCGCGCTGCGCCGAACCCCACACGAACATGGGGAAGGTGACGGTGTTGCCCGAGTTGAAGTTGGTGATGATGAAGTCGTCGAAGGAGAGCGCGAAGGAGAGCAGCGCGCCCGCCGCGATGCCGGGGGCGGCGATCGGCAGGGTGACCCGCAGGAAGGTCTGGACGGGGCCCGCGTAGAGGTCGCGGGCGGCCTCCTCCAGCCGCGGGTCCATCGACAGGACACGGGCCTTGACGGCGGCGACGACGAAGCTGAGGCAGAACATGATGTGGGCGATCAGGATCGTCCAGAAGCCGAGCTGGATGCCCATGTTGAGGAAGAGGGCGAGCAGGGAGGCGGCCATCACGATCTCGGGCATGGCCATCGGCAGGAAGATCAGCGAGTTGACCGCGCCGCGCGCCCGGAAGCGGTAGCGGACCAGGGCGAAGGCGATCGCCGTGCCGAGGACGGTCGCGCCGAGGGTGGCCCACACCGCGATCTGGAGCGAGAGCGAGAGCGAGCCGCACATGTCGGCGACCCCGCACGGGTCCTTCCAGGCGTCGAGCGAGAACTCCTGCCAGGCGTAGTTGAAGCGCCCGGTGGGGTTGTTGAAGGAGAAGACCGTGACGACGACGTTCGGCAGGATCATGTAGGCGAGCGTGCCGAGGCCCGCGATGACGACGAGGTCGCGCCGGAGCCGGGTGAAGAGCGTACGCATCAGACCAGGTCCTCCGTTCCCGCTCGGCGGATGTAGACGGTGACCATGACCAGCACGATCGCCATGAGGATGAAGGACAGCGCGGCCGCGGTCGGGTAGTCGAGGATCCGCAGGTACTGCGACTGGATGACGTTGCCGATCATGCGGGTGTCGGTGGAGCCGAGCAGTTCCGCGTTGACGTAGTCGCCGCTCGCCGGGATGAAGGTCAGCAGGGTCCCGGAGACCACGCCCGGCATCGACAGCGGGAAGGTGACCTTGCGGAAGGTGGTGAAGGGGCGGGCGTACAGGTCCCCGGCCGCCTCGTGCAGGCGGGTGTCGATGCGTTCCAGCGAGGAGTAGAGCGGCAGGATCATGAAGGGGAGGAAGTTGTACGTCAGGCCGCAGACCACGGCGAGCGGGGTGGCGAGCACCCGGTCGCCCTCGGTCATCCCGAGCCAGCTGGTGACGTCGAGGAACCCGATCTTGTTCAGGACGCCGACCACCGGTCCGCCGTCGGCCAGGATCGTCTTCCAGGCCAGGGTGCGGATCAGGAAGCTCGTGAAGAACGGCGCGATGACCAGGATGAGCAGCAGGTTGCGCCAGCGGCCCGCCCGGAAGGCGATCAGATAGGCCAGGGGGTAGCCGAGCAGCAGGCACAGCGCGGTCGCGGTGCCGGCGTAGAGCAGCGAGCGCAGGAACTGCGGGTAGTACTCGGTGAAGGCGTCCCAGTAGGTCTGGAAGTGCCAGGTGACCTTGAAGCCCTCCTCCAGCGAACCGGTCTGCACCGAGGTGGAGGCCTGGTAGACCATCGGCAGGACGAAGAACACGAGCAGCCACAGGATGCCGGGGAGCAGCAGCCAGTACGGGACGAGCCGCTTGCGCATCGAGGGCTTGTGGACCGGGGGCTCGGCGGCCGCCCTGGGCGGGGCCTGGGTGGCGGTCATACCCCCTCCTCCACCGTGAGCGCGCCCGCGTCGATGTCCTGGTCCGCGTCGAGCCCGAAGGTGTGCTCGGGGTTCCAGTGCAGGATCACCTCGGCGCCGGGGGTCAGGCGCGCGTCCCGCTCGATGTTCTGGGCGTAGACCTCCAGCTCGGGGCAGACCGGGCTGTCGATGACGAACTGGGTGGAGACCCCGATGAAGGAGGAGTCGACGATCCGGCCGGGCACCTTGTTGCGGCCGTCCGCGATCGTGTGCTCCTCGTCCGCGTGGGCCAGGGAGATCTTCTCGGGACGCACTCCGACCAGCAGCTTTCCGCCGGTGCGGGGCGTGGTCGAACATCGCGCCGCGGGCAGCCTGAGCTTGGTGCCCGCCGAGCTGACGGTGATGTCGCCGCCGCCGGCCGCCAGGACCTCGGCCTCGATGAGGTTGGAGGTGCCGAGGAAGTTGGCGACGAAGGTGGTGCGCGGGTTCTCGTACAGCTCGGCGGGCGCGCCGAGCTGCTCGACCCGGCCGCCGTTCATCACGGCGACGGTGTCGGCCATGGTCATGGCCTCTTCCTGGTCGTGCGTGACGTGCACGAAGGTGATGCCCACCTCGGTCTGGATGCGCTTGAGCTCCAGCTGCATCTGGCGGCGCAGCTTGAGGTCGAGGGCGCCGAGCGGCTCGTCGAGGAGCAGCACCTGGGGGTGGTTGATCAGGGCGCGGGCGACGGCGACGCGCTGCTGCTGGCCGCCGGAGAGCTGGTGCGGCTTGCGCTGGGCGAACTGGCCGAGCTGGACCAGTTCCAGCATGTCGTCGACCTGCTTCTTGACGGACTTGATGCCGCGCCGGCGCAGGCCGAAGGCGATGTTCTCGGTGACGTCGAGGTGGGGGAAGAGCGCGTAGCTCTGGAAGACGGTGTTGACCGGGCGCTTGTAGGGCGGCAGGTGCGTGACCGCGGTGTCGCCGAGGTGGACCGTGCCGGTCGAGGGCTCCTCCAGGCCGGCGATCATGCGCAGGGTGGTGGTCTTCCCGCAGCCGGAGGCGCCGAGCAGGGCGAAGAAGGAGCCCTGGGGGATGGTGAGATCGAGCGGGTGCACGGCGGTGAAGGAGCCGTAGTGCTTGCTGATCCCGGTGAGGCGGACGTCGCCGCCCTCGGTCTTGTCAGTCATGGAGGGATCCCGGAGTTGGGTGCGGTCAAGGGGCCGGAGGGGGAGCCGAGGCCGGGCCGGGCGGGCCCGGCCGGCGCGCTAGGCGCCGATGAGCTTGGTGAACTTCTCCTCGTACGCCGTCTCTTCCTCACCGGTGAGGGAACGGAAGGCGTGGGACTTGGCGGTCATCGCTTTGTCCGGGACGATCAGCGTGTTGTCCGCGAGCGCGGGGTCGATCTTGGCGAGGTCTTCCTTGACGCCCTCGACCGGGCAGACGTAGCTGATGTACGCGGCCAGCTGGGCGGCGACGGGCAGCTCGTAGTAGTAGTCCATGAGCTTCTCGGCGTTCGCCTTGTGCCGGGCATGGGCCGGGACCAGCATGTTGTCGCTGGAGGTGATGTAACCGGCCGCGGGGATCGCGTACTTGATGTCGGGGTTGCCGGCCTGGAGCTGGATGATGTCGCCCGCCCAGGCGAGGCAGGCGGCGATGTCGCCCTTGTCGAGGTCCGCGGTGTAGTCGTTGCCGGTGAAGCGGCGGATCTGCTTGCTGTCGACGCCCTTCTGGAGCCGGCCGATGGCGCCGTCGAAGTCCGCGGTGGTGAAGCTCGCCGGGTCCTTGCCCTGGTCGAGGAGGGTCATGCCGACGCTGTCGCGCATCTCGGTGAGGAAGCCCACCCGGCCCTTGAGCGTGGGGTCGTCCAGGAGCTGGGTGACGGAGTCGACCTTCTTGCCGTCGGTGGCCTTGGAGTTGTAGGCGATGACGGTCGAGATGCCGGTCCAGGGGTAGCTGTAGGAGCGGCCGGGGTCCCAGTCGGGGCTGCGGAACTGCGGTGACAGGTTCGCGAAGGCGTGCGGGAGGAGCGCGGGGTCGAGCTTCTGCGCCCAGCCGAGCCGGATGATGCGGGCGGCGAGCCAGTCGGTGACGACGATCAGGTCGCGGCCGGTGTCCTGGCCGGCCGCGAGCTGGGGGCGGATCTTGCCGAAGAACTCGACGTTGTCGTTGATGTCCTCGGTGTACTTGACCTTGATGCCGGTCCGCTTGGTGAAGGCGTCCAGCGTGGGGCGGGTCTTCTCGTCGTCGCTGGTGTCCATGTACTCGGTCCAGTTGGAGAAGTTGATCTCCTTCTCCCGGTCCGAGTGGTCGTCCGAGGCCGCCTGCTCGCCCGTACCGGCCCGCTTGGCGGGCGGGATGCCGCAGGCGCTCAGCGTCGAGAGACCGCCGAGGGTGAGCGCTCCGACTCCGGAGGCGCGCAGCAGCGAGCGGCGGGTCAGGGCGCCGCGACCGCTGGTGAGACTGCGCCGCATCGCGGCGAGCTGCGCCGTCGAGAGGCGGTCGGGCTCGAACTGCTCCATGAGCTGTGCCCTTTCGGGAGGTGTGGGCCGCTGGTCAGGCAGCGTGGGTTATCTGTCCCCGAAGATCGTGCGGTGCCAGTCCTTCTCGGCGACCGCTGTGATGTCGTACATGACGTGCTTGACCTGCGTGTACTCCTCGAAGGAGTAAGCGCTCATGTCCTTTCCGAAACCACTCGCCTTGTAGCCTCCGTGGGGCATTTCGCTGATGATCGGAATGTGGTCGTTGACCCAGACGCAGCCGGCCTTCAGCTCCCGGGTGGCCCGGCCGGCGCGGTAGACGTCGCGGCTCCAGGCGGAGGCCGCGAGGCCGTACGGGGTGTCGTTGGCCAGGGCGATGCCCTCGTCGTCGCCGTCGAAGGGCAGCACGACGAGCACCGGGCCGAAGATCTCCGACTGCACGACCTCGCTGTCCTGGGCCGCGCCGGAGATCAGCGTGGGCCGGTAGTAGGCGCCCTCCGCGAGGTCCCCGCCGGGGATCTCGCCGCCGGTGACGACGGTGGCGTAGCCGCGGGCGCGCTCGACGAAGCCGGCGACCCGGTCGCGCTGCGCGTGCGAGACGAGCGGGCCCAGGTCGGTCGTGGGGGCGAAGGGGTCGCCCAGGCGGACGGTCTCCATCAGTTCGGCCACCCGGGCGACGAAGGCGTCGTGGAGCGGGCGCTGGACGTAGGCGCGGGTGGCCGCGGTGCAGTCCTGGCCGGTGTTGATCAGGGAGGCGGCCACCGCGCCGTGGGCCGCGGCCTCCAGGTCGGCGTCGTCGAAGACCAGGAAGGGGGCCTTGCCGCCGAGCTCAAGGTGGAGCCGCTTGACGGTGGCGGTCGCGATCTCGGCGACCCGCTTGCCGACCCCGGTCGATCCGGTGAAGGAGGTCATGACCACGTCGGGGTGGCCCACCAGGTGCTCGCCCGCGGTCCGGCCCGCGCCGGTGACGATGTTGATCACCCCGTCGGGGATCCCGGCGCGCTGGGCCGCCTGGGCGAACATCAGCGAGGTGAGGGGGGTCAGCTCGGCCGGCTTCAGGACGATCGTGTTGCCCGCGGCGATCGCCGGGAGGATCTTCCAGGCGGCCATCTGGAGCGGATAGTTCCAGGGCGCGATGGAGCCGACCACGCCGATCGCCTCGCGGCGTACGGAGGAGGTGTGGTCGCCCGAGTACTCGGCGGCGGCCTGGCCCTGGAGGTGGCGGGCGGCGCCCGCGAAGAAGGCGGTGTTGTCGATGGTCCCCGGTACGTCGAACTCCGTGGACAGCTTGATCGGCTTCCCGCACTGCAAGGACTCGGCCCAGGCGAAGTCCGCGGCCTCTTCGGCCAGGACGCCGGCCAGCCGGTGCAGGGCGTCGGAACGCTCGCCCGGGGTGGCCCCCGACCAGCCGGGGAAGGCCCGCTTGGCGGCGGCCACGGCCGCATCGACGTCGGTCGTGCTCGCCAGTTCGTAAGTGAAGACCTCTTGGCCGGTGGCCGGGTCGACGACGGTGTGTGACGCGCCCGAGGTACCGGCCCTCAGCCGGCCGTCGATGTATTGCGCGCCGTCTGCGAATCGGTCTTTGACCTGGAAGCGGTTGCCCATCGCGCTCTCCGTAGCTACAGCTCGAATTGACTGCCGATCCTGGCAGAGGGGTTCCCCTCCGCCAAGTGATTCCGTCGTTGCCTTTTGATTACGCGACGGAATCGGTCGACCATGTGTCGAGGCGGACCTCAAATCCTTTACGAAGTGTCAGTGGCGGCTGCCAGACTCGCGTGCATGGAACGGATCGACGAACTGATCGAGCAGGTCAACCGGGGTGAACGAGTCAAGTATCTGCCGTTCTGGGGACACACGCCCCGGCACGACGGAACGCTCGGGCCGAGCTGCCTGAGCCAGTGGTGGCCCGCGCCCTTCACTGTGGGTGAGGTCCGCTACGCCACCGCCGAGCACTGGATGATGGCCGAGAAGGCACGCCTGTTCGAGGACGCGGAGGCGGAGCGCGCGGCGCTGACCGCCACCAGCCCTGCCGCGGCGAAGAAGGCGGGGCGCCTCGTGCGCGGCTTCGACGCGGACACCTGGGAGCGCGAGCGGTTCGGGATCGTGGTGGCGGGCAGCGCGGCCAAGTTCGCCTCCTCGCCGGAGCTGCGCGGCTACCTCCTGGGCACCGGGAAGCGGGTCCTGGTGGAAGCCTCGCCGGTGGACCGGATCTGGGGGATCGGGCTGGCGCCGGACGACCCGGGGGCGCTGGATCCGGCGCGCTGGCGCGGGCTGAACCTGCTGGGCTTCGCGCTGATGGCGGCCCGGGAGCAACTGGCCGCACAGGGCTGAGCGGCCCGGCCGGAAGGGGGTGGCGGCCCGGATAAAAGGCGTGGCGGCCCGGCGAGGGACCCTCCTAGAGTGAGGGCGTGTCCAGGTGCGCAGGCAGGACCTACTTCCACTCTTGATGGGGCGGTCGCGGGTTCGAGTCCCGTCACCGGCTTCGGGCCGGTGTAGCTCAGTTGGCAGAGCACCTTGCGGTTCCGCCGCCGTGACCTCTGGACGCACACGCTTCGCACCTCCCGGTGCGCGGGCTGCGGCTCCTTCTTCGACGAAATCACGCCGCCGCTCACTTGATCTCGGGAGGCGCGCGTGGAGGATGCCCGGTGCGCAGGCGACGGTTCCTTCTGGATCGACGTGCCGCGGGTTCGAATCCCGCCCGGCTCCGGCCGGTAGCTCAGTCCGGTAGAGCGAGCGACAACACCGTCACCGACTTGATCTCGGGCATCCCCCACGCGCGCCTCCCCCGATCGTTCACTTTTTGCCATGAATTCGGGGGGATTCACATGTCTCGTTTCAACCGCCGCACGCCCGCGCCCGCACTCGCCGCGTCGGGCGCCCCGCACTCGCCCGTCCGGTCCACCGGGCAGGTCGCCGCGACCGCTCTGGGCGCGGTGGGACGACTGCGTGACGCACGCTCCGAACTCTTCCTGCTGGCCGTCGCCAACTTCGTGACCCAGCGGACCTTCCACGAGGACGCCGCGCAGCGCGACGACCGCTACACCGCGCTGGTGCGCGAGCTGGCGGTCGAGGACCCGCACTGGACCGCCGGGCTGCTCGGCTGGCTGCGCGGCGAGGGGAACATGCGCACCGCGGCCCTCGTCGGCGCGGCCGAGTACGTCAAGGCCCGGCTCGACGCGCCGCAGGCGTCGCCCGCCACGGCGCAGTCGCAGGCACAGGCACAGGCGCAGGCGCCCTCGAACCGGCAGGTCATCGACTCGGTGCTGCGGCGGGCCGACGAGCCCGGCGAACTGCTCGCGTACTGGACGGCCGTGCACGGCCGCAACGTGCCCAAGCCCGTCAAGCGGGGCGTCGCCGACGCCGTGCGCCGGCTCTACTCCGCCTCCTCCCTGCTGAAGTACGACACCGCCACCAAGGGCTTCCGCTTCGGCGACGTCCTCAACCTCGTGCACGCCGTGCCCGATCCCGCCAAGCCCTGGCAGGGGGAGCTGTTCCGGTACGCACTCGACCGGCGCCACCACCCGGACTCCGCGGTCCTGCCCGAGGGGGCCCGTACCCTGGCCGCCCACCAGGCGCTCATGGAGCTGCCTGTCGCCGAGCGGCGGGCCGTGGTCACCGGGCCCGGCGGCGCCGAGCGGCTCGCCGCGGCGGGGATGACCTGGGAGGCGCTGGCCGGCTGGTTGCAAGGACCGCTGGACGCGGCCGCCTGGGAGGCGGTCATCCCCTCGATGGGGACGATGGCGCTGCTGCGCAACCTGCGCAACTTCGACGGGGCGGGGGTCGGCGACGAGGTGGCGGCCTCCGTCGCGGAGCGGATCAGCGACCCGGAGGCGGTCGCCCGCTCCCGGCAGTTCCCCTTCCGCTTCCTGGCCGCCTACCAGCACGCGCCCTCGCTGCGGTGGGCCTATCCGCTGGAGCGGGCCCTGGGGCACTCGCTGGCCGCCGTTCCGGCGCTGCCCGGCCGGACGCTGGTCCTGGTCGACCGTTCGGGGTCGATGTGGTCCCGGCTGTCGGACCGCTCGCAGCTCAACCGGGCGGACGCGGCGGCGGTGTTCGGCGCGGCGTTGGCGCTCCGGGCGGCCGACGCGGACCTGGTCGAATTCGGCACGGGCAGCGCGCCGGTGCCCTACGCCGCGGGCGAGTCGGTCCTGAAGGTGCTGGAGCGCTTCGGTGACCTCGGCGGGACCAACACCACCGAGGCGGTGCGGCGCCACTACGCCGGGCACGACCGGGTGCTGATCGTCACCGACGAGCAGGCCGCCCGCCACCGCGCCGGGGACCCGACCGAGCAGGTGCCGGCGGAGGTTCCGGTCTACACCTGGAACCTGGCCGGCTACCAGGTGGGACACGGCCCCTCGGGCGGCGCCAACCGGCACGTCTTCGGCGGCCTCACCGATGCGGCGTTCCGCATGGTGTCCCTGCTGGAGGCCGGGCGCGAGGCGCGGTGGCCCTGGGAGGCATAGGAACGGCGGACCGGGGCGGGGCCCGAACGGGCTCGGCCCCGGGCCCCGCGTGGCGGTCCGGGGACGGGCCCGCCGGCCGTGGGGCTCAGGTGCCGAAGGGTGTCTCGGAGACCGTGGCCGGGTAGTCGCGCCGCGTGCCGTAGGGGTCCCGCGCGTTCTCGTCCATGATGCCGGTCAGGATCGCCGCGAGCATGAGCCCGCCCAGCACGATCCCGACGATGCCGAGGATCAGGCCGGCCAGCGCCATGCCGCCGTTGTCGGCCTCGCCGCGCCCTGCTCGCTGGCGGCCCAGGGCGCCGAAGACCACCGCCACGATGCCCATGACGACGGCGAACACACTGGTGATGCAGCCGACCACGGACAGGATGCCGAGGACCAGGGCGGTGACGCCGAATCCGTTGCGCGGGGCCGCGTAACCGCCCGGGTAGCCCGGCTGGCCCGGGTATCCGGGATAGCCCGGGTAGCCCTGGTATCCGGGGTACCCCGGATAGCCGCCCTGGTCCGGCTGGGTCGGGTACCCGTAGGCACCGGCCCCCGGCGGGGCGGGCTGCGCCGGGTACCCGTAGGCGGGCGCCGGCTGCGACGGGGGCTGCGGCTGCGGCTGCCCGAAGGGCCCGCCCGTGCTCTCGCCCCCCGGCATGCCGACGATCGTCGGCTGGTCGTGCACGCGCGACGGATCCGGCGCGCCCGGCGCGGGAGCGCCCCCCGGCGCGCCCTGCTGCTTGCCCAGGTCCACCGCGGGCCGCTCCGGCGGCGCCCACGGGTCGATGGGCTCGGGGCTGTGTTCGGTCATGCGACGCCCCCCTCTCGTACAGCCATGCTACGGGCTGCCACCGACATGCCCCGGGCTGCCTACGATGAACCCCAGACCTGCCCGCACGCGCGTCCCGACGGAGACTCCTCATGCCCGATCTGCACCCCTTCATCGCGGGGCTGCCCAAAGCCGAACTCCACGTCCACCACGTCGGTTCGGCCTCGCCGCGCATCGTGGCCGACCTGGCCGCCCGGCACCCCGATTCCGCGGTCCCGACCGACCCCGAGGCGCTCGCCGACTACTTCACCTTCACCGACTTCGCGCACTTCATCGAGGTGTACCTGTCGGTCGTCGACCTGATCCGCACCCCGGACGACGTCCGCCTCCTGACGTACGAAGTCGCCCGTGACATGGCCCGGCAGAACATCCGGTACGCCGAACTCACCATCACCCCCTACTCCTCCACCAGCCGCGGCATCGAGGAGAAGGCCTTCATGGAGGCCATCGAGGACGCCCGCAGGGCCGCCGAGAGCGAGCTCGGCGTGATCCTCCGCTGGTGCTTCGACATTCCCGGCGAGGCCGGCCTGGAGGCCGCCGCCGAGACCGCCCGGCTCGCGGTGGACCTGCGCCCCGAGGGCCTGGTCTCCTTCGGCCTCGGCGGTCCCGAGATCGGGGTCCCGCGCCCGCAGTTCAAGCCGTACTTCGACCGGGCCCGCGCGGCCGGTCTGCACAGCGTGCCGCACGCCGGCGAGACCACGGGGCCGCAGACCGTCTGGGACGCGATCCGCGACCTGGGCGCCGAGCGCATCGGCCACGGCAC
Source organism: Streptomyces sp. NPDC051555 (assembly GCF_044454405.1). Classification (NCBI taxonomy): domain Bacteria; kingdom Bacillati; phylum Actinomycetota; class Actinomycetes; order Kitasatosporales; family Streptomycetaceae; genus Streptomyces; species Streptomyces sp. NPDC051555. The sequence continues at coordinate 140,874 of NZ_JBITDP010000016.1, read as the reverse complement.
CAGCTCCACGCAGGACCCGGAGCTGCTCGCCCACCTCGCCGAGCACCGCATCGCGCTGGAGGTCTGCCCGACCTCCAACATCGCCACGCGCGCGGTGGCGGACCTCGACGCGCACCCGATCAAGGAGATGGTCGCGGCGGGCGTGCTCGTCACCATCAACAGCGACGACCCGCCGATGTTCGGCTCCGACCTCAACAACGAGTACGCGGTGGCCGCGCGCCTGCTGGAGCTGGACGAGCGCGGTCTGGCGCAGCTCGCCAAGAACGCCGTCGAGGCCTCCTTCCTGGACCCGGCCGGCAAGGCGAAGCTGACGGCGGAGATCGACACGTACACCGAGGCGTGGCTGGCTTCCTGACACTGCGGAGAATGGGGATCATGCGCACTCTGACTGTGACCGCCGTCGGCCACCGCGGTGATCCCTACCGCGTCCGTGAGAACACCCTGCCCTCGCTCCGTTCCGCGTTCGACCGCGGGGCGGACGCCGTCGAGATCGACGTACGCCTCACCCGGGACGGCGTCCCGGTGCTGCTCCACGACGACACCCTCCAGCGGCTGTGGGGCCACGACGTGCGGCTCGACGCCGTGACGGCCCCGCAGTTGCGGGAGCTGACCGGGGGCGGGGTGCCCACCCTGCGGGAGGCCCTGATGGCCACCGGCGCGGGACGCGTGATGATCGACCTGCCGGGCGCGAGCCCGGAGGGGGTCAAGGCGGTGGTGGGCCTGGTGCGCGAGTGCGGGGCGCGCGAGCGCGCGTACTACTGCGCGGGCGCGAACACGATGCTGGCCGTCCGGGCCGCCGATCCCGGCGCCGAGATCGCGCTGACCTGGACCTCGCTGAGCCCGCCGCGCCGGGTGCTGATCGACGCGGTGGCGCCCGCCTGGCTCAACTACCGCTTCGGGCTGGTGCGGCGGGAGCTGGTGGACGCGCTGCACGGGGACGGGCTGCGCGTCTCGGTGTGGACGCCGGACACCAAGCGGTCGATGCGCAAGGTGTTGGCGGCCGGGGTGGACTCCGTCACGACGAACCGGATGGACGTGCTCACGGCCGTACGGGCCGAGTCCGACCCCGACCGGTGATACCCGGTTGGGGGGATCTCGCCGGGGCCGTCCGGCGGGCCGATCCGCGCGCCCAGGACCTCGGGCTGACGCTGCTGGTGCAACTGGCCGTGACGATGCCGTTCGTGGTCCCTCGCGCGGCCGATCTGCCGCCCGCGGACTGGGCGTCGTACGCGGTGACCACGCTCGGCGTGCTGCCGCTGGTCTGGCGGCGGCGCTCTCCGGTGGGCGTGCTGGTCGCGATCCTGGCCGTCGGCGGCGTGTACAACCTGGCGGTCGACGGGCCCGGGCAGCCGATCCCGTACGCCGGGCTGATCGCCTTCTACACGGTCGCGCTGCGGTGCCCGCCCCGGGTCCGACTCGCCGTGGGCGCGCTCGCGGTCGTGACGGTCGCCGTGTCCGTGGGGTGGAACACGGGGTCCGCGCGCGAACTGCTCTTCACCCTCTTCGTCTCGGGCGCGGCCTACGCGCTGGGGCGCCTCCAGCACACGCGGCAGGCCTACACCACCGCCGTGGAGGACCGCGCGGCCCAGCTGGAGCGGGCGAACCGGATCGAGGCGGAGCAGGCGGCCGCCCGGGAACGGGCCCGGATCGCCCGGGAGATGCACGACGTCCTCTCGCACGCCGTCAGCATCATGATCGTGCAGGCGGAGGCGGGTCCGGTGGCCGTGCGGCGGGCCCCCGAGCGGGCCGAGGCGGCCTTCGACGCCATCGCGGAGACCGGTCGGGACGCGATGGCCCAACTGCGGACGATGCTGGGCGTGCTGCGGACGGACGACGCCTCTCCGCGCCGCCCGCAGCCGGGCATCGCGGAGCTGGCGGAGCTGCTGGAGCGGGTCCGGGCCAGCGGGCTGACGGTGTCGTACGAGCGGACCGGCGCGGTCCGCGCGCTGCCCGCCGCGCTGGAGGCGACGGTGCACCGGGTGGTGCAGGAGGCGCTGACGAATGTGGTGAAGCACGCCGGGGCGGCGCGGGTGACGGTCACGCTGGAGTACGGGCCGCGGATGCTCGGGGTGACGGTGGTCGACGACGGGCGCGGCCCGGCCCGCGACGGGCGGGGCGGCCGGGCCGACGACGGGGCTGGCGGCGGGTCCGGCGGCGGGTCCGGCGGCGGGCACGGGCTGATCGGGATCCGGGAGCGGGCCGCCGCCCACGGCGGCACGGCCCGGTGCGGTCCGGGTCCGGCCGGCCGGGGCTTCGAGGTGCACGTCAGCCTTGTAGCCTCGCCGCTGGAGGTGGGGAATTGACGATCCGTGTGGTGGTCGCGGACGACCAGGAGCTGGTGCGCGCCGGCTTCGCGATGATCCTGGACGCCCAGGAGGACATCGAGGTCGTCGCGGAGGTGGGTGACGGCGCGGCGGCGGTGGCCGCGGTGCGGGAGCTGACCCCGGACGTGACGCTGTTGGACGTCCGGATGCCGGTCATGGACGGGATCGAGGCGTGCCGGGCGATCACGGCGCGCAGCGCCTGCCGGACGGTGATGCTGACGACGTTCGACGCGGACGAGTACGTGTACGAGGCGCTGCACGCGGGGGCCAGCGGTTTCCTGCTGAAGGACGTGCGGCGGGACGATCTGGTGCACGCGGTACGGGTGGTGGCGGCGGGCGATTCCCTGCTGGCGCCCTCGGTGGCGCGGCGGCTGATCGAGGAGTACACGGCGGCGACGGCGCGGGGCCGGCTCGGGTCGGCGGCTAAGTCGGCGGCGGAGTCAGTCGCGGCCGCCGAGGCCGCGCGCCGGTTGGCGGGGCTGACGGCCCGGGAGCGGGAGACCCTGCTGCACCTCGGGCGGGGACTGTCGAACGCGGAGATCGCGAGCGCGCTGGTGGTGAGCGAGCACACGGTCAAGTCGCACGTGGGGAACGTGCTGGCGAAGCTCGGGCTGCGGGACCGGATCCAGGCGGTGATCTGCGCGTACGAGACGGGGCTGATCACTCCCGCCGGCGCCTCTCCCTCCAGCACCTCTCCCTCCGGGGGTTCTCCCTCTGGGGGTTCTCCCTCTGGAGAGTGAGGGATGGGCGTGTCGACTCCCCCGCGCCGGCTAGTTGTCACACCGCTGAAGACCCCTCTCGCTGGTGATCCGCAACTACCCCTGTGAGCAGCACCATTGAGTCATCGGGGGCCGCGGTGGCCGCCGGAACTCGCAGTCACTCACAGGGGGAGACCATGAACGCTCGCACCCGCACGCTGATCGCCGCCACGCTGGTCCTGGGGATCGCCTCGGGCCCCGTGCTCGCCCACGCGGCCCCGGCCCCGGCTCCGGCTCCGGCCCCCGCTTCGGGGGTCGCTTCGGGGGTCGCCGCGCCCACGGTCCCGACCCCACCGAACGCGGCGGCGCTGGCGGAGGCGATCACCGGGCTCGGCGCCGACAACGAGCACGCGACCGCGGCCCTGGTGCGCGTGGGCGGCACCAGCGGCAGCTGGCAGGGAAGTTCCGGCGTCTCGGACGTGCGCACCGGCCGCGCGGCGATCTCGGAGGGCCGCTTCCGGGTGGGCTCGGTGACGAAGACCTTCACCGCGGCGGTGGTGCTCCAGCTGGTGGCCGAGGGCGAGGTGGGCCTGGACGAGACGGTCCAGCACCGCCTGCCCGGCCTGCTGCCGGACACCTTCAAGCCCGTGACCGTGCGCCAGCTGCTCAACTACACGAGCGGCATCCAGTCGGCCGACGGCCCCGGCGACGCCTTCGAGGACGCCTATTCCCACCGGTTCGACATCAGCGACCCGCACGCCATGATCGCCAACGCGGTGGCCAAGGGACCCGGCTTCGACCCGGGGACCAAGCAGGAGTACCTCAACATCGGCTACACGATCCTGGGCGTCCTGATCGAGAAGCTGACGGGCACCTCGTACGCGAAGGCGGTCGAGGCCCGGATCACCAAGCCCCTGGGGCTGCGCGACACCTCCTCCCCCGGACCGGTGCGCGTCCGGATCCAGGGCCCGCACCATCACGGCTACCAGGCGGTGCCGCGGGCGGACGGGACCAGCGAGCTGGTCGACGTGAGCGACTGGAACGCCTCCGCCCAGTTCGCCGCGGGCGACCTCGTCTCGACCACGGCGGATCTGGAGCGCTTCACCGTGGCCCTCTTCAGCGGGCGGCTCGTGCCGAAGGCGCAGCTGGAGGAGATGTTCACCGTGCCCGCGGTGAAGAACACGGCCGGCGAGGACGCGGATCTGACCGCGGGCATGAAGCGGTTCCTGCTGCCGGGCGGGGTGGTGGCCTGGGGCAAGACGGGCGCCCGCCCCGGCTATAGCACGGTGATCGGGGGCACCCGCGACCTGTCCCGCACGCTGGTCTACTCGCTCAACTCCACGGACGCGAAGGGGCGGGAGACGAACCCGATAGCCGAGAAGCTGGTGATGGCGGCCTTCAAGAAGTGACGGCGGCCCCCGCCGACGCCGCCGACCCGGGCCTCGGCTCCGCCCCCGGCCCCGCCGCCGGCCCGCCGGCCAGCGCTTCCAACCGCTTGATCATCCGGCGGAGCACCAGCAGGGGGATCACCCCGAACACGCCGAACGACATGTCGATGACGCTCCACCCGAAGGGGATGCCGCGGATCGGTCCGCAGATCAGGGCCAGCGGGATGATTCCGGCACAGGCGATCATGCCCGCCTCGACGATCCAGATGTTGCGGACCGGGTCCCGGTGGACCCCGTAGAAGAACACCGCGATCACCAAGTGGGCGAAGGCGAGCCAGTCGGTTCCGTAGAGGAGGAAGGGGTAGTCCGCGTCGGCCCGCTCCAGCCCGTCACCGACCCGCCGCAGCCACTCGTGCGAAATCAAGGAATTTGCCCAGTGGAGTTCGCTGACCAGTGGGAAGGCCGTGAGGCCGCTGAGCACCAAGCAGACGATGAACAGGGTCAGCCAGACCCTGATCCGGCGCAGCAGAACGCTTCGTTCGGTCATGATCCGAAGAGTACGCTGATTTCTGAACACGTTCAGCAAAATCTCTGAACATGTTCAGTTCTGTGCCTCACAGGCCGACGATGGAGTTCCAGCGCCTCGCGAAGGACTGCCGCTCCGCCGCCGAGATGTCCCGGGCCACGACGAGCCGCTTGCGCATCTCGTCGTCGGGGAAGATCAGCGGGTTCGCGGCCAGTTCGGCGGTGTCCTTGTCGTCGGATCCGGCCAGCACCTCGCGGGCGGCGGGGACCGGGCAGACGTAGTTGACGGAGGCGGCGAGCTCGGCGGCGATCTCGGGCTGGTAGTAGTGGTCGACGAGGGCCTCGGCACTGGCCTTGTGGCGGGCCAGGTTCGGGATGAGCAGGCTCTCGGCCCACAGCTCGGCGCCTTCCTCCGGGACCACGAACTCGATGTCGGGGTTGTCCGCCTGGAGTTGGATGGCGTCGCCGGAGTAGGCCTGGCAGGCGAGCACATCGCCCTTGCTGAGGTCCGAGGTGTAGTCGTTCCCCGTGAAGCGGCGGATGTGCTTCTTGCGGACCATCTCCTCCACCTGGTCGCAGACCCGGTGGAAGTCCGACTCGGTCCAGCGCGTGACGTCGACGCCGTTGCCCTGCATCAGCAGCGAGAAGGACTCGTCGAGCCCGGAGAAGAGCGTCACCTTGCCCGCGAGGTCGGGGTGCCAGAGCTCCTTGGTGGACTTGATCTCCCGGCCCAGCGCCTTGCGGTTGTAGGCGATGCCGGTGATCCCGGACTGCCAGGGGACCGTGTGCAGGCGCCCCTGGTCGAAGGCCGGGGAACGCAGCTGCGGGTCCAGGTGCTTCGCCACGTTCGGCTGGGCCCCGCGGTTCATGGTCTGGGCCCAGCCGAGCCGGACGAACCGGGCCGCCATCCAGTCGCTGACCACCACCAGGTCGCGGCCGGTCTCCTGGTGGTTCATCAGGGCCGGGCTGACCTTGCCGAAGAACTCGTCGTTGTCGTTGATCTCCTCGGTGTACTTCACCTCGATCCCGGTCCGTTTCGAGAAGGCGTCCAGCGTCGGGCGCCGGGTCTCGTCCTCCTCATCGGTGTCGATGTAGAGCGGCCAGTTCGCGAAGGCCAGGCTCCGGTCGGCACCGGAGCGGTCCGTGCCTTCCCGTCGGTCCTCCGGGACATAGGCGGCGGGCACGCCACAACCGACGAGGCCGGCCAGCAGGCCCGCGGCGCCGAGGCCGCGCAGGGCCGCGCGGCGGGAGAGAGCGAGTTCAGGCATGCGCACAGACTGGGCGAACGCGAAGGGGCGGGCAATAGACATGTTGTCTACTGCCCGCCCCTTGAGCGAACGGCGGTGAACGATGCGCCGACGGTCGGCGACCGGTCAGCCGTCGAGCGAGGTCATCACGTGCTTGATCCGGGTGTAGTCCTCGAAGCCGTAGGCCGAGAGGTCCTTGCCGTAGCCGGACTTCTTGTACCCGCCGTGCGGCATCTCGGCGACCAGCGGGATGTGGGTGTTGATCCACACGCAGCCGAAGTCGAGGTTCTTGGACATGCGCATCGCGCGGCCGTGGTTCTTGGTCCACACCGAGGAGGCGAGGGCGAACTCGACGCCGTTCGCGTACTCCAGGGCCTGCGACTCGTCCGTGAAGGACTGGACGGTGATGACGGGCCCGAAGACCTCGTTCTGGATGATCTCGTCGTCCTGCTTCAGGCCGGAGACCACGGTCGGGGCGTAGAAGTAGCCCTTGTCGCCGACCCGGTGGCCACCCGCCTCCACCTTGGCGTGCGCGGGGAGGCGCTCGATGAAGCCCGCGACCTGCTTCAGCTGGTTCGGGTTGTTCAGCGGCCCGTAGAGCACGTCCTCGTCGTCCGGCTGACCGGTCTTGGTGTCGGCCGCGTTCTTGGCGAGCGCCGCGACGAACTCGTCGTGGATCGACTCGTGGACGAGGACGCGGGTCGCGGCGGTACAGTCCTGGCCCGCGTTGAAGAAGCCGGCGACCGCGATGTCCTCGGCGGCCTTGGCGATGTCGGCGTCCTCGAAGACGACGACCGGGGCCTTGCCGCCCAGCTCCAGGTGGACGCGCTTGACGTCCTTGGCGGCGCTCTCGGCGACCTGCATGCCCGCGCGCACCGAACCGGTGATGGAGGCCATCGCCGGGGTGGCGTGCTCGACCATCGCCTTGCCGGTCTCCCGGTCACCGCACACGACGTTGAAGACGCCCTTGGGCAGGATCGAGTCGATGATCTCGGCCATCAGGATCGTGGAGGCCGGGGTGGTGTCCGAAGGCTTGAGGACCACGGTGTTGCCCGCCGCGATGGCCGGGGCGAACTTCCACACGGCCATCATCATCGGGTAGTTCCACGGCGCGACCTGCGCGCAGACGCCGACCGGCTCGCGGCGCACGATGGAGGTCATGCCCTCCATGTACTCGCCGGCCGAACGGCCTTCCAGCAGACGGGCGGCGCCCGCGAAGAAGCGGATCTGGTCCACCATCGGCGGCAGCTCCTCGCTGGCCGTGAGGCCCAGCGGCTTGCCGGTGTTCTCGGACTCGGTGGCCACCAGCTCCTCGGCGCGCGCCTCGAAGGCGTCCGCGATCTTCAGGAGGGCCTTCTGGCGCTCGGCGGGGGTGGTGTCGCGCCAGCCCGGGAAAGCCGCGGCGGCGGCGGCCATGGCGGCGTCGACGTCGTCCTGCCCGGACAGCGGGGCGCTGGCGTACACCTCGCCGGTGGCGGGGTTGACCACCTCGGTGGTCCGCCCGTCGGCGGCGTCCTTGAACTCCCCGCCGATGTAGTTGCGCAGACGACGCAGTTCGCTGGTCACTACGGCCACTCTCCTGATCACATGTCCAATGGTTGAGACAAAACCCCAGCCTAGCCGCTGCGGAGACGCTTTCGACAGAGCCGGACGCCACGAACTACGAAATCCGCGTAATCCGAGACCTCGAACAACGAATTACATCGGTTACCGCTTGCGGAACAGACGACTCCTCGTGCACAGTGAGGTCGTGGTCAGTCGAAGCGCAGATTCCAGGAACAGACAACCGTCCCCTTCGGTCGATGCTGTGTCCCTGGCGATCATCGAGCAACTGCAAGAGGACGGCCGCCGCCCCTACGCGGCGATCGGCAAGGCCGTCGGCCTCTCCGAAGCCGCCGTGCGCCAGCGCGTGCAGAAGCTGCTCGACCAGGGCGTCATGCAGATCGTGGCCGTCACCGACCCGCTCACCGTGGGCCTGCGGCGTCAGGCGATGGTCGGCATCAACGTCGAGGGAGACCTCGACCCGGTGGCCGACGCGCTGACCGCGATGGCCGAGTGCGAGTACGTGGTGATGACCGCGGGTTCCTTCGACCTGATGGTGGAGATCGTCTGCGAGGACGACGACCACCTGCTCGACACGATCAACAAGAAGATCCGCGCGCTCCCCGGCGTGCGATCAACCGAAAGCTTCGTTTACCTGAAGCTGAAGAAGCAGACCTACATGTGGGGAACCCGATAACCGTGAGCCAGGACCTCTCCAAGACCGCGTACGACCACCTGTGGATGCACTTCACCCGCATGTCGTCCTACGAGAACGCGCCCGTCCCCACCATCGTCCGGGGCGAGGGCACCTACATCTGGGACGACAAGGGCAAGCGCTACCTGGACGGTCTCGCCGGACTGTTCGTGGTCAACGCCGGTCACGGCCGCAAGGAACTGGCCGAGGTCGCCTACAAGCAGGCGCAGGAACTCGCGTTCTTCCCCATCTGGTCGTACGCGCACCCCAAGGCCGTCGAGCTGGCCGAGCGCCTCGCCCACTACGCCCCCGGCGACCTGAACAAGGTCTTCTTCACCACGGGTGGCGGCGAGGCCGTCGAGACCGCGTGGAAGCTCGCCAAGCAGTACTTCAAGCTGCAGGGCAAGCACACCAAGTACAAGGTCATCTCGCGTGCGGTGGCCTATCACGGCACCCCGCAGGGCGCCCTGTCCATCACCGGCCTGCCGGCGCTCAAGGCCCCCTTCGAGCCGCTGGTACCCGGCGCGCACAAGGTGGTCAACACCAACATCTACCGCGCCCCGATCCACGGCGACGACCCGGTGGCCTACGGCCGCTGGTGCGCCGACCAGATCGAGCAGGAGATCCTGTTCGAGGGCGCGGACACCGTCGCCGCCGTCTTCCTGGAGCCGGTGCAGAACGCCGGTGGCTGCTTCCCGCCGCCGCCCGGCTACTTCCAGCGCGTCCGCGAGATCTGCGACCAGTACGACGTGCTGCTCGTCTCCGACGAGACGATCTGCGCCTTCGGCCGCCTGGGCACGATGTTCGCCTGTGACAAGTTCGACTACGTGCCGGACATGATCACCTGCGCCAAGGGCATGACCTCGGGCTACTCCCCGATCGGTGCCTGCATCATCTCGGACAAGCTCGCCGAGCCGTTCTACAAGGGTGACAACACCTTCCTGCACGGCTACACCTTCGGTGGCCACCCGGTCTCCTCCGCCGTGGCCCTCGCCAACCTCGACATCTTCGACAAGGAAGGCCTCAACCAGCACGTGCTGGACAACGAGGACGCCTTCTTCTCGACGCTGAAGAAGCTGCACGACCTGCCGATCGTCGGTGACGTCCGCGGCAACGGCTTCTTCTACGGCATCGAGCTCGTCAAGGACAAGAACACCAAGGAGTCCTTCACGGACGAGGAGACGGAGCGCGTGCTCTACGGCTTCCTCTCCAAGGCGCTCTTCGAGAACGGCCTCTACTGCCGCGCCGACGACCGTGGCGACCCGGTCATCCAGCTGGCCCCGCCGCTGATCGCCGACCAGGGCACCTTCGACGAGATCGAAGGAATCCTGCGCTCGGTGCTCACCGAGGCGTGGACCAAGCTCTAGATCGGACCCCGGCACCGCCGGACCCCACGGCCCGGATCCTCCGTTCGAGTGAGAACGAGAGGGTCCGGGCCGTGTGCTGTAGCCAGCCAAGACGTTCATCTCTTTACATCTCATTGCGGCGCCAGTGACCAAGCGGGCTCCGCTTCGTTCCCCCGGACGGAGGTGTACGCCATGGTTGCTCCACCGGACAACGACGTGCTCTGGGCACGCTCTCTGCACTACTCCCACAGCGGATCGCCCGGCCTCATCGGTGTCTCGATCGGCGTCCGCCAGGGTGAGGTCCTCGCCGTCACGGGCCCCCGCGGCAGCGGCAAGACCACGCTGCTGCACTGCCTTTCCGGGCAGCTCGTGCCCGAACAGGGCGAGGTCTGGTTCGACGACGTCCCCGTGCACACCATGGGGACACTGGCCCGGGAGCGGCTGCGCCGCGACCGGTTCGGCTGGATCGGCCCCGAGCCCGGGCTGCTGCCGGAGCTGAAGGTCTGGGAGAACGCCGCGCTGCCGCTGCTCCTCGCGGGCGCCCCGCACCGCGTCGCCAAACAAGCCGCCTGTGAGTGGCTGGACCGGCTCGACATCGGCGGCTTCGCCCGCAAGCGCCCCGGCGCCCTGACCCGCGCCGAGTCGCAGCGGGTCGCCCTGGCCCGGGCCCTGGTCGGCGACCCCTCGGTGATCTTCGCGGACGAACCGACGGCCCCGCTGCACCGCGCCGAGCAGGCCACCCTGCTCCGCACGCTGACCACCGCCGCCCGCTCGCACGGGATCACCGTGTTGCTGGCCACGCACGACGAGCGGACCGCCGAGGTCGCCGACCGCCGCGTGGCCCTCCTCGACGGCCGCTCGGCGTCGACCGCGGGCGCGGACCCGGGCATGGGCCCGGGCGCGGACCCGGGCATGGGCGCGGAAGCGGACCCGAGCCGGGACGCGGACACCGCTGCGAACGGCCCGGGGCTGCCGACGGAAGCGGAGGGTCAGGGCGCGTGCTCGCTCTCCGCCTGACCCGGGGCTCCCGGCCGCTCGTCCAGCTCCGCCGGCTGCTGGTCGCGGCCGCCTCGGCCGGAACCGGCTTCCTGCTGCTGTACGTGCTGGCGGAGGCGCTCGGCGGAGCTGCCGGATCGTTCCCCCGGCTGTTGTGGGCGCTCGTCCCGCTCGCCGTGACCGTGCACTTCGCCGTCGCGGTGGCCCGTACCGACCCGGCCACCCGACCCCGCGGGGGGATGGACGCGGCCGGACTGGGGCCCGTACGCCTCGTGCTCGTCGCGGCGATCTCCACCGCCATCGCCTGCACCCTGGGCAGCGCGGTCGCCCTCGCCGCCTTCCTGCACCTGCGCGGGGAGGTCTCCGGGCTGCCCTTCGACGGGGCCGGGGCCTCGCTCCTGCACGCCGACCGGCCGCTTCCGGTGGCGGCCGCCCTCACCCTGCTGGCGCTGGTGCCGATCATCGCCTCGGCCACCGTGGCCCTCGCCCTGCGGCCGGGGGCGCGGGCACGCCGTGCCCCGCAGGCCGAACTGCCGTGGGGGATCTCACTCACCGCCTGCGGGCTGGCGGTCGAGGCCTACGCGGGCCGCGGCGGCCCCGGGATGCTCACGGGCTGGGCGCTCACCGCCCTCGGGCTGTCCCTGGCCGGGCCCGGCCTGGCCTACGCCTGCGGCACCCTCGTCCAGTCGGTGCGCCCCGGCGCGACGCGGCTGCTCGCCGGCCGGATCCTCCAGGAGGAGGCGCCCCGGGTCGGCCGCCCCCTCGGCGTGGTGTGCGCGGTGGCGGCCGGGGCGCTGACCGCCCTGGCCCTGCGCGAGCAGGGCGGACTGCACGTACCGCTGGGGCCGCTGACCGGACCCGCGGCCGCGCTGGTCGGCGCCTGCGCCGCCGCGACCCTGCTGACCACCGCCGTCGAGATCCGCCAGGGCCGGTCACCGGCCCGCGAGGCGCTGCGCGGCCTGGGGGGCGCGGCCGGGGTGCTGCGCGGCGCGGTGGCGCTGCGGGCCGTCGCCCTGCTCGCGGTCTGCGTCCCGCTCAGCTGGGGTGTGGCGCAGCTGACGGTGACCGCCTTGACCCACTGACGCGGACAGCCCTTAGGGTGGGCGAAATGGCTTACCCGGACATCGAGATCGAGACCCTCGCCGAATTCGACCAGGTCGTCGCCCGCGGGGACCTGAGCGGCTACCGCATCCAGTCGGTCAACCTGCTGGAGCGCACCCTCGCCCTGCTGTCGAGCGACACCACCGCGGCCGTCTTCCTGGGCTGCCCCATGGAGCCGGACGCGGCCGCGAAGGTGCGCGCGGACGGGGCGCTGGTCTTCCCGCCGGTGCCCGACCTGCCGTTCAACCCCTACCGGGGGCTGCTCTACACCCCACAGGAGCTCTTCGCCTCGCTGTCCGCCGGGTACGAGGCCACCCCGGACGCCGAGGCGTACTCCTGGTTCCAGGAGACGAAGGCCGACGGCGACGTCTTCTCCTCCATGCTGCGGTCCATCCACGACGACGCCATCTCGGACGCCCTGGACGAGCACCTCGCGGGCGTGCGGGTGGTGGGCGTCATGGGCGGGCACGCCATGGCCCGCGGCGGCCCGGCCTACGCGGGCGCGGCCCGACTGGGCCGCAGCCTGGCCCGGACCGGGCTGACCGTGGCCACCGGCGGCGGCCCCGGAGCGATGGAGGCGGCGAACCTCGGTGCGTACCTGGCCCCGGCCGCGGACGACGCGCTCACGGAGGCCCTGAAGATGTTGGCCGAGGCGCCGTCGTTCACCCCGTCGGTCTCCGAGTGGGCACGGGCCGCCTTCGCCGTGCGGGAGCGCTGGCCCGACGGCGGCGACTCGGTGGGCATCCCGACCTGGTTCTACGGCCACGAGCCGCCGAACGCCTTCGCGGGCCACATCGCGAAGTACTTCGCGAACGCCGTCCGCGAGGACGGGCTCCTCGCCCGGTCCAACGCGGGCGTGGTCTTCCTGCCGGGCGCTGCGGGGACCGTCCAGGAGATCTTCGACAACGCCACCCCGAACTACTACGGGTCGCGCGGCGAGCCCGCCCCGATGATCCTGGTCGACCGGGAGCACTGGACCGAGCGGCTCCCGGCGTGGCCGCTGCTCCAGGCCCTGGCGGCGGGCCGACCGATGGAGTCCCGGATCGCCCTGGTCGACTCCGTCGACGAGGTTCCGGCGACACTCGCGTCATTCGTTTAGGGGTACGAGGCAACTTCCGGGGTCGATAGGCCGTCTGGCATAGGTAATAGATACGTAAAAACCTGCCAGACGTGAACGGAGCCCTCTGTGCTCATAGGCCTGCTGACCGCTGTCGCGGCTTCCATCTGCTACGGCACGGGATCCGTCCTACAAGCCGTGGGCTCCCGCAAGGCGGCCCGGAGTTCCGATGCGGGCGCGGGGGTCACCCAGCACGGGGGCCCGAACCTCGCCTCCACCGCGAAGGCGGCGATGACCTGGGAGTTCATCGTCGGCACCATCCTGGACTTCGTCGGGTTCGGGCTCGGTGCGCTGGCCGCCCGGCTGCTGCCGCTGTTCCTGTCCCAGACGGTCATCAGCGCCAACCTGGTGGTCACCGCCGTGCTGAGCGTGAAGATGCTCGGCATCCGGCTGACCCGCAAGGAGTGGACCTCGATCGGTGTCGTCTGCAGCGCGCTGGTGCTGCTGGCGACGGCCGCGGGCCACGAGGGCGGACACCACGCCGCGGCCGCGACGCACTGGTGGCTGCTGGCGGTGACCGTACTGATCATCGGCGGTGGCACGGTGGCCGTGCGGTTCCTCGGCGGGCGGGCGGCGATCCTGGCGGGTCTGCTGTCCGGCCTGGCGTTCGGTGCGCTGGGCGTGGGCGTGCGCATCCTGGACGGCGTCGAGCCCTTCTCGCTCGGTGCGCTGCTGGCGGACCCGGCCCTGTACGCGATCTTCCTCGCCGGGACCGGCGGCATGTACCTGCACACCGTGGCCCTGCAGATCGGCTCGGTGAACGGTGCGACGGCGGCGCTGGTCGTGGGCGAGACGGTGCTGCCGGGGGCCATCGGCGTCCTGTGGCTCGGGGACGCGTCCCGGCCGGGGCTGGCGTGGTTGGCCGTACTGGGCTTCGTCCTGGCCGTGGCGGGTGCGGTGGCGGTGGCCTGGTTCGGCAACCACGAAGGCGCCGACCCCGAAGCCGCGGCCGACACCAGAACGGACCCCCCGGTCCCGGTCCCCTGACGCCCGGCCCGGCCCGGGCTGGTCTCGCCTCCGGCGGAGTCCGACCTCGCCCCGGCCCGGGCTGATCTCGCCTCCGGCGGGCCCTCAAACGCCGGGCAGGCTGGATTTGCCCTCCGGGCACTCCATCCCAGCCCCGCCCGAGGCAAACCCAGCCCCGCCGGCGTTTGAGGCGCCGCCGGAGGCACGGACGGCCCGCACGGGCCCACCCAGCCACGCCATCCCAGCCCCGCCGGACGTAAACCCAGCCCCGCCGGCGATTGAGGCGAATCCGGCCTCGCCGGGGAACGCGGTGGCTACTCCGGGGGGAGGACGACCACCTCGGACGGGGTGAAGGTGACCGCGACCCGGTCCCCCGGCCCCGGCGCCCCCGCCCACCCGCACTCGGCCTCCAATACCGACCCCGAGTCCGCCCGCAGCCGCAGCGCCACATGCGTCCCCCGAAACGTCCGCGCCTCCACCACGCACCCCAGCCCGGAGGGCCCCGGCACCACCCCCGCCGACCGCACCAGCACCCGGCACGGCCCCTCCGGGGACCCCTCCGGCACCGGGATCCGGCCCCACACGGTCTGTGCCACGCCCCGCGAGACCTCCGCCGGAACCACGTTCTCGAAGCCGAGGAACCGCGCCACGAACTCCGACGCGGGCCGCTGCCAGACCTCCAGCGGGGTCCCGACCTGGGCGATCCGCCCCTCCCGCATGACCACCACCCGGTCGGCGAGCGCGAACGCCTCGCCCTGGTCGTGCGTCACGGCGAGCACGGTCGTACCGAGCCGGGAGAACAGCTCCCGCAGTTCGACGACGAGTCGCTCCCGCAGCCCCCGGTCCAGCTGCCCCAGCGGCTCGTCGAGCATCAGCAGCCGCGGCGACGGCGCCAGCGCCCGGGCCAGCGCCACCCGCTGCTGTTCGCCGCCGGACAGGGAGGCCACGGCCCGGCGCTGCGCCCCCGGCAGGCCGACCAGCTCCAGCAGCTCCGCCACCCGGGCCTCGTACGACGACCGCGCCGCGCCCTGCATCCGCAGGCCGAAGGCCACGTTCCCGCCGACGTCGCGGTGCGGGAAGAGCTGGTGGTCCTGGAACATCAGGCCCACCCCGCGCCGGTGCACCGGCACCCCGCGCTGGTCGGCCCCGCCGAGGCGCACCCGCCCGCCCGCGGTCGCCTGGAGCCCGGCGACCACCCGCAACAGCGTGGACTTCCCGCTGCCGCTCGGCCCGAGCACGCACACGGTCTCGTGCTCGGCGACCGCCAGATCCACGGCGTCCACGACCGCGCGCTCGCCGAAGCGCACCGACACTCCGCTCAGTTCCAGCAGGGTCATCAGAACTCTCCGGAGGTCTTGTCGGGGCGCAGCCGCTCCAGCGCCAGCAAGGACGCCGCGCACACCAGCATCAGGATCGTGCTCAGGGCCATCGCCTGGCCGTAGTTCATCTCGCCCGCCCGTCCCAGCAGCCGGGCCACGGCCACGGGCAGCGTCGGGTGGTCGGGCCGGGCGATGAAGACGGTCGCCCCGAACTCGCCGAGCGAGACCGCGAAGGCGAAGCCGGCGGCGATCAGCAGCGCCCGCCGCACCAGCGGCAGGTCCACCTCCCGCCAGGCCCGCAGCGGCGAGGCCCCCAGCACCGCCGCGGCCTCGCGCAGCCGGCCGTCCACCGCGCGCAGTACGGGCAGCATGGTCCGTACGACGAAGGGGACGCCGACCAGCGCCTGGGCCAGCGGCACCAGGATCCACGAGGTCCGCAGGTCCAGCGGCGGCTCGTCCAGGGTGATCAGGAAGCCGAATCCGACCGTCACGGCCGACACGCCCAGCGGAACCATCAACAGCGCGTCGAACCCGCGCACGAAGCGGCCCCCGCGCCGGGTGAGCGCCGCGGCCGCGAGCCCCCCGACGACCAGGGCGATGGCGGTGGCGGCCAGGGCGTACTGGAGGGAGTTCCAGATCGCCTCCAGCGGCGGCACCAGGAAGGTCCCGCCGCCGGCGCCCGCCTCTTGCAGGGCCCGGTAGTAGCGGAAGCCGTAGCCCCCGGGCGTATCGAAGGACCGTTCGACCAGGACCCCGAGCGGCAGCACGATCAGCAGCGCGACCGTCAGCAGGACCGCGCCGAGCAGCAGCCGCTGCCCGAGGCCGTGCGGCCGCTGCGCCGTCCCGGCGGGATCGACCAGCCGCAGCGCGGTCTCCCGCTTGCGCACGATCCAGGCGTGCACGCCGAGGATCGCGCCGACGGCCACGAACTGCACCATCGTCAGGACGGCGGCGGTCGGCAGGTCGAGGAGCTGTGCGGTCTGCCGGTAGACCTCCACCTCCAAGGTGGAGTACGCCGGTCCGCCGAGGATCTGCACGACGCCGAAGGAGGTGAAGGTGAACAGGAACACCATCAGGGCGGCCGCGGCGACGGCCGGGCCGAGCGCGGGCAGGGTCACCCGGCGCCAGGCGGTGAACCGCCCCGCCCCGAGCACCCGGGCGGCCTCCTCCTGGCGCGGGTCGAGCTGCGCCCAGAGGCCGCCGACCGTGCGGACGACCACGGCGTAGTTGAAGAAGACGTGGGCGAGCAGGATCGCCCAGACGGTGGTGTCCAGCCGTACGCCCCACAGCTCGTCCAGCATCCCGCCGCGTCCGACCAGGGCCAGGAAGGCGGTGCCGACGACCACGGTGGGCAGTACGAAGGGAACGGTGACGACCGCCCGCAGCAGCTGTTTGCCCGGGAACTCGAAGCGGGCGAAGACGTACGCACCGGGCAGCGCGATCAGCAGGGTCAGCGCGGTCGAGGCCAGCGCCTGCCAGGTGGTGAACCAGAGCACGTCGGCGATGTCGGGCCGGGCGAGGACCTCGCCGATCCGGCCGAACTGCCAGCCGTCGTCGCCCCGCAGCCCGCGGCCGACGATCGCGGCGACCGGGTAGGCGAAGAACAGGCCGAAGAAGGCGAGGGGCAGGGCCATCAGGGCCAGCCGCACCGCGACCGCACGACGCCCCTCGGCGCCCGGCGACGGCCCGACCGGACCGGACCCGGAGTGGGGGGGGGGGGGCCCCCCCCCCCCCCCCCCCCCCCCCCCCCCCCCGGGCCGGCCCCCCCCCCCCCCCCCCCCCCAGGGCCACACACACCCCGTGGGGGGGGTGGGGGGGGGGGGGCCCGCCGCGGGG
>NZ_JBITDP010000016.1:9360-123765 GCF_044454405.1 Streptomyces sp. NPDC051555 | reverse complement strand
GGCGTGGGGCTGGGCCATCAGGGCCAGCCCCCCCGCCACCGCACGCCCCCCCGCGCCGCCCGGCGGGGCCCCGCCCCCCCCGCCCCCGGGGGCGGGGGGGGCGCCCCCCGGCGCCGCGCCCGACTCCTTCGCGCCGCTTACTTCACGACGAGCGAGGACCATGCCTTGACCCACTGCTCACGGTTCTTCGCGATGGCGTCGGGCGCGACCGTCTCCGGCTTCTCGACGACCACGCCGTGCTTCGTGAAGAGCTCCGGCAGCTTCGCGTCCTTGACCACCGGGTTCACGAACATCTGGAGCGGCATGTCCTCCTGGAACTTCTTGCTCACCAGGAAGTCGATCAGGGCCTTGCCGCCCGCCTCGTTCTTCGCGCCCTTGAGCAGTCCCGCGAACTCGACCTGGCGGAAGCAGGTGCCGGTGGCGACCCCGGTGGGGGCCTCGGCCGGCTGCGGTTCGGCGTACAGCACCTCGACCGGCGGGCTGGACGCGTAGGAGACGACCAGCGGGCGGTCGCCCTTGGCCTTCTTGCCGCCGGCGGAGCCGGAGAACCGCTCGTTGTACGCGGCCTCCCACGAGTCGACGACCTCGACGCCGTTCGCCTTGAGCTTGGTCCAGTAGTCCTTCCAGCCGTCGTCGCCGTACTTGCCGACGGAGGCCAGGAGGAAACCGAGGCCGGGCGAGGAGGTCGCCGCGTTCTCGGTGACCAGCAGGTTCTTGTACTCCGGCTTGATCAGGTCGTCCAGCGTCTGCGGCGGGGCGAGCTTCTTGTCGGCGAAGTACGCCTTGTCGTAGTTGACGCAGATGTCGCCCGAGTCGACCGGGGTGACCCGGTGCTCCTTGTCGAGCTGGTACTGGGCGCCGACCCCGGCCAGGCCCTTGGCCTCGTACGGGGTGAAGATGCCGCTGTCGAGCCCGCGCGAGAGCAGGGTGTTGTCGATGCCGAAGAAGACGTCGCCGCGCGGCGAGCCCTTGGTCAGGATCTCCTGGTTGAGGGCGGCGCCCGCGTCGCCGCTCTTGAGCACCTTGACGGTGTAGCCGCTCTGCTGCTCGAACTCCTTCAGGACGGCCGGGGTCACGTTGAAGGAGTCGTGGCTGACGAGGGTGATCGTCTTCGGCGCCGCCGCCGGCTCGCTCCCGCCGCCGCACGCGGCGAGGGTGCTCACGCCCAGCGCGACGACGAGCGCGCTGCCCGCGATCTTCTTGGTGGTGCTCATTGAATGCTTCCTCCTGGGATGTCCAGGAGAAGACGCGGCCCTGCCCGGCGCCTCGCGTCACGTGGACGCGAGAGCGGTCGCCGGGCAGGGCGCAACAGCTTGAGTGGTGACCGAACTTCCTACCCGGAATGACCCGGGCGAGGTTCAGAGGGTCTGCGGTGACGGTTACCGCACTCTCAGCGCTGTGGCGCTCCCCTGTCGGAATATGCAGTTGGTTTCGGCCACAGGGTACCCCGCGGCCCCACTCCAGGAAGAAATCCGGAACCTGGCGCCGTGGCCGCTAGCGCTCCGAAGCGGCGAGCTGGCCGCAGGCGCCGTCGATCTCCTGACCACGCGTGTCCCGGACGGTCACCGGCACGCCGTGGTTCGCGATGGCCTGGACGAAGGCCCGCTCGTCCTCGGGGCGCGAGGCGGTCCACTTGGAGCCCGGGGTCGGGTTCAGCGGGATCAGGTTGACGTGCACGCGCTTGCCCTTGAGCAGCCGGCCCAGCCGGTCGCCGCGCCAGGCCTGGTCGTTGATGTCACGGATCAACGCGTACTCGATGGAGATCCGGCGGCCGGACTTGTCGGCGTACTCCCAGGCCGCGTCCAGCACCTCGCGCACGTTCCAGCGCGTGTTCACCGGCACCAGGGTGTCGCGCAGCTCGTCGTCGGGCGCGTGCAGCGAGACGGCCAGGCGGCACTTGAAGCCCTCGTCGGCGAAGCGCAGCATGGCCGGAACCAGGCCGACGGTGGAGACCGTGATGCCGCGCTGCGACAAGCCGAGGCCGTCGGGCTCCGGGTCGGTCAGCCGGCGGATCGCGCCCACCACGCGGTTGTAGTTGGCCAGCGGCTCGCCCATGCCCATGAAGACGATGTTCGACAGGCGCGCCGGGCCGCCGGGCACCTCGCCGTCGCGCAGGGCGCGCATGCCGTCGACGATCTGGTGCACGATCTCCGCGGTGGAGAGGTTGCGGTCCAGCCCCGCCTGGCCGGTGGCGCAGAACGGGCAGTTCATCCCGCAGCCCGCCTGCGAGGAGATGCACATGGTGACCCGCTCGGGGTAGCGCATCAGGACGGACTCGACCAGCGTGCCGTCGTGCAGCTTCCACAGCGTCTTGCGGGTGGTGTCGTCGTCGCACGAGATGTGCCGGAGGACCGACATCAGGTCGGGGAGCAGCTCCTCGCGGAGCTTCTCGCGGGAGGCCGCGGGAATGTCCGTCCACTGCGCCGGGTCGTGGTTGTACCGGGCGAAGTAGTGCTGCGACAGCTGCTTGGCCCGGAACGGCTTCTCGCCGATCGCGGCCACGGCCTCGCGCCGTTCCTCGGGGGTGAGGTCGGCCAGGTGCCTCGGGGGCTTCTTGACTCCACGAGGGGCGACGAAAGTGAGCTCTCCCGGGACAGGACGGGGGGCCATGACTGGTACTCCTCAAATCTGACGAACCCGGGCGATCTCCGCGTGTGAGCGGAGTCAGTGTGAATGGCGCGCCCGGTGCCCGGAGAGCTCACGGGGCCATCCCCGCAGAAACGGGGAAAGCGCGCCACTCATCGGTGACGCGCTTTCCAGGATAACCCGGACGGGTCAGCCGGTGCCGACGAACGCCGCCAGCAGCAGCCACACCACGGGCGCGGTCGGCAGCAGCGAGTCCAGCCGGTCCATGATCCCGCCGTGCCCCGGCAGCAGCGTGCCCATGTCCTTGATGCCGAGGTCCCGCTTGATCATCGACTCGCCGAGATCGCCCAGCGTGGCGCTGACCGCGACCGTCAGACCCAGCAGCAGACCCTGCCACCAGGCACCGCCGTCGATCAGGAACTCCATGCACAGCGCACCGGCGACCATCGCGAAGGCCACCGCTCCGAAGAGCCCCTCGCGGGTCTTCCCGGGGCTGATGCGCGGGGCCAGCTTGTGCTTGCCGAAGCGCCAGCCGACCGCGTACGCCCCGGTGTCGCTGACCACCGTCAGGAGCAGGAAGGTGACCACGCGCTGCGGCCCGTCGTCCGCGGTGAGGAGCATCGCGACGAAGGTGGCCAGGAAGGGCACGTAGAAGGCGGCGAAGACCCCCGCCGTGACGTCCTTGAGGTAGTCCTCGGGGGGTTCGGTCATCCGCCACACGAGCACCGCGAGCGCGGTGAGCGCCATCGCGACCCAGGCGCCCTCGGCCCCCCGGACGTATCCGGCGATGACCATGGCCGCGCCACCGACCGCGAGCGGGACCAGCGGGGCCTTGATGCCCTTCTGCTCCTGGAGGCGGGAGGTCAGCTCCCACAGCCCCACGACGACCGCGACGACGACGACGCCGACGAACACCGCCTTGACGATGAACAGCGAGGCGAAGATCACCGCGCCGAGGCCGATGCCGACCCCTATGGCGGCGCGCAGGTCACGCCCGGCCCGCTTCTTCTGCGGGGGCTGCGAGGCGTCCTGCGGGGCCTGCGAAGGTGGGGTGGGCATGGGCTCCTGCGGCGGCGTCTCGGCGCGGAACTGGGGGCCGCCCGCATCGGCGGCCCCCGGATCGCGTGCTTCCCGGTCGTCGAAGTCACGGCCGGCGGCATCGGGAACGATGGGCATGGGCCGAGTGTGCGGGCCCACCTGCGCATCGTATGCGGGACCCGCCGGAACCGGCTCCGCCCGCCAGGGAGAGTCGTTCATCAGACTTCGAGCAGCTCGGCTTCCTTGTGCTTCAGCAGCTCGTCGACCTGCGCGACGTACTTCGCGGTGGCGTCGTCGAGCTCCTTCTCCGCGCGGCGCACCTCGTCCTCGCCGGCCTCCTTGTCCTTCACCATCTTGTCGAGGGTGTCCTTCGCCTTGCGGCGGATGGAACGGATGGAGATCTTGGAGTCCTCGGCCTTGGTCTTGGCAACCTTGATGAACTCCTTGCGGCGCTCCCCCGTCAGCTCGGGGAAGGTGACGCGGATGATGCGGCCGTCGTTGCTCGGGTTGACGCCGAGGTCGGAGTCGCGGATGGCCTGCTCGATGTTCTTCAGGGCCGACGCGTCGAACGGCGTCACGATGGCCATGCGCGGCTCGGGCACCGCGAAGGAGGCGAGCTGGTTGATCGGCGTGACCGCGCCGTAGTACTCGGCCACGATCTTGTTGAACATCGCCGGGTGCGCACGGCCGGTACGGATCGCCGCGAAGTCTTCCTTGGCGACGACGACGGCCTTCTCCATCTTCTCCTCGGCCTCGAGGAGGGTTTCTTCGATCACCACGTGCTCCTGCATGTCTTGATGGGATGGTTCAGGCTGGCGGGCCGGCCGGGCGGGCGCCGGTCGCCCGTGTCAGGCCCGGGTGCCCTGATCGCTGACGAGCGTGCCGATCTTCTCACCCTTGACCGCGCGGGCGATATTGCCCTCGGCGAGCAGTTCGAAGACCAGGATCGGCAGCTTGTTGTCGCGGCACAGCGTGATGGCCGTGGCGTCGGCGACCTTGAGGTCGCGGGACAGCACCTCGCTGTACTCCAGCGCGTCGAACTTCACCGCGTCCGGGTTCTTCTTCGGGTCGGAGTCGTAGACCCCGTCCACGCCGTTCTTGCCCATCAGCAGGGCCTCGGCGTCGATCTCCAGGGCGCGCTGGGCGGCCGTGGTGTCGGTGGAGAAGTACGGCATGCCCATGCCCGCGCCGAAGATCACGACGCGCCCCTTCTCCAGGTGGCGCACGGCGCGCAGCGGGATGTAAGGCTCCGCGACCTGGCCCATGGTGATGGCGGTCTGGACGCGGGAGTCGATGCCCTCCTTCTCCAGGAAGTCCTGGAGGGCGAGGCAGTTCATGACCGTGCCCAGCATGCCCATGTAGTCGGACCGGGCCCGGTCCATGCCGCGCTGCTGGAGCTCGGCGCCGCGGAAGAAGTTGCCGCCGCCGATGACGATCGCGATCTCCGCGCCGTCACGGACCACGGCCGCGATCTCGCGGGCGATGGCGTGCACGACGTCGGGGTCGACGCCCAGGCCGCCGCCGCCGGAGAAGGCTTCGCCGGACAGCTTCAGCATGAAGCGGCGACCCTTCTTGTCCTGGTCGCTCTTGTCGTCGGAAGCGGTGTGGGGGTCCACGCCCTGATTCATGGAGATCTCCTCGTGCACATACGAAGGAGGCCATTGCCGGTGGGTCCTTGCGGTTCCCTCTACGGCAATGGCCTCCTCGTCAGATCTGCGGTCGTCCGGCGCGAACGCGGACGACTGCTTCAGACCCTACCGGGGTCCGGTGTCCGTCGCGTACGGACGGACTCAGATGCCGACCTTGATGCGCGCGAAGCGCACCAGGGTGACACCGGCCTCGTCCAGAACCTTCTGGACGGACTTCTTGGAGTCCAGGGCGTAGGCCTGGCCGAGCAGGGTGTTGTCGCGGACGAAGCCCTTGACGCGACCCTCGACGATCTTCGGAAGGGCAGCCTCGGGCTTGCCCTCCGCGCGGGTGACCTCTTCGGCGACGCGACGCTCGGACTCGAGGATCTCGGCCGGGATCTCGTCCTCGGCCAGCCACTTCGGCGCGAACGCGGCGATGTGCTGCGCGACGCCGCGGGCGACCTCGGCGTTGGCCTTGTCCAGCTCGACCAGGACGCCGATCTGGAACGGCAGGTCGGGCATGGTGCGGTGCATGTACGCCGAGACGTAACCGCCGGTGAACTGCGCGAAGCGGTCCAGGACGATCTTCTCGCCAAGGTTGGCGTTGGCCTCGTCCACGAACGCCTGGACCGTCTTGCCGGCTTCGATCTCGGACGCGAGCAGCGCCTCGAGGTCGGCCGGGGTGGTCTTGGCGATGTGGGCGGCCAGCTGGTCGGTGACGGCCTGGAACTTGTCGCCCTTGGCGACGAAGTCCGTCTCGCACTTCAGCTCGACGATGACACCGGAGGTGTTGTCGTCGGCGATGAGCGAGGTGACGGCACCGTTCTCGGCAGAACGGCCTTCGCGCTTGGCGACGCCCTTCTGACCCTTGATGCGGAGCGCCTCGATGGCCTTGTCGACGTCGCCGTCGGACTCGACCAGCGCGTTCTTGCAGTCCAGCATGCCGACGCCGGTGAGCTCGCGGAGCTTCTTGACGTCAGCGGCGGTGTAGTTCGCCATGAGTCTGTGATTCTCTCTCGAAGTCGTAGATCTACGGGTGAACGGCGGAGGAGCGCGCTTGTGGCGCGGCTCCCCCGCCGTCATCGTCCGTGCTGCGAGTGCCCGGCGCGTGAACGCCGGGCGCTCTCAGTGGGTCAGGCCTGCTCGGCGTCGGCGGCCGGAGCCTCGACGACGGCCTCGGCGGCCGGAGCCTCGACCTCGGCGGCCGGGGTCTCGACGACCTCGGCGGCCTCGGCGACCGGAGCCTCGGCAGCGGCCTCGGCCGGAGCCTCAGCAGCGTCGTCGGCCTTCTTGTCGCCCTCGAGCAGGTCGCGCTCCCACTCGGCGAGCGGCTCGGCGGCGGCCTTCTCGCCCGGCTTCGAGTCACCGGTGGCGGCACCGGAACGGGCGATGAGGCCCTCGGCGACGGCGTCGGCGATCACGCGGGTGAGCAGGGTGACGGAGCGGATCGCGTCGTCGTTGCCCGGGATCTTGTAGTCGACCTCGTCGGGGTCACAGTTGGTGTCGAGGATCGCGACGACCGGGATGTGGAGCTTGCGCGCCTCACCGACGGCGATGTGCTCCTTCTTGGTGTCGACGATCCAGACGGCGCTGGGAACCTTCGACATCTCGCGGATGCCGCCGAGGGTCTTCTCCAGCTTGGTCTTCTCGC
This sequence comes from Streptomyces sp. NPDC051555, assembly GCF_044454405.1. Classification (NCBI taxonomy): domain Bacteria; kingdom Bacillati; phylum Actinomycetota; class Actinomycetes; order Kitasatosporales; family Streptomycetaceae; genus Streptomyces; species Streptomyces sp. NPDC051555. Next base: position 116,862 of record NZ_JBITDP010000016.1, on the reverse strand, counting down.
GCGAGAGCACGAGGAGCTCCTTCTTGGTGAGACCCGAGGCCGCGACGTCCTCGAAGTCGATCGCCTCAAGCTCCTTCAGACGCTGGAGGCGCTTGTAGACGGTGGAGAAGTTGGTGAGCATGCCACCGAGCCACCGCTGGTTGACGTACGGCATGCCCACGCGCGTCGCCTGCTCGGCGATGGCTTCCTGGGCCTGCTTCTTGGTACCGACGAACATGATGGAACCGCCGTGGGCGACGGTCTCCTTCACGAACTCGTAGGCGCGGTCGATGTACGACAGCGACTGCAGCAGGTCGATGATGTAGATGCCGTTGCGCTCCGTGAAGATGAAGCGCTTCATCTTCGGGTTCCAACGACGGGTCTGGTGACCGAAGTGGACGCCGCTTTCCAGCAGCTCCCGCATCGTGACGACGGCCATGGCCATCTCCTTGTTTTCTCGGTTTGGTTCCTGACGTCCCACCGCGCCCTGCCCCCGTGGAGGGGACCGAGAGACGCTGCCACGCGGCCTGAGAGGCCGGTGCTGGGGCGTGCGAAGTCGACCCGGTGACCCGGATCGCCACCAGAAGTGTACGGGACCCGGTGGTGTGCCGGGTGACGGCGATGTCCACATCGAACGGTCCGTCCACAGGCCGCGACGGAGCGTGTCCCCGGCGCGGGACGGTGGGGGCATGAAGACCCTGAACCTGGTGCTGGCGGCCCTGCTGGCGGCGCCCGCAGCGGCGCTCGCCCCGGCGCCCGCTCCCACTCCCGCGCCTGCCGCTGCTCCTGCTCCTGTTCCGGCTCCCGCTCCCGGCGAGGCCGGCGGCCGCCCGCTGCCCGCCCCGCTGCACGTGGCGCGCTGGTGGGACCCGCCGCCCACCCCGTACGCGGCGGGCCACCGGGGCGTGGACCTGATCGCACCGGTGGGTACGCGGGTCCGGGCGGTGGGTACCGGCCGGGTGCACTACGCCGGACGGGTGGCGGGACGCGGCGTGCTCTCGCTCACCCTGCCGGGGGGCCTGCGCACCACGTACGAGCCGGTGCGCCCCCTCGTCGCCGAGGGCGACCCGGTGCGTGCGGGGCTCGTGGTCGCGGCCCTCGAAGCGGGCGGTCACTGCGCGGCCCCGTGCCTGCACTGGGGACTGTTGGCGGGCGAGACGTACCTCGACCCGCTGCTCCTGCTCCCGCGCCCGAGCCCCCGACTGCTACCGCGGGCTCCCTGAGGGCGCGCTGCGCGGCGTCAGCCCCGGACGCCCCGGAGCGCCATCGAGACGGCGGTCTCGGTCACCTCGGCCGGGTCCTCGCCGGCCCCCAGCTCGATCCGGCGCACGGCGGCGTCGACGACCCCTTGCAACAGCATCGCGGCCAGTCGTGGCTGCTCCTGGCCCAGGGCGGCCAGCGCCTCGACGATCATCGCGATCAGGCCCCCGTGCGCGGCGCGGATCTTCTCGCGCGCACCGGCGTCCAGCTCGCTGGCGGAGATCGCCACCACGGCCCGGTGCCGCTGGTCGCCCACCAGGCCCAGCTGACTGCGGACGTACGCCTCGATCTTCGCCTCCGGAGTGGCGGCCCGCTCCATCGCGGCCTCGATCTCGGCGGCCCAGACGGGAAAGTCCACGACGCACAGCTCTTCGACCACGGCCGCGCGGGAGCGGAAGTACTCGTAGACGGAGGACCGGGCGAGACCGGTCCGTTCGGCGAGGGCGGGGAAGCTCAACGCTTCCGTCCCGCCTTCGGACAGCAGGGAGCGCGCGGCGTCCAGCAGGGCGCCTCGCTGCATCGTCCGGTGCTCGGCCACGGAGGCCGCTCGAATCCTGGGCACGCGCCCACTCTACGGAGGTACCGGGGACTCAGCGCCCCACATCCGCCAGCTTGGCCCGCAGCTGGAGAACCGACTTGGTGTGGATCTGGCTGACCCGGCTCTCGGTGACCCCGAGGACGTGACCGATCTCGGCCAGGGTGAGCCCCTCGTAGTAGTAGAGGGTCACCACCGTCTTCTCCCGGTCGGGGAGCGTGTTGATGGCCCGCGCGAGCAACCGGCGCAGCTCGCGGTCCTCGGCCACGGCCACCGGGTTGTCGGCGGCCGTGTCCTCCAGTGTGTCCATCAGCGAGAGGCGGTCGCCCTCGCCGCCCACGTGCAGCAACTCTTCCAGGGCGACCACATTGGCCAGCGACAACTGGCTGAAGACCGCGTGCAGTTCCTCCAGGGCGACGCCCATCTCGTCGGCCACCTCGGTCTCGGTGGGCGTGCGCCGCAACTGGGCTTCGAGCGTGGCGTAGGCCCGCTCGACGGCCCGCGCCTTCTGCCGCACCGAGCGCGGGATCCAGTCCAGTGCGCGCAGTTCGTCGATCATCGCGCCCCGGATCCGGGTGATCGCGTACGTCTCGAACTTGATGGAGCGCTCGATGTCGAACTTCTCGATGGCGTCGATCAGCCCGAAGACCCCGGAGGAGACGAAGTCGGCCTGCTCCACATTGGGCGGCAGGCCCACGCTGACCCGGCCGGCCACGTACTTGACGAGCGGCGAGTAGTGCAGGATCAGCTGTTCCCGCAGACGCTCGTCCCCCGATTCCTTGTACGAGCGCCAGAGCACGTCCAGGGACGAGGGCGCGGTGGTCCGCACGCTGCCGCGGGCAGCGGGGGGCACCGCAGCGCGGTCAGACCCTGAGGTGTGCTGGGGCATGCTTCGCCTTTGCCGGAGCCGGATTCCTTGGGAGCGTAGCGTGACGAGAGTGTCGCGGTGCGCGAAGAGTACGGGATCGCGCGGGGCCGTCGGGGCCTCCTGCCTCGCACGGGAGGCCCGGGACCGGCGCCTCGCGCGGGGTTCCGGCAGCTGCCATCGGGAAGACCGCTTCTCTCATCGGCTTCACTCTTTCACCGGAACGTCCCAGGTCAATGACCGCCTCGCCGGACGCCACCGGTTTGAGTGGCTCTCCCATGTGTTTGCCTGCTCAACTGCCAGTCATCGCCCTGCCGTTCGACGAACCCCAGAGAGTGAAGTTCGTACAGTCTGCCGATGACTTCATCGGTGCCGCTGCCCACGGCGCGGGCGAGGTCCGCCGCCCGCACGGGCCGTCCGGCGGGGAACTCTTCCAACACCCGTGCGGTGTCCGGGTGCAGCAGGTCCCGGGCGAGCACCGGTCCGCGCCGCTCGGGGGCCAGCTCTCCCATGGCGCCGACCAGTTCGATGACCTCGGCGGCGTCCGTGACCAGGACCCCGTCGCCGCGCAGCAGTTCGTGCACGCCGCCCGAGAGCCCGCTGGTGGCGGGCCCGGGGACGCCCATGGTGAAGCGGCCCAGCCCGTGCGCCCGCCGGGCGGTGACGAGAGACCCGCTGCGATGGGCGGCCTCGACGACGACGGTCCCCCGGGTCAACGCCGCGATGACCCGGTTGCGCTGGACGAAGCGGCTGGGCGTGGGATGGCTGCCGGGCGGGAGTTCACCGATCACCAGCCCCTGTGCGGCGATCCGGCCCAGCAGTCCGGCATGTCCGCGCGGGTAGGCGACGTCCACCCCGCAGGCCAGTACCGCCGCCGTGGCCCCGCCCGCGGCGAGCGCCCCCCTGTGGGCCGCCCCGTCGATCCCGTACGCCGCCCCGGACACCACCACCCAACCCCGCTCGGCGAGCCCGGCCGCCAGACCCTGCGCCATGTGCGCGCCGTACGGGGTGCAGGCGCGGGCGCCGACCACCGCGACCGAGCGCAGGGCCCAGGTGCGCAGGTCGGGCAGGCCGCGCAGCCACAGCCCCACCGGTCGAGCGTCGCCGAGGTCGTCGAGCTGCGAGGGCCACTGGGGCGAGCCCGGGCAGACGAACCGGGCACCGACCGCCGCCGCGGCGGCCAGGTCCCGGTCGGGATCCGCGACCGATGCCCGCCTGCGGTACCCGTCGAGCCGGCGCCCACTCGGCCCGGCCAGGCCCTCGGGTCCCGGGCCGGGCGCGGTCAGCTCCCGCATCAGCGCGACCGCGCCCCGCTCCCGCAGCAGGCGGCCGGCCCGCTCGTCCCCGGGCTCCAGCACCCGGGTGAGCGCGGCCCGGGCCCGCCGCTCCTCCTCCGGGGCCACCGCTGCCGGGGTCATGACCGGTATCCCTGGGGGACCGGGACACCGCGGGCGATGCCGGTGCGCAGTTCCAGGGCGACCGCCACGTCCTGGGCATCGGGGCGGTCCTTCTCGGCCAGGTCGGACACCGTCCAGGCGACCCGCAGCACGCGGTCCAGGCCGCGCGCGGTGAGCAGGCCCCGCTCCAGGTCCCTCTCGGCCTGCGCCAGGGCGCCCGGTGCGGGCAGCCAGCGGGTGCGCAGCTCATGCCCCGGCACCTCGGCGTTGACCCGCCAGGGGGTGCCGGCGAGCCGCTCCGCCGCCCGCGCCCTGGCCCCCGCCACCCGCAGGGCCACGACCGCACTGGCTTCGCCCCGACCGCCCCCGCCGACGAGGTCGGACCGGCCGACCGGTTCCACCTCGACCCGCAGGTCCACCCGGTCCAACAGCGGCCCGGACAGCCGCCCCTGGTAGCGCCGGACGGCCGAGGGCGCGCACTCGCACCCCGCGCCGCGCAGGGTCTGCCGCCCACAGGGACAGGGGTTGGCCGCGAGGACCATCAGGAAGCGGGCCGGCAGCCGCATCACCCCGGCGGCCCGGGCGATCACCACCTGGCCGGACTCCAACGGCTGGCGCAGCGCGTCCAGCACCCGCCCGCTGAACTCGGGCGCCTCGTCCAGGAAGAGGACCCCGCGGTGGGCCAGGGACACGGCCCCGGGCCGGGGCATCCCGCTGCCCCCGCCCACCAGGGACTGCATGGTCGCCGAGTGGTGCGGGGCGCAGTAGGGCGCCGCGGTCACCAGGGGTTCGCCGGGCGGCAGGATCCCCGCGACCGAATGCACGGCGGTGACCTCCAGGGAGTCCCGCCGACCGAGCGGCGGCATGATCCCGGGCAGCCGCTCGGCGAGCATGGTCTTGCCCGCCCCCGGCGGTCCGGTCAGGAACAGGTGGTGCCCACCCGCGGCGGCCACCTCCAGCGCCCGCCGGGCTGCGTGCTGCCCCGCCACCTCCGCGAGGTCGGGCGGCGCGCAAGCGCCGTACCCCCCGCTCGCCAGCCCCGTGCCCAGACCGGCCCCCGGGACCACGAGCCCGGCCGTCATCGGATCCGGTCGCACGGCCGCGTCCGGCGGCCCCTCGTCCGGCACCTCCCCGTCGGTCAGCACGGCGATCAGCTGACGCAGGCTCCGCACCCCCAGCACCGACACCTCGGGCACCAACGCGGCCTCGGCCGCGCACTGCTCGGGCACCACCACCTGCCGGTACCCCGCCTCGGCCGCGGCGAGCACGGCGGGCAGGATCCCCCGCACCGGACGCACCCGCCCGTCGAGCCCGAGTTCACCGATGAGCAGCAGGTCCGCGATCACCGCCGGGTCCACCCGCTCCGCCGCGCCCAGGACGGCGGCGGCGACGGCGAGGTCGAAGCCCGAGCCGGATTTGGGCACCGAGGCCGGGCTGAGACCGACCGTCAGCTTCTTCTGGGGCCATTCGGCGCCGGAGTTCACCACGGCGGCCCGGACCCGGTCCCGGCTCTCGACCAGTGTCTTGTCGGGGAGCCCGACCAGGGTGAAGGCGGCCACCCCCGGTTCGAGATCGGCCTGGACCTCGACCACCACGCCCTCGACCCCCACGAGCGCCACCGAGCAGGTCCGCGCGAAGCCCATCAGGCCACCCCCCTGACGTGTTCCACCACGGGGGCCCCGCGTCGGGGCAGCACCACCCCGACGAGGTCGATGCGCACCCCACCCGGCGGTGGTCCGCCGTGATCGGCGAGCCAGCGCCCGGCGAGCAGCCGCAGCCGGTCGGTCTTGTCGGGCCGGACCGCGGCCATCGGGTGCTCGAACATCGGTGAACCGGCGGGCCCTGACCGTCGGGTCTTCACCTCGCAGACGACGAGGGCGTCCCCGTCCCGGGCGAGGATGTCGATCTCACCGGCCCGGCAGCGCCAGTTCCGGGCGATCACGGTCATCCCGGAGCCGGTCAGCCGTCGGGCGGCCAGCTCCTCGCCGTACCGCCCGAGCGCCTGCCGGGCCGCGGCCCGCTCCCCCGATGTCCGTACCACCCGCGCCGGCCGGGCCGACGCCTCCCGCTGTGCCACGCCCTTCGCGTCCATCCGGCACCACCTCCGGCACCGACGATCCCGCGACCCGGCCCACCGTGTGGATCTTGGTGGACAACCCGGGTGTTGTGGACAACTCGCTCACCCCTTCGGGTGCATCAGCTGCCCGGCAGCTCCAAGTCGCTCTTGTTGAGCTCCTCGATGTTCACGTCCTTGAACGTCAACACCCTCACCTGCTTGACGAACCGGGCCGGTCGGTACATGTCCCAGACCCAGGCGTCCGCCATCGAGACCTCGAAGAAGACCTCGCCCTGGACCGAATGCACCTGCATCTCGTAGTCGTTGGTCAGATAGAAACGACGTTCGGTCTCGATCACGTACTTGAACAGCCCGACGACGTCGCGGTACTCCCGATAGAGCTTCAGCTCCATCTCGGTCTCGTACTTCTCGAGGTCCTCGGCGCTCATGGCATGTTCCCCTTCAGCCGTGCGTCCCCCTATTGTGCGCCAGGCCCGTCCGCCCCTAAACGATTTCCGGGGCCAGGATCACCGGCGCACCCGGCGGACCCTCTGCGAGCAGCGTGCGCAGCAGCTCGCCGAGTCTGGTCGGGTACACCGTCTCACGCGCCGCGATGAGTTCCTCGGAGGTCCACCACCTGGCTCCGGTGACGCTGCGCCGCTCCAGCTCGGTGAAGCCGTCCGTGGCCACCTCCGTCCGGTCGGTACGGGCCAGGAAGTACCACTCGTCCTGTTCCCAGCGCCGCCCGTCGAAGGGGAACGCGCAGTAGCGCTGCCAGAGCACCGGCCCCAGCTCCACCTCGGTGATCCCCGTCTCCTCCGCGAGCTCCCGCAGCGCGGCCTGCTCGCGGCTCTCGGCGCCCTCCAGCCCACCGCCCGGGGTGAACCACCAGTGCTCCGCCGGGTCCTGCGGTTCGAACCCGTGCAACAGCAGGATCCGGTCGGCCGGGTCGAGCAGGATCACCCGGGACACCTTGCGGACCTCAGCCCCGGGCACCGACGCGCTCCCGTCGCCCCGAACGCCCGAGGACCCGCGCCAGCGGCCCGTAGGCGGCCCCGAGGAGCACCAGCGCCGCTCCGGCCACCACCGCGGCCAGCTGGAGCCGCAGCGGGCCCGGGCGGGAGGTTCCGCCCGGCAGCGCGTCGTAGGTCGTCGGCCGCGCCAGCATCGCGGGGTCCGGCCACGCCCGGGCGTCCACCCGCGCGCTCACCGAGTCCAGCGGGACCATGCCCTGACCCGCTTCTTGCAGGTGGGCCCGGGAGTCCAGGGAGATCGAGCGCCGGTCGCCCAGCAGGAAGAGCTTGCCCTGCGGCACGGTCACCTCGAAGGTGACGTCCGACGCCTTGCCCGAGCCCGTGGAGGTCCGCGTGGACCCCGGATCGGCGATGTAGGGCTCGACCAGCGGCTTGCCGTTCAAGGTCAGCCGGCCCGCCGCGTCACAGCAGCGCACGGTGTCGCCGCCGAGCCCGACGACCCGCTTGACCATCGGCGAGTCGCTCCACACGGAATCGGTGAAGATGACCACGTCTCCGCGGCGCACCTCGGAGCCCTCGATCCGCTGCGCCATCACCCGGTCCCCGGCCTGCACCGTGGGGACCATCGACTCGGTCGGCACGGTGTACGGCCGGTACACCAGCGCACCCCAGGCGAACCCTCCGAGGAAGAGGGCAAAACCAAGGGCCACGGCGATCCCCGACAAGACATTGCCGAGGCCGCCGCGGCCGTCCCTGCCACGTATCGAACCGTTTGACCCGCCCATACCAGCGCCCCCAGCACCTCGGAGATCGTCGACCTGGGCGGCACCCTACCCGGCGGTAGGCGTCTTGGTCAGCTTCCGCCTGCGCCAGAGCACGATCGGCAGCGCCGTCGCGAGGCCCAGACCGGCCGGAGCGGCCGCGCCGAGCGCCGTCGCCACGGGCTTCTTGTCGATCCCCGGCTGGTCGAAGGTGTCCGGCACCGGCAGCGTGGACCAGCGGGTGATCGGCCAGGCGACCACCACGGCGCGGCCGACGACCTTGTCGACCGGCACGAAGCCACCGGTCGAGTCCTCCTGGTGCCAGCGCGAATCCTGCGAGTTCTGACGGTGGTCGCCCATCACCCAGATCTTGCCCTTGGGCACGGTCAGCGGGCCGAACGGCTTGTCGTCACAGGGGGTGTTGCCCGGGAAGATGTAGGGCTCGTCGAGCTGCTTGCCGTTGACGACGACCGGGCCGCCCTTCTTGCACTCCACGGTGTCCCCGCCGACCGCGATGGTCCGCTTGATCAGGTCCTTCTCCTCGGCCGAGGGCATCAGACCGATGAAGCTGAGCACCTTCTGCGCGATGTTCGGGTCCGGAGTGGGCTCGCCGTCCAGCCAGTTGGCCGGGTCGTGGAAGACCACGACCTCGCCGCGCTCCGGCTCCGAGCCGAACCACGGGGTCAGCTTGTCGACCAGGACCCGGTCGCCCTTCTGCAGCGTGTTCTGCATGGACTCGGACGGGATCGAGAAGGCCTGGACCAGGAAGGTCTTGATCAGCAGGGCCAGCACCAGCGCGATGCCGATGAGGAGCGGAAGCTCCTTCCAGAAGGACCGGTGCGCGGGCGGGGCGCTCTCGTCGTGGGTCTCGTTCTCGACGGCTGCCTCCGGCCGCTGGTCCTCGGGCTCATCGCGTCCGGATCGTGCTCCTACCGCCACGTCCCCCACATCCACTCCTCACTCCGATGTGCCGCCCGCGCCGAACCGGCGGGGGCCCTCCCCTCCCTTAACGAGCGGGAGTTCCCTTGGTAAGGAGCGGGAGACCTAGGACACACTATGCGAACGCGGCACCCCCACGACGCGCACGCCGCCCGCGGCGCCCCCGCCGGCTCCGGCGCTCCTCGTCCGGAACCGAGAGGAAGGTGGCGGGTTGATCGAACCCGCCCCAGTGCCCGTAGGGCCAGGCGATCACGATGGCGCGCCCCACCACGCCGCTTTCGGCGATCGTGCCGTGAAACGCCTCGTCGAGGTGGTAGCGGGAGTCGGCGGAGTTCGCCCGGTGGTCACCGAGGACGAAGAGCCTGCCCTTGGGCACCTTCACCTCGAACATGATCTCGGAGGGCGCGTTGCCGGGTGACACGTACGGCTCATCGAGCGGCGCTCCGTTGACGGTGACCCGGCCCCGGGCGTCGCAGCACTTGACGGTGTCCCCGCCCACCCCGATGACCCGCTTGATCAGGTCCTGCTCGTCGGCCGAGGGCAGCAGACCGATGAAGGTCAGGCCCTGCTTGATCTGCTTGACGACGATCGGGTCGGCCGCGGGCCGGGCCGACTCGCCGCGCAGCCAGCCGCCGGGGTCCTTGAAGACCACGACGTCGCCGCGCTCGACCTTGGCACCGAACCAGGGGGTGAACTTGTCCACGAGGACCCGGTCGCCGATCCGGATCGTCTGTTCCATCGACCCCGACGGGATGTAGAAGGCCTGGACGAGGAAGGTCTTGAGGAGCAGGGCGATGCACAGCGCGACCCCGACCAGCAGCGGTAGCTCACCGACCCGCCGGGTGCGCCTGCGCCGCTTGACCTTGCGGGCCAGCCTGCGCCGCTCCGCCCGACCTCCGAGCACGGCCAGCTCGGGGTCCGCGCCCGAGCCCGGCGTCGGCGTCGGCGCCACCGGACGGGCGGGCTCCGGCTCCTCGCCGCGCTCCCGCCCCCGGCTACCCATGTCCACCGCCCGAGCCGCCGGCGGTCCCCAGGGACCTCCAGCGGGACGCGGGCCAGCCGATCCAGTCGGCCCGTCCGATCACTTTGTCCACCGGCACCATCCCGCCGCCCGGCTCCCCGAGGTGGTCCCGGGAGTCCCGGGACTGGGAGCGGTGATCGCCCATGACCCACAGGGTGCCCAGGGGGACGACGATCCGGAAGGGCACCTTCGACGCCGTGTCACCCGGATACAGGTAGGGCTCCCGCACGGGGACGCCGTTCACCACCAGCTGCCCGCCCGCGTCGCAGCACACCACGTCGTCACCGCCGACCCCGATGACCCGCTTGACGAAGTCCGTGTCGGACGGCTCGGCGAGCCCGAGGGCCGACGCGGCGCCGTGCAGGGCCTCGCCGACCGGATTGTCGTCGCCGGCGCGCTCCGGCACGAAGGACCCCGTGCCATCGAAGACGACCAGGTCACCGTGCTTGGGTGGGGACCCGGGCCCGTACGCCAGCTTGTTCACCAGCACCCGGTCGCCGATCGCGAGCGTCGGCTCCATCGAGCGGCTCGGGATCAGGAAGGGCTGCACCACGAAATTGCTCAGCAGCAGCAGGAAGACGGTGCAGACGACCCCGAGCAGACCGGCGCGGCGCCAGGTGAACCAACCGGGGCGCCTCAGCCGGGCCCCGGAGAACGCGAAACGCGACCTCCCCTCCCCCTCATCGGGGGAAGAGCGGTCGCGTTGCGTGTGAGATGCCTCGGTGTCCATATCGGGGGCGAGCCTATCCGGATGCCTCCGGACACCGAAGGGGACCTCAGCGGTCGCGCTTCTCCTTGATCTTCGCGGCCTTGCCGCGGAGCTCACGGAGGAAGTACAGCTTGGCGCGACGCACGTCACCGCGGGTGACGAGCTCGATCTTCTCGAAGATCGGGGAGTGCACCGGGAAGGTACGCTCCACGCCGACGCTGAAGGAGACCTTGCGGACCGTGAAGGACTCGCTGACGCCAGAACCCTGGCGACGGATGACTACGCCCTTGAACTGCTGGATACGGGAGCGGTTGCCCTCGATCACGCGGACGTGGACGTTGACGGTGTCACCCGGGCGGAAGGCCGGGAGGTCCGTACGCAGGCTGCCGGCGGTGACGGCGTCGAGCACGTGAGACATGTTCTTCGTCTGCTTTCTTCGCACGACGCCACAGGCCGCCGGGCGGGTTCTTCGGAGAGAATTCGGGAGCTGTCCCGACCCGCGGGCGACGGTCCCCCTGTGGCAGGGGCGCGCGCGGACGTACAGCAGCCGCCTATTCTTCCACGGCCGGGGGCCTGCGCCAAAATCGACCGTCGGGCGTCGGCGACCAGCCCAGGACCGAGAGGGTCTCGCGGTCCTTCTTGTCGAAGCCGGACGCCTCGCAACGCTCGATCAGGTCGGGCCTGTTGAGGGTGGTGCGGCGGAACGCCTCGTCCCGGCGCCAGCGGGCGATCTTCCCGTGGTGCCCGCTGAGCAGGACCTCGGGGATGCCGCGACCGCGCCACTCCGGGGGCTTGGTGTAGACGGGCCCCTCCAACAGGTTCGCCATGTCACCGGGGGCGAAGGAGTCGTCCCGGTGCGATTCGGCGTTGCCGAGGACCCCGGGGAGCAGCCGGGCCACGGCCTCGGTGATCACCAGCACCGCCGCCTCGCCGCCGGCCAGCACGTAGTCCCCGATGGAGACCTCGTAGACCGGCATGCGCGTCGCGTACTCGTCCATCACCCGGCGGTCGATGCCCTCGTACCGGGCGGGCGTGAAGATCAGCCAGGGGCGCTCGGCCAGCTCGACGGCGAGTTCCTGGGTGAACGGGCGCCCGCTCGGGGTGGGGACGACCATGACCGGGCCGTGGGCGCCGGATTCATAGCCGTCGGCGAGGGCGGTGTCCAGGGCCTCGCCCCACGGGTCGGTCTTCATGACCATCCCGGGGCCGCCGCCGTAGGGGGTGTCGTCGACCGTGTTGTGCCGGTCGTACGTCCATTCCCGCAGGTCGTGGACGTGTACGTCGAGCTGGCCGCGAGCCCGGGCCTTGCCGACGAGGGAGACGTCGAGCGGATCGAGGTACTCCGGGAAGATGGTGACGACGTCCAGCCGCATCAGGCATCGCCCTCGGGCTCGGGCTCGGCCTTGACCACAGTCCCCGCCTCGGCCTCGGCCCCGACCTCCGCGTCGCGCTCGGAAGCGATCACCGCGCGGTCGTCGATCAGCCCGGGCGGCGGGTCGATGACCGCGCGCTGCTCCGAGAGGTCGATCTCCAGGACGATCTCCTCGACGAAGGGGATCATCACCTCGGTGCCGTCCGGCCGCTCGACGATGAACAGGTCCTGCGAGGGCAGGTGGGAGATCTCGGTGATCCGACCGATCTCCGTCCCGTCCTGGAGCACGACGTCCAGGTCCATCAACTGGTGGTCGTAGAACTCCTCCGGGTCCTCCGGAAGCTCCTCGGGGTCCACCTCGGCGATCAGCAGGATGTTCCGCAGCGCCTCGGCGCCGGTGCGGTCCTTGACGCCCGCGAAGCGGAGCAGGAGCCGGCCGCTGTGCACCCGGCCGGCCTCGATGGTCAGCGGACCCGCCGACAGGGGTTCGGTCTGGAGGACCGCACCGACACCGAGCCGCAGCTCCGGCTCGTCGGTACGCACCTCTACGGTGACCTCACCCTTGATCCCATGGGCGCGGCCGATCCGCGCGACTACGAGCTGCACGCTTGTTTCTCCTGTTCAGACGACGACGGGCCGGGAAGGGCACATGCCCTCCCCGGCCCGTGCCGGTGATTCATTCCTGCGATGGACGCGGTCTCAGCGGACCTGGTCCACGTCGACGAGGTCGACGCGGATCCCACGGCCGCCGATGGCGCCCACGACGGTCCGCAGGGCACGTGCGGTGCGGCCGTTGCGACCGATCACCTTGCCGAGGTCATCCGGGTGGACCCGGACCTCGAGCACCTGCCCGCGACGCAGGGTGCGCGAGGCGACCTGCACGTCATCGGGATTGTCCACAATGCCCTTCACGAGGTGCTCAAGAGCCTCCTCGAGCATGATCAGGCCTCGGTCGACTCGGCGGCGGCCTCAGCCTCGTCCGCCTTCTTGTCGGCCTTCTTGGCCTTCTGCGTGATGGCCTCGCCCTTGGTCTCGCCGATGCCCTCGAGGGCCTTGGCGAACTCGTCGAAGGTGCGACGCTTGCTTTCCTTGGTCTCCGGCTGCAGCAGCGGCGCGGGGGCCGGGAGGCCCTTGTGCGCCTGCCAGTCACCGGTGAGCTTCAGGATCGCGAGGACGGCCTCGGTCGGCTGGGCGCCGACGGAGAGCCAGTACTGCGCACGCTCGGCGTCGACCTCGATGCGCGAGGGGTTGTACGTGGGGTGGTACAGACCGATTTCCTCGATCGCACGACCATCGCGGCGGGTGCGCGAGTCGGCGACGACGATGCGGTAGTGCGGCTGGCGAATCTTGCCGAGGCGCTTGAGCTTGATCTTGACTGCCACTGGAGTGGTGTCTCCTGAACTTGACGTGGTTGGGCACATGAGATGCCACGTGGGGTTGCGGTACTCGGATGCCCGATGGACGCGTCAGCCGTAGGAGAGAGGGGCCTGTTCGACTGTCGAGTACAGCTAGCCATTGTGCCACATGCTCGCGGCGCTTCCACCCGGGGGGACCCGCAACCCCGGCCAGCCCTCCGCACCCTGGGGGGGCGGCCCCTCGCCGCACCGGGCTCAGGAAGCCGCGGCGGAGACGGCCACCTCGGGGATGCGGAAGGGCTTGCCGCAGCCGCCGCAGACGATCGGGGCCTGGGCGAGCACCGACGGCACGACCCGGACGTTGCGCCCGCAGTCGCAGACCGCCTTGACGCGCACCCCGCCGCCGGAGGACCCGTGCCGGGCGGCCGGTCCCCGGAAGCTGCGCTTGGTGTCGGCGGCGGTGGCGACGGTATGGGCCTTCAGGGCGCGCTGGAGGCGCTCCATGGTCGGCCGGTACCGCTTCTTCGCCTCGGGGTTCAGGGCGACCAGTGAGAAGCCGCTGCTCGCGTGCGGTTCTTCGGAATGGTCCAGACCCATCTCCTCGGCGATCGCGAGGAATCTGCGGTTGTGGTAGCGGCCGGCACGGGACGTGTCACGGACACCGCGGGCTGCGGCGATGCCGTGGACTGCCTCGTGCAGCAATCGCTCGAAGGAGAGTTCCGCGCCGCAGGCGGACGAGGACTCTCCGATCAGGGACTCGGGCGCGGCAAGGTCAGGCAGCTCGGGGTGGTACCGCTGAATATCGGCCCACGCCTGCGCCAGCTCTGCGGCGAGAACAGGTGGTGTCGTGCTCACGTCGTGACAACGAGCCGAGGTGCCCCGGTGTTCCGATTCCGGGCCATTCCAAATTTTTTGCACGTACCAGTCAGTTCAGTCTCATGCGTCCGGATGAGGCCGGGTGCGCAGATCTCCGGAGGAGTCGGTACGTATGGGGGTGCCCCCGGAGGTGGTCAGTCACCTTCCGGGGGCACCCCCAGCGTCACTTCAGGTCACATCAGTAGGAACGCGCCACGATGGCGAGGGTTCCCGGAGCGTCGTCCGCCTGCGGGACCGAGCCGTCCTCGGCGATGAGGCAGCGCACGGAGACGGCCTGCTCGGCGAGCTTCGCCTCGCCCTCGGGACCGAGGTCGGCCCACGGGATCCGCGCCCAGCCACCGGCGACGGCGGCCTCGGCGGCCTCCCCGATGGTCGAGACGTCGGAGGTGCGGGAGATACGGCGCTCGCGGGACTCGCGCAGCAGCTGCTCCTGGTCCTCCTCCAGCACCTTGGGCAGCAGCGCGGCCAGGTCCGTGATCTGCACGGGCTCCTTGCCGCCCGGGATCCGGCGGGCCAGCATCGCGGTGCCGGCCTCCAGGTCGCGGGGGCCGATCTCGATGCGGACCGGTACGCCCTTGAGCTCCCAGTCCACGGCGCGACGGCCGAAGGGGGTGTCGATGCGGTCGTCGACCTGCACGCGGATGCCCGCGGCCTTGAGCTGATCGCCCAGCTCGCGCACCTTCGCGACGGCCTCGTCGCCCTTGATCGCCATGACGACGACCTGGACGGCCGCCAGCCGCGGCGGCACCCGCAGCCCGTTGTCGTCGCCGTGGGACATGATCAGGCCGCCGACCATGCGGGTCGAGACGCCCCACGAGGTCTGCCAGACCAGTTCCTGCTTGCCTTCCTTCGACAGGTACTGCGTGTTGAAGGCCTTGGCGAAGTTGGTGCCCAGCTCGTGGCTGGTGCCCAGCTGCAGCGCCTTGCCGTCGCCCATCATGCCCTCGAGGGTGAGGGTGTTGATGGCGCCCGCGAAGCGCTCCTTGGCGGTCTTGCGGCCGAGGACGACGTCGATGCCGAGCACGTTGGTCATGAAGTCGCCGTAGACGTCCGTGTGGATCCGGGCGGCGTAGTCGCGGGCCTGCTCGTAGGTGGCGTGGGCCGTGTGGCCCTCCTGCCAGAGGAACTCGCTCGTACGGAGGAACACGCGCGGGCGCATCTCCCAGCGGACCACGTTCGCCCACTGGTTGATCAGCAGGGGCAGGTCGCGGTAGCTCTGGACCCACTTGGAGAAGTACTCGTTGACGATCGTCTCGGAGGTGGGGCGGACGACGACCGGCTCGTCGAGCTCCTTGCCGCCGCCGTGCGTGACGACCGCCAGCTCGGGGGCGAAGCCCTCGACGTGCTCGGCTTCCCGCGTCAGGTACGACTGCGGGATGAACAGCGGGAAGTACGCGTTCTGGGCGCCCGCGTCCTTGATGCGCGCGTCCATCTCCTGCTGCATCCGCTCCCACAGCCCGTAGCCGTACGGTCGGATGACCATGGTGCCGCGTACCGGACCGTTGTCAGCCAGCTCGGCCTTGTTGATCAGATCCTGGTACCAGCGGGGGAAATCCTCCGCCTGGGGGGTGAGAACGGGTGCCTTTGCCATGGCGCGAATGGTACGGCGCCCGGCACGCCGAACGTGAATCGGGGCCGGCGCTCCTCTGGACGCGGGGGCGAATGGGGAGTTCCCTGGCAACGGGGGCCAAGGGGGGCGACACGGAATCAGGAGCGCTCTTTCGATGACACCGACGCCGACGGCGACGCACGTCGCCCGGGACTGGGCGGAGATCCAGGAACGGATGCTGGTGCCGCTCTACGAAGCGGTCTACGACCGACTGGAGGTCGGGCCGGGTGACCGGCTGCTCGGCCTGGACTGCGGGGCCGGTCTCGGCCTGCTGCTGGCCGCGGGCCGGGGTGCCCGGGTGACCGGGGTCGAGGGGCGGCCCGCGCTGCGGGCCCTGGCCGGGGAGCGGGTGCTGGAGGTGCTGGCCGCGCCGCCCGGGCCCGGGCCGGAGCTGCGCCCGTACGACGTGCTCACCTCCGTGGGTCCCGATCCCCGGGCGCTGCCCGCGGCCCTGGCCGTGCTCCGCCGCGGCGCGGCGGTGGTGCTGGCCGACTGGGGCCCGCCGGAGCGCTGCACGGTCCCCGCGGTGCCGGGCGGCGGGCCCGCGCCGGTGGACCTGGACGCCCTCGTGGAGCGGGCCGGGCTGCGGCCGGACGGCTCGGGGCGGGTGTTCTGCCCGTTCGGGTACGCGGACATGGAGAGCGCGGTGCGGGGCCTGCTCTCGACCGGGCTCTACGACGGCGCCGACCCGGTGCAGGCGGAGAAGGAACTCGTCGAGGCGCTGCACCCGTTCGAGCGACCCGACGGGGCCGTGTGGCTGCCGAACATCTTCCGGTACGTCATCGCCCGGACGGTTTGAGGCTTGATGGCTTGAGGGCTTGGGGGCACGAGGCGTGGCGGGGGCGCGCGGCCCCCGCCGCTCCCTCAGGAGTGCTTCGTCAGCCGGGTGATGCCGGCCGCCTCGTACGCCGCCGCCTCCTCCAGCGTCTCGTTCGCCAGCAGGGCGCGGGCCAGCGCGTCCAGCTTGTCGCGGTTCTCGCGCAGCAGGCGGCAGGCCGTCTCGTAGCACTCGTCCACGATCCGGCGCATCTCGGCGTCCACCGCGTCCAGGGTGGCCGGGGCCGCGGAGAGGCCGTAGGCGCTCTGGGCGTCCGAGGGGATCGCGGTCAGCCTGCCCACGCGCTCGCTCATGCCCCAGCGGGCGACCATGCCCCGGGCCAGGTTCGTCACCTGTTCGAGGTCGTTCTCGGCGCCGGTGGTGATGACCTCGTAGACCACCTGTTCGGCGGCCATCCCGCCGAGCGCGCCGATGATCCGGCCGCGCAGGTACTCCTCGGTGTACGCGTACCGGTCGGCGTCCGGGGTGGAGAGGGTGACGCCGAGGGCCCGTCCGCGCGGCACGATGGTGATCTTGCGGACCGGGTCGGCGCCCGGCTGGAGCATGCCCAGCAGCGCGTGGCCGCTCTCGTGGTACGCCGTGCGGCGGCGCTCCTCCTCCGGCATGACCAGCGGCCGCTCCGCGCCGAGCTGGACCTTCTCCAGGGCGTCGGACAGGTCCGTCTGGGTCACGGCCTTCTGCTCGCGCTTGACGGCCAGCAGGGCCGCCTCGTTGGCGAGGTTGGCGAGCTCGGCGCCGGTCATCCCCGGGGTGGTGCGGGCGACCTGGGCCAGGCTCACCTCCTGGGCCAGCGGGATGTCCCGGGTGTGGATGCGCAGGATGGCCTCGCGGCCGCCGCGGTCGGGCGGGGAGACCACGACCGTGCGGTCGAAGCGGCCGGGGCGGGTGAGTGCGGGGTCGAGCACGTCGGCGCGGTTGGTGGCGGCGATGACGACGACGCCCTCGGAGCCGGAGAAGCCGTCCATCTCGGTGAGGATCTGGTTCAGGGTCTGTTCGCGCTCGTCGTGGCCGCCCATGCCCGCGCCGCCGCCGCGGGCCCGGCCGATGGTGTCGATCTCGTCGATGAAGATGATCGCGGGGGCCACCTTGCGGGCCTCGGTGAAGAGTTCGCGGACCCGGGAGGCGCCGACGCCGACGATCATCTCGATGAACTCGGAGGCGGAGGCGGAGAAGAACGGCACGCCGGCCTCGCCGGCGACCGCGCGGGCCAGCAGGGTCTTGCCGGTGCCGGGCGGGCCCGCGAGCAGGACGCCGCCGGGCATCCGGGCACCCATCCGGTGGTAGCGCTCGGGGTTCTTGAGGAAGTCGACGACCTCGCTCAGCTCGCCCTCCACCTCGTCGATGCCCGCCACGTCCTCGAAGGTGGTGCGCTTGCCGCCCTCCAGCTCGACCGGCTTGGGGGGCTGCTTGCGTCCGAGTCCGCCGGGGCCGCCCAGGCCGCCGCCGCTCATCCGGCGGGCGATGAGCACCCACAGGCCGACGAGCAGCAGCATCGGGGCGAGCGAGATGAGCAGGTTGGCCAGGAAGCTGCGGTGCTCCACGACCGGGGAGGCGGTGACGACGACGCCTTTGGACGTGAGGCTGGACCAGAGCTGGTCGTCGGCGAAGGCGGGGCGCTGGGTCGTGAACTTGGTGTAGTCGCCGTCCCCGTCTCCGGCGGGCCTGGGCTGCTTGTTCTTCAGCTCGCCCTGGATGGCGTCGCCCTTGGAGTAGATCTTCGAGACGTTGCCGCTGGTGACCTGCTTGCTGAACTCGGTGTACGGGATGGTCGGCTCGTCGCCCTCGTTGAAGAACGACAGCACCAGGTTGGTCAGCAGGTAGACGATCAGCGCCGTGAGGATCAGCCCGCGCCAGCCGCCGGGCATCTTCTTCTTGGGCGGCGGGGCGGGCGGGGCGCCCTCGGAGCGCCAGGGCGTGTCGGCCCGGTCGCGCGGCGGTACGGGGGTGGGGCTGGGCACGAGGCCTCCTTCTGCCGTCCTCCCGGCCGACATTAAGCCACAAACCGGACCATCGCCCCATGGGGCGGCCCCCGCGCGACAGCCCCGCCACCGCCCCTGAGCAGCCCGCACGCGCGAGGGGCCCCGGTCGCTGGTCGCGACCGGGGCCCCTCGTGGTGCGTGCTACTTCATGAACTTCTTGAACTCGTCGGGGAGTTCGAAGTCCTGGCCGGCGGGGCCGGCGGGCAGGCCGAACGGGTTGCCCGCGTCGCCGCCCGGCTCGACGGCCTGCGGTCCCTGCTCCTTGCGCAGGACGGCCGCGGCCTCCTCTTCCTTGCGCTTCATCGGGTTGCCGCTCTTGCGCTTGCCCTTGGCCTGCTTGATCTGCTTCTTCTGGCGGCCGGGGCCGCCGCCCATGCCCGGCATGCCCGGCATCCCGGGCATGCCGCCGCCCTGGGCCATGCGGGACATCATCTTGCGGGCGTCGAAGAACCGCTCGACGAGCGACTTCACGGCGCTGACCTCGACGCCGGCGCCCTTGGCGATGCGGGCGCGGCGCGAGCCGTTGATGATCGTCGGGTCGTGTCGCTCGGCCGGGGTCATCGACTTGATGACGGCCGCGGTGCGGTCGATGTCACGCTCGTCGATGTTGTTGATCTGGTCCTTGATCTGCCCCATGCCGGGCAGCATGCCGAGCAGCTTGGAGATGGAGCCCATCTTGCGGACCTGCTCCATCTGGGCCAGGAAGTCGTCGAGCGTGAACTCCTTCGGCCCCTTCGCCAGCTTGGCCGCCATCTTCTCGGCTTCGGCCTGGCTGAAGGTCTTCTCGGCCTGCTCGATCAGGGTGAGCATGTCACCCATGTCGAGGATCCGGCCCGCCATGCGGTCCGGGTGGAAGGCGTCGAACTCGTCGAGCTTCTCGCCGTTCGAGGCGAACATGATCTGCTTGCCGGTGACGTGCGCGATGGAGAGCGCGGCACCGCCGCGGGCGTCGCCGTCGAGCTTGGAGAGCACCACGCCGTCGAAGCCGACGCCGTCGCGGAAGGCCTCGGCGGTGTTGACCGCGTCCTGACCGATCATCGCGTCGACGACGAAGAGGATCTCGTCCGGGCTGACGGCGTCGCGGATGTCCGCGGCCTGCTGCATCAGCTCGGCGTCGATGCCGAGGCGGCCCGCGGTGTCGACGATCACGACGTCGTACTGCTTGGTACGGGCGTACTCGATGGAGTCCTTGGCGACCTGCACCGGATTGCCGACGCCGTTGCCGGGCTCGGGCGCGTAGACCGCGACGCCGGCGCGCTCGGCGACCACGCTGAGCTGGTTGACGGCGTTGGGGCGCTGGAGGTCGCAGGCGACGAGCAGCGGGGCGTGGCCCTGGCCCTTGAGCCAGAAGCCGAGCTTTCCGGCGAGGGTGGTCTTACCGGCACCCTGGAGGCCCGCGAGCATGATCACGGTGGGGGCGGTCTTGGCGAACCGCAGGCGGCGGGTCTCGCCGCCGAGGATCCCGACGAGTTCCTCGTTGACGATCTTGAGGACCTGCTGGCCGGGGTTGAGGGCCTTGGAGACCTCTACGCCGAGGGAGCGCTCCTTGACCTTCGCGATGAAGGACCGGACGACGGGGAGGGCGACGTCTGCCTCGAGGAGGGCGATACGGATTTCCCGGGCCGCAGCGTCGATGTCCTGCTCGGAGAGGCGACCTTTGCCCCGGAGGCTCTTGAAGGTCGCGCTGAGGCGGTCGGAAAGCGTATCGAACACGGTAGTCGCGATTCCTCGGGTCGGGGGCGTGTGGTCGCCCCCCAGGGTATCGGGCCGCGCCGCATGCCGGACCCTGCGGGGCGGTGCCCGTCCCGGAACGCCCCCGAAGCCTCCGGCGGCGCCGGGTGCGGCCGGTCGCCCCGGCTCCGCCGCGGTCGCCTCCGGCGGCGCCTCGATCTCCCCCAGCTACCGCTGGGAGGTGCCCCCGGGCGGGGCTGATCCGACCCGACCCCCTCGGACCGCGTCCGGCCCGCCCGCCTCCGGCGGCGCCTCAAACGCCGGCGGGGCTGAATCAACCCGGCCGGCGTTTGAGCCGCCAGGCACCGGCGGACAGCCGACCCCCGCCACCACCAGCCCCGCCGGCGTTTGAGGCGCCGCCGGAGGCGGGTCAGGACAGGGCCGAGAGGACCGTGTCGGCCAGGAGGGCGGCTTGCGCGGGCGGCAGGGGTTTGCCCTCGACGTCCGTCACATACAGGGTGTCCACCGCGTTCGCCCCCAGCGTGGACACGTGCGCGCTCCGCACCCGGACCCCGCCCTCGTCCAGCGCCCGCCCGATCCGGTGCAGCAACCCCACCGCGTCCGGCGCCCGCACCTCCAGCACCGTCGCCAGCGGGGAGGCGTCCGCGACCACGGTGACCCGCGGCGGCGGCGGTACGACCCCCCGCCGCCGGGGGTAGGCGGCCTCGCGGTCGGCCAGTCGCGCGGGCACGTCCAGCGAGCCGTCCAGGGCCCGGATCAGGTCCGTCCGCAGCCGCGCGCCCTGCGGCAGGGACCCGTACTCCGCGGCGACCCGCCATCTCAGCACCAGCACCTCCCCCAGCGCCTCCGGCAGCTCCAGCGTCCGCAGGTCGGCGGCCCGGACCGTGAGCCGGTGCAGGGCCAGCACCCCGGCCGCCGCGGGCAGCACCCCCGGCTGGTCGGGAACGGCCACGATCAGCTCGACGCCGACCGCGTCCTCTTCCTCCTGACGCGCGTAAAGGGCCAGCGCGGGCTCCCCCGTGCGCAATGCCTCCACCGCGAGCCGTTCCGGTTCCGCGCCCGGCGGCCGCTGCGTCCCCGGCGCCTCGGGCGCGGCGGCCTCCCCGTCGAGGACCGCGCCGACCCGGCCCACCAGGTCGGCGACGAGTGAGCCGCGCCAGGTGCTCCAGGCCGCGGGTCCGGTGGCCAGGGCGTCCGCCTCGGTCAGGGCGTGCAGCAGTTCCAGGGTGCCGGTCGAGCCCACGGCGTCCGCGACGGAGCGCACGGTCGCGGGGTCGTCCAGGTCCCGCCGGGTGGCGGTGTCGATGAGCAGCAGGTGGTGCCGTACGAGGGTGCCCAGCACGGCGACGTCGTCCGCGTCGAAGCCGACCCGGGCGGCGACGTCGCGGGCGATGATCTCGCCCGCGACCGAGTGGTCGCCGGGCCAACCCTTGCCGATGTCGTGCAGCAGGGCGGCCATGAGCAGCAGGTCCGGGCGGCCGACCCGGCGGGTGAGGGCGGAGGCGCGCACGGCGGTCTCGATGAGGTGCCGGTCGACGGTCCAGGTGTGCACGGGGTTGCGCTGGGGGCGGCAGCGGACCCGCTCCCAGTCGGGCAGCAGCCTGCTGATCAGCCCTTCCGCTTCGAGGGCCTCCCAGACGGCCACGGTGGGCTCCCCCGCGCCCAGCAGGGTCAGCAGTTGCTCGCGGGCCTCGGCGGGCCAGGGCACGGGCAGCGGTTTCGCCTGCGCGGCCAGGCGTCGTACGGCGTGCAGCGACACCGGGAGTCCGGCCTGCGCGGCGGCGGCGCCGAGCCGCAGGGGGAGCACCGGGTCCCGCTCGGGACGGGCGGCCAGGGCCAGTACGGCCTCGCCGTCCGCTTCGACGACGCCCTCGGCGAGCGGGGCCCGCTCCACGGCGGCCGCCCCCCGGGTGCCGAGCAGCCCGCGCAGCCGCGGCCGGGAGGCCCGGGCCCGCAGCACCCGGCCGACCTCGCGCCAGGTGACGTCGCCGGCGTACGAGACGACCCGCGCCGCTTCGTACACCTCGCGCAGCAGCGCGTCCGCGTCCAGCAGGCCGAGCTGCGCGGCGACCGGGTCCTGCTCCTGGAGGGAGAGCCGGTCGGTGGCCCGCCCGGTGACCAGGTGGAGGGCGTCGCGGGCGTCCAGGAGGCGCCGTCGGGCCTCGGCCAGTCCCTCGCGCGGGGCGTCGGCCAGCCAGGAGGCGGCCACGGCCCGCAGCGCGGTCACGTCGCGGAGTCCGCCGCGGGCCTCCTTGAGGTCGGGTTCGAGCAGGAAGCGCAGTTCCCCGCTCCGCTCGGCCCGCTCCCGGCAGAGCGAGTGCAGTTGCGGGAGCCGCTTGACGGCGTTGTTGCGCCAGTCGGCGAGGACGGAGGTGCGCAGCCCCGCGAGGAGTCCGACGTCGCCGGCGACGGGGCGGGCGTCCAGCAGTCCGAGGTGCACCTTGAGGTCTTCGGCGGCGGTCCTGCGGGCCTCGCCGGGGGTCCGCACGGAGTGGTCGAGGGCGAGGCCCAGGTCCCACACGGGGTACCAGATGCGGTCGGCGAGGACGCTGAGCGCCTTCGGGTCCGCCTTGCCGTCGTGCAGCAGGAGCAGGTCGAGGTCGCTGCGCGGGGAGAGTTCGCCGCGCCCGTAGCCGCCGACGGCGACCAGGGCGGCGCCCCGGACCCCGCTCTCCCGCACGGCGGTCGCGAACAGCGCGTTCAGCCAGTCGTCGGTCAGCCCGGAGAGGGCGGAACGCCGGGCGGGCCCGGACCGCGACTCCTCCTGGAGGAGTCGCAGCCGGGCCGCGGCGTAACCGCTGGGTCCCGAGTCGGCCGTGCCGGTCGTGTTGTCGACGCTCGTCACCCAGGGCTCCTGTCAGCTAAAGCGCGTCAGCGCCGCGCTCGCCGGTGCGGACCCGGACCACCGAGTCCACGGGGACACTCCACACCTTGCCGTCACCGATCTTGCCGGTGCGGGCGGCCTCGACGACGACGTGCATGACGTCCTCGGCCGCGTCGTCCTCGACGACCACCTCGATGCGGATCTTCGGGACGAGGTCCACGGTGTACTCCGCGCCGCGGTAGACCTCGGTGTGCCCGCGCTGGCGGCCGTACCCGCTGGCCTCGGAGACGGTCAGACCGTGGACCCCGAAGGTCTGGAGGGCCTCCTTGATCTCGTCGAGCCGGTGCGGCTTGACGATCGCGGTGATGAGCTTCATGCATCCACCTTCTTGCTGGCAGCGGCGACGGGTACGGAGCTGGTGGACCGGGACGAGGAACCGCCGCCGGCTCCGCTGAAGTCGTAGGCGGTCTCGGCGTGTTCGACCTGGTCGATGCCGGAGACCTCGTCGTCCTCGGTGACGCGCATCCCCATCGTCCTGTCGAGGAGGAAGGCGAGGCCCGCGGACGCGACGAGAGAGTACGCGAGGACCGAGAAGACCCCGACGGCCTGCTTGCCGAGCTGGTCGAGGCCGCCGCCGTAGAAGAGGCCGGCCGCGTCGGACTGCACCCCGCCGGTGGCGAAGAGGCCGACGAGCAGGGAGCCGATGACACCGCCGACCAGGTGGACGCCGACCACGTCGAGGGAGTCGTCGAAGCCGAACTTGTACTTCAGGCCGACCGCCATGGCGCAGACGACACCGGCGATGGCGCCGATGGCGATCGCGCCGAGCGGGGAGCAGGAGCCGCCGGAGGGGGTGATGGCGACGAGGCCCGCGACCGCGCCGGAGGCGGCGCCCAGCGTGGTGAAGGAGCCGTGGCGCAGCTTCTCGTAGCCGAGCCAGGCCAGCATGGCGGCGGCGGTGGCGACCTGGGTGTTGACGAACATGACGGCGCCGACGCCGTCGTCGTTGCCGAGCCAGGAACCGGCGTTGAAGCCGAACCAGCCGAACCAGAGCAGGCCCGCGCCGAGCATCACGAGCGGCAGGCTGTGCGGGCGCATCGGGTCCTTCTTGAAGCCGACGCGCTTGCCGATGACGAGGATGACGCCGAGGGCCGCGGCGCCCGCGTTGATGTGGACGGCGGTGCCGCCCGCGAAGTCGATGACGCCGAGTTCGAAGAGCCAGCCGCCCGTGCCCCACACCCAGTGGGCGACGGGGAAGTAGACGATCGTGACCCAGAGGGTGATGAAGAGGGCCCAGGCGCTGAACTTGACGCGGTCGGCGAGCGCACCGCTTATCAGCGCCGGTGTGATGATCGCGAACATCAGCTGGAAGACGGCGAAGACGTAGACCGGGATGGTGTAGCCGTCCCACAGCTCGGTGATCCCGATGCCGCTGAGGCCGAGGTAGTCGGAGGACCAGCCGATCAGGGAGCCCTTGTCGGTGCCGAAGGCGAGGCTGAAGCCGTAGAGGACCCAGAGGATCGTGACGATCCCGAGGCTGATGAAGCTCATCATCAGCATGTTGAGACTGCTCTTGACGCGGACCATGCCTCCGTAGAAGAAGGCGAGACCCGGGGTCATCAGCATGACCAGGGCGGAGCAGATGAGCATGAACCCGGTGTTCGCGGCAGACAGCGTCGGGGCGTCTGCCGCGAGGGTCGTGATGGCTGATGCCATCGGCGTCTCCTCGTCGTCGGTACGTTCGCGTGCGGGCGATCGTGAAAACCTGAGCGGCGTTAAGGGGGCCCGGTCCGGGGAGCTGACCGGGGCTGGCCGGTTATTGGCCCTGAGATTCGCGCAGGCCGGTTTCCGGCGGCGCCGCTGGGTGTTTCGCGCCGATGACGAAGAGGTCGTGCGTGTTACGCGTCCATGAACGGGGGCACAGCGAGCCGGCCGCGGCCGTCCTCCGGCTGACCTGGGGCGGGGGAGCCTGATCGGGCTTCACGGGAGGACTGCCGCGGCCGGGGCCTCGGGGGTGGCCGTCGAGGGCGTCAGACGGCTTCCGCGGACTCCGGGAGACGGGCCGCGAGGTGGTCGGTGAGCTGGACGACTTCGGCGACGTGGCCGTACTCACGGGCGGCGGTGTCGACGGTCTTGCGCAGCCGCGTGTTGACGCGTTCGGACCGCACCTTTCGCGCCACGTCGAGGGCCTGGTCGACGAGGACCGCGGACTGCTCGGGCTCGCGCTGGAGCAGGTGGACGGTGGCCATGCCGATCAGGTTGAGGGCGTAGGAGCGCTGGTGTTCCTCGTCCGCGGAGAAGAGTTCCACCGCCCGCCGCATGACGGGTTCGGCGAGCGAGGCGTAGGTGGGGCTGCGGCCCGCGACGTAGGCGAGGTCCCGGAAGGAGTGGGCGTTCTCGCCGCTCAGTTCGGCCTCGGAGAAGAAGCGGATCCAGTCCGGCTCGGTCTCGCCGTCCAGGGCGGCGTCCCCGAAGGTGTCCTCGGCCATCCGCACGGCCCGCTTGCAGCGGCTGGGCTGTCCCATGTTGGCGTAGGCGCGGGCCTCCATCGCATACAGCATGGCCTGGGTGCGGGGGCCCGCGCAGTCGCGGCTGCCGTACTGGGCGAGGTGGATGAGCTCCAGGGCGTCGTCGGGGCGGCCGAGGTGGATCATCTGGCGGCTCATGTTGGAGAGGATGTACGAGCCGAGCGGCTTGTCCCCGGCCTCCTTGGAGGCGTGCAGGGCGAGCACGAAGTACTTCTGCGCGGTGGGGTGCAGCCCGATGTCGTAGCTCATCCAGCCCGCGAGTTCGGCGAGTTCCGCGGCGACCTTGAAGAGCCGCCGCATGACCGGGGCCGGGTGGTTCTCCTGGAGCAGGTCGGTGACCTCGTGGAGCTGGCCGACGACGGCCTTGCGGCGCAGGCCGCCGCCGCACTGGGCGTCCCACTGGCGGAACATGACGGTGGTCGCTTCGAGCAGGTCGAGTTCCGGTTCGGAGAGCCGGGGGGGCCGGTAGCCGCTGAGGGCGCCGGTCCGGGAGCCCGCCGGTCCCGCCTCCCGCGATCCCGGGTCGGCGGCCGGGGCGGGGACGAGCCAGCGCTGCATGGGCTCGATGAGGGCGGGGCCGGCGGAGAGCGCGAGCGAGGTCCCGAGGAAGCCCCGGCGGGCGAGCATCAGGTCGCTGCGGGAGAACTCGCCGAGCAGCGCGACGGTCTGATCGCCCGCCCAGGGCAGGTCCACGCCGGAGACGGAGGGGGTCTGGTGCGCCGTGCGCAGGCCGAGCTGCTCGATGGCGACGACGCTGCCGAAGCGTTCGGAGAAGAGCTCGGAGAGGATGCGCGGGACGGGCTCGCGCGGCTGTTCGCCGTCGAGCCAGCGGCGGACCCGGGAGGTGTCGGTGCTGATGTGGTGGGCGCCCATCTGGCGGGCGCGGCGGTTGACCTGGCGGGCGAGTTCGCCCTTGGACCAGCCGCTGCGGACGAACCACGACGTCAGCTGCTCGTTGGGACGGGGGTCCTCGGCGCGGCCCCGGACGGCTGAGTCCGCGTCCGTTCCGCTTGCGTCGCTGCCGCTCACTGGAACGCCCCCATCCACTCAGCCTCTTTCACACGAAACCCTGGCCGGGCCCGGGTGGGCCACATGGGGCCTTCACAAGCCCTTCACACATTGCCTCCGGCATACCCACGGACGGGCGTACCTTCGGGGTTCGTGCACTGAAAGTAATCCTACGATCACCCCTACGGCGAGGCCGTTTGCGGAATCGCCACCATTCGCCACCCCTTCGAATGAACTCGCCACGCGCCGAGCACGATTCACTTGACACGGGATGACCCGCAGTCGGCGCAGCGGTGTACGCCGGGGCGCGCACGGCGAGGAGTGCGCCGGGCGTGGCCCGTGTGCCGCACGGTCGACGACCGCGTCGCGGTGAGTCGTAACCACCGGCGCGCTCGACCCGTTGGAGGGGGCATGGGCATGGGCTTCACGATCGGCGGCAGCCGGAGCACCAAGGAGTTCCGGTCCGGCGCTCGGCGCCGCGGCCGGATGTCGGAATGCACAGCGGTGGCCGAGTACACCGGACTGTGGGGATGGGACGCGGTTCCCGGCGCCCGGGCCGCCTCCCCCGGCCGGGACTGCTCCTGCGGGAACGCGCGCTGCGCGGCCCCGGGGGCGCACCCGCTGGACTTCGGGGTGGTGGTCCCCGCAGGGGCCACGCTGGACGAGGTGACCGACGCCTGGGGCGGGTTCCCGGGCGCCGCGGTGCTCCTCCCGGCGGGCCGTTCCTTCGATGTCATCGAGGTCTCCGCGGAGGCCGGGCGGCAGGCGCTGGTGCGGCTGGAGCGGATGGGTCTGCCGCTGGGTCCGGTGACCGCGACCCCCGACGGGCGGGCCCAGTTCTTCGTGGCCCCGGGGGCGGCGGCCGAGCTGCCGCAGCTGCTGTACCGGATGGGCTGGGACGACGCGGACCTCGACCTGCGCGCTCTGGGGAAGGGAGCCCACGTCACGGCTCCGCCCTCCGACCACGCGGGGTTCGGCCCGGTCGTCTGGCTGCGCCCGCCGACCCTCGACTCCGCGGGCGGCCCCCCGCAGGCCCGGCTGCTGCTGGGCACGCTGGCCTACATCTGCCACCGCTTCAGCCGCTGACGCCCCGGCCGGCGCCGATGCGACGGGGCCCCCGCGCCGTCGTGGCGCGGGGGCCCCGGGGGCCGTACGGCCGGGTGGCCGGTGCGGGGGTCAGTCGCCGATCAGGGCGTCGACGAAGGCCTCCGGCTCGAAGGGCGCCAGGTCGTCCGGGCCCTCGCCCAGGCCGACCAGCTTGACCGGGACGCCCAGCTCGCGCTGGACGGCGACGACGATGCCGCCCTTGGCGGTGCCGTCGAGCTTGGTCAGCACGATGCCGGTGATGTCCACGACCTCGGCGAAGACGCGGGCCTGGGTCAGACCGTTCTGCCCGGTGGTGGCGTCCAGGACCAGCAGGATCTCGTCCAGCGGGCCGTGCTTCTCCACGACGCGCTTGACCTTGCCCAGCTCGTCCATCAGGCCGGTCTTGGTGTGCAGCCGGCCCGCGGTGTCGATCAGTACGACGTCCGCGCCCTCGGCGATGCCCTCCTTGACGGCGTCGTAGGCGATCGACGCCGGGTCGCCGCCCTCGGGACCGCGCACCGTGCGCGCGCCGACCCGGTCGCCCCAGGTCTGGAGCTGGTCGGCGGCGGCGGCGCGGAAGGTGTCGGCCGCGCCGAGGACCACGCTGCGGCCGTCCGCGACCAGGACGCGGGCGAGCTTGCCGGTGGTGGTGGTCTTACCGGTGCCGTTGACGCCGACGACCATCACGACGCCCGGGGTGTCGACGCCGCTCTCCGTCTTCACGGCGCGGTCGAAGTCGGTGCCGAGCAGGGTCAGCAGCTCCTCCTTCAGGAGGGCGCGCAGGTCGGCCGGGGTGCGGGTGCCGAGGACCTTGACCCGCTCGCGCAGCCGGTCCACCAGCTCCTGCGTGGGGGCGACGCCGACGTCGGCGATGAGGAGCGTCTCCTCGATCTCCTCCCAGGTGTCCTCGTCGAGGTGCTCGCGGGAGAGCAGCGTCAGCAGCCCCTTGCCCAGCGAGTTCTGCGAACGGGCGAGCCGGGCGCGCAACCGCACGAGCCGGCCCGCGGTGGGCTCGGGCACGTCCAGGGCGGGCGCCTCGGGCGCCGCGACGACGGGGTCCTCGACGGCGACC
The DNA here is from genome assembly GCF_044454405.1 of Streptomyces sp. NPDC051555. NCBI lineage: Bacteria > Bacillati > Actinomycetota > Actinomycetes > Kitasatosporales > Streptomycetaceae > Streptomyces > Streptomyces sp. NPDC051555. The sequence continues at coordinate 88,127 of NZ_JBITDP010000016.1, read as the reverse complement.
GGCGAGTCGGTGGCGGTCTCCCCCTCGGGGAGCACGACCTCCTCGATCGTGCGCCGCGGCTCGTCCACCGTGGGTGCGGCGTCGTCCCCGACCTGCGGCTCGGCGGGCGGGGCAGTGATGGTCGGCGTGCTCGACGGTGCCGTGGGGGGCAGCTGCTTCTTCTTGCGGCTGCTGACCACGAGCCCGCTGACCGCGCCGACCGCGACCAGGGCGATGACTACAGCAAGGATGAGGATTTCCATAACCAACCCAGTATCGGTCACCGTCGGCCCGGACCCCGGACCTTGGCGAATCAGCCAAGGGGCGTAAGCCTCTATTTGAGCTTTTCACATCAAATCTACGATGATGGTCGACCTCCCCCGCCCCCAGCCCCTCCCGGAGTACCGCATGTCTGCCGAGCCCGCCGACGGCGCCACAGAGACCGCGATGGAAACCCGCGGCCTCGAACCAGTCCCGGACGGCGAGCGCACGGGCCGCGTCCGTGAACTCGTCCCGACCTGGGTCGCCGCCAACATCAGCGTGCTGCTGCTGACCATGGGCGCGGGTCTGGTCATCTTCAACAAGCTGAACTTCTGGCAGGTCCTCGTCGTCGCCGTCGCGGCGCCCGTGCTCTCCTACGGGATCGTCGGGCTGATATCCATCGCCGGCAAGCGCGGCGGCGCCCCGGGCATGGCCCTCTCGCGCGCCGTCTTCGGCCAGCGCGGCAACCTCTTCCCCGGCGCGCTCATCTGGGTCGCCCGCTGGGGCTGGGAGACGATCAACGCGGTCAGCGGCGCCTTCGCCATGCTGACCGTCCTGGACCTGCTCTTCGACATCCACAAGAACACCGCGCTGATCGTGGTCACTCTGCTGCTCTTCGTCGGCTGCACCTTCGTGGTCTCCGGGCTCGGCATCAACGCGCTGCGCGTGTGCTCGACGTGGTCGACGTACCTCTTCGGCGCCTTCAGCGTGCTGGTCCTCGGCTACCTGATCGTCGAGACCGACTGGTCCGCGGTCTTCGACAAGCCGGCCGGCTCGACCGCGATGATGGTCGCGGGCATCGGCACGATCGCGGCGGGCGGGATCAGCTGGGTGCCCTCCGGCCCCGACTTCACGCGGTACCTGCCGCGCACCGCTTCCTCCAGGGGCATGGTCGGCGCGACGATCGGCGGCGCGGCCGTGGTCGTCATCCCGATGGTCCTGATGGGCGCGGTCATGGCGGTCGGCACCCCCGACCTGGCCACCGCGCAGGACCCGGTCTCCTTCATCGGTGAGCTGCTGCCCGTCTGGATCGCCGTCCCGTACCTGCTCGTGGCCCTGGTCGGGATGCTGCTGATCAACTCGATGTCGATGTACTCGGCCGGCTTCACCGCGCAGACCCTCGGCATCAAGGTCCCGCGCGCCTGGGCCGTCAGCGTCAACGCCGTCATCAGCCTGGTCTTCGGCTTCCTGCTGATGGTCGTGGCCACCAGCTTCTTCGGGTCGTTCATCTCCTTCCTGACCCTGCTGGCCGTGGCGTTCTCCGCGTGGATCGGCGTCTTCGGCGTGGACATGCTGCGCGGGCGCACGTACGACGGGGCCGCACTGCTGAACACGGGGCGCACCAGTGCCTACTGGTACAAGGGCGGCTTCGCCTGGCAGGCGATGTGCGCATGGGGGACCGCCCTGGTCGTGGGCCTGCTGTTCACCAAGGTCGACTGGTTCGGCGGGCCGCTCGCCGACAGTTGGATCGGCGAGAACGGCCTCGGCTGGGCGGCCGGCATCGTGACCTCCGGGCTGCTGTACGCCGTCCTTCCGCGCACCGGGGCGCCGGTGGCGGACGAGGACGCGCCCGCGCGGGAGCCCGAGCCCGCCGGATCCCTGTCCAACTGACGCTGCGTCAGCTAACGTCCCCCTTCGCCCGGCCCGTCACCGCGAGCAGCAAGGCGAAGGGGGACTTCTTCATGCCCATCACCGTGGCCCGGTTCAACCTCATCGACCCGGACGGCACGCCCGAGACCCTCTCCGCCCGCTACCGCGCGGCACTGGAGATGGCCCGGTACGCCGACGAGCACGGGGTCGACACCCTTCAGACCGAGGAGCACCACGGCACCGACAACAACTGGCTGCCCTCGCCGTTCGCCTTCGCGGGCGCGGTCTTCGGCGCCACCCGGCGGATCGCGGTCACGGTCTCGGCGATCATCGGGCCGCTCCACGACCCGCTGAAGGTCGCCGAGGACATCGCGGTCCTGGACCTGCTGAGCGGCGGGCGCCTGGTGACCGTGGCGGGCATCGGGTACCGGCCCGCGGAGTACGAGCAGCACGGCGTCGAGTGGGGCAGGCGCGGCCGGCTCCAGGACGAGCTGCTGGAGACCCTGCTCCGGGCGTGGACCGGAGAGCCCTTCACCTACCGCGGCCGCACCGTGAAGGTCACCCCGCGCCCCTTCACCCGGCCGCACCCGCTGCTGCTGGTCGGCGGCAGCTCGCAGGCGGCGGCCCGGCGCGCGGCCCGGCTCGGCCTGCCGTTCTTCCCGAGCGCGCACCTGCCGGAGCTGGAGGCGTACTACCTCGCGCGGCTGGCGGAGTACGGCACCGAGGGCTTCTGCATGATGCCCGCGGCCGAGACACCGCTGCTGCACATCGCCGAGGACCCGGACCGCGCGTGGGCGCTGTACGGCCACCACTTCCTGCACGAGGCGGGCATGTACGCCTCCTGGCAGTCCAAGGACATCCGCTCGGCGGTGCGCTCCGGCGCGCGGACCGTGGAGGAGCTGCGCGCGGAGGGGGTGTACCGGATCCTGACCCCGGACGAGGCGGTGACGTACGCCCGGGGCGCGGGCGAGGCCGGCAACCTGGTCCTGCACCCGCTGTGCGGCGGCATGCCGCTGGACGAGGGGCAGCGCAGCCTGGAGCTCCTGTGCCAACGGGTACTGCCCCGGCTCAAGGACTGAGCCGGGGCAGTACCGGGGGAGACGGGGCGGTGGCGGGGATTGGTTACCCCATCTCCTCCAACGCCTTGCCCTTGGTCTCCGGCACCCACTTGAGGATGAAGGGGATCGAGAGCAGGGCGAAGACCGCGTAGATCACGTACGCACCGGACAGGTTCCAGTCCGAGAGCGTCGGGAACGACACCGTGATGACCCAGTTGGCGATCCACTGGGCCGCGGCGGCCACGCCGAGGGCGGCCGCGCGGATCCGGCCGGGGAACATCTCGCCGAGGAGCACCCAGACCACCACGCCCCACGAGAGGGCGAAGAAGAGGACGAAGAAGTTGGCGGCGATGAGGGCCACCAGGCCCTGGGCGTGCGGCAGGGCGATGTCGCCGCCGCTGGTGTCCTTGTAGGAGAACGCCCACGCGGCCAGTGCGAGGGAGACCGTCATGCCCGCGGAGCCGATGAGGGCCAGTGGTTTGCGACCGATCCGGTCCACGAACACCATCGCGATCACCGTACCGATGATGTTCACGACGGAGGTCTCGAAGGAGTACAGGAACGAGGAGCTCGGGTCGATGCCGACCGACTGCCACAGCGAGGAGCTGTAGTAGAAGATCACGTTGATGCCGACGAGCTGCTGGAAGACGGAGAGGCCAATGCCGATCCAGACGATCGGCAGGAAGCCGAAGCGGCCGCCGAGCAGGTCCTTGAAACTGGACTTCTGCTCCGAATGGATGGCGCTGTCGATCTCGCGGACCCGGGCGTCGGCGTCGATGTTCTCGCCCTCGACCTCGCGCAGGACGATCTTGGCCTTCTCCATCCGCCCCACCGAGACGAGGAAGCGCGGGGACTCGGGGATCGCGAAGGAGAGCAGCCCGTAGAGCACGGCCGGGACCACCATCACGCCGAGCATCCACTGCCAGGCCTCCAGTCCGCCGACCTTGCCGCGCTGGTCGCCGCCCGCGAGGTTCAGGATGCCCCAGTTGACGAGCTGGGAGATGGCGATGCCGATGACGATCGCGGCCTGCTGGAAGGAGGCGAGGCGGCCGCGGTAGGCGGGCGGCGACACCTCGGCGATGTAGGCGGGGCCGATGACCGAGGCCATGCCGATGCCGAAGCCGCCGATGACGCGCCACACGGCCAGGTCCCAGAGGGCGAACGGCAGGGCGGAACCGATGGCGCTCGCGGTGAAGAGGACGGCCGCGATCTGCATGCAGCGGATGCGGCCGATCCGGTCGGCGATGCGGCCCGCGGTGGCCGCGCCGAGGGCGCAGCCGATGAGTGCGGCGGCGATCACCTGGGCGAGGGTGGCGGAGCCGACGTCGAAGCGGCCCCGGATGGCCTCGACGGCGCCGTTGATGACGGAGCTGTCGTACCCGAAGAGGAAGCCGCCCATCGCCGCGGCAGCGGTGATGAAGATGACGTGACCGAGGTGCTCGGGCTGCGATGCACGTCCGCCGCCCGGCGAGGACGCCTGCGCTGTGCTGGTCAAGGTCTGCTCCTGCGTGCCCGGCTGCGGTGACGGGCGGATGTGGGGGTGATTCCTACCAGTGGCGCACAGTTCAAGATCGGCCACCACCCGAAAGGAAGGACAAGCGGGAGCGAGCCTATGTCTTCATTTTGTGAAGTCAAGACGTGCCCCGAACTTCGCCCCACCCGGCCCTCATGGCCCACCTGACGGAACAGGGGGGACACGGGGCCGTCTTTGACTTCACTTCTTGAAGAGATGGGCTTCTATGGCCCCCTCAGCGCAGGCGCTGGCTGATGACCTTGGAGACCCCGTCGCCCTGCATCGAGACCCCGTAGAGCGCGTCGGCGACCTCCATCGTCCGCTTCTGGTGCGTGATCACGATCAGCTGGGAACTCTCCTGGAGCTCCTCCATGATCCTGATCAGCCGCTGCAGGTTCGTGTCGTCCAGGGCCGCCTCGACCTCGTCCATCACATAGAACGGGCTGGGCCGGGCCTTGAAGATGGAGACCAGCAGGGCCACGGCCGTCAGCGAGCGTTCGCCGCCGGAGAGCAGCGAGAGCCGCTTGACCCTCTTGCCCGGCGGGCGGGCCTCCACGTCCACGCCGGTGGTGAGCATGTTGTCGGGATCGGTCAGGACGAGGCGCCCCTCGCCGCCCGGGAAGAGCCGCGAGAAGACGCCCTCGAACTCGCGGGCCGTGTCGTGGTACGCCTCGGTGAACACCTGCTCGACGCGCTGGTCGACCTCCTTCACGACGTGAAGGAGGTCGGCCCGGGTCTTGCGCAGGTCTTCGAGCTGCTCGCTCAGGAACTTGTGCCGTTCCTCCAGCGCCGCGAACTCCTCCAGAGCGAGCGGATTGACCTTGCCGAGCTGCTGGTACGCCCGTTCGGCGGCGCGCAGCCGCTTCTCCTGCTGCGCCCGGACGTAGGGAACGGGCAGCGCGGCGGAGTCCGGAGTGCCCCGCTCCGCTCCCCCGCCGTCCTGCGCCTCGATCTCGGCGGGCTCGGCAGGCGCGCCGGGTTCGCCGGCGGGCACCGGCTGGTCCGGTCCGTACTCGGCGACCAGACCGGCCGCCGTCACCCCGAACTCCTCCAGCGCCTTGGTCTCCACCTGCTCGATGCGCAACCGCTTCTCGGCGCCGAGCACCTCGCCGCGGTGCACGGAGTCGGTGAGCTTGTCGAGTTCGCCCTTGAGGTCGCGACCGCGGGTACGGGCCTGCGCCAGCTCCCCCTCCCGGACGCCCTTCGCGGCCTCCGCGGCCCGGCGCTCGCCGTCCGCGCGGGCCAGGGACACCTCGATGTGCGCCGACAGCTGGCGGGCGCCGTCGCCCACCGCCGTGGCCACCCGGGCCTCGTGGCGCCGCCGGGCCGTGCGCCGCTCCGCCCGGGCCCGGGCCTCGCGCTCCGCCCGGGCCGCGCGGTCGAGGGAATCGGCCCGGCCCGCCAGCGCCTTGACCCGTTCCTCGTGGGTGCGCAGCAGGAGCCGTGCCTCCATCTCGGTCTGCCGGGCGTTGGCACCGTCCGCCGCGAGCCGGTCGCGGGCCGAGGCGTCCGGCTCCTCGGCGCCGGGCATCTCCTCGACCACCGCGAGCCGTTCGGCGCACTCCTCGACATCGGCCAGCGCCTGCTCCAGCGCGTCCTGCGCCTTGGCCGCCGCGGCGGCGCAGCGCTCGGCCTCACCCGCCGCGCCCTTGGCCTGGCCGGACAGCCGCCCGAGCTGCTGGGCGACCCCGGCCTTCGCCTGTTCGCCCGCGCGGCGTCGCTCGGCCAGGTCCTCGACCAGCTCGGCGCACGCGCGGCGCCGGGCTTCGGCGTCCGCGCGGGCCCCGGTCAGCGCCCGGCACTCGACCTCCAGGCCGCTCAGGTCGGCGTCCGCCTCGTCGACCGCGGCCTGCACCTCGATGAGGCTGGGCGCTCCGGCGGCCCCGCCCTGGGCGAGGTGCGCCCCCAGTACGTCGCCCCCCACGGTCACCGCGACCAGCTCGGGGTGCTCGGCCACGAGCGCCTCCGCGTCCGCCAGTTCCGGCACGACCCGGTAGTCCCGCACGACCCGGGCCACGGACCGGCGCAGCCCGGCGTCCCCGCCGACCAGCTCGGCGACGGCCACGCCGGACCCACCGGGAGCCGGGGCCGCGACGGGGTCCGGGGCCCGCGTCCCCACGGTGCGCACGGCCCCCGCAGGGCCCGGCTCCCGGGCCGGCTCCGCGCCGGGGGCGGGGGCGTGGGCGGGGGCGGGGACCGGCGAGCTCGGCCCGGGGACCTGGGCGGGCGGTACGTGCCCGGTCGCGCCCTGGTCATCTCCCGGGGCGGCGGGTCCGGCCCCGGCCGGAGCGCCCGCCGGGGCCGGTGGCTGGGCCGGGACCGCCGTCGGGGCGATCAGGAAGGTCGCCCGGCCGGCGTCCGCGTCGCGCAGGTGCCGGATCGCGGCGGCGGCCGCCGCCGGGGAGGTCACGGCGAGGGCGTCGGCCGCCGCGCCCAGTGCCGCCGCGACCGCGACCTCGTACCCCGTGGCCACCGACAGCCGCTGCGCCGCCGGGCCGAGCAGGCCCGCCAACTGCTCCCGGGCCGCCAGCACCGCCGCGGTGCCGTCCTTGCGCCGCAGGCCGAGCGCCAATGCCTCCCGGCGCGCGGACACCGCCGCGCGGGATCGTTCCGCCGCGGCCAGTGCGTCGCGGGCCGCGGAGAGCGCGGCCTCCGCGGCGGTCAGCTCGGCCCGTGCGGCTTCGTGTTCCGCCGCCACGGCCTCGCCGGCGTCCAGCGCCCCGACCTCCTCGGCGAGGGCCTCGTACTCCTCGCGCGCCGCCACCGACCGGGATTCCGCTTCGTCCCGGGCGGCGACCAGCCGGTCGATCTCCGCCTGCGCGGCCCCGGCCCGGGAGCGGGCCGCTCCCAGCCGTCCGGTCAGCCGGGCCAGGCCCTCGCGGCGGTCCGCGATGGCCCGCGCCGCGTCCCGCAGCCGGCGCTCCTCGCCCTCCAGCGCGCGTTCCAGTTCCGCCCGGTGCGCCGAGGTGTCCTCCAGGGCGCGGGTCGCGGCCTCCAGCGCGGCCGTCAGTTCCGCTTCCTGGTCGCGGACCCGGGCGGCCTCCTTCTCCAGGTCCTCGGGGTCGCGGCCGCGCCGCTCCTCCTCTACGGGAGCGGTCGCGCTGCGGACCCGTGCCTCGGCCAGCGACGCCGTGCCGCGAACCCGCTCGGCCAGTTGCGACAGTTCGTACCAGGTCTGCTGCGCCCGCTGGAGTCGCGGCGCGAGCACGCGCACGGCCTCCTCCGACTCGGCCTCCCGGCGCAGCGCCCCGGACAGCTCCGCCTCGGCCGACTCCTTGCGTTCCTTCAGCGCGGACTCGTCCGCGATCTCCGCGTCGAGCGCGTCGCGCAGGATGACGAGGTCGTCCGCGAGCAGCCGCAGCCGGGCGTCGCGCAGGTCGGCCTGGATGACGGCGGCCCGCCGGGCGACCGCGGCCTGCCGTCCCAGCGGCTTGAGCTGGCGCCGCAGTTCGTCGCCGAGGTCCTGGACCCGTGCGAGGTTCGCCTGCATCGAGTCCAGCTTCCGCAGCGCCTTCTCCTTGCGCTTGCGGTGCTTGAGCACGCCCGCCGCCTCCTCGATGAAGGCGCGGCGGCCCATCGGATCGGCGTGCAGGACGGAATCCAGCTGGCCCTGGCCGACGATGACGTGCATCTCGCGGCCGATGCCGGAATCGGAGAGCAGCTCCTGGATGTCCAGGAGCCGGCAGGTGTCCCCGTTGATCTGGTATTCGCTGCTGCCGCCCCGGAACATGATCCGGGTGATGGTGACCTCGGCATAGTCGATCGGTAGTGCGCCGTCGGAATTGTCGATGGTCAGCGAGACCTCGGCGCGGCCGAGCGGCGGCCGGCCGGTGGTCCCGGCGAAGATGACGTCCTCCATCTTGCCGCCGCGCAGGGACTTGGCCCCTTGCTCACCCATGACCCAGGAGAGTGCGTCCACCACATTGGACTTGCCCGAGCCGTTGGGGCCGACGACACAGGTGATGCCCGGCTCGAAACGCAGGGTGGTGGCGGATGCGAACGATTTGAAACCGCGCAGGGTCAGGGCCTTGAGGTGCACGCCGCCGGACTCTACCTTTCACGTTCGGTTTCGCCCATGAAGGTGCAGGGCACATCTGACGTTAAAGGAAATGGCCCCCCACCTGGCGCAATGGGAGAACGGCGAAGCCGGCGGAGAGCGACGAGGACGACGGGAAAGAAAGAAGGGACGCCGAAGCGTCCCTTGCAGATCAAGCGGTGCTGACAGTCGAGAGGGGCGGGCTGACAGTCACAGCGACGAGATCGCGAATCAGGTGAGCGCAGGCTCCGCCTGGGGTACGTCGATGTCGATGCTGTCCAGCAGCAAGTCTCCGTGCTGAGCGGCGGCCGCGTTCAGAGCGTCATTCTCGGACTGGATTCGTCCGAGCTCGGACTCGAGGTCCTGGACGCGCTGCTGAAGCCGTCGCATCTCGGCGAGGAGTCGCGGGTCGGAACCGCCGACGTAACCGAGAAGCGCCTTTGCCATGATGGATGGTCCTCCACACTGAGTGACCGACCGAAGCGGTGTGGGTCGTGAGGGAATCGCACCCGCGTTGTCCGGCAGTGGCTGTCAGTCACTGCGCTAAATACTGCCAACACTGCCAAACAGCTCAGGTGCGCGGGGCTTCCAGCGTCTCACCAAAAAGTTTGACGGTCAACACGATCACGCCCTGTATCGGCGGGCAGCCCGTTTCCCGCAAGGGGGACGGAGATCGTCCTCACCTCCGAGCCTTCCACTGATGACCACACTCGGCAACGTATGCGCAGTTCCGGCGGTATGTAGATGCGATCAGCGCACGATCACCGGATCGCGAACCCGTCATAGCCGCCGCGCGGAATTCCCCAGATCTCGGTCACCCCGTCCACCCGCCCGGGCGTGTCGGCGGACCGGAGCCAGTCGAGCAGCCGGTGGCAATTCTCACGTTGACCTTCGGCGACGACCTGCACCCGCCCGTCGTCGAGGTTGAGCGCGAAGCCCACCAGCTCGCCGATCTCCAGCGCATTGGCCCTGGTGAACCAGCGGAAGCCCACTCCCTGTACCCGGCCGCGTACCCAGGCGGTCACCCGGACATGTTCATTCATGCGTGAACGCTAACCGGGCAATCGGATTCCGGTCACCTTGCCCCCGGCACGCCATGGGCTACAGTCGCGCCTCAATGCTCACCCATTTGGGCGAGTAACGGTTGATCTTGGAAGGCACAGCCGATGGGACGCCACCGACTCCCCGCGCCGCAGCGCGACGGCCGCGGCGGCCTCGCCGTGCGCACCGGCCTGCTCGGCGCCTGCGTGGCAGTGGTCCTGGGGACCGCGGCCGTGACCACCGGCCTGGTGCCCGTCGGCGGGAGCTTCCCCTACGTCGGCCAGGGCTCGGACGCCAAGACCGAGGCCAAGGGCGCTGCGCACAAGGACGCCGGCGGCGCCTCGGACGCGAGCGAGCAGGGCGGCCTGGCGAACCTTTCCGGCCGCTCCCCCGACGCCCCGTCCCCGTCCGGCAGCGCATCCGGCAGCCCTTCGGGTTCCCCCTCGCCGTCGGCCTCGCCGAGCCCGTCCGCCTCGGCTTCCGCGTCGGCCTCCCCCTCGCCCGCGCCCTCGACGAAGGCTGCGCAGACGCCCGTACCGGCGGCGCCCAAGCCGCCGAAGCCTGCCGATCCGCCGCCCGCCAAGCCCTCCGCGCCGACCTCCGGCGGGGGGTCCTCCGAGGAGGCCGCCGTGCTGACGCTGGTGAACGTGGAGCGGGCGAAGGCCGGCTGTGGTCCGGTGCGCGCGAACCCGCCGTTGGCCGCCCTCGCCGGCGCCTTCAGCAAGGACATGGCCGTGCGCGGCTTCTTCGACCACACCGACCCGGACGGGAAGACCCCGTGGGACCGCGCGTCGAACGCCGGGATCACCAGCCTCGGCGGGGAGAACATCGCCCGAGGTCAGGGCGACGCCGACGCGGTGATGAGGGCGTGGATGGACAGCCCGGGCCACCGGGCCAACATCCTCAACTGCGAGTACCGCACCCTCGGCGTCGGTGTGTACCTCGCCTCCGGCGGCCCGTGGTGGACCCAGGACTTCGGCTTCTGACGGACGCCCCGCCCGGGGTCGTGCCCCGCGCGGGTCAGGCGGCGACGGCGACGCGGCCCGCGAGGAAGACGCGGGTCGTCCCGGCGACGCGGCGGCCGAGGTGCTCGGCGGTCAGCAGGTCGGCCTTGTGCACGCCTTCGACGCCTTGGTCGGAGTTGCTCTGCGCGGCGGCGCCGTCGAAGAACCCGAGGCGGTTGATGTCGTTCTCGGAAGCGGTGCTGGAGTTCCAACCCGGCTTCAGGCCCAGGTTGATCCAGTTCATGCCGTGCTGCGCGGCCAGCGTCTGGAAGTAGTCCAGGGTGTTGCCCTTGTCGCCGCTCTTGGACGCGGAGTTCGTGAAGCCCGCCGCCAGCTTGTCCTGCCAGGCGTCGGTGAACCAGCGCTTCGAGCTGGCCTCGGCGAAGACGTGGAAGGCGCCGGACGCGGTGCCCATGTAGGTCGGGGAACCGAAGACGATCGCGTCGGAGGCGTCGAGGAGTTCCCACTGGGCGTCGTCGATCTCGTCGACCTTGATCAGGTGCACGGTCGCACCCGCGTCGACGGCGCCGACACGGACGGCCTCGGCGACGACGGCGGTGTGCCCGTAGCCGGAGTGGTAGGCGATCGAGACGACGGGGGTGGGGAGCGGAGCGGACACGGTGGATCTCCTCTGGAACGTGGTGGTGCGTCGAGAGAAGGTAAGCACTAACTTTTGGATAGCGCAAGCTATTGGTTAGCGCTGCGCAGGAGTAGTCTGTTCGTCATGGAGACCCCTGTCTGTACCGAAAGTGCCGCAGCGGCCGAACTGCCGTTCGATGTTTTCGCGCGCGCCTGCCCGTCCCGGGAGACCTTGGAGCACGTCACCGGGCGCTGGGGCAGCCTGACGGTCGGCGCCCTCTACGACGGAGCGCGCCGCTTCAACGAACTGCGCCGCCGGGTCGACGGAGTGAGCGAGAAGATGCTCTCCCAGACCCTGCACGCGCTGGAGCGCGACGGCATCGTGCACCGCGAGGCGCAGCCGACGAACCCCCCGCGCGTGGACTACGAGCTGACTCCGCTGGGCCGGGAGATCGCCGAGCGGTTGCTGTCACTGATCCACTTCGTCGAGGGCAGCATGACTCCGGTGCTGGCCGCCCGGCAGTCCTACGACGAGGCGCGCGGCGGGCGCTGACAGCGCGGGCAGAAGTAGCTGGACCTGTTCATCCAGGGGCGGCGGCGCATCGGCGTGCCGCAGCGCCGGCACGGCTCGTCCTCGCGCCCGTAGGCGTCGAGAGAGCGGTCGAAGTAGCCCGACTCGCCGTTCACGTTGACGTAGAGGCTGTCGAAGCTGGTCCCACCGACGGCGAGGGCCGCGTTCATCACGTCGCGGACGTGACCGAGGAGTTCCTGGCTCCGGGGGCGCGTGAGGGCGGCGGTGGGGCGCTCGTAGTGCAGCTTGGCGCGCCAGAGCGCCTCGTCCGCGTAGATGTTGCCGATGCCGCTGATCAGGGACTGGTCCAGCAGGGCCCGCTTGAGCGTGGTCCGCTTGGCGCGCAGCGCCGCGTGGTAGACGGCCTCGTCGAAGGCCGGGTCCAGGGGGTCGCGCGCGATGTGCGCGATGACCTCGGGGAGCCCTTCGGCGCTGTCGGCAGCATCGGTGACGGTTGGGTGCAGCGAGAGCCCACCGAAGGTCCGCTGGTCGACGAAGCGCAGCTCGGTCCCCGTGGAGTCGTCGAAGCGGACCCGGATGCGCAGGTGCTTCTCGTCCGGGGCCCCGGTGGGCTGCACCAGGAGCTGGCCGCTCATGCCGAGGTGGGCCAGTACGGACAGGTCCCGGTCGTCCAGGGGCAGCCACAGGTACTTGCCGCGCCGCTGCGGGGCGCCGATGGTCCGGCCGGCCAGGCGCGCTGCGAAATCGGCGCCGCCACCGGGGTGGCGGCGTACCGCGCGGGGGTGCAGCACCTCCACGGAGTCGACCGTCCGCCCGGCCACCCAGCGCGCCAACCCGCGCCGCACGACTTCGACTTCGGGCAGCTCGGGCACGGCGTCTCCTTGGGCGGGCGTTCCTTCTCGACTCGCCCCGAGCTTAGCGCCGCGCGGCGGGGGGCCCGGAAACGGGTCCGCCCGCCCCTGCCGGAGCAGGGGCGGGCGGGGGAAATCCCGAAGGAAGTCAGGCCGTCGGCGTCGGGTCGGCGGGCGTCGGCGCCCCGCCGTCCTCGGCCGGAGCCTCGGCGACAGCCGGTGCGGCGGCAGCGGCTGGCGCCGCGATCCGCTCGTCCGCGGCGGCGCGAATACCGCGCCATGCGGACTCCGCAGCCTGCTGTTCCGCTTCCTTCTTGCTGCGGCCGGTGCCGGTGCCGTACGAGACACCACCGACGCGAGCAGCAGCTGTGAAGGTCTTCTCGTGGTCCGGTCCCATCTCGCTGACCAGGTACTCGGGCACACCGAGTCCCTCGGCCGCGGTCAGTTCCTGGAGACTGGTCTTCCAGTCCAGGCCTGCGCCGAGGCTCGATGACTTCTCGATCAACGGATCGAAGAGCCGGTGAACCAGCTCCGATGCCGCGTCGAGACCCTGGTCGAGGTAGACCGCGCCGATCACCGCTTCGAGCGTGTCGGCGAGGATGGAGGCCTTGTCCCGGCCGCCCGTGCCTTCTTCGCCCCGGCCGAGCCGGATGAAGAGACCGAGTTCGAGCCCGCGCCCGACCTCGGCCAACGCACGCGAATTGACCACAGCGGCCCGCAGTTTGGCCAGTTGGCCTTCCGGCAGGTCCGGGTGGATCCGATAGAGCGTGTCCGTGACCACCAGGCCGAGCACGGAGTCCCCGAGGAACTCCAGCCGCTCGTTGGTGGGCAGACCGCCATTCTCGTACGCGTACGAACGGTGGGTCAGTGCACGCACCAGAAGGGCGGACTCGAGGTGATACCCGAGCCGCCCTTCCAGAAGCGTGTGGGACGAGGCCGCGTTGTTCTTGTCTGCCTGCGTTTGGCCGCCGGCAAGCTCAGACATTGCGCCTCTCACCAGCCGCTCAGACCTCGAGGACCTGGCGCTTGTTGTAGGTGCCGCAGCTCGGGCACGCAATGTGCTGGAGCTTCGGCTCCTGGCAACGCTCGCACGAAACCAGGGTGGGGACCGCAGCCTTCCACTGCGACCGGCGGTGGCGCGTGTTGCTGCGCGACATCTTCCGCTTCGGAACAGCCACGGCTACTTCTCCTGCTTCTCGGCGGCGCGCTGGACGTCAGATGCGACGCCGCTCATGTTGTCCTTCTCGTCGTCCTGATCGGTCACGACGAGTCCCTGCAACGCTGCCCAACGAATGTCGGTGGCGTCATGGTGGTGGTCCGGGTCGTCGTTCAGACTGGTCCCGCATTCGGGACACAGCCCGAGACAGTCCTCCCGGCACACCGGCTGCAGCGGCAGTGCGAGCACCACCGCGTCACGCAGCACTGATTCGAGGTCGAACAAGCCGTCCTCGATGAAGAGTGTGTCCTCGTCATTCTCAACGTCGTCGCCCGGTTCCGTTTTCACACGGCCCCGGTCGTCGGCGTCAGGGTACGAGAACATCTCCTGGAAGTCCGCCTTGAGCTCGCGCTCCACGGCCTCCAGACACCTTACGCATTCTCCGGCGGCCTGTGCACGGGCGGTGCCTGTGACAAGCACCCCTTCCATGACGGACTCCAGCCGGAGCCTCAGCTTCACCGGCGCGCCTTCCGGCACTCCGATGACGTCCGCGAGACCGAAGTCCCCGGGCGCCGCGATCTCGCGGGTCAGCCGCAACAAGGCACCAGGACGCCGACCCAGCTCGTGCGTATCGAACACGAGGGGATTGCGGTGGTCGAGGTGGGTGTTCAGGGCTGGTCCTGCTTTCGAAATCGCCGAGCTGTTTGCCGCTTGCGGGCAGCAAGGATCGCGTCGCATACGCGCGACCGAAGAGCCAGGATACCCGCCGCTTCGCTCTGAGCCCAATCCGGGACCGCGGGGTCGACGGGGCCGGGTCAGCGGCCCTGCTCGTACTGGCGCAGCTGGTCCAGGTTGATCATGCTCGTGTCGAAGAAGCTGGTCTCGTCGAGCGCCTGCTGCGCGGGCGGTTGGTGCTGCTGGCCGGGCTGCTGGTGCTGCGGCTGGCCGGGCTGCTGGTGCTGCGGCTGGCCGGGCTGCTCGTAGGCGGCGTACGGGTCCGGCTGCTGGTGCTGGCCGCCCTGGTGCTGGGGCTGGTACGCGGCGTACGGGTCCGGCTGCTGCGGGGTCTGCTGGTAGCCGTAGGGGTCCTGGTAGCCGTACCCGTCCGGCGCTGCCTGCTGCGGGGACGGCTGCTCGTAGGAGTAGGCCTCGTACACCGGTTCCCGCGGCGGCTGGGACTGCTGCGGGATCACCGCGGCCGGCTCCGCCAGGCCGGCCAGGAAGTCCGCGTCGCTCGTCGTGTGCTGCTGGCCGCCGGCCGCGTCCTGGGCCGCCATGTGCGCGCCCAGGTCGTCCGTGGGCAGCCGGCCGAGCAGCTTCTGGCGGCCGCGGCCGACCGCCTCCAGGGTCTTGGCCAGCACCGCCTCGAAGGTGGCCAGCTTGGTGTCGACGTACGCGTCGACCTGGCGCCGCTGGGTCTCGGGGTCGTGGCTGCGCTCCGGCGCCTCCGCGTCCGCGAAGCCGTGCTCGTCCAGCCCGGGGCCGCGCCCGAGCAGCTTCTCGCGGCCGCGGTCGACGGACCCGATGGTCTTGGAGAGGACCGCCTCGAAGTTCGCGAGCTTGCTGTCGACGTAGTCGTCCGCCTCGGCCCGGATCTCCTCGGCCTCTTGGCGGGCCTGGGCCAGGATCCGGTCCGCCTCGCCCTGCGAGCGCCGCGCGACCTCGGTGTCGGAGACCAGCGAGCCCCGCTGGGCGTGCGCGGACTCGATGATCCGGTCCGCCTCGCGGCGGGCCTCCTCGACCATCTGCTCGCGTCCGCCGATCAGCTCCCGCGCCTGGGCCAGAGAACCCGGCAGTGCCTGGCGCACCTCTTCGAGCTGGGCCAGCAGCTCGGCGCGGTTGATCACGCACGAGGCGGACATCGGCATGGACCGGGCGCCGCCGACCGACGCGACGATCTCGTCGAGCTTCTTCTGCACGTCCACGGCGGCTCGCACTCTCTCGGCCTCGGGTGGTTCCTGAGACGGACGGGTCGACTGTACGGCCACCGGGTGGCCCCCGGCAGCGCGTCAGGCGGCGTCAGTTGCCGTGCAGGCGTTCCATCAGCGCGGTGTGGACGAAGGTCGGCAGCAGGTGGGAGACGTCGCCGCCCCAGGTCGCGACCTCCTTGACCAGGGAGGAGGACAGGAAGCTGTAGGTCGGGTTGGTCGGCACGAAGAGCGTCTCGACCCCGGTCAGGCCCATGTTCATCTGGGCCATCTGGAGCTCGTAGTCGAAGTCGCTGACGGCACGCAGGCCCTTGACGATGGCCGGGATGTCCCGCTGCTTGCAGAAGTCGACGAGCAGCCCGTGGAAGGACTCGACCTCGATGTTCCCGTAGCCGGCGGTGGCCTCGCGGATCAGCTCGATCCGCTCCTCGATGGTGAACAGACCCTGCTTCGACTGGTTGATCATCACGGCGACATGCACGACGTCGTAGAGCCTGGCGGCTCTGCCGATGATGTCGAGGTGTCCATTGGTGATGGGGTCGAACGACCCCGGACAGACGGCGCGGCGCAACTGAAGTCCCTCGCTCTCCGGTGCGGGCATCATGACTCTTCGCTGGTGAAGGCGGCGCGACCGTACCAAAGGGTGCCTTCGCCGTACCGCCGGGAGCGGAGCGGCTCGAAACCGTCGGGCCAGGGGAACGCACCGCTTCTGGTGCTGCGTTCCACGGTGACGAGCGCATCGTCGGTGAGCCAGGCATTCGACCGGAGTGTGAGCAGGATCTCCGCAAGATCGTCATGTGCGACGTCGTACGGCGGGTCCAGGAAAACGATGTCGTAGGGGTCACCGACCGCCGGGGCCGCGACGATCTGCTCCGCCCTGCCCGCCCGGAACTCGGCGCCCGGCAGGCCGAGCGTCGCGATGTTGTCGCGGATCGCCTTCGCGGCCTTGGCGTCGGCCTCCACGAGCAGGGTGTGCGCGGCGCCGCGCGAGAGGGCCTCCAGGCCGACCGCGCCGGAGCCGCCGTACAGGTCGAGGACCCGGGCCCCGCCGACTCCGTGCAACGACTCCCAGGTGGAGAAGAGGCCCTCGCGCATCCGGTCGGAGGTGGGCCGGGTGCCGGTGCCGGGCGGCACGACGAGGCGTCGCCCACCGGCGCTGCCGGCGATCACGCGGGTCATGTGGAGGTCCTTCGCTCAGGGAATGCTCGCGGCTCCACGATAGGACCTCCCTGATCGGACCTCCTGGTCAGCCCTTCTCCAGGTACTGCTCGCGCTCGGCGTCGAGCAGCGCGTCGAGCGCGGTCAGCAGACCGGGCAGCCCGGTCAGCTCGGGGTCCTCGGCGACGACCCGGGCGGCCTCCTCGCGGGCCTGCGCGATGACCTCCTCGTCCTCGATGACGGACAGCATCCGCAGCGAGGAGCGCACGCCCGACTGGGCCTGGCCGAGGACGTCCCCCTCGCGGCGCTGTTCGAGGTCGATGCGGGAGAGCTCGAAGCCGTCGAGGGTGGCGGCGACGGCGGCGAGCCGGGCGCGGGCGGGACTGGCCTCGTGCATCTCGCTGACGAGCAGGCACAGCCCGGGCGCGGAGCCGCGGCCGACGCGGCCGCGCAGCTGGTGGAGCTGGGAGACCCCGAACCGGTCCGCGTCCATGATCACCATGACGGTGGAGTTCGGCACGTTCACCCCGACCTCGATGACGGTCGTGGCGACCAGCACCTTCACCTCGCCCGCCGCGAAGCGCCGCATCACGGCGTCCTTGTCGGCCGGGTCCATCCGGCCGTGCAGCACCTCGACGGACACCCCGGCGAGGGGTCCCTTCGCCAGCTGTTCGGCGATCTCCAGCACGGCCAGCGGCGGCCGCCTGTCCCCGTCCTCCTCGGCGGCGGCCTTCTTCTTCGCGGCCTTCGGGTCGTCCTCGCCGTCGCCGATGCGCGGGCACACCACATACGCCTGGTGCCCCTTCTCCACCTCCTCGCGGACCCGCTCCCAGGCCCGGGTGAGGAAGTGCGGCTTGTCCTTGGCGGGCACCACGTGGGTGGCGATCGGGGACCGCCCGGCCGGGAGCTGGTCCAGGACGGAGGTCTCCAGGTCGCCGAAGACGGTCATCGCGACCGTGCGCGGGATCGGGGTCGCGGTCATCACGAGCAGGTGCGGGGGCTGCTTGCCCTTGGAGCGCAGGGCGTCGCGCTGCTCCACGCCGAAGCGGTGCTGTTCGTCGACCACGACGAGGCCGAGGTCGTGGAACTTGACCTTGTCCTCGATGAGGGCGTGGGTGCCGATGACGATCCCGGCCTCGCCGGTGATCAGGTCGAGGAGCGCCTGGCGCCGCGCGGCCGTCCCCATGGAGCCGGTGAGCAGGACCACTTTGGTCCCCCGGTCGGAGCCGCCGAGCAGGCCGCCCTCGGCGAGTTCGCCCATCATCTCGGTGATCGACCGGTGGTGCTGCTGGGCGAGCACCTCGGTGGGCGCGAGCATCGCGGCCTGCCCGCCGCAGTCGACGACGGCGAGCATCGCGCGCAGGGCGACCATCGTGTTGTGCGTCACGGTGAAGTTGTCGGTGACGTACGACCGGCTCGGGTGCTTGACGCTGATGCACTGCACCGGCTTCCGGCCGACGTACTCGACGGCCCGGATGCCACGCCTGAAGTTCCTGTACTTGGTCCGGGGCACCATGCGGCCGAGCTTCCGCGAGAGCCGGAAGGGCGGGAACTCTTCGGGCAGGGTCAGGGCGACCTCGAACACCGCCTTCTTCTGCCGGACCCGCGCCCGGCCTCCCAGGGACCTGGCGAGCCAGGCCACGTCCTCGGCGAGCCGCTTCGACGCGGAGCAGAACGAGATGCCCAGTCCGGACTTCCCGATCGTGCCGTCCGTGTCCATGAGCCCTTGCAGGATGGCCAGGCGCTCCTTGACCGGGGCGTTCCGGTATGCCTCCGGGACGAATGTGTCGTGGGAGGTCAGTCCCCACAAGTGCAGGTCGCGCAATGCCTGGATCACGGGGTTCCGCCGTTTCCCACCCCTCTCCGTGCCCATGCCGATCGTGACATCACACAGGGAGCCCGGCACCGCCTCCAGTGCGCAGCCGGATCCCAGCTCTGCGCCGACCGTCACCAGAATCTCGTCGTCCGTCGTGGAGAGCCGAAGGTTGTGGCGGAACGAACCATCGCCGATGAGCACGCCGAGCAGGTAAGGGTCGAGCGGCCGGTCTCCACCACCCTCCAGGTCCACGGGAGTGGCCTCTGGCAGGTACCACTTCGAGGAGCCGTTGGCTTTGAGCAGGTCATCACGGATCCCGCTCGTGGTCAGGACCTTGGGCTGCTCGCCTCGGGCCCACGCGCAGCTTGTGGCCACGGTCCAGAGGTGCTCGTCGTCGCATTCCACCGAGGTCCCGTCGGAGAGCACAAGGCTCCACACGTCCCGGACGCCCTGCGGGTACACGCCCTCGACCACGGCGATCTCGCCCGTCGGCACGGCCACCTCGTCGCCCACCTTGATCTCGCCCATGGGGCGGAAGCCGGACGGCGTCAGCACCTGCGCGTCCAGCGGCTGGGCTTTGCCCGAGCCGACCTCGCCCTGGAGGAGGCGGTGCATGGGGTGGTCGGTGGCCAGGTCGTCGAAGATCTCGCGGGAGACGGTGAGCTGGCCTTCGGTGAGGGTGAAGGGGAGCTTGGCGTCGAAGGCGTCCAACAGCCCGTCGGGGGCGGGGCGGCGCGGGACCGCGGGGAGCAGGGTGTCCGCGTGGCGGCGGCGGGCCAGGGCGACCTGGAGGACGAAGGCCTCGTCCCACTTGAGCCGCTGGCGGGCGGCTTCGACGTCGGCCTTGGTACGGGGCCGGTGGATCGCGAGCAGCGCTTCGGTGAGCGGGAGCATCCCGCGGCCCTCGCGCAGCGCGGGCGGCAGCGGGTCCACGGCCTCCTGGGCGCTGGGCAGGACCGCGTCGACCGCCTTGGCGATCTTCCACGACTCCAGCTGCTTGCAGGCCGGGTAGATCGGGATCAGCTGCTGGGCGAAGGCGTCCACCGCGTCGGCGGTACTGGCGTCCACGCCGAGGGGTTCGTAGGCGGGGTGGGCGAGCTGGAGCTTGCGGTTGAACATCGAGACCTTGCCCGCGAACATCGCGCGGCTGCCGGGGAGCAGGTCCTTGTGCGGTTTGTGGACGCCCGCACCGAAGAAGACGAGTTGGAGCCGTCCGCTGCCGTCGGTGATGGTCACCTCCAGCCGCTTGCCGCGCCCCCCGTTGAAGGTGAGCACGCGGGCGTCGGCGACCTGGGCGACGACGGTGACGTGCTCGTCGATCTGGTCGGCCAGCTCCGCCAGCGAGGTCAGCTCCCCGCGCTCGGCGTACCGGCGCGGGTAGTGGTGCAGCAGGTCCAGGGCCGTGTGCAGGCCGAGCTGCTCGGCCAGCACCTTGGCGGTGGCGGGGCCGAGGGTCTTCTTGAGATCTTCGTCGAGCGCGGGCACCCGTTCATTGCACACCATCCCTGTGACAACGCGGACACGCGACCCGGTCCCGGCCCCCCGGCGGACCGCCGGCAGCCCGCCGGGGGCCGCCTATTCGATGCCGATGAGCAGGGGCGCCGAGTAGCGGCCGCCCCGGTAGGTGAGGGTGTCCACGGCCAGGTGCCCGTGCTGCACGTACGCCTCCAGGCGCGCGGCGAGCGCGTCCGGCACCTCCGGACCGAGGACCAGGGTGACGAGTTCGCCGCCGGAGCCCAGCATCCGTTCCAGGACGGCTTCGGCGGTCTCCGCGAGCTCCGATCCGATGACCGCGACGTCGCCGTCGATGAGCCCGAGGACGTCCCCGGCCTGGCAGATCCCGGCCGAGGTGAAGGACTGCCGTTCGGCGATGGCGAGTTCGCCGTGGCGGGTGGCCCCCGCGGCGGCGGTCATGGCCACGACGTCCTCGTCGAAGCTGGCGTCCGGGTCGTGCACGGCGAGGGCGGCCAGGCCCTGGACCGCGGACCGGGTGGGGATGACGGCGACCCGTACGCCGTCGGCGCGCGCCTGTTCGGCGGCGGCCGCGGCGGCCGCGCGCTGTTCGGCGCCGCCGGGCAGCAGGACCACTTCGCGGGCGTGGGCGCGCCGCACGGCCTCGGCGATCTCGGCGGCGGCGGGCGGTTCGCCGGGCAGGGCGAGCACGGTGGTCGCGCCCGCTTCCCGGCAGAGCCCGGCCAGGCCCTCGCCCTGGACGACGGCGACCACGGCACGCTGGGCGCGCTCGGTGCGGGCGCGGCGGCGTTCGTCGCCGAAGTGGGTGATGCGGATCCGGTAGGGCCGTCCGGCGACCACTCCGGCTTCCACGGCGGCGCCGGGGTCGTCGACGTGGACGTGGACGTTCCACAGTCCGTCGCCGCCGACGACCACGAGCGAGTCGCCGAGGGCGTCCAGCGTCCCGCGCAGCAGGCCGACGGCCGGGTCGGGGGCGTCGAGCAGGTAGGTCACCTCGTACCCGGGCCCGTCCGGCTCCTCGTCGCAGGGCTGCGGCTGCGTCGGTACGGCCACGGCCCGCCCGCGCACCGGCTCCAGCGGCACCTCCTGCCCGGACAGGGCCTGCCACAGCGCCCCGAGCACGGCGACGATCCCGCAGCCCCCGGCGTCGACGACCCCGGCCCGGCCCAGCACGGCCAGTTGCCCCGGGGTCTCGGCGAGGGCGGCACGGGCCCCCTCGTAGGCGGCGCGGGCCACGTCGGCCGCGCTCCCGGCGGCCGCCTCGGCGGCGCCGGCGGCCCGGGCCGCCGCGGCGGCGACGGTGAGCATGGTCCCCTCGACGGGGTGCGCGACGGCCTCGTACGCCGATTCCGCGGCCCGGGCGAGCGCTCCGGCCAGCAGTCCGCCCGACGCCGTCGCGCGGGGTTCCCCGCCGAGTACGTCGGCCACCCCGCGCAGCAGCTGCGCGAAGATCGTCCCGGAGTTGCCGCGGGCCCCGGTGAGGGCTCCGTGGGCGTAGGCCCGTACGGCTTCGCCCAGCGAGGTGGCGGCGCCGGCGCCGACTGCGCCGTCGCTGCGCGCTGTTGCCTCGCTCACATCCGCGGAGGCGTCGAAGGCGGCCTCCAGGGCCCGGGCGGCCGAGCAGGCGGTCAGGTAGAGGTTGGTCCCGGTGTCGGCGTCGGCGACCGGATAGACGTTGATCGCGTCGATGTCCTCGCGGGCCCGGCCCAGTGCGGCCAGGGTCAGGGAGCTCCAGGTGCGCACCGCGGCGGCGTCCAGGCTGTGCGGCTCGTGCGGCACCGGGTGTTCCTCCTTGGGCGGGCGAGGGTTCACCGCAGGGTAACGAAGGACGGCCCGGGATCCGGGGTGCACCCGGGACGGGGTCCGTGGCCGCCATGGTAGTTTTCTTGGACGGACGCAGTCGTTGTATGCTGCTCCGGTTGCCCGATGAGAGTCGGGCCAATCCCCCGGCAAACCACTTCAGATCTCGCAGATCTCTGATTCCGGTGCGCCGGTTTCACTGTAATTGCATCTGAAGTCTTTGGAGTGACCTGTGGCTGCCAACTGCGACGTTTGCGCCAAGGGGCCGAGCTTCGGCAACAGCATCTCCCACTCGCACCGCCGCACCTCGCGTCGCTGGAACCCGAACATCCAGCGCGTCCGTGCCGTGGTCAATGGGACGCCGAAGCGCCTCAACGCCTGCACCTCGTGCATCAAGGCCGGCAAGGTCTCGCGCTGACGCCTTCCGTCGTCGTAGCGCAGCCCTTTCCGGTTGCCAAAAAGACCGGTCCACCTCGGTGGACCGGTCTTTTGCCTTTGTCCGGGCGCAGCCCCGGACCACGTACGGACGGCCGCCCCGCAACCACTGCCGGGGCGGCCGTCCTGCGTTGACGCCCTAGGGGGTTCGCCACCGCCAGGCGTGGTCCACCGGGCCGATGCCCGCGCCGAGGGCGAAGCCGGACGCGAGCGCGCCCGTGACGTAGTCCTTGGCCGCGGTGACCGCCGCCGGGACGTCCAGGCCCTTGGCCAGGCCCGCGGCGATCGCGCTCGCCAGGGTGCAGCCGGTGCCGTGCGTGTGCCGGTTGTCGTGGCGGGGCGCCCGGAGCCACAGCTCCGTGGAGCCGTCGCTGAGCAGGTCGACGGCCTGGTGGCCCGACGCGAGGTGGCCGCCCTTGATCAGGGCCCAGCGCGGCCCGTACGCGAGGACCGCCCCGGCGGCCCGCCGCATGTCGTCCTCGCTCTCGACCTGCACGCCCGTCAGCTGTGCCACTTCGTCGAGGTTCGGGGTGGCCACGGTGGCCCGCGGCAGCAGTCGCGTGCGGACGGCCTCCAGCGCGGACGCGGCGAGCAGTGCGTCCCCGTGCTTGGAGACCCCGACGGGGTCCACCACGGCCGGAGCCGCGGTCCCGGCCAGTAGCGCGGCCACGGTCTCCACCAGGACCGCGGAGGAGAGCATGCCGGTCTTGACCGCCCCGACCCCGATGTCGTCCACCACGGCCCGGTACTGGGCCGTCACGGCCTCGGCGGGCAGTTCCCACACCCCGCGCACCCCGAGGGAGTTCTGGGCCGTCACGGCGGTGACCACGCTCATCCCGTGCACCCCGAGGGCCAGCATGGTCTTGAGGTCGGCCTGGATGCCCGCCCCGCCGCCGGAATCGGATCCGGCGACGGTCAGGCACAGCGGTGGCGCAGCGCTCATCGCGGGGGTTCCTGCGCCGGGTCGGCGCCGAAGTGGTCCCAGCCGCCGGTGCTGGTCCAGGGCGCGCCGTCCACGGTCACCTGGGGCAGCGCGGACCGGTTGAGCACCTCGCCGATGACCTTCCAGCGGGCCGGGAGCTTCACGTCGGGCGGGAAGGTGGCCACGATCGCGTGGTCCTCTCCCCCGGTGAGCACCCACTGGAGCGGGTCCACGCCGACGGCCTGACCGATGTCGTGCATCTGCGTCGGGATGTCGACGGCGGCCGAGCGCAGGTCGATGCGGACCTTGCTCGCCTCGGCGATGTGGCCGAGGTCGGCGACCAGGCCGTCGCTGACGTCGGTCATGGCCGTGGCGCCGAGTCCGGCGGCCGCGGGGCCCGCGTGGTAGGGCGGTTCGGGGCGTCGGTGCGCCTCGACGAAGGCCCGCGGGGAACGGAACCCCCGGGAGAGCACCGCGAAGCCCGCCGCCGACCAGCCGAGCCAGCCGGTGACGGCGACGACGTCGCCGGGCCGGGCGCCGGAGCGCAGCACGGGGTCGTGGTTGCGCAGGTCGCCGAGGGCGGTGATGGCCACCGTGATGGTGTCCCCGCGCACGACGTCCCCGCCGACCACGGCCGCGCCGGCGACCTGGCATTCGTCGCGCAGCCCGTCCATGAGCTCGGTCGGCCAGGTGACCGGCAGCTCGGCCGGTACGACGAGGCCGAGCAGCAGCGCCGTCGGCACCGCGCCCATGGCGGCGATGTCGGCCAGGTTCTGCGCGGCGGCCTTGCGTCCTACGTCGTAGGCGGTGGACCAGTCGCGCCGGAAGTGCCGTCCCTCCAGCAGGATGTCCGTGCTGGCCACGACCCGCCGGTCGGGCGCGGACACGACGGCGGCGTCGTCGCCGGGTCCGAGCCGGACCGCGGGGGTGGTGGTCAGCCGTGAGGTCAGCTCCTTGATGAGCCCGAACTCCCCCAGCTCGCCGACAGTGCCCTTCATCCCTGTGCTCCTTCTGGCCCAGTCCGCTCGCGGTCGCGAGCCGTCCCAGCTCTGGGTACCGTCAACAGATACGTCAACTTCTGCTCCCCGTACGCCCCGCTGCGCGTGGCACCGGGCCCCCGGGTCTCCCCGTGGCGCTCGGCGACGCGGTACCGTGGCGTCCCTTTCTCCCCGGGCCCGGGATTTCCCACCCGAAGATTAGGGGAAATGATCCTCGCGGCCGCTCTGGAGGTTCCGTGGTACAGGCGTACATCCTCATCCAGACCGAGGTGGGCAAGGCATCGGTGGTGGCCGAGTCGATCGGCCGGATCCAGGGGGTGATCCAGGCCGAGGACGTGACGGGGCCGTACGACGTGATCGTGCGGGCCCAGGCCGACACCGTGGACGAACTCGGCCGCATGGTGGTCGCGAAGGTCCAGCAGGTGGAGGGCATCACCCGCACCTTGACCTGCCCGGTCGTCCATTTGTAGCCCCCGTCTACTCTTGGCCGGTGATGTCCCTCCACCACCGGCCGGTCCGTCTGCTGGCCCTGCCCGCCCCGATGGCCGTACTCGCCGTGGCAGTCCTCGCGGGCTGCTCCCCGGGTACCGCCGGGGCCCGGGTGGCTCCGCCCCCCACGCCGCCCGCCGAGGTCGCGGGACTCTGTGCCGCGCTGCACGAGGAGCTCCCGGAGACGGTGGCCGGCCTGAAGCGCTCGCCCGCCCGACCGTCTTCCGACCTGACCGCCGCGTGGGGCGGCTCGGCGATCGTACTGCGGTGCGGTATCCCCAAGCCCCCCGCGATGTCGGATCCCGCACAGGACGGCGTCGAGGTGAACGGCGTGGGGTGGCTGCTGGAGCAGCTCGACGGTGGCGGTTTCCGCTTCACCACCGGGCTGCGCCTGGCGTACACCGAGGTCACGGTGGACAAGGAGCACGCCAAGGACGCCGGTCTCCTGGTGCCCCTGTCGGCCGCGGTGAAGAAGACGGTGCCCGAGGGCATCTCCTCCTACTGACCGCTCCCCCCTGCGCCCACTGAGAACCGCCCGCCGGATCCGTGACCCGGCGGGCGGTCGCTCGTGCGTCGTGGCGCGGCGTGGCGCGGCGTGGCGCGGCGGTGCTAGCGCAGCCCCGTGGAGCGGCGCAGGGCGGCCTGGATCAGACGGTCCACCAGCTCCGGGTACGCGACGCCGGTCTCCTGCCACATCCGCGGGTACATGGAGATGGGGGTGAACCCCGGCATCGTGTTGATCTCGTTGATGACGAAGGTGCCGTCCTCGGTGAGGAAGAAGTCGGCGCGCACCAGGCCCTCGCAGGACGCGGCCTCGAAGGCCTCGATCGCGAGGCGCTGGACCTCCGCGGTCTGCTCCGGGGTCAGCGGGGCGGGGACCAGACCGGAGGCGGAGTCGATGTACTTCGCCTCGAAGTCGTAGAAGTCGTGGCTGGAGACCGGCGGGATCTCGGCGGGCACGCTCGCGCGGGGACCGTCCTCGAACTCCAGCACTCCGCACTCGATCTCGCGGCCGCGCAGCAGCGCCTCCACGATGACCTTCGGGTCGTGGCGCTGGGCTTCCTTGAGGGCGTCGTCGAGGCCGGACGGGTCGTCGACCTTGGTGATGCCGATGGAGGACCCGGCGCGGGCCGGCTTCACGAACAGCGGCCAGCCGTGTTCGGCGGCGAAGGCCACGATCTTCTCTCGGGCGGCGCTCTCGTCGCGCTCCCACTCGCGGGGGCGGATGGTCACGTACGGGCCGACCGGCAGCCCGAAGGAGGTGAACACCCGCTTCATGTAGTCCTTGTCCTGGCCGACGGCCGAGGCGAGGACGCCCGAGCCGACGTAGGGGATGCCGGACAGTTCGAGGAGGCCCTGGAGGGTGCCGTCCTCGCCGTAGGGACCGTGCAGGACGGGGAAGACGACGTCGACCTCGCCCAGCGCCTTGGGCACGACGCCCGGTTCGGTGTAGACGACCTCGCGGCTGGCCGGGTCGACCGGGAGCACCACGGTGCCCCCGGCGGAGTCGGCCAGGTCCTCGACGCTGGGGAGCTTGCGGTCGGCGATGGCCATCCGCTCGGGCTCGTCGGCCGTCAGGGCCCACCGGCCGTCCGTGGTGATGCCGATGGGCAGCACCTCGTACTTGGACCGGTCGATGGAACGCAGAACCGCGCCCGCAGTGACGACCGAGATGGCGTGTTCGGAGCTGCGGCCGCCGAACACGACGGCCACGCGCGGCTTGCGACCCTGCTGGTCAGGGCTCTGGGAAGAGTTCTGGCTGCTCATATCGGTCCGAGGGTACCCGGTCCGTGTACCGGAACGGAGTCAGCGGCGTTCCGGTTTGGCGCTGCGGCCCATGAGCTCCTTCAGGGCCACCAGCGGCGGCTTGCCCTGGTGGACGATGTCGACCACGGTGTCCGTGATGGGCATGTCCACTCCGTGGCGGCGGGCCAGATCGGCCACCGACTCGCAGGACTTGACCCCCTCCGCGGTCTGCTTGGTGACCGCGATGGTCTCCTCCAGGGTCATCCCGCGGCCGAGGTTGGTGCCGAAGGTGTGGTTCCGGGAGAGCGGCGAGGAGCAGGTGGCGACCAGGTCGCCGAGGCCCGCGAGGCCCGAGAAGGTGAGCGGGTCGGCGCCCATGGCCAGGCCCAGCCGGGTGGCTTCGGCCAGACCGCGGGTGATCAGGGAGCCCTTGGTGTTGTCGCCCAGGCCCATGCCGTCGGCGATGCCCACGGCGAGGCCGATGACGTTCTTGACGGCGCCGCCGAGCTCGCAGCCGATGACGTCGGTGCTGGTGTACGGGCGGAAGTACGGGGTGTGGCAGGCGGTCTGGAGGCGTTGGGCGACGCCCTCGTCGACGCAGGCGACCACGGCGGCGGCGGGCTGCCGGGCGGCGATCTCGCGGGCCAGGTTGGGGCCGGTGACCACGGCGACGCGCTCGGAGGGGACCTTCGCCACCTCTTCGATGACCTCGCTCATCCGCTTGGCGCTGCCGAGTTCGATGCCCTTCATCAGGGAGACGAGCACGCTGTCGGCGGGCAGCAGCGGGGCCCATGCGGCGAGGTTGCCGCGCAGGGTCTGCGAGGGGACCGCGAGGACGACGAAGTCGGCGCCCCGGGCGGCCTCGGCCGCGTCGGTGGTGGCGCGCAGGTTCTCGGGCAGTGCGACGCCCGGGAGGTAGTCCGGGTTGGACCGGCCGCTGTTGATGGCCTCGACCGCTTCGGCGCGGCGGCCCCACAGGACCACCTCGCAGCCGGCGTCGGCGAGCACCATGCCGAAGGCCGTGCCCCACGAGCCGGTTCCGAACACGGCAGCCTTGACGGTGCGCGTCACTTCTCGCCCTCCCCCGCGGCCTTGCGCCGCTGTTCCACCCTGGCCTTGCGGTGGTCGTACGGCTGCGCGGGAGCGGTCTCTCCGCGCAGTTCCTCCAGCAGCTCCGTGATGGCCGCCATGATGACTTCGGTGACGGCCTTGAGGACCTCCGGCGTCGGCTCCCTGTCGTAGAACTCGGAGAGGTCCACGGGCGGTCCGGCGAGCACCTGGAGGGTCTTGCGCGGGAAGAGCCGGACCTTGTTCTCCCTGGCGTACGGCGGCACCGCGAGGTTCGCGCCCCACTGGGCCACCGGGATGACGGGCGCCCTCGTCAGCAGCGCCACCCGCGCGGCGCCGGTCTTGCCGGCCATGGGCCACTGATCGGGATCGCGGGTGAGGGTGCCCTCCGGGTAAAAGGCCACGCATTCCCCGCGCTCGATCGCGTCGACGGCGGCCCGGAATGCGACGAGGGCGTTCGTGGACTCCCGGTAGACGGGGATCTGTCCGGATCCGCGCAGGATCGAACCGACAATCGGCACCTTGAAGAGGGCGGCCTTCGCGAGCAATCGGGGCACCCGGCCGGTGTTGTACTGGAAGTGCGCGTAGGAGAGCGGGTCCAGATACGAGTTGTGATTGACGGCGGTGATAAATCCGCCCTCGGCCGGAATGTGCTCCATTCCCTGCCAGTCCCGCTTGAAGAGCACTACCAGCGGCGGTTTCGCGATGACCGCCGCCAGGCGGTACCAGAAGCCGATTCTGCGGCGGGACACTCGGACACCTTCCTCTAGGACCGGTGCGCGGCGGGCGCCCGGCCGGCCCGGACAAGTCTCTCTCCGGGTCCGGTCTCTGTCGAGAACACCGTACGCCCCGCTCACGCCACCGAACCGCCGGGCTGCCCGGAGGGGGTGACAATGGGCCGACGCGCGTGCGAGAACGCGTCCATGACACGTCCAGGGGAAGGGGTCGGCCACGAACGCCGTCTGGAGCCTGGTGATCCCCCTCAAGCCGCTCTCCGTGGCCAAGAGCCGGCTGGCCGCGGCGGCCGGGGCCGACCGGCCGCGGCTCGCGCTGGCGTTCGCCCAGGACACCGTGGCGGCGGCGCTGACCTGCGCGGCGGTCCGGGATGTGGTGGTCGTCACGGACGATCCGCTGGCCGGGGCGGAACTGGCCGCGCTGGGCGCGCGGATCGTGGCGGACCGGCCCGCGGCCGGGCTCAACGCGGCGCTGGCCCATGGCGCGGGGGCGGTCCGGGAGGTCCGGCCGGGGGCCGCGGTGGCCGCGATGAACGCGGATCTGCCCGCGCTACGACCTTCGGAATTGCAACGGGTGCTCGAAAACTCGGCGGAATTTCCCCGGGCATTCCTGGCCGATGCGGCAGGAATCGGAACGACGTTGCTTTCCGCTGCCCCGGGCGTCGAATTGGCCCCCGCCTTCGGCGGCCCGTCGCGGGCCCGGCATTCCGCCTCGGGTGCGGTGGAAATCACGCTCCGCGGCGTCGACAGCGTGCGCCGGGACGTCGATACGGCGGCGGATCTGCGGGAGGCGCTGCTGCTGGGCCTGGGTTCCCACACGGGACGTTACGGGGCCCGGCTGCGGGCCGGTGCGCCCGTGCTGCGTCCCGAAGCCCGGTGACCGCCGGCCCCTTTCCCCAGCACCTTCCCCACCGCCCGCCCCGCGCCCGCCCCGACCGGTGGGGCAGCCCTTAAGCTGCGCTCATGCAGGCAACGGCGTTCACCTACGACTCCCAGACCCGCGGCGGAAGTGTGCTGCTGGACGACGGCACCCCGGTGCCCTTCGAGGCCGCGGCGTTCGACGCGGGCGGCCTGCGGCTGCTGCGCGCGGGGCAGCGGGTGCGGATCGAGACCGAGGGCGAGGGTGCGGGGCTGCGGATCACCTTGATCACCTTGCAGACCTTCGTGTAGCACCGAACAGCACAGGACGGGCCCCGCGGGGTCCGGACAACACCGCGGGCCGGCCCCCCTGGCATGGGGGGCCGGCCCGACGTGTGTGACGTCGCCCGTGCGTCTACTTCTTGCGGGCGGTGGTCTTCTTCGCGGTGGCCTTGCGCGTCGCCGTCTTCTTCGCCGGCGCCTTCGTGGCCGCGGTGGCCTTCTTGGCCGCCGGGGCGGTCTTCTTGGCCGTGGCGGTGGCCTTCTTGGCGGTCGCCACTGCCTTCTTGACCGTGGCGGCCTTCTTGGCGGCCGGAGTGGCCTTCTTCGCGACCGTGGTCTTCGCGGCGGACTTCTTGACCACCGTGGCGGTGGTCTTCTTCGCGGTGGTCTTCTTCGCGACCGCGGTCTTCGCCGCCGCCTTCTTGGCGGTGGTGGCCTTCTTGGCCGCGGCCTTCTTGACCGTCGCGGAAGCTCCGCCGGTCAGGCTGCCCTTGGGCGCCTTCTTGACCGACACCTCGCCGCCCTTGGGCAGCTTCTTGGTGCCGCTGACCAGGTCCTTGAAGCCCTGACCCGCGCGGAAGCGGGGGACCGAGGTCTTCTTGACCCGGACGCGCTCACCCGTCTGCGGGTTACGGGCGTAACGGGCCGGCCGGTCGACCTTCTCGAACGAGCCGAAGCCCGTGACCGAGACCCGGTCGCCGGCGACCACCGCACGGACGATCGCGTCGAGCACCGCGTCGACGGCGTCCGCGGCCTGCTGGCGGCCGCCCACCTTGTCGGCAATCGCTTCTACGAGCTGCGCCTTGTTCACGTCTTCCCCTTCGGAGACTTCGCCAGAACGAATGTGTTCAAGCTTATTTCGCACGTTAGGCGGATATATACCGCAAATCAAACACGAAACGGGCTAATCACCCTAGTGCCGCAACGATGTAGGCCGTTACGGAGTTCCTTCGCATCAGTCGCCTTCAGGGAATCGACCCTCGTCGAGGTCCTTCATCAACCTGTCCAGGCGCCTTGCCGCATCGGCGAGATCGTGCTTCGCCGCTGCCGTGGCGACCAACAGCTTCCGGGACAGCGCCATCCTTACGCCCTCCGGGACTTGCAGCGAGCGCACCCTTGTGTGCGCTTCTTTCAGCCGGTCCGCGACAAGTCCGTAGAGCTCGAGTTGACTGTCGCGTTCCATGCACAGATTGTGCCATCTGGGGCGAGTTGTCGCCTCATGGGGCCTCAACAAACGCGTGTGCCCCCCGCCGGAAGGCGGGGGGCACACTGGCCAAGACGAGTTCACTCAAGGTGAATAAGCGCTGATCAGGCCTGAATCGTGCGCGGCTTGAAGCTCGGGCGGACGCTTTCGTAAGTCGCGATGTCCGCTTCGTTCTGAAGGGTGAGCGAGATGTCGTCCAGACCCTCCAGGAGACGCCAACGGGCATTGTCGTCCAGTTCGAACTCGGCCACGACGCCCTCTGCTCGGACCTCCCGGGCGACCAGGTCCACCGTGATCTCGACGGTGGGGTCGGCCTCGGTCAGCTCCCACAGCCGATCGACCGTCTCCTGCGGCAGCACGACGGTCAGCAGGCCGTTCTTGAGGGAATTCCCGCGGAAGATGTCGGCGAAGCGGGCCGAGATCACCGTCTTGAAGCCGAAGTTCTGCAGGGCCCAGACGGCGTGCTCGCGCGAGGATCCGGTGCCGAAGTCGGGACCGGCGACCAGGACGGTCGCCCCCGCGCGCTCCGGCTGGTTCGTGATGAACGCCGGGTCCTTGCGCCAGGCCTCGAAGAGCCCGTCCTCGAACCCGTCACGGGTGATCTTCTTCAGCCAGTGGGCGGGGATGATCTGGTCGGTGTCGACGTTGCTGCGCCGCAGCGGCACGGCCCGGCCGGTGTGGGTGGTGAAGGCTTCCATGGTTCAGACTCCGGCGTTCACGGGGGCTTCGGACAGGTCGGCGGGCGAGGCCAGATGGCCCAGTACCGCGGTGGCCGCGGCCACCTGCGGGGAGACCAGGTGGGTGCGTCCGCCCTTGCCCTGACGGCCTTCGAAGTTGCGGTTCGAGGTGGACGCGGAGCGCTCACCAGGGGCCAGTTGGTCGGGGTTCATGCCCAGACACATCGAACAGCCCGCGTGCCGCCATTCGGCGCCGGCCTCCGTGAAGACCTTGTCCAGGCCCTCGGACATCGCCTGCAGGGCGACCCGGACCGAGCCGGGGACGACCAGCATCCGTACGCCGTCGGCGACTTTGCGGCCCTCGATGATGCCCGCGACGGCGCGCAGGTCCTCGATGCGGCCGTTGGTGCAGGAACCTACGAAGACGGTGTCGACCCGGATGTCGCGCAGCGGCTGTCCGGCGGTCAACCCCATGTACTCCAGGGCCTTTTCGGCGGCGTGTCGCTCCGAAGCGTCCTCGTACGAAGCCGGATCGGGGACGTTGGCCGACAGCGGCGCGCCCTGGCCCGGGTTGGTGCCCCAGGTGACGAAGGGGGACAGCGTGGTGCCGTCGACGACGACCTCCGCGTCGAACACCGCGTCGTCGTCCGAGCGCAGCGTCGACCAGTAGGCGACCGCCGCGTCCCAGTCCGCACCGACGGGAGCGTGGTCACGGCCCTTGAGGTACTCGAACGTGGTGGCGTCCGGGGCGATCATGCCGGCGCGGGCGCCCGCCTCGATCGACATGTTGCAGATGGTCATGCGGGCTTCCATCGACAGCTGCTCGATGGCGGCGCCGCGGTATTCCAGGACGTAGCCCTGGCCGCCGCCGGTGCCGATCTTGGCGATGATCGCCAGGATCAGGTCCTTGGCGGTGACGCCCTCGGCCAGTGCGCCGTCGATGGTGATCGCCATCGTCTTGGGGCGGGCCAGCGGCAGCGTCTGGGTCGCCAGGACGTGCTCGACCTGGCTGGTGCCGATGCCGAAGGCCAGCGCGCCGAAGGCGCCGTGCGTGGAGGTGTGCGAATCGCCGCAGACCACGGTGGTGCCCGGCTGGGTCAGGCCCAGCTGGGGTCCCACGACGTGGACGACGCCCTGCTCGACATCGCCCAGCGAGTGCAGCCGGACGCCGAACTCGGCGCAGTTCTTGCGCAGCGTCTCCAGCTGGGCCCGGGAGACCGGGTCCGCGATGGGCTTGTCGATGTCGAGGGTGGGGGTGTTGTGGTCCTCGGTGGCGATGGTGAGGTCGAGGCGCCGCACCGGGCGGCCCGCCTGCCGCAGACCCTCGAAGGCCTGGGGGCTGGTCACCTCGTGCAGCAGGTGCAAGTCGATGTAGAGGAGGTCGGGCTCGCCCTCGGCGCGCCGGACGACGTGGTCGTCCCAGACCTTCTCCGCGAGTGTCCTACCCATCGCTTTCCCTCCGGCCGGCTGGTTGAGCCGGCGCTTCTAGAGATTTCCCGCCACCGATTCGGCCCGTACCCCACGTGACGGACGGCAGCTCAGGCCCCGTGGTTCGTGGACCTGCACATACAGACTCGCTGGTTCTTGGAAAAATTGAACTTGCGTTTCACAGTGTGAGACGCGAATATCGTTTCATGGACAACTCTAGCGGCGTCGGCGTTCTCGACAAGGCAGCTCTGGTATTGAGCGCACTGGAGTCCGGTCCGGCCACCCTCGCCGGGCTGGTCGCGGCGACAGGGCTCGCACGACCCACGGCACATCGCCTGGCCGTGGCACTGGAACACCACCGGATGGTGGCGAGGGACATGCAGGGCCGGTTCATCCTCGGACCGCGGCTGGCGGAACTCGCCGCCGCGGCCGGCGAGGACCGTCTGCTGGCCACGGCGGGACCGGTGCTCACGCACCTCCGTGACGTGACGGGCGAGAGCGCGCAGCTCTACCGGCGTCAAGGCGACATGCGCATCTGCGTGGCGGCGGCCGAGCGGCTGTCGGGTCTGCGGGACACCGTCCCGGTCGGCTCCACGCTCCCGATGAAGGCCGGTTCGGCCGCGCAGATCCTGATGGCCTGGGAGGAGCCCGAGCGGCTCCACCGCGGCCTGCAGGGCGCGCGGTTCACGGCCACGGCCCTGTCCGGCGTGCGTCGCCGCGGTTGGGCCCAGTCGATCGGCGAGCGGGAGCCCGGTGTGGCCTCCGTCTCGGCGCCGGTGCGCGGTCCTTCGAACCGCGTGGTGGCCTCCGTATCGGTCTCCGGGCCGATCGAGCGACTGACCCGGCACCCGGGGCGCATGCACGCGCAGGCCGTCATCGACGCGGCCGCCCGGCTGAGCGAGGCCCTGCGCCGCTCCGGCTGAGCCTCCCGGCCTCCGCCCCACCCCTCCACTCCCCCGGGCCCGGGGGCGCGTACGACGCCGCACACGTCCGAACGCGCGCCCTCGGGTCCGTACTTGTAGCCCGGCGTCCGGAAACGACGAAGAGGCCCTCCGCGATGATCGCGGAGGGCCTCTCCTGTACGTACCCCCGACCGGATTCGAACCGGCGCTACCGCCTTGAGAGGGCGGCGTGCTAGGCCGCTACACAACGGGGGCCTGCCTGCAGTTACTGCGCTGGGCTACCAGGACTCGAACCTAGAATAAGAGAACCAGAAACTCTCGTGTTGCCAATTACACTATAGCCCATAGTGGTCTAGACCAGCTAGACAGTACCCCCGACCGGATTCGAACCGGCGCTACCGCCTTGAGAGGGCGGCGTGCTAGGCCGCTACACAACGGGGGCCCTAGCGATCCTGCATCGTGACGTCCGGGTGCGACCCTGGAGATCTCGCGGGAAGGATCTGTACCCCCGACCGGATTCGAACCGGCGCTACCGCCTTGAGAGGGCGGCGTGCTAGGCCGCTACACAACGGGGGCAAGCACTGCGTTACTACTGCACTGCGCTGGGCTACCAGGACTCGAACCTAGAATAAGGGAACCAGAAACCCTCGTGTTGCCAATTACACTATAGCCCACCAAAACGCAACCCCTTGCGGGGGGTTTGTTTGGTTTTGCGCTTCCGTTCCGGCCTTGCGGCCCGCACCGGCGGCGCAGAAAGAACATTACCGGATGGCTGACCGTGCTCCAAAACGGGTATCACCGGCCAGCAACGACGGAAGCTGTGCGAGCCCGGTGATCCGGTGCACCCCTTCAGGGGCCGGAACGCGGGCCGGCCCCCGCACGGGTCCACGGCCGCCGTCCCGGTCGAGCCAGACCGCGGTGAGCCCCGCGTCGCGCGCCCCACGGGCGTCGATCTCCGGCTGGTCCCCCACGTAGACGACCTCCTGCGGGGCCAGCCCCAGCGCCGCACAGGCCGCCAGGAAGGCCGCCGCGTCGGGTTTGCTGACCCCCAGCTCGGCGGCGCACACCAGGACCTCGAAGCGTTCGCGCAGGCCCAGGTCGCGCAGCTTGGGGTCCTGGTTGGCGAGGGAGGAGTTGGAGAGCACCCCGTGCCGGTGGCTGTGGGCCAGGGCGTCCAGTACGGGCAGCACGTCCGGGAAGACGGCCCAGGCCGCCTTGTAGTGCTCGACGTAGCGGCCGAACCACGCGTCGGCCCCCGCGGCGTCCAGCTCCGGTTGGCCGAGGAAGTCCCGCACCCGCTCCCGGCGCTGCTCCTGGAAGCCGACCTCCCCGGCGGCGAAGCGCGCCCAGTGGCGGTCGGTGTGGGCCCGCCACAGGGCCAGCGCCTCGTGCGGAGCCCCGTACCGCTCGGCGAGGCCCTCCTGCTCCAGGTGCGCCCGGAGCCCGGCCGTGTCGGCCCCGGTGTAGTCGAAGAGCGTGTCGTCGATGTCCCACAGCACCGCGCGTATCGGCATGCCCCGACCCTACGCCGCAACGCCGCGGGGGCGGCAGCCTTTACGGCTACCGCCCCCGGGGGGAATGCGAGGTGGTGCTACGCGGACAGCTTCGCCAGCGCCGCGTCGATGCGGGACAGGGACTTGTCCTTGCCCAGGATCTCCAGCGATTCGAAGAGCGGGAGACCGACGGTGCGGCCGGTGACCGCGACGCGGACCGGGGCCTGCGCCTTGCCGAGCTTGAGGCCGTGCGCCTCGCCCGCCGTCAGGACGGCCTGCTTGAGCGACTCGGGGTCGCTCCAGTCGGCCGACTCCAGGTTGGCGCGGGCCGTGGTCAGCAGGGCAGCCGGCTCGCCCTTCATCGCCTTGTCCCACGAGGGCTGGTCGGCGACCGGCTCGTCGAGGAAGAGGAAGTCGACGTTGGCCGTGATCTCCGACAGGACCGCCAGACGGGTCTGCG
The DNA here is from genome assembly GCF_044454405.1 of Streptomyces sp. NPDC051555. Classification (NCBI taxonomy): domain Bacteria; kingdom Bacillati; phylum Actinomycetota; class Actinomycetes; order Kitasatosporales; family Streptomycetaceae; genus Streptomyces; species Streptomyces sp. NPDC051555. The sequence continues at coordinate 52,656 of NZ_JBITDP010000016.1, read as the reverse complement.
CGTGGGGGGCGATGGCCTCCCAGGCCGCCTGGTCGAAGGCCTCGGGGGCCCACGGGGCGTGCGGGGCGCGCAGCCAGGGGGTGCAGGCCTCGGCGAAGGCCTTCACGTCCAGCATGCGGATGTGGTCGCCGTTGATCGACTCGCACTTCTTGAGGTCGAAGCGCGCCGGGTTCGCGTTGACGTCCGGGATGTCGAACTTCGCCACCATCTCCTCGATCGAGAAGACGTCCTGGTCCTTGGAGAAGGACCAGCCCAGCAGCGAGAGGTAGTTCAGCAGGCCCTCGGGGAGGAAGCCGCGCTCGCGGTAGAGGTTGAGCGAGGACTCCGGGTCGCGCTTGGAGAGCTTCTTGTTGCCCTCGCCCATCACGTACGGCAGGTGCCCGAAGGCCGGGACCGCCTTCGCGATGCCGAGCTCGATCAGGGCGCCGTAGAGCGCGATCTGGCGCGGGGTGGAGGACAGCAGGTCCTCGCCGCGCAGCACGTGCGTGATCTCCATCAGCGCGTCGTCGACCGGGTTGACCAGGGTGTACAGCGGAGCGCCGTTGGCCCGGACGATGCCGAAGTCCGGCACGTTCTCGGGGGTGACGGAGATCTCGCCGCGGACCAGGTCCGTGAAGGTGATCGTCTCGTCGGGCATCCGGAAGCGGACGATCGAGGCGCGGCCCTCGGCCTGGTACGCGGCCTTCTGCTCGGCGCTCAGGTCACGGCACTGGCCGTCGTAGCCGGAGGGCTTGCCGGCCGCGCGGGCGGCGTCGCGGCGGGCGTCCAGCTCTTCGGTGGTGCAGTAGCAGTGGTAGGCGTAGCCGCCGTCCTGGAGCTTCTGCGCGACGTCCTTGTAGATGTCCATGCGCTCGGACTGGCGGTACGGGGCGTGCGGGCCGCCCACCTCGGGGCCCTCGTCCCAGGTGAAGCCGAGCCAGCGCAGCGAGTCGAGCAGCTGGACGTACGACTCCTCGGAGTCGCGGGCCGCGTCGGTGTCCTCGATGCGGAAGACGAACGTACCGCCGTGGTGGCGGGCGAACGCCCAGTTGAAGAGGGCCGTCCGGACCAGGCCCACGTGGGGGTTGCCGGTCGGGGAGGGACAGAAACGTACGCGGACAGGTCCGTTAACCACGCTTGATCACCTTGTTGGTGAGAGTGCCGATGCCTTCGATGGTGACGGCGACCTCGTCGCCGACGTTGAGGGGGCCGACTCCGGCCGGGGTCCCCGTGAGGATGACGTCGCCCGGGAGCAGCGTCATGGCCTCGGTGATGTGCACGATCAGGTCCTCGATGGAGCGGACCATGTCGCTGGTGCGGCCGAGCTGGCGCTGTTCGCCGTTCACGGTGCACTGGATGGCCAGGTCGCTCGGGTCGAGGTCGGTCTCGATCCAGGGACCGAGGGGGCAGGCTCCGTCGAACCCCTTGGCCCGGGCCCACTGCTTCTCGCGCTGCTGGACGTCGCGCGCGGTGAGGTCGTTGGCGCAGGTGTAGCCGAGGATGACGTCCTTGACGCGCTCGCGCGGGACGTCGCGGCACATGCGGCCGATCACCACGGCCAGCTCGGCCTCGTGGTGGACGTCCTGGGAGAAGGAGGGGTACGCGATCGGGTCACCGGGGCCCACCACCGAGGTGGAGGGCTTGAAGAAGGTGATCGGGGCGTCGGGACGGCCTTCACTGTCGACGATGGTGTTGCCCAGCTCCGCGGCGTGCTCGGCGTAGTTGCGGCCGATGGCCACGATCTTGCTGGGCAGGACGGGCGGGAGCAGCCGGACCCGGTCCCGGGAGGACGGGTCGAGCGGGACCTTCGTGCCCGACAGCTCGAAGTCCCCGTACGGGATGCCCTTGATGATGTCGAGGACGAGCCCGCCCTCGGCGCCGGGGGCTGCGTCGCCCTCGACCGCGCCGAAGGCGACATTTCCGTCGATCGAGAACCTGGCGATGCGCACGTGTTGCGTCTGCCCCTCTGTCCGTCCACTGGGTGGCCCGAGTGGGCCGGAGTCTGCGGACTCCAGGCTAACGCGGCGGACCGGGGCACTTCGCTTGTTTACCGCGCGGTGCGGGGTTACTGCGCGGCGGGGGCCACCGGGGCGTCCATCAGGATGGTGCGGCGCGGGTTCGCGGTCTGGGTGGGCAGATCGACCGAGTGCTCCGGCGTCTCGACCGCCTGCAGCTCCTCGGCGTCCTTGAGGTGCGCGAGGGTGGTGCGGCGCGGGTTGGCTATGTTGCGGAACATCATCGTGGTCTTCTGCGTGCTCATCGGAGTGTCGGAACCCTTGATCGGTGTGGGCCGGACGCACCTCGTGGGCGCCGGTTGTCGGGCGTGCCATCCCTGTAAAGGGCCAGGCTAAACATCCGAATCCCCCGGGGAACCGAGAAGTAATGGCCATGGCTGTGTGAGTTTGCTCACCTACGACCGGGCATTCCGGTCAATACGGTCAGTCAATTCAACTACCAGAAACGGACATTGCGCCACTGAATGCGCCATTCCGCTCCCGATCATGGCGACTGGGACACCTTGTGGATCATAGCGATTACACAGCGAAAGTCCGGTTCGCCCCGAAAGGGGTCCCACATCCGGTAGTACCTCTGTCACAAGCCGTCACCGACTCTCCGAGGAAACCCTCGCACCTTGTTGGAGATCCGGCACTGTGCTGGAATTCGCGGGACCGCCGCGGGAATTCAAGCCGGTGCGCAAGCGGCGCGACCAAGCGCCGAGCGCGGTGGCAAGGAGAGGGAGACGCGCCGGTCACCGACGACCACCATGGGGCCGTCAGTGCCCCACGACTCGACACCGTCCCACCGGTCACCCGGAGGGACGCCTGGTCCAGAGGTTGCGAGCTAGTGCAGGGACGTTTCAAGAGGGATGGCAGCGCTGCGGCGGAGCAGGAGCCGCGCAGCGGGACCGACCGTGGCTCCTCGCCCCAGCACGCCCAGAACCGCGGGCCGGCTGCCGGTGGCACGGGTGGCCCCGACACGCCCCCCGCCGTGAAGGCGAAGGGCAGGGGCAAGAGCCCGAAGGCGAAGACGAAGGCCAAGGCGAGCGGCAAGACCGCCCTGGACGAGTCCGCCGAGCGGGACCAGGCGATACCGAAGGCCCCCAGTGGGCCCGGCTCCCGGCTCGCCCTGCAGAACTGGCGCATCAGCACGCGACTGGTGTCGCTGCTGACCCTGCCCGTCGTTGCCGCCACCACGCTCGGTGGCTTCCGCATCAACGACTCGATGAACGACATCGCGCAGCTGGACCACATGCAGCTGCTGACGACGATGACCCGGCAGGCCACCAACCTGGCCGCCGCGCTCCAGGAGGAGCGCGACAAGTCCGCGGGTCCGCTGTCGGTGGCCAAGGCCGCCGCGGCCGCCAACACGGGTGGGACCCCGGCCCCGGCCAACAGCCTCGTCGCCGGTGTGCGCGACCAGACGGACGCCGCGGCGACCGCCTTCGCCGGCGCCACCGACAAGATCGACAGCGCCGAGGACAAGGACGACACCCTCAAGTCGATCCGCAACAACGTCCTGCAGATCGGCCGTCAGCTCGCCGGCATCGAGGACATCCGCAAGAAGGCGTACCAGAACAGCGCCCAGCAGACGGTCTCCGAGTACAACGGCCTCATCGTCTCGCTGCTCTCGCTCTCCCAGGACATGGCCCAGGCCACCTCCAGCCCTGAGATGATCAAGCGCACGCGCGCCCTGGCCGCCTTCTCCTCCGCCAAGGAGTACGCCTCGATCCAGCGCGCGGTCATCGCCGCCGCGCTCCCCGAGACCGGTGACAAGCCCGGAAAGCTCAGCGAGAACGACCGTCTGTACGCCCTGGCCGCCCAGCGCGGCGAGAGCCAGGCGAAGAAGACCTTCGAACTCGTCTACCAGGGCAAGCCCGAGGAGCTCCTCCAGTCGCTCGGCGACGGCAACAGCGAGATCGGCACCGCCGACCACTACGCCCGCCGCGTGCTGACCACCGAGGGCCAGTTCGGCAAGGAGAAGAACCGGTCCTGGATGGACTGGTACGACGCCGACGACACCAAGCTCGCGGCCATGAAGGTCATCGAGCTGACCCTGCTCGACGACATGGAGCAGAAGGCCCGCGAGCTCAAGACCGAGTCGCAGCAGGACGCCATCATCAACGGTGCGCTGATCCTCATCGTCCTCGGCGTCTCCCTCGTCGGCGCCTTCGTCATGGCCCGCTCCATGATCCGCTCGCTGCGCCGCCTCCAGGACACCGCGACCCGGGTCGCCCAGGAACGCCTGCCCGAGCTGGTCAAGCAGCTCTCGGAGACCGACCCGCAGGACGTCGACACCTCCGTGGAGTCGGTCGGCGTGCACTCGCGCGACGAGATCGGTCAGGTGGCCGCGGCCTTCGACGACGTGCACCGCGAGGCCGTCCGCCTCGCCGCCGAGCAGGCCCTCCTCCGGGGCAACGTCAACGCGATGTTCACCAACCTCTCGCGCCGTTCGCAGGGCCTCATCCAGCGCCAGCTCTCGCTCATCTCCGAGCTGGAGTCGCGCGAGGCCGACCCGGACCAGCTGTCCTCGCTCTTCAAGCTCGACCACCTCGCGACCCGCATGCGCCGTAACGGCGAGAACCTCCTCGTCCTCGCGGGCGAGGAGCCCGGCCGCCGGTGGACCCGCCCCGTCCCGCTCGTCGACGTGCTCCGCGCCGCGGCGTCCGAGGTGGAGCAGTACGAGCGCATCGAACTCTCGTCGGTGCCCGGCACCGACGTCGCCGGCCGCGTCGTCAACGACCTCGTGCACCTGCTCGCCGAGCTGCTGGAGAACGCCACCTCGTTCTCCTCCCCGCAGACCAAGGTCAAGGTGACCGGTCACGCGCTGCCCGACGGGCGCGTGCTGGTCGAGATCCACGACACCGGCATCGGCCTCTCCCCCGAGGACCTCGCCGCGATCAACGAGCGACTCGCCTCGCCGCCGACCGTGGACGTCTCGGTCTCGCGCCGCATGGGTCTGTTCGTGGTCGGCCGCCTGTCCCTGCGACACGGCATCCGGATCCAACTGCGCCCCTCCGACTCCGGCGGTACGACGGCACTCGTCATGCTCCCGGTCGACGTGGCCCAGGGCGGCAAGAAGCCCGCTCCGATGCCGGGCCAGAACGGCCCGGGCATCCCCGGTACGGCCGGCCAGCAGGGCGCGGTCTCCGGTACGGGTGCCCGTCCCCCGGTGGGCGCGGCCCCGCAGCGCGGTCAGGTCGCCGGCGGCGGTCAGCGCGCCGCGCTGCCCGGTCGCGAGAACTCCGGCCAGCAGCGTCCCCAGGGACAGCAGGGCCAGCAGGGCGGCCGCGGCCAGGCCCCGCAGGGCCCGAACGCCTTCGGCGCCGGTGCTCCGGTGGCCGGTCGCGGTCCGGCCGGCGGGCCCCAGGCCCGTCCGGGCGCGGCCCCGGCCGGTGCCACGCAGTCCGGTACCGCGGCCTTCCCGCAGAACGACCCGTTCGGACCCGGGACCCCGTCCGGCGCGGCGCAGGGCGGCAACGGCTTCGAGCGTCCGCAGCCCCAGGCGCCGGGTCAGGCCGGTCAGGGCGGACCGGTGACCCCGCGGGTGCGGCCGCAGCTGCCGCCGCGCGGTGGCGCGCCGCGTCCGGAGCTCCCGGGCGCCGGCACCGCCGCCTCCGCCGGGCTCCCGCCCAGCGCCAGCTGGGGCGCCGACCCGGGCCGCCGCGGTGGCCCGGACGTGCCGCGCGGGCACGACGAGGTCCAGGGCCCCGGCTCCACGGCCGAGTTCGCCCGCCCGGACTACAACGCCCCGATGCCCGGCTCCGGCAACGCTTCCACGACGGGCCAGTTCGCCCGTCCGGAGTTCCCCGCCGCCCAGGACCCCGCGTCCACCGGCCAGTTCGCGCGCCCCGACTTCCCGGGCAACCAGGACCCCTCCGGTACGGGCCAGTTCCCCCGCCCGGCCTACCCGGGCACCCAGGACCCCTCCACCACCGGCCAGTTCGCGCGGCCCGACTTCCCGCAGTCCGGGACGGGCCAGTTCGAGCGGGCCGACATACGCGGGCCCCAGGACCCCTCCACGACGGGCCAGTTCGCCCGTCCGGAGTTCCCCGGACCGCAGGACCCCGCGTCCACCGGCCAGTTCGCCCGGCCCGACTTCGCGGCCCCGCGGACCGGTGGTCCCGGCGTCGGCGGCTACGGCGACCAGGGCGCCCAGCAGCTGCCCCAGGCTCCGCAGCAGTACCAGGCCCCGCAGTCGCAGCAGCCGCTCGGGGGGCCCGTACCGGGTGCCCGTGGCGAGGCCCCGCGCCTGCCCCAGTCCCGCCAGCCGGAGGCGCTGCCCCCGGCCCAGTCGCTGGGCGAGGCCCGGACCCCGCTCTTCGACAACCTGGAGTCGAACTGGTTCCGCCAGGAGGGCGAGCAGCCCTCCGGTCCGGTGCCGGCCGTACCCCAGCAGCCGCAGCAGGGCCTGGCGACCGGCCCCACTCCGGTCCCCGCGTCCCAGCAGCAGCCGCTGCCGCAGCGCGGCCAGGAGCGTGCGGGCGAGCAGTCCGCGCAGCACCCGGCGCCCGGTTCGCCCACGGTCAGCTGGCGCTCCTCCCCCAACGACGAGCTGATGCGGCAGGCCGAGCGCGTGCGCCAGCCCGCCGCGGGCGGGATCACCACCTCGGGCCTGCCCCGTCGGGTGCCCCGCGCCAATCTCGTGGCGGGTACCGCGCAGCAGCAGGCCGAGGCCCAGGCGGGTCCGCAGGTCTCGCGCTCCCCGGACGACGTCCGCGGCCGGCTCACCAATCTCCGGCGCGGTATCCAGCAGGGCCGTCAGGCCGGCACCACCGGTCCGGCGACCGGCAGTTACCACATCGACCCCACTTACCAGCAGGAGCGATAGTTGAGTTCGATGAGCCAGGCGGCACAGAACCTGAACTGGTTGATCACGAACTTCGTGGACAACACCCCCGGGGTGTCCCACACCGTGGTGGTCTCCGCCGACGGCCTCCTTCTGGCCATGTCCGAGGGCTTCCCGCGGGACCGCGCCGACCAGCTCGCCGCGGTGGCCTCCGGGCTGACCTCGCTGACCGCAGGCGCCTCCCGCATCTTCGAGGGCGGCGCCGTCAACCAGACCGTGGTGGAGATGGACCGGGGATTCCTCTTCCTCATGTCCGTGTCCGACGGATCCTCGCTGGCCGTGCTCGCGCACCCCGAGTGCGACATCGGCCTCGTGGGCTACGAGATGGCCCTGCTCGTGGACCGTGCGGGCAGCGTCCTCACCCCGGACCTGCGCGCGGAGCTGCAGGGCAGCCTCCTCATCTGACGTCCAGATCTCCCGGCCGGCGGGTACTGCCGGCCGGGGGACCGGGGCCCCCGCCCCGGAAACCAGTACCGCCGTTTGGCCGTCATCCCGTCCCCCCACCGGCCCCGTCGGACGGCACGTTGACCACTGCTGTCCAGCCCGGAGGATTCATGACCCCGCCCCCCGCCTATTCCGATGCATACGGCGACCCGTCGTACTCGGAAGGCGATCAGCCGCTGGTCCGCCCTTACGCGATGACCGGTGGCCGGACCCGGCCCCGCTACCAGCTCGCCATCGAGGCGCTGGTCAGCACCACCGCCGATCCGATGCACCTCTCGGGCCTGCTTCCCGAGCACCAGCGCATCTGCACGCTGTGCCGCGAGGTCAAGTCGGTCGCGGAAGTGTCCGCGCTGCTGTCGATGCCGCTCGGCGTCGCCCGGATCCTCGTCGCCGACCTGGCGGAGGCCGGCATGGTGGCCATCCACCAGCCGGGCAATGGAGAGGCCGGCGGAACGCCGGATGTAACGCTGCTCGAAAGGGTGCTCAGTGGACTTCGCAAGCTCTAGCGGTGGCGGAGCGACTCGCTCCACCACCTCCGCGAAGATCGTGGTGGCGGGTGGCTTCGGCGTGGGCAAGACCACGTTCGTGGGCGCCGTCTCCGAGATCAACCCGCTGCGCACCGAGGCCGTGATGACCAGCGCGAGCGCGGGCATCGACGACCTGACCCACACCGGGGACAAGACGACCACCACGGTCGCCATGGACTTCGGCCGCATCACCCTGGACCAGGACCTGATCCTGTACCTCTTCGGTACGCCGGGCCAGGACCGCTTCTGGTTCATGTGGGACGACCTCGTGCGCGGCGCCATCGGCGCGATCGTGCTCGTGGACACCCGCCGTCTCGCCGACTGCTTCCCCGCCGTCGACTACTTCGAGAACAGCGGCCTCCCCTTCGTCGTCGCGCTCAACGGCTTCGAGGGGCACCAGCCGTACACCCCCGAAGAAGTGCGCGAAGCCCTGCAGATCGGACCCGACGCACCGATCATCACCACCGACGCCCGCCACCGCGCGGACGCCAAGAGCGCGCTGATCACGCTGGTCGAGCACGCGCTGATGGCACGCCTGAAGTAACACGCGCGCCGCTGCGCGGGGTCAGGGCGGGCTGTGTCATGCGACACGGCCCGCCCTTTCTTTTCATAACGTTTCGACAGAGAATTGCCCCCCTCCGGACACGCGCTGCGTTCGGTTGGTTCCGCTCCGCTCACAACTGCCCCCATTTTTCCCGCCGGTTGCTCTTTATGTCCGGTTTATGCGGGGCATAAGGCCCTAGGTATGGCCGGATTCAACTGTTTGGAACACGGCCGTTAACCGTGCTGGAATCAATGAACTAGCTAGTAGCACCGCCGAGAGGTTGTTGGTCGAGTGAGGCGAAGCAATTCGAGCCCCGCGGAGGAACCCGCGCGCGGCAACTTCACCCCGCCGCCGCGCGCGGGGGCGTCCTTCGACGTGCCCGTGGACGCGCCCGTCGGCGGTGGCAGCACCAGCAGGTTCGCGCCCCGCAACTGGCGCGTGCCGACCAAGCTGAACGCCATCCTGCTCGTCCCGGTCCTCGTCGGCCTGGTCATGGGCGGCTTCCAGGTGAAGGGTTCGGTCGACACCTGGAACGAGGCCAAGGACGCCGAGAAGACGGCCCGCATCGTCCAGGCGGCGGCCGAATACGGCCAAGCGCTGCTGAACGAGCGCGACCTCACCGCCGAGCCCCTCCTCAAGGGGGAGCGCGGCAGCGACGCGGTCACCAAGGCGTACGCGGCGACCGACGCGGCCAAGGCGAAGTTCGCCGAGGCCGTCAAGGGCATGCCGAAGAAGCAGAGCCTCGAACGCCGCCTCCAGCTCTTCCAGGAGGAAGAGCCCAAGCTCGACGCCATCCGCAAGACCGCGTACTCCGCTCCGGAGACCGCGAAGAAGGACCTCCCCAAGTCGGCCGGGCCCATCCCGACCGAAGAGGGCTACGTCCTGGTGCAGCACAACCTCATGTCGTTCTCCAACGAACTGGGTCTGGGCACCGGAAACATCACGAGCTACGGCCGCATGGTCTACGCGATCGAGCTGGCCAAGGCCGCGAACTCGCTCCAGCGCTCGGTCGGCACCCACCTCCTGGTCCGCCCGAACGAGAGCGAGGAGATCCGCAAGGCCCAGCTGGTCGCCTTCTCCTCCTACGCCTACCTCGAAGACATCGCGATCGGCGAGTACGTCTCCGCCGGTACCGAGGAGGACACGGACAAGCTCAAGGCGGTCATGGGCAAGCGGTCCACCGCGGGCGCCAACAAGCTCGCCGAGGCCCAGAACCAGGCCCAGCAGTCCGGAACGCCCTTCAAGGCCCCGCCGCTCGTCAACGGCTCCGCCCTGACGGGCATGACCGAGGCGATAGCCAGCGGCGACAAGAACACCAAGCTCGCCGCGGGCGGTACCACCCCGCTGGCCTGGCAGGCTGCCTCCACCGCCAAGTTCGACGGCTACGCCGAGGTCGAGAAGGACCTGCTCGACAAGGCCGTCAGCGACACCATCGTCATCTCCGACGACGCCCGCAACGCCGCCATCACCAACGGCGCCATCGTCGTCGTGGCCCTGCTGGCCGCCTTCATCCTGGCCGGCATGATGGCCCGCCAGATGGGCCGCTCGATGCGCCGCCTGCGCAGCGCGGCCTTCGACGTCGCCGAGCAGCGCCTGCCGATGCTCGTCGACCAGCTCTCGCGCACCGACCCCGGCAAGGTCGACACCCGCGTCGTGCCGATCCCGATCGACTCCCTGGACGAGATCGGCGAGGTCGCCCGCGCCTTCGACCAGGTCCACCGCGAAGCCGTCCGGCTCGCCGCCGAGCAGGCCCTGCTGCGGGGCAACGTCAACGCGATCTTCACGAACCTCTCCATGCGCAACCAGTCGCTGATCGAGGGCCAGCTGACCCTCATCACCGATCTGGAGAACAACGAGGCCGACCCGGACCAGCTGGAGAACCTCTTCCGGCTGGACCACCTGGCCACCCGTATGCGCCGCAACGGCGAGAACCTCCTCATCCTCGCGGGTGAGGAACCGGGCCGCCGCTGGGACCAGCCGGTCCCGCTGGTCGACGTCCTGCGCGCCGCCTCCTCCGAGGTGGAGCAGTACGAGCGCATCGAGCTGTCGGGCGTCTCCGAGGCCGAGATCCACGGCCAGGCCGTGACCGACCTCGTGCACCTGCTCGCCGAGCTGCTGGAGAACGCCACCACCTTCTCCTCCCCGCAGACGAAGGTCCGCGTCAACGCGACCCGCCTGCCCGACGGCCGCGTCATGGTCGAGATCCACGACAAGGGCATCGGCCTCACCGCCGAGGACTTCGCGGACATCAACCACAAGCTGGCCAACCCGCCGACCGTGGACGCCGCGATCTCGCAGCGCATGGGTCTGTTCGTGGTCGGGCGGCTGTCGGACCGGCACGGCATCCGGGTCCAGCTGCGCCCCTCGGGTGAGCAGGCCGGTACGACCTCGCTGGTCATGCTCCCGGACGCGATCACCCATGGTGGTGGTGGCGAGGGCATACCCGACGACGACTTCACCGTCTCGCAGATGATCCCTGAGCAGCACCAGCTCCAGCAGAGCGCACCGCTGCGCACGGCCGCCGAGCTCGGCTTCGACGACTCGCAGTACGACCGCCGACCGGCCCCGGAAGGCGGCCCGGACGGCGCCCCGCGCGAGCTGGACGCGGTCAACCGCTCGCTGGGCCGCGACGAGCGCCGGGCCGCGCTGGAGGCCCAGGTGGGCTTCCCGCAGGAGCAACAGCAGGCGCAGCCCTCGCAGCAGCCGTATGCGGAACCCCAGCCGGAACACGGCTACCAGCAGTACCAGGGGTACGAGCAGCAGCCCGAGCAGAGCTACGAGCCGGCCGCCTACGACGCCCAGGGCACCCCCGACGGCTACCCCCAGCAGGCCGGCTACGCGCCGTACCAGCAGGACGGTTACGCCTATCCGGAAGACGGGTACCAGGACAACCAGCAGGGCGAACAGCCCTACCCGGTTGGCTACGATGCCCAGTCCCACCAGGCGGAGTGGCCGGAACAGAACACCTATCCGGCCGCCTACCAGCAGGAATACGGGACTGAATCGGAATCACCGGCCGGTGCCGAACCCGCCCCGGAGCGCGTAGGCTTCGACCGTCCGGACACCGCTGCCGACACCGGTCACACACTGACCGGAGCAGGCCTGCCGCGTCGCGGCAGCCAGCAGCAGTGGCAGCCGGCACAGAAGGAAACGGAGTCCACCGGATCCCTCTTCGAGGGGCGGCAGCAGCGACAGCAGCAGTCCGCCGAAACGGAGACGGCCCCGGAGGAAGCACCCGGCCCCGACTCCTGGCGCTCGCGCAACGACGAGCGTTGGCAGCAGGCCGGAAAGCTCCGTGAGCCGAAGGCGGGCGGGGTCACCCCGTCCGGTCTCCCTCGGCGGGTACCCAAGGCCAACCTGGTCGAGGGTGCGGCGGAATCGACTCCGCAGGGCGGCCCACAGGTCTCCCGCGCCCCGGAGGACGTCCGCGGCAGGTTGAGCAACCTGCGCCGCGGTGTCCAACAGGGACGCACCGCGGGTTCGGAGCAGTCAAGTAACAGCTATGACCAGGAGCGTTAGTGTGAGCCCGATGAGCCAGGCGGCACAGAACCTGAACTGGTTGATCACGAACTTCGTGGACAACACCCCCGGGGTGTCCCACACGGTGGTGGTCTCCGCCGACGGCCTGCTTCTGGCCATGTCGGAAGGCTTCCCGCGGGACCGCGCCGACCAGCTGGCGGCCGTGGCCTCCGGACTGACCTCGCTGACCGCAGGTGCCTCGCGCATCTTCGAAGGCGGCGCCGTCAACCAGACGGTGGTGGAGATGGACCGCGGGTTCCTCTTCCTCATGTCGGTGTCCGACGGATCCTCCCTCGCGGTGCTCGCGCACCCCGAGTGCGACATCGGTCTGGTGGGCTACGAGATGGCCCTGCTCGTGGATCGCGCGGGCAGCGTCCTCACTCCGGACCTGCGTGCGGAGCTGCAGGGCAGTCTTCTCAACTAGCAGACAGGCAGTGCGTTTCGCGCCATCGCACCATAGGGTGCGGTGGCGCGGTTCCACAGGGAGTACTGCGTTCTTGGAGTCGGAGGAGGAAACGTGACAACACCCCACGGAGGACATCCTTATGGCGGCGCGCAGCAGCCGCAGGGTGGGCACGACCAGAACCGCTTCAACTTCCCTTCCACTCCCAGCCGGCCCGTGCCGGAGCACCAGCCCTACCCGCAGCAGCCCTACGGACAGCCCTCGCAGGCTCCGCAGCGGCAGCAGCCGTACACGCCCCCGCAGCACCAGCAGTACCAGCAGCCGCAGCGGCCCTCGCAGCCGCCGGCCCCCAAGGCGCACAACCCGCTGGTACGTCCGTACGCCATGACCGGCGGCCGGACCCGGCCCCGCTACCAGCTCGCCATCGAGGCACTGGTCAGCACCACGGCCGATCCCTCGCGCCTGCAAGGGCAGTTGCCCGAGCACCAGCGCATCTGCCGACTCTGCATCGAGATCAAGTCGGTCGCCGAGATCTCGGCCCTGCTCTCCATTCCCCTCGGCGTCGCCCGAATCCTCGTCGCCGACCTGGCGGAGGCGGGCCTTGTCGCCATCCATCAGCCCGGCGGGGACGAATCCGCCGGCGGTCAGCCAGACGTGACACTGCTCGAAAGGGTGCTCAGTGGACTTCGCAAGCTCTAGCGGCGGCGGCGGAGCGACTCGCTCCACCACCTCCGCGAAGATCGTGGTGGCGGGTGGCTTCGGCGTGGGCAAGACCACGTTCGTGGGCGCCGTCTCCGAGATCAACCCGCTGCGCACCGAAGCCGTGATGACATCCGCTTCCGCGGGGATCGACGATCTCACCCACACCGGGGACAAGACGACCACCACGGTCGCCATGGACTTCGGCCGCATCACCCTGGACCAGGACCTGATCCTGTACCTCTTCGGCACCCCCGGGCAGGACCGCTTCTGGTTCATGTGGGACGACCTCGTGCGCGGCGCCATCGGCGCCGTCGTCCTCGTCGACACCCGCCGTCTCGCCGACTGCTTCCCCGCCGTCGACTACTTCGAGAACAGCGGCCTCCCCTTCGTGATCGCCCTGAACGGTTTCGACGGGCACCAGCCGTACACCCCCGAAGAGGTCCGCGAGGCCCTGCAGATCGGACCCGACGCACCGATCATCACCACCGACGCCCGCCACCGCGGCGACGCCAAGAGTGCCCTGATCACTCTCGTCGAGCACGCGCTGATGGCCCGCCTGCGGTAGCCACCGCAGGACAGCGAAAGGCCCCCGCACTCAGCAGAGTGCGGGGGCCTTTCGTGTGGTGCGGGGTGCGCGGTGCGGGCCGCGGGGTGCGCGGCCCGCCGGGGCGCGTGCCTAGCCCTGCCAGCTGTGCGGGGCGCGGAAGCCCGGGGTGCGCTCCAGGCGGCGCCATCCGGCGGTGGAGCCGGTGGTGCGGACCGGGCCGGCCTCGGAGGTGGCGGCGGCGCGGGCGAGCAGGATCGCGGTGATCGCGGCCAGCTCCTCGGGCTCGGCGTGGCCCTTTTCGACGCGCAGCAGGGTGTCGGTGCTGATGCTCATGGGTGGCAGGTCTCCTTCACTTCTTACTGCGGCGGGTTGCCGTGCTTGCGCGACGGCAGGTCGGCGTGCTTGTTGCGGAGCATCGAGAGCGCGGCCACGAGGGTCTCGCGGGTCTCGGCGGGGTCGATGACGTCGTCGACGAGACCGCGTTCGGCCGCGTAGTACGGGTGCATCAGCTCGGACTTGTACTCCTTGACCATCCGCGCGCGCATCGCCTCGGGGTCCTCGGCGTCCGCGATCTGCTTGCGGAAGATCACGTTGGCGGCGCCCTCGGCGCCCATCACGGCGATCTCGTTGGTCGGCCACGCGTACGTGATGTCGGCACCGATGGACTGGGAGTCCATCACGATGTAGGCACCGCCGTACGCCTTGCGCAGGATGAGCGAGATCCGCGGCACCGTCGCGTTGCAGTACGCGTACAGCAGCTTCGCGCCGTGCCGGATGATCCCGCCGTGCTCCTGGTCCACGCCCGGCAGGAAGCCGGGCACGTCCAGCAGCGTGATGATCGGGATGTTGAAGGCGTCGCACAGCTGCACGAACCGTGCGGCCTTCTCCGACGCGTGGATGTCGAGCACGCCGGCGAGGTGACCGGGCTGGTTGGCGACGATGCCGACGACCTGGCCGTCCATCCGCGCCAGCGCGCAGATGATGTTGCGGGCCCAGCGCTCGTGGATCTCCAGGACGTCGCCTTCGTCGACGAGCTCCTCGATGACCTTGAGCATGTCGTACGGACGGTTGCCGTCCGCCGGCACCAGGTCCAGCAGCACGTCGGAGCGGCGGTCGGCCGGGTCCGCGCTCTCGTGGACCGGCGGGTTCTCGCGGTTGTTCGAGGGCAGCATCGAGATCAGGTAGCGGACCTCGGCGATGCAGGTCTCCTCGTCGTCGTACGCGAAGTGCGCGACGCCCGAGGTCTCCGCGTGCACGTCGGCGCCGCCCAGACCGTTCTGCGAGATCTCCTCGCCGGTCACCGCACGGACCACGTCCGGGCCGGTGATGAACATCTGCGAGGTGTCGCGGACCATGAAGACGAAGTCGGTCAGCGCCGGCGAGTACGCCGCGCCGCCCGCGCACGGGCCCAGCATCACCGAGATCTGCGGGATCACGCCCGAGGCCCTGGTGTTGCGCTGGAAGATGCCGCCGTACCCGGCGAGCGCCGAGACGCCCTCCTGGATGCGGGCGCCCGCACCGTCGTTCAGCGACACCAGCGGAGCACCCGCCGCGATCGCCATGTCCATGATCTTGTGGATCTTCGTCGCGTGGGCCTCGCCCAGCGCGCCGCCGAAGATGCGGAAGTCGTGGGCGTAGACGAAGACCGTCCGGCCCTCGACCGTGCCCCAGCCCGTGATCACACCGTCGGTGTAGGGCTTCTTCGACTCCAGGCCGAAGCCCGTCGCACGGTGGCGACGCAGCTGCTCGACCTCCTTGAAGGACCCTTCGTCGAGCAGGAGCGCGATCCGCTCCCGCGCCGTCAGCTTGCCCTTGGCATGCTGCGCCTCGGTCGCACGGTCGCTGGGTCCGCGCCGCGCCTGCTCCCGCAGGTCGTGCAGCTCGGCCACCCGGCCACGCGCGTCCGTGGGCTCGCTCGAAGTCTGGTCCACAACGGTCATGTACCGACCTTACGAAGCGGACCGCCGAAAACCCTCCGTTGGTTCCGCACAGTCTCCGGCCCGATCCGCTGTCCGGCCCGGACAGATGGCGTGCGTCATGCGAGGACTCCACCAGTTGGGACCTTCGTCCTTTGTGGGGATACCACAAAGGAGTACGACACGGCGCAGAGATGTTGAAATTTGAACGGAATAGGTCTAACGTCAATCTCGTTGAAGGCTAAACAACAGGGCCTCAACGAGAAGCGCTCCCACCGGGCGCCAGAACCGAGGAGTGAGTCATGGGAATCTTCACCCGCCGCAGCCAGAACACCACCACCCCCGCCGACGGCACGTCGACCGCGGTCGCCACGCTGGACGTCGACCCGGCACTGGCCGCGCTCACCGGTGACTACGTCATCGACGCCGCCCACAGCCGCATCGGCTTCACCGTCCGCCACGCCATGGTGACCAACGTCCGCGGCACCTTCGCCGACCACGAGGGCACCCTGCACCTGGACGGCGCCGACCCCGCGCGCTCCACTGCCTCCATCGACGTGCGGATCGCGTCGGTCGACACCGGGATCGCCGACCGCGACGGCCACCTGCGCTCCGGAGACTTCTTCGACGCCGAGGTCTTCCCCCTGATGACCTTCCGCTCCACCGCCGCGGCCCCGCTGTCCGGCGACACCTACCGCATCACCGGCGAGCTGACGATCAAGGACGTCACCCGGCCGCTCTCCATCGACCTGGAGTACGGCGGATCCGCCAAGGACGTCTACGGCAACGAGCGCGTGGGCTTCGAGGGCTCCGCCGAGATCCTGCGCTCCGACTGGGGCCTGACCTGGAACGCCGCCCTGGAAGCCGGTGGCGTGATGGTGAGCGACAAGGTCAAGCTGACCTTCGACATCTCCGCGATCAAGCAGGGCTGATGCCGCGGGCGGCCGCGAGCCAGGGGCGGGGGCGGGCCGATCGGCCCGCCCCGCCCACCAGGACTTTCTAGAAGTCCCCGCCGCCGAAGCCGCCGCCTCCGTCGAAACCGCCGCCCCCACCGAAGTCGCCCCCGCCGAAGTCGGAGGGGTTGAAGTCGGCGCCCGAGACGTCCCCTCCGTCGAAACCGCCACCCATGTCGGAGGCGTAGGCGGGACCCGACATCATCATCGAGCCGAGCATCGTGCCCATGAGCAGCCCGGGCAGCATGCCGCCGCCGAAGTATCCGCCGGCCCAGGGACCGTACGCCGGGCCGGCGTCGTAGTACGGGCGCGGGCCGTGCTCCGTGTCGACCGTACGGACCGCCGGGTCCTGGCCGTCGCGCAGCCGGACGGCGTCCGCCGCGCAGACCGGGACGGTCCGGGGCGCCCCGCCCGCCGGGGCCCAGTCGGCGTCCTCGGTGCTGGGTCCGTGGCGCGGGTCGAAGAAACAGGGCGCCCGACGCTCGGGCACGGGCCTGCCCTGCCGGCGCGCGTCCAGCGAGGCCAGTGCGTACCGGCCGTCCTCCAGCGCCTGGGTCACGCCCTGCACCTCTTCGGGGTGCTGCACCGAGGCCATGATCTGCTTGGCCTTCTCGTACGAGTCGAGGCCCTGCTCGTAGTCCTTGCGCATGGCGTCGTCGGCCCCGGGCTCACCGGGGTGGAAGTCCAGCCGGTCCAGCTCCTCGCCGAAGGCCGTGATGTCCTCGTCGACGACCACCGAGAGCTTGCGGATCGCCTCGCGCTCCGCCTCTTCCTTCTTCTTCCGGTTCCGCCGCACCAGTGCGTACGCGCCACCGCCGCCCACGAGCGCCACCGCGCCCAGGCCGATCAGCGCACCGGAGCCGCCGTCGTCGTCCGGGCCGCCGCCCCAGGAGGCCGGGGCGCGGCCCTTGGTCTGGGACAGGGCCTGGTCGACGAAGTTGTCGAGCTGGGTGGCCGCGTCGACGGGACCGCCCGCCTTGACGGCGTCGGTGAGGTTGCGGACCGAGTTGGCCGGCATGACCGTGCGGTCGGCCGCGGCGTTGAAGCCGTCGCCGAGCCGGATCGCGTAGAGCCCCGTGATGCCGGTCTCGGTCCGGACCGTGCGCAGCACGCCGGCGGCGGGGAACTCGGCGGTGGCGGGCAGCACCGCGACGAACACGGGCTTGCCCGCATCCTTGATCTTCTTCGCCAGGGCGTCCGCCCGGTCCTTGGGGAGCTGCGCCTCGGCGCGGGGGTCGACGTAGACCGGACCCTTCTTGAGGGCCTCCGCCACGGCTGCGGGTCCGGTGGCCGCGGCCGCCTGTGGCGCGACCACGAGGGCGGTCGCGGACAGGGCCAGCAGCAGACCGGAAAGTGCGGTTATCAGCCTGGTCCTCATGGTCACGACGGTACCGGAACCGGTCGTTTCCTGTGTGAGCAGGACATAAGCCCCCCGGGGGTCCGTCCACGGACCCCCGGTCGGCCGTCCGCCGGACCTACTCCGCGGGCTCCACGCCCGCGTGCAGCAGGCCGTAGGTGAAGGCGTCCTCCAGTGCCTGCCAGGACGCCGCGATCACGTTCGTGCCCACGCCCACCGTGGACCACTCCCGGTGGCCGTCGGTGGTGGCGATCAGCACCCGGGTCGTGGAGTCCGTACCGTGCTTCCCCTCCAGGATGCGGACCTTGTAGTCGATCAGCTCGAACTTGGCGAGCTGGGGGTAGAAGCGCTCCAGCGCCACCCGCAGGGCCCGGTCGAGGGCGTTGACCGGGCCGTTGCCCTCCGCGGTGGCGACGATCCGCTCGCCCTTGGCCCACAGCTTCACCGTGGCCTCGTTGGCGTGCGTGCCGTCGGGGCGGTCCTCGACGATCGCGCGCCAGGACTCCGTACGGAAGTACTTGCGCGCCCGGCCCTCGACCTCGGCCCGCAGCAGCAGCTCGAAGGAGGCGTCGGCGGCCTCGAAGGTGTAGCCGGCCAGCTCGCGCTCCTTGACCCGCTCGACCACCCGCGAGACCAGCGCGCGGTCCCCGCCGAGGTCGACGCCCAGCTCCTTGCCCTTGAGCTCGATCGAGGCGCGCCCGGCCATGTCGGAGACCAGCATCCGCATGGTGTTGCCGACCCGCTCGGGGTCGATGTGCTGGTAGAGGTCCGGGTCCACCTTGATCGCCGAGGCGTGCAGGCCCGCCTTGTGCGCGAAGGCCGAGACACCGACATAGGGCTGGTGGGTGGAGGGCGTGAGGTTGACGACCTCGGCGATGGCGTGCGAGATCCGGGTCATGTCGGCCAGCGCGCCCTCGGGGAGCACGGTGCGGCCGTACTTGATCTCCAGCGCGGCCACCACCGGGAAGAGGTTGGCGTTGCCGACCCGCTCGCCGTAGCCGTTGGCCGTGCACTGCACGTGGGTGGCGCCCGCGTCGACGGCGGCCAGCGTGTTGGCGACCGCGCAGCCCGTGTCGTCCTGGGCGTGGATGCCCAGGCGCGCGCCGGTGTCGGCGAGGACGGTGGCGACGACGGCGCTCACCTGGGCGGGCAGCATGCCGCCGTTGGTGTCGCAGAGGATGACCACGTCCGCGCCGGCCTCGTGGGCGGCGCGCACGACCGCCTTGGCATAGGCGGCGTTCGCGCGGTAGCCGTCGAAGAAGTGCTCGCAGTCGACGAACACCCGCCGGCCCTGCTCGCGCAGGTAGGAGACGGTGTCGCGGACCATGGCGAGGTTCTCGTCCAAGGTGGTGCGCAGGGCGAGCTCGACGTGCCGGTCGTGCGACTTGGCCACCAGGGTGATGACCGGGGCGCCGGACTCCAGCAGGGCGCGGACCTGCGGGTCCTCGGCGGCGGAGCCGCCCGCGCGCCGGGTCGCGCCGAAGGCGACCAGCTGGGCGTGCTTGAAGTCGATCTCGCCTCGGGCGCGGGCGAAGAACTCGGTGTCGCGGGGGTTGGCGCCGGGCCAACCGCCTTCGATGAAGCCCACGCCGAAGTCGTCCAGGTGCCGGGCGATCGTCAGCTTGTCCGCGACGGTGAGGTTGATGCCCTCGCGCTGCGCGCCATCGCGCAGGGTGGTGTCGAAGACGTGGAAGCCGTCGTCGAGGACCGCGCTCGCCGCTGTCGCCTCTGTCGTCGTCATGCTGATCTGACTCCTGTCGGATGAGTGGCTCCGGATGCCCGCCCGAGGGAAGGCCGCCGTCGCTTGCCCCCATCATCGCGCGCGGTCCGCTCCCGGCAGGAATGGGGCCGGGAAACGAAAAAACCCCTCGCGGGTGCGAGAGGTCTGCGCGCGGGTCTGGGGCACGATGCCGCTGCCGCGAAGTTCTTCCACGGTGTCAGCGGTCACTGCGGACCGGCGCGCTGCTGCCGATAATCATGGGCTGAGCAAGCACGTCCGCAGTCTGCCACACGGTCCGCCCCGCGAGCGGGCCGTCTCACGATCCGGTCGAACGGGTGTCCGCGGAAGGGTGGGGAGCGGCGACGAGCGCCTCGTCGAGGAACTCCCCGACGTGCGTCAGGATGTCCTCGCGCCCGATCCCGGGCAGGCCCACGGCCAGTTGGATGCTGAACCCGTCCAGCAGCGCCCGCAGCCGGGCCCCGAAGCGGTCGGCGTCCACCGGGCGGAACTCCCCGCGCGAGATGCCCTCGGCGAGCAGTGCCACCAGGTCGCGGTGCCAGGCGCCCTCGACGGCGGCCTGGCGGTCGCGTTCCTCGGCTCCGGCGTTCTGCGAGCGGTTCCAGACCTCCATCCACAGGGTCCAGTGCGGGTCGCGGGCGCCGTCGGGCACGTACAGGTCGACGTACGCCTGGAGCCGCTCGCGGGCCGGGCCGCGGCGGGAGAGCAGGCCGCGCCGCGTGTCACCGAGGGCGGACTCGCTCCACTCCAGGGTCTGCAGCAGGAGTTCGTCCTTGCTGCGGAAGTAGTAGAGGAGGTGGCCGCTGCTCATGCCGACCTGGCGGCCCAGACCGGCCATGGTCAAGCCCTCCAGACCGCACTCGGCGATCATGGCCATGGCGGCGACGAGTACGTCCTCGCGCGGCGGCGCGTTCTTCCGCGCGCGTACTCCTGGGGCCGCCATGGGCCACTCCTCACCGTTCGCCGCGGGTCACACCCTCGGCTGCTGCTGGGTGATGCAGTGGATACCGCCACCCCCGGCGAAAATCGTACGCGCGTCAACCAGCTGCACGGTCCGCTCGGGGAACAGTCCGCGGAAGATCTCGGCGGCCTCCTCGTCGCGCGGGTCGTCGAAGGAGCACAGCACCACGCCGTCGTTGCACAGGTAGTGGTTGATGTAGGAGTAGTCCACCCACTCTCCGTCCTCCTCCAGCACCGTCGGCGCGGGCACCTCGACGACCTCCAGCCGACGCCCGCGGGCGTCGGTCCGGCCGCGCAGCAGGGCCGCGATCAGCTTGCAGCGCTCGTGGTCGGGGTGCGCGGGGTCGGGCTGGGTGTGCACCAGCACCACGCCGGGGCGGGCGAAGGCGGCGACGATGTCCACGTGACCCTGGGTGCCGTAGGTGCCGTAGTCACCCGCGAGGCCGTATGGCAGCCAGATCGCCTTGGTGGTGCCCAGGTGCGCGTGGACCTCCTGCTCGACCTGCTCCCGGGTCCAGTCGGGGTTGCGGCCCCGGCCCAGCTGCACGGTGTCGGTGAGCAGGACCGTACCCTCGCCGTCGACGTGGATCGCGCCGCCCTCATTGACGAGCGGGGTGCTGTACGTCCGGGTGCCGGCGAGGTCGGAGACGTGCCGGGCGATCTTCGAGTCGTGCTCCCAGCGGGCCCACTCCTGGGCGCCCCAGCCGTTGAAGGTCCAGTCCACGGCCGCCAGCTCGCCCGCGTCATTGGTGACGAAGGTCGGGCCGATGTCCCGCATCCAGGCGTCGTCCAGCTCGCGCTCCACCAGCTCGACGTCGTCCCCGACGACGGCGCGGGCGCTGTCGGCGTCGCCGGGCGCGACGACCAGGGTCACCGGTTCGAAGCCGCGCACGGCGCGGGCGACGGCGCCCCAGGCCCGGCGGGCCTCGGCCAGCTCCCGCTCGTTGGTGAAGGTCGGGTTGGGGCTGGGCCAGGCCATCCAGGTGCGCTCGTGGGGGGCCCACTCGGGGGGCATGCGGAATCCGGCGGAGGCGGGCGTGGCGGGCTTGGCGTTCACGGCGGAAGGTCCTTCCGGGCTGCGGGACGGGGCGGGAGGGGGCGGGAGCGGGCGCGGTACGGGTCAGAGGAAGTGTACCGATGGATTAGAGCATCACTCTAACTCTTCATTTCTCCGCAATGAAGCATTGACCTGAGACCTGGGCTTAGGTCACATTGAATGGCGCTCAAACATTGCGTTGCCGCCCCCCGCCCTGCCAAGGGAGTCCCCCCATGCCCATCGAACAGCGCGGAGTCGACACCATTCCGGAGGAGGAGCGAACGAGCGGTCCCCGTGACCTGATCTCGATCCTCCTCGGGTCCAATCTGTGCCTCGGAGTGATCGTCTTCGGCTGGCTGCCCCCGTCCTTCGGACTGGGCCTGTGGCCGTCGGTCACCGCCATCGTGACCGGCACCGTCGTCGGAATCGCCGTCACCGCGCCGCTGGCGCTGGTCTCGCTGCGGACCGCGACCAACCTCTCCACCTCCAGCGGTGCCCAGTTCGGCGTCCGCGGCCGGCTCGTCGGCTCGGTCGTGGGCCTGCTGCTCTCGCTCGGCTACACCGCCCTGACCCTGTGGATCGGCGGCGACGTGATGGTGGGCGCCCTGTCCCGGCTCACCGGACTGCCGGACACCGGCGTCTCGCGGGCCGCGATGTACGGCGTGCTCGCCGCCTGCACCGTCGTGGGGGCCGTCTTCGGCTACCGGCTCCTGCTGCGCATGAGCAAGGTGCTCTCCGTCGGCATGGTGGTCCTGCTGGCGATCGGCGTCTTCGCCTACGCCCCCGACTTCACCACCGCCCCGGCGGAGGCCTCCTACCTCCTGGGCGGCTTCTGGCCGACCTGGCTGCTCGCCGCCGTGGCCGCCGGGCTCAGCGGCCCGGTCGCCTTCATCACCCTGCTCGGCGACTACACGCGCTACGTCTCCCCCCGCGCGCACAGCCCCCGCAAGGTGTTCTGGGCCACCGGCTTCGGCCTGCTGATCGGGCTGCTGATCCCGCAGCTGTTCGGCACCTACACCGCGCTCGCCGCGGGGGCGGGCGCCGACGACTACGCCGGGCCGCTCGTGGCCGCGTCACCCTTCTGGTACCTGGTCCCGCTGCTCGCCGCCGCCGCGGCCGGCTCGGTCGGCAACGCCGGGCTGATGCTGTACTCCATGGGCCTGGACCTCGACGCGATCGTGCCGAGGGCCACCCGCACCCGGGCCACCGTGATCGCCGCCGTCGTCGCCACCGCCTTCGTCTTCGTCGGCTCCTTCGAGTGGAACGTGCAGTCCGCGATGACGTCCTTCGTCCTGGTGCTGACCGCGCTCGGCACCCCGTGGGCCGTGATCACCCTGATCGGCTTCTTCCGGTGCCGGGGGCAGTACGACGCCGACGCGCTCCAGGTCTTCAACCGTCGTGCGGTGGGCGGGATCTACTGGTACCGCGGTGGCTGGAACCTGGCCGCCACCGCTTCCTGGGCCATCGGCGCGGGCGTCGGTCTGCTCGCCGTGAGCACCCCCTTCTACGAGGGCCCGCTGCTCGCCCTGACCGGCGGGGTGGACTGTTCCTTCATCTTCTCCGGCCTGGCCGGGGGCCTGGTCTACGCGGCGCTGACCGCCCGCGCCGAACCGGCCCGGGACCCGGCCGCCGCGGCCGCCGCCGAGGAGCTGGCCGGCGTCTGAGCCCCGTCCGGGTACGACGACGGCCCGCGCCCCCGACGGAGGGGGCGCGGGCCGTCGTCGTACCGGCGGGGCGGGAGCGCCTAGCCCAGCGGGTGCATCCAGCCGTGCGTGTCGGCCGCGTGGCCGGTCTGGAGGTCCAGGAGCGCCTTGCGCAGCTTGAGGGTGACCTCACCGGGCTCGCCGTTGCCCTGGGTCCAGTCGGCGCGCTCGGACTTGACCGAGCCGACCGGGGTGATGACGGCGGCGGTGCCACAGGCGAACACCTCGGTGAGGGTGCCGTTCTCGTTGTCGCGCTTCCAGTCCTCGGTGGTGATCCGGCCCTCCTCGGCGGTGTAGCCGAGGTCGCGGGCGATGGTGAGGAGGGAGTCGCGGGTGATGCCCGGCAGGAGCGAGCCGGTCAGCTCCGGGGTGACGATGCGGTCGCCGTACACGAAGTACAGGTTCATGCCGCCCATCTCCTCGATCCAGCGGTGCTCGATAGCGTCGAGCCAGACCACCTGGTCGCAGCCGTGCGAGGCGGCCTGGGCCTGGGCCACGAGGGAGGCCGCGTAGTTGCCGCCGGTCTTCGCGTCGCCCGTGCCGCCCTTGACGGCGCGGACGTACTCCTCGGAGAGCCAGACGGAGACCGGCTTGACGCCACCGGGGAAGTAGGCGCCGGCCGGGGAGGCGATGACGATGAAGAGGAACTCGTTCGCCGGGCGGACGCCGAGGCCGACCTCGCTCGCGAACATGAACGGGCGCAGGTAGAGCGAGGCTTCGCCGGAGTCCGGCACCCAGGCGCGGTCCTGCTTGATGAGCGCGTCGCACGCCTCGATGAAGAGCTCGGTCGGCAGTTCCGGCATCGCCATGCGGCGGGCCGAGCGCTGGAACCGCTCGGCGTTGGCCTGCGGGCGGAAGGTGGAGACGGTGCCGTCGGGCTGGTGGTAGGCCTTGAGGCCCTCGAAGATCGTCTGCGCGTAGTGCAGCGTCATGTTGGCCGGGTCCATCGACAGCGGCGCGTAGGGAACCAGCTCGGCGTCGTGCCAGCCGCGTCCCTCGGTCCACTTGATCGTCACCATGTGATCGGTGAAGTGGCGGCCGAAGCCGGGGCTGGCCAGGATCGCCTCGCGCTCCGCGTCGGACAGAGGGTTCGAGGAGGGCTTCAGCTCGATCGTGGGCGTCGTCATGAGTGCTTGTCCTTCACCGGTTCGTAGGGCGGACCGCGCTCACGGCGTACTAGGACGTCCGAGCTTCCCCGCATTCCGCGGCCTCGCGTTCGATTATCGCGCGCGCGATGGCTCCGGTGAAACGGGGTGTTGCGGCCCAGGGGAGATGGTGGCACCCGGGGCCGTGCAGGAAAAGCCGCCGGGTGCGGTGTGCCACCCGGCGGCTTCCTGGAAGTGGAGCTGCCGGGTCAGCCGGCTACTCGTGCGACGAGGGCGTCGCCGATCTGGTCCGTGCTGCGGAAGGTGCCGTCGCGCTCGGCCAGGTCGGCCGAGACCGCGTCCTCGATGCGGGCGGCCTGGGCCTCGTGGCCCAGGTGGCGCAGCAGGAGGGCGACGGAGAGGATCGTCGCGGTCGGGTCGGCCTTGCCGGTGCCCGCGATGTCCGGGGCCGAGCCGTGGACGGGCTCGAACATGGACGGGAAGGCGCCGGTCGGGTTGATGTTCCCGGAGGCGGCCAGGCCGATCCCGCCGGTCACCGCGGCGGCCAGGTCGGTGAGGATGTCACCGAAGAGGTTGTCCGTGACGATCACGTCGAAGCGCTCGGGCTGCGTGACGAAGAAGATCGTCGCGGCGTCGACGTGCAGGTAGTCGGTGGTGACCTCGGGGTACTCCTTGCCGACCGTGTCGAAGATGTTCTTCCACAGGTGACCGGCGAAGACGAGGACGTTGTTCTTGTGGACGAGCGTCAGCTTCTTGCGGGGGCGGGCGTTGGCGCGCTCGAACGCGTCACGCACCACGCGCTCCACACCGTAGGCGGTGTTGACGCTGACCTCGGTGGCCACCTCGGCGGGCGTACCGGTGCGCAGCGAACCGCCGTTGCCGGTGTACGGGCCCTCGGTGCCCTCGCGGACGACGACGAAGTCGATGTCCGGACGGCCCGCCAGCGGGGTGGCGGTGTTGGGGAAGAGCTTCGACGGCCGCAGGTTGATGAAGTGGTCGAAGGCGAAGCGGAGCTTGAGCAGCAGCCCGCGCTCCAGAACGCCCGACGGGACCGACGGGTCGCCGATGGCGCCCAGGAGGATCGCGTCGTGCCCCTTGAGGGATTCGAGGTCCGCGTCCGGGAGGGTCTCACCGGTGCGGTGCCAGCGCTGGGCGCCGAGGTCGTATTCCTTGGTCTCCAGCTTCACGTCCTGGGGCAGGACCGCGGCAAGGACCTTGAGGCCCTGAGCCACGACTTCCTGGCCGATTCCGTCACCGGGGATCACTGCGAGATTGATGCTGGTCGCCATGTCGGAACCGTACTCCCAGTCCCAGCCCTCGACACGTCCCGTCCATCATGTGGACGGGACATGTCGTGAGCAGCAGGTGGTCAGTGCCCGGTCGAGCCACCGTTGTCACGGCGGTCGAGGGCCCGCTGGAGGGCGGCGGCGGCGTTCTTGCGGTCGGCGTCGGCGGGGCGGGAGCCGTGGCGGACGCGGCGGACGGCAGAGGTCTCGGACATGGTGATTCGACTCCTTGAGAAGAGGGGGGATCTTCAAGGCGCCGGAAGGGGCGGGGAACGGTGCGCCACAGGGGTTGCCTGTCTCGGGGCGCACGCTCTCGACCGCCATTCGCTGGATCAGCGAGACGTTCGGCTCCTACAAAGCTAGGCCAGCACGCCCTGTATGTCTCCGCAATTACTCGGACTTCCTACTATCTGAGACGGCGAACCCACCGGAAGGACCCGTCCGAGCCCCTCACGATCGGTCCGCTTCAGCCCTTCTCAGCCCTGAGTTCCCTGATCAGCGCCCTGACAGCCAGGGTGGAGGCGGATTCCGGGGTGGTGACGTATCCCACCCTCCGCACGGGCCCGCGCGGGCCGAGATCGACGATCTCCACGGCGTCCGTGGCCTCGCGCAGCGACAGCTCGGGCATGATCGCCATCCCCGACCCCCGGCCGACCATGGTCAGCACCATCGCGTCGTCCTCCGCCTTGACCGTGGCGCCGGGGATCCAGTCCTGGGCCCGCCACCACGCACGGGTGTAGGAGCCGCAGTTCTCGTCCCAGTCCAGCAGGGGCAGTGCGCGCGGGTTCGGGTGCCCGGCCGGGTGGACCAGGGCGTACGCCTCCTCCACGAGCACCCCCGTCAGCAGCCCGGGCGGTACCTCGCCGGACCCGCCCAGCGTCGCGATGCCCAGGTCGGCGCGGCCCGCGGCCACCTCGCCCGCACTGCCGGCCCCCAGCTCGCGCACCACGCGCACCTCGGGGCGGATGCCGGGGTGCCGCGCGGTCAGTCGTTCCAGGGCCGGCGGCAGCAGGTGCAGGGCGGCGCTGCGGAAGGCGGTGACGCGCAACGGCCCCTCGATGCGGTCGACCGCGGCGCCGCGCCCGGGGCCGCGCCCGGCGCCGCGCGCCTCGACGGCCAGCACCTCGTACAACCGCAGGATCCGGCGGGCGTGGGCGACGGCGCGCTCCCCGGCGGGCGTGGGCCTGGCGCCCGTACGGCCTCGCTCGAAGAGGACGACGCCGAGCTTGGCCTCGCTGCCGCGGACCGAGTGGGAGACGGCGGACTGGGTGAGTCCGAGGCTCTGGGCGGCGGCCGAGAAGCCACCCGCCCCGGCGACCGCGACCAACACCCGGAGCTCCTGGGGCAACAGCTCCACGGGTCTCCCACCTCGTTCCATGAGCGTCGTTCATGGATGGTTCCCATCCATGAACGCAACCCCCTGCCCGACCCGGTGATTCCTTCCTAGCCTCCTGATCATGACCTCCCAGACCGCGTACGCCGTCCACCTGAGCGCCCGCCCCACCGGCTTCCCGACCGCCGCCGACTTCACCGTCGCCGCCGCTCCCGTCCCCTCCCCCGCCCCGGGCACCGCCCTGGTCGAGAACCTGCTGCTCTCCGTGGACCCGTACCACCGCGGACTGATGGACGGCGGCGAGGGCGGCTTCGAGCTGGGCACCCCGCTGGAGGGCCGCTCGGTGGGCCGGGTGATCGCCTCCCGCGACCCGGGCCTGCACGAGGGCGACCTGGTCTTCCACCGGGAGGGCTGGCGCACGCACGCGCTCGTCACCCGCGGCGTGGACGGGGCGCGCGTGCTGCGCGGCCACGAGGGCGTGCCCCTGGAGGCGTACCTGAGCATCCTGGGCGGCACCGGGCTGACCGCCTACGCGGCCCTGACCCGCACGGCGGGGCTGCGCGCGGGCGAGGACCTCTTCGTCTCGGCCGCCGCGGGCGGGGTCGGCGTCGCCACCGGCCACATCGCCCGGCTGCTCGGCGCGCGCCGGATCATCGGCAGCGCGGGCTCGGCGGCCAAGGTCTCCCACCTGACCGGCGAGCTGGGCTTCGACGCCGCCTTCGACTACCACGACGGCCCGGTCGGCGAGCAGTTGGCGGCGGCCGCCCCGGACGGCATCGACGTGTACGTGGACAACGTCGGCGGCGACCACCTGGCGGGGGCGATCGACGTCCTGCGGGAGTACGGCCGGATCGCCTGGGTGGGAGCGATCTCGATGTACAACGCCGACCGCTCGCCCGCCGCGCCGCGCAACCTCTTCGAGGTCGTACACAAGTCGCTGCGCCTGGAAGGGGTATTGGTTCGCAATCACACCAATCTGCAGGACGAGCTGGAGGACTTCCTCGTCCCGCACCTGCGCAGTGGCCGGATCGGCACCGACACCACCGTTGTCCAGGGCTTCGAGCACACGGTGGACGCCTTCCTGGGCATGCTCCGCGGGGAGAATCTCGGCAAGATGCTCGTCAGGGTCGATGGCTGAAACCGGCTACCCGAAGTTCACCGAACCCTTACCGCACGGCTGTAGACCTTTGAACCCCGCGCCGCCACTCTTGCGGCTGACGTGCCGACAGGGCACCCGAGTGGGGAGTGGTGGCCAGTGACTCCGATCAGCCGCAGAGGATTCGTGGGTATCGGTGCGGGGCTGGTGGCGGGGGCGGCCCTGCCCCCGATGACGGCGACGGCCGCCGCGGCCGCCGCGACCGGCACGATCACGGACGTGAAGCACGTGGTGATCCTCATGCAGGAGAACCGCAGCTTCGACCACTACTTCGGCAAGCTGAAGGGCGTCCGCGGCTTCGGCGACCGCGCCGCGGGCAACATCCCGGGCGGCTGGGGCATGTTCAACCAGTACAACTGGGGCGGCCGGCAGTACCCGTGGAAGCTCAGCTCCACCCCGGCCGTCGGTGGGGTCGACGGCGAGACCCTCGCCCAGTGCAACGGCGACCTGCCGCACAGCTGGTCCTCGCAGCACGCGGCCTGGAACAAGGGCCGGATGGACAACTTCGTCACCGGAGTCGGCAACACCCGCACCCTCGGCTACCTCGACCGCGGGGACATCCCCTTCCACTACGGCCTCGCCGACAACTACACGATCTGCGACGCCTACTTCTGCTCCACCCTCAGCGCCACCGGCCCCAACCGCACCTTCCTGTGGAGCGGCAAGGTCGACGCGGGCAGCAAGGACGGCGGCGACGAGTCCGGGCTCACCTGGGAGACCTACGCGGAGGCCCTCCAGCGGGCGGGCATGAGCTGGAAGGTCTACCAGAACGCCCAGGACAACTACGGCGACAACGGCCTGGCGTACTTCAAGAAGTTCACCGACGCCGCCCCCGGCAACCCGCTGTGGGACCGGGGCATGGGATCGGTACCCAAGGTCACCGGCTCCACCCCCGACGACATCGCGGCCGCCATCCGCGCGGACGTCGTCGCCGGCACCCTGCCCCAGGTCTCCTGGGTCGTGGCCAACGAGGCCTTCTCCGAACACCCCTACGCCCCGCCCGCGGACGGCGCGCACTTCGTGGACCTGGTCTACCGCGCCCTGGCCGCGAACCCCGAGGTCTTCGACTCGACCGTCCTCTTCCTCAACTACGACGAGAACGACGGCTTCTTCGACCACGTCCCGCCGCCCGTCGCCCCGCCCGGCACCCCCGGCGAGTACATCGACGGCACCCCGATCGGCCTGGGCTTCCGCGTCCCGATGATCGTGATGTCCCCCTGGACCCGCGGTGGTTGGGTCAGCTCCGAGGTCTTCGACCACACCTCTGTACTCCGGTTCATGGAGACCTGGACCGCGGCCATCGGCTCCCCGGCCACCTGTCCGAACATCAGCGCCTGGCGCCGCAAGGTGACCGGTGACCTCACCGGCGTCTTCGACTTCGCCCACCCGGTCTACGGGGTCCCGGCGGGCCTGCCGTCCACCGCGAAGGTGATCGGGCAGTCGACCTGCGGCCCGCTGTCCAACCCGGTCCCCCAGGACAACGCCCTGCCGGTGCAGGAGTCCGGGACCCGCCCGGCGCGCGCCCTCCCCTACCAGGTCAACGGCAACCTCGACCGCTTCGAGTTCGGCGCGGCCGGCAAGATACTCGCCTGGTTCTCGATGACCAACCAGGGCGCGCAGGCCACGAGCGCGGCGCACTTCCAGATCCGCCCGCACCAGTACCGCGACACCGCGTCCTGGGAGTACACGGTCGATGCGGGCGGCGTAGCGAGCGACTACTTCAACATCGGGACCGGCAGCGGCTCCGGCAAGTACGACCTCTCGATGGTCGGCCCGAACCGCTTCCTGCGCCGGTTCATCGGAGACACCACCAAGGCGGGCAGGTCGATCGAGGTGGCGGCCCGCTTCGCGACCGAGCCGGGCAGCGGCAAGACGGCGGTCTACTTCAAGCTGACCAACACCTCCGCCTCGGCGGTCACCTTCACCGTCCGCTCCAACGCCTACCGCACGGACGGGCCCTGGACCTACACGGTGCCCGCGAACTCCTCCCGCGAGGACTTCTGGAACGCGGTGGCGTACGCGGGCGGTTGGTACGACTTCACGATCCTGGCGGACTCCGACGGCACCTGGTCGCGGCGCTACACGGGCCACATCGAGACGGGCGCCCCGAGCGTCAGCGGCTGAGCGCGAGCCCGACGGCGGGCCACAGCGCTAGAGCACGTCCCCGTCCCGCCAATCGAAGTCGAGCCGCCCGGCGGGGTCCAGCAGGATCCCGCCGGGCGGCACCCACACGTACGTCGACCCCTCCTCCCCGGCGAGCCGCTCGGGCCCGCCGGGCCCCAGGGTCCCGATCTCCCCGCCCCACACGCTCCAGCCCCGGCCCGCGTACAGGGCGGCGCCCTGCTCCGAGGCCGAGAGCGCGCCGAGCGGGTAGGCCCCGGCGATCACCTGCTCCAGGGCGGCCACGATCCCCGCGCCCAGCCCCCGGCGGCGCCGGTCGGGCCGCACGGCCACCGCCTCGACGTACCCGGTGCGCAGGGACCGGCCCCGGTGCACCACCCGGCGCATGACGACGCTGCCGTGCGCGACGATCCGGTCCCCCTCGTACGCCAGGGCGTGCATCCCGCCGAGCGCGTGCTCGAAGTCGAGGTCGCCGAAGTCCCCCTCGAAGGCCTCCTCCAGCAGGGCCCGCACCGCGCGGAGCCCGTCCTCCCCCAGCCCGGCGGTGTGCACGACGCGTACGCTCATGCGGGGACGGTACCCGCATTGCGGACGCCGAAGGGGGGCGCACCGGCCGGATTCGGCCGACGCGGTGCTGGTCAGGATGGTCCCGCTCTCGGCAGACTCGGCGCATGTCGCCTCAGACCCAGCAATGGACCCCCACCCACGGCGAGCCCTACCGCGCCGTCGCCTACCGGCCCGAGCGGATGCCCGCCCCCGAAACCCTGGCACGGGCCGCCGAGTTGCGGGAGCGGATGGACCAGCGGCGCACCGTGCGCCACTTCTCCGCCGAGCCCGTGCCCGAGCAGGCCGTCCGGGACGCGATCGCCTGCGCCGCGACCGCGCCGTCCGGGGCGCACCAGCAGCCGTGGACCTTCGTCCTGGTCAAGGACCCCGCCGTGCGCGCGCAGATCCGCGCGGCCGCCGAGCAGGAGGAGCAGCTCTCCTACGACGGCCGCCTGGGGGACGAGTGGCTCGCGGCCCTGCGCCCCATCGGCACGGACACGGTCAAGACGCACCTGACCGACGCGCCCGCGCTGATCGTGGTCTTCCAACAGCGCTACTGGCTGGGCCCCGACGGCGCCAAGCGCAAGCACTACTACGTCGACGAGTCGGTCGGCATAGCGGTGGGCATGCTGCTCTCCGCCCTGCACCTGAGCGGGCTGGCGGCCCTGATCCACACGCCGAGCCCGATGCGCTTCCTCAGCCACGTCCTGAACCGCCCCGAGAACGAGAAGGCCTTCGCGGTCATCCCGGTCGGCTACCCCGCCGCCGACTGCGAGGTCCCCGACCTCCTGCGCAAGTCCTTGGACCAGGTCATGGTCGAGGTCTAACCGTTCCCACCGCCCTCGGCGGGCGGAGCCTCCCGCCCGCCGAGGGCCGCGGCCAACCGCAACCCGATCCGCACCCGGTCCTCGGCGCTGCATCCCTCCAGGGCCGCCCGCACCTGCCGCAGGACCAACCAGTCCCGCACCACCTTGGCCACCCCCAGCACGGCCGCCGCCACCACGGCTCCGGTCAGCATCACCGGCCTCGGCAGGTTCCGCTGCGCAGACTGACGAAGGCTCCGCCCATCCCGATCTCACCGGGGAACCACGGGGTGTCGCGCGAGTGCGCCGCGACACCCGCAGGCCTGTGCGCCAGTCCGCTTTGGCGTAGCCGCCTCTCCAACTCGGCCGCCCTCAGGGCGCAGCACCATTCGACGACCAGGTCCATGCTCCCGTGCGTGTACGTGTCCGCCGAGCCATGGGTTGCCACGACCGTGTTGAGCAGGCAGGGCCGCCGCAACAGCCTGCTGTTCAGCCAGTCCAGCGCGTGGGCCTCGCCCACGCTTCCGCGGCATGACCAAGCGCTCATCGCGCTCGACTCGGCCGGATGCTGCCTGTGCCGGCTACGCCGCCACAGCTGGGTGAGCCCGTCTCCGTGTTCCGGCAATGATGGCTGCCAGTCCGCGCGCGGCGGACGCAACCGGACCAGGGCCGCTCCCCCGACCCTCATCAGGGCCCACGAATCGCCGAGGGGCGTGAGGCGCAGCCCGGGAACTCCACGGAGTCCCCCGTAGTGCTCATCGATGCGCGGCAGGACCGCGGCGAGCACCTCGTCCGCCATCGCGGGGTGAATGTCGAGGAGCAGGCCGCCACGGGTGGGCACACCACTCACGAAGCCGAACAGGGCGCCTTCCCTCGGCCGGTGCCGAAGTTCCTGGGCGAGCTCAGTCACGATCTGGGCCTCGAAGGCCCGCTGCGCGGCGCTCTCCGCGTCCGGGACCGGCTGGCCGCGCGAGATCAGGCCGTCGGCGGCCCACCTCATGCAGACGTGGTGCGGCAGCCCAGTGGCCTCGCGGCAGATGGTGGCCACGCGGTGGCGGTTGTCGGTGCGCCGGGACATACGTCTCCTCGGGGCCCCCGTCCCGGCACGGACGCGTAGAGGTTGCGTATCTCCTGCGTGAGCATCCACCCCGCACGGGAACTCGCGAGAGCCCTTCGCCCCCTCGGGAAGCCGGGCCCGAGTCATGGAGCGTGTCGCCGTACACGACAACTCCCGGCAGATTAGCACCGGATGACGGGTCACTGGGAGGGCTTCCGTACCCTGTGACGTTCATCGAGGTCACAGGGGGAGCACGGAATGCTGCGCGTCCGGTTCGAGGTCAACGGCGGTCCCGAGGTGCTGTTCACCGAGCGGGTTCGGGTGCCGGTGCCCGGCCCCGGGGAGGTGCTGCTGCGCGCCGAGGCCATCGGGGTGACCCTGCCGACCGTCCGCAAGGTCCGCGAGGGCGACGGACCGGTGCCGCTCGGCGGCGAGGTCGCGGGCGTCGTGGAGGCGGTGGGCGAGGGCGCGGACTTCGCGGTCGGGGAGCGGGTGACCGGGCTGTGCTTCGCGCACGCCTACGCCGAGTACGCCGTCGTACCGGCCGCCTTCGCCTCCCGGATCCCGGACGCGGCGAGCGCCGCCACCGCGATCGCCCTGGTCCGCAGCGGGCTGGTGGCGCGCGGGGCCTACGAGGCGGGCTCCCCCGCGCCCGGCGGGTCGGTGCTGGTCACCGCCGCCGCGAGCGCGGTCGGCTCGTTGGCCCTGCAGTACGCCCGGGCGGGTGGCGCCGCACGCGTGGTCGCGGCGGTCGGCAGCCCCGACAAGGCGGACTTCGTGCGCGCCCTGGGCGCCGACGAGGTCGTGACCTACGACGCGGCCGACTGGGGGGACCCGTACGACGTGGTCCTCGACGGGGTCGGCGGCGAGCTGCTCGGCCCCGCCGTCCGCGCGCTCGCACCGGGTGGGCGGCTGGTGGCCTTCGGCTCCGGCGGCGGCACGGTGGAGGCGTACGAACTGCTGGTGCGCGGCGCGTCGGTGATCGGCTTCCAGATGGCCGTGATCGCGCGCGGGCGGCCCGAGGTCTACGCCCGCTGGCTGGGCGAGCTGTGGGACCTGTGGGAGCGGGGCGTGCTGCGGCCGGCGGTGCACGCCGAGGTGCCGCTGGCCGAGGCCGCGCGGGCGCACGCCGTCATCGAGCGGCGGGAGAACCTCGGCAAGGTCGTGCTCGTGCCCTGACCGGCGGAGCCCGACGGCCGGGCCCGACCGTGGACATGGGACCGCCCCCGCTCCGGACTTGGGGGTACCGGAGCGGGGGCGGGGTTCAGCGGGGCCGTGGATCGGCCCGTGCGGGGGCGTCAGCCCATGTGCGGGTAGCCGTACTCGGTCGGCGGGACCAGGGTCTCCTTGATGGAGCGCGTCGAGGTCCAGCGCATGAGGTTGGAGGCCGCGCCCGCCTTGTCGTTCGTACCGGACGCGCGGCCGCCGCCGAAGGGCTGCTGGCCGACGACGGCGCCGGTCGACTTGTCGTTGATGTAGAAGTTGCCCGCGGCGAAGCGGAGCTTCTCCATCGCGTCGGCCGCCGCGTAGCGGTCCTGGGCGATGACGGCGCCGGTCAGCGCGTACGCCGACACCGACTCCATCTGCTCCAGCATCGCGTCGAAGGCGTCGTCCTCGTAGACGTGGACGGCGAGGATCGGACCGAAGTACTCGGTCGTGAAGACCTCGTTCGCCGGGTCGGTGCAGGCGATGACGGTCGGGCGGACGAAGTAGCCCTCCGCGTCGTCGTACGTGCCACCGGCGACGATCTCGCAGGTCGGGTCGGCCTTCGCGCGGTCGATCGCGGCCTTGTTCTTCGCGAAGGAGCGCTCGTCGATGACCGCGCCGATGAAGTTCGACAGGTCGCGGACGTCACCCATGGTGATGCCGTCGACCTCGGCCGCGAACTCCTCCTTGAAGCCGTCGTTCCAGATCGAGGCCGGAACGTAGGCGCGCGAGGAGGCCGAGCACTTCTGGCCCTGGAACTCGAAGGAGCCGCGGGTCAGGGCGGTCTTCAGGATGCCGCGGTCCGCGGACGGGTGCGCGACGACGAAGTCCTTGCCACCGGTCTCGCCGACCAGGCGCGGGTAGGACTTGAAGTTCTCGATGTTGTTGCCGACCGTCTTCCACAGGTACTGGAAGGTCTTGGTCGAGCCGGTGAAGTGGATGCCGGCCAGCTCGGGGTGGTTCAGCGCCACCTCGGAGACGGCGATGCCGTCGCCGGTGACCAGGTTGATGACGCCCTTGGGCAGACCGGCGGCCTCCAGCAGCTCCATGAGGAGGACCGCGGAGTGGGTCTGGGTCGGGGACGGCTTCCACAGGACCACGTTGCCCATCAGGGCCGGGGCGGTCGGCAGGTTGCCCGCGATGGCCGTGAAGTTGAAGGGCGTGATCGCGTAGACGAAGCCTTCGAGCGGGCGGTGGTCGCTGCGGTTCCACACGCCGGCGGAGTTCGCGACCGGCTGCTCGGCCAGGATCTGGCGGGCGAAGTGGACGTTGAAGCGCCAGAAGTCGACCAGCTCGCACGGGGTGTCGATCTCCGCCTGCTGGGCGGTCTTCGACTGGCCGAGCATGGTGGAGGCGGCCAGCTTCTCGCGCCACGGGCCGGACAGCAGCTCGGCGGCGCGCAGGATGATCGCGGCGCGGTCGTCGAAGTCCATCGCGCGCCAGGCCGGGGCGGCGGCGAGGGCGGCGTCGACGGCCTCCTGCGCGTCGGCCCGGGTGGCGTTGGCGTAGGTACCGATGACGGACTTGTGGTCGTGCGGCTGCACGACGTCGAAGCGGTCGCCGCCGCCCATCCGCTTCTCGCCGTTGATGGTCATCGGCAGGTCGATCGGGTTCTCGGCCAGCTGCTTGAGCTGGAATTCGAGACGTGCGCGCTCCGGGGTGCCGGGGGCGTACGAGTGGACCGGCTCGTTGACCGGCGCGGGGACCTGGGTCACAGCATCCATGGGGCTGGTAACTCCTTGAGCTAGTTCTCGGTTCGCGGCTAGGTCGTCTCGTTCGGATCCTGCCCGGCAGGATCCGAACGAGACGGCCTAGTTCTTGGTGATCATCGAGCGGACGAAGAAGAGCAGGTTGGCCGGCTTCTCCGCGAGGCGGCGCATGAAGTAGCCGTACCAGTCCGTGCCGTACGCCGTGTAGACGCGCATCCGGTGGCCCTCCGCGGCCAGGCGCAGGTGCTCGTCGCTGCGGATGCCGTACAGCATCTGGAACTCGTACTCGTCGGGCTTGCGTCCGGCCTGGCGGGCCAGTTCCTGGGCGATGGCGATCAGGCGCGGGTCGTGGGACCCGATCATCGGGTAGCCCTCGCCCTCCATCAGCGTCTTCAGGATGCGGACGTACGCCTTGTCCGTCTCGGCCTTGTTCTGGTAGGCGACCTCGGCGGGCTCCTTGTAGGCGCCCTTCACGATCCGGACGCGGCTGCCGGCGGCGGCCAGGCGGCGGGCGTCGGCCTCGGTGCGGAAGAGGTACGCCTGGATCACGCAGCCGGTCTGCGGGAAGTCCCGGCGCAGCTCCTCGTGGATGGCGAACATCGAGTCGAGGGTGGTGTGGTCCTCGGCGTCCAGCGTGACGGTGGTGCCGATCGCGGCGGCGGCCTCGACGACCGGGCGGACGTTGGCGAGGGCCAGCTCGTGGCCGCCTTCCAGCGCCTGGCCGAACATGGAGAGCTTGACCGACATCTCGACCGTCTCGCCCAGGCCCAGCTCGGCGAGGTGCTCGATAAGCTGGAGGTAGGCGTCGCGGGCGGCGTGCGACTGCTCGACGGTGGTGATGTCCTCACCGACCACGTCGAGGGTGACCTCCAGGCCCTTCTGCGTGAGGTCCACCACGATCGGCATGACCTGGTCGACCGTCTCACCCGGGATGAACCGGTTCACCACGGGCCTGGTCACCGGGGCGGCGGAAACGATGCGGCGCATCTTGTCGCTGCGCGAAGCGGCAAGGATCGCGGGACCCAGCACGGGCACCTCCAACGGGTGGCAGAAGTAAAAGAATGGCAAGTAAGACCACCGTGAAACCTAGAGATCGCCTCGATCCTCTGCCATCGACAGCTGTCACGCATCCGTGGCCGCGATCTCATACATATGTCTGAAACATGAACGGGAGGGTGGGAGAATATCGGGGTGAAAGGCGATTACCAGGACCTGGTGGACGAGATCTCCGCGCTGCTCGGCGCCCCGGCGACACTGGAGAACCGGGACTTCCGCCTCATCGCCTTCGGCGCGCACGACAGCGAGGACGACCTCGCGATGGACCCCGTACGGACCCGCTCGATCCTGACCCGCCAGTCGACGGCGGCCGTACGGGCCTGGTTCGAGGGGTTCGGCATCACCCGGGCCACCGCGCCCGTCCGGATCCCCGCGGCGCCCGAGGCGGGGGTCTTCCGCGGCCGGATCTGCCTGCCCGTGCGCTACCGCGGGATCGCCCAGGGGTACGTGTGGCTCCTGGACGCCGAGCCCGGGCCCGGGCCGGAGCAGCTGGCCGCGGCGATGGAGGTGGCCGAGCGGATCGGCGTCCTGATGGCCGAGGAGGCGAAGGCGGGGGCCGACCTGTCCCGCGAGTTCCGCGCGGTGGTCACCGCCGGGCGCGGCTGGCCGCGGGACATGGCGGTGGCCGCGCTCCGGGTGGCCCTGGGGGCGGGCGCGGAGGGGCCGCACGCGGTGGTCTGCGTGGCTCCCTGGAGCGGGCAGGCCCCGCCGTCGGTGCCGGGTGCGGCGGCCGTCTGCCTGGTCCCGCGGACCGGCGGGGACGGCGGCGGTGAGGGGCCTTCCGGGTTCGCGCTGGCGGTGCTGGTGCGGCTGCGGACCACGGACCAGCTGGCCCCGGTGCTCTCGACGGCGACCCGGCTGCTGGCCGGGACCGGATCGGGTCCCGCGGGAGCCGGGGCCGGGATCGACGCGGCCCCGACCGCGGCCACGACCGCCCGGACCGCGACCGCGACCGCCGGGGTCGGGCTGCCCGGGACCGGCCTGGCCGGGCTCCCGGGCGCCTGGGAGCAGGCGGTGGCCGCGGCCCGGGCGGCGGCGGCGCAGCCCGGGCTGGGGCCCGTGGCCCAGTGGTCGCAGATCGGCCCGTACCGGATGCTGGCGGCCCTGGCCGCAGCCCCGGAGCTGGCCAGGGACGACCCGGCGGCCCGCGCCCTGCTGGCGCCGGCCCACGCCGAGTTGGCCCGTACGGCCGAGGTGTACCTCGATTGCGCCGGCCAGGCGGGCCGGGCGGCGGCGGCCCTGGGCATCCACCGCCAGACCCTGTACTACCGGCTGGCCCGGGTGGAGAAGCTGACCGGTCTCGACCTCGACGCGGGCGAGGACCGGCTCTTGCTCCACATGGCCCTGAAGGCGTCCCGGCTGCACGGCTGATGCAGGTTCCGCGTTTTGCTGGTCAACGCCCCTGCAAGATGGACAACGGATGGGCCATTGCACGGTCTTGGCGCACAACGGCGTCCCGCTAGAGCAGGGCGCCACCGGAGACCTCGATGCGCTGGGCGGTGACCCAGCGCAGCCCGTCGGAGACGAGCGTGGCGATGGCGTCACCGATCTCGGCGGGCTCGCCCACGCGGCCCAGAGCGGTCTGCGCCGCCAGTCCCGCTCGCATGTCGCTGTCATCGCGCATCGCACCGCCATTGAAGTCAGTGGCGGTCGGTCCCGGGGCAATGCAGTTGACCCGACCGTCTCCTGCGCCCCGACCTCATCACCCCGGTAGGTGACGATGACCTTGATCCCCCGCTGCGCCAGGGCCAGCGCCGTACTGCGGCCCAGCCCCCGGTTGGCACCGGTCACCAGCGCGATCTTCTTGCTGTCCATGGAACTGCTCCTCGGATGGGAAGGGGAAAACGCCGCAGCCGCAGGGCTCACTGCCCGACGTGGGAGGCGAGTCAACCGACTCGCCTCTTTCACCGTAGGTCCGCTCCAGAGGCGAGTCAAGTGACTCGCCTCGCAAGGGCAGGCATACTGGCTCCATGACAGAAGGACTCTCCGACCACCACCGACGGCTGGCCCAGCAGAAGCGGGAGGCGATCACCTCGTCCGCCACCGCCCTGTTCCTCGACCGCGGCTACGCAGGGACGTCATTGGCCCGGATCGCCGAAGCGGCCGGGGTGTCGAAGTCCACGCTGTTCAAGCAGTTCCCCACGAAGGCGGCCCTGTTCGAGGCCATCGTGAGCGAGTCATGGAAGCAGGGGTCCGGTCACGCTCCGGCCCAACCCCCGGCCGGCGACCTGCGTGCGGGCCTGACGGCCATCGGCCGCCGCTACTCGATGCTGGTCGGCCAGCCCGCGATGACGGCCCTGTTCAGGATCGTCATCGCCGAACTGCCGCGCCTGCCCGAACTGGGCAAGATGCAGTTCCAGCTGGGCAAGCTGCCCTACTTCGACTCCGTACGGCTCTACCTGCACGCCGAGCACGAGGCCGGCACCGCGCGCGTGCCCGACGCGGAGAGCGCCGCCAACCAGTTCCTCGGCATGATCGCCAACTTCGTCCTGTGGCCCCGGATGCTGCTCACCGACTGGGACCCGACCGCCGTCGAGACCGACCACGCCGTCGACGAGGCCGTGGAGACGATGCTCGCCCGCTACGCCACCGGTCACCAGAAGTAGTCGCCGTGGGCGTCAGGGCCTCGCCGGAGAGGCAGGATCAGATCGGCGGGATCAGGTCGCTCTCGCTGACGGTGTGGCTCAGCGGGGGGTAGAAGAAGTCCGTTTCGCTGTTCTCGCGGCGCCGCAGGCGATAGAACTCACGCCTCTGCTCCTCATCGGCCGAGAGGAGACGCACCCCCTGCGGAAGGTAGGCGTGCCCGTCGCGAAAGCGGACGAAGGTCTTCGACGTTCGAAAGGTCACGCCCAGCCACGGGTTGTCCACGGCCCGGGCGGCGGCCTCCAGCACGATCTTGTGCTTGAATCGCCTGTTCGAGTCGACGGAGAATGCGACGACGCCGCCGTGGGCGAGGGGAATTTCGAACGTCCCACCCCCGCATTCCTTCGATTCGAAGATCAGCTTCCTCGACGGGCTCGCGTCAGGGAACTGGTAGCAGGAGAAGACCGCGATGAACGACGCGTCGGCCAGGTCGAGGGCTTGGTCGCAATGACCGCCCATGGTGGCGTAGGCGTTCGTGTAGCTCTCCATGAGGGCGTTGTTGAAGCCGGCCGAAAGCGCCGCGCGTTCTTGGATCCGCTCCGCGAGCCGTTCGTGCACCGGCCGGAAATACTGGGCCGGAGCGCTGTACGACGTGGTCGTGCGCACGAGGGGAATCCCACCCGCCGCGTCCGCCTTGGCGAGCACGGCGCCTCGCCGACCCTTTCCCACGTCTTCCCAACGAGCCGATGCGGACAACTCCGCAAAGGCATTCCCCTCGGTCGGAACGACGTACGAGAGGACCTCGTCCGAGATCCTAGGCTCGTGGGGCACGGTAATCTCCGGTGTTCATGCTGAAGGGAAATCTGTCGCCGTAGTCGATGAAGGACGACGTCCTGTTCTCCTCGGCGTACAACCTGCGCAGCTCGTCCAGGCCGGCCGGTGTCGGGGGCCCGAGCTCCACCACGTCCCCGGGCCCTTTGATGAACGTGCGACCGTTCTTGTGAACGGCTTCGGTGCCGGAACAGCGCACCACGTATCCCAGTCGGGTCGGAAGCACATCGGGGTCCAAGGCCGAGGGCCGGATTTCGTGTGTGTACAGGCGATTGGTGGACAGCGGCATGAAGAACACGGAGCCGGGATAGAGGGTCAAGCTGAATTGCGGCGGAAAAACGACCCCGTCGAGTTCTCCTTCACCGGTCGGCTCTTTGAGACGAAAGCGGAGCGTGGTCAGCCCGCTGGCACCCTTCACCCCGCGGTCGAAGGCGTCCGCGGCGAGGGGCTGGAGCCCGTCGACCCGGTCATAGAAGGTGCAGAAGGCCATGATGCCGTTGACGGGCATGTCCTTGGTCTTGTCGGCATGGGCCGAGATCTTGGCCTTGGACTGCTTGCGCTCGGGCGTGGCACGGGCGTTGTGGTAGATCTGGGCGAGGACGTGGTTCAGCGGTGCCTGGTTCCGGAAGACGGAGGCGGCCTCGCGGTTCAGGGCGTCGACGATGTGCGTGTCGGTCGGGCCGAAGCCCTCGGTCGGCCCCGAGAGGTTCGTGGAGCACCGGAGCAGGCGGAAATGCAGCGCGTCGCCGTCTCGCGTGACGGGCGTCAGATAGATGCCGCTGCGATGGGCCGTTCCGGGCTTGGTGGACTCCGTCAGGGACTGGAAGGCGTGTTCCGCGCGGACCCGTCCGAAGTGATCGGCGCCGAGGTCGAAGAAGCGGCGGTAGTACGCGCCGACACCGTGCACCCGGACGGGAACGCGGCCGAGGTCGACGACGGGCCACGGCGCGTGGGCGTCCTCGCGGTACCCGTGCGAAAGCTCCCGCACGACGAACACCCGCGCGGCCTCGCGCAGTCGGCGGTCATCGACCCCGGATATGTCGCCGCACAGGTAGACGGTCTTCCGTGCGAGGTCGACCGCACCGGTATCAAGGTCCTCGGGCGTGATCACGGCCCCGAAGAAGCCCGCGATCGATTCCTCGTCCCGCACCGCCGACGACGCGACCAGGATGTTGCTCGCATCGTCGATGCGGGCTTCTGTCGGCTCTGCTGTGGACATCGGACGAATCTAACAAGCAGCGTGACGAGAGCGCCAACGCCAGGGCAACGGCGCCCGTCCGTGGCCGCGTTGCCCCTGTCCCGGGCATCCCGAGGATCTCGCCGCGGAGCACGTACGCGGAAGGGCCCGGGGTCTCCCCCGGGCCCTTCCGTCACACGATCGTGCGGTGCTGCGGTCAGCCCAGGTTGACGGAGCGGGCGGAGACCGCGCCGATCTCCTCGGAGATGGCCGCGAGGACCTCCGCCGGCACCTCGGCGTCCACGGTGAGCACGCCGAGCGCCTCGCCGCCCTCCTCGGCACGGGCGACCTGCATGCCCGCGATGTTCAGGCCGCCTTCGCCCAGCAGCCGGCCGACCGCGCCGACCACGCCGGGGCGGTCGGTGTAGCGCAGGACGACCATGTGGTCGGCGAGCGAGAGGTCCACGTCGTACTCGCCGATGCCGACGATCTTCTGGAGGTGCTTGGGACCGGCGAGGGTGCCGGAGACCGAGATCTCCTGGCCGTCCGACAGGGTGCCGCGCACGGTGACCACGTTGCGGTGGTCCGGGGACTCCGAGGAGGTGGTCAGGCGGACCTCGACGCCACGCTCCTGGGCGAACAGGGGCGCGTTCACGTAGGAGACCGTCTCGTCGACGACGTCCTCGAACACGCCCTTGAGCGCGGAGAGTTCGAGCACCTTCACGTCGTGCTGGGTGATCTCGCCGCAGACCTCGACGTCGAGGCGGACCGCGACCTCGCCCGCGAGGGCGGTGAAGATGCGGCCGAGCTTCTCGGCGAGCGGCAGGCCGGGACGCACGTCCTCGGCGATGACCCCGCCCTGCACGTTGACCGCGTCGGGGACGAGCTCGCCGGCGAGGGCGAGGCGCACCGACTTGGCGACCGCGATGCCGGCCTTCTCCTGGGCCTCGTCCGTGGACGCGCCGAGGTGCGGGGTGCAGACGACCTGGTCCAGCTCGAACAGCGGGGAATCCGTGCAGGGTTCCTTCGCGTACACGTCGAGACCGGCGCCGGCGACGCGGCCCTCCTTGATGGCGGAGTACAGCGCGGCCTCGTCCACGATCCCGCCGCGGGCGGCGTTGACGATGCGGACCGACGGCTTCACCTTGCGCAGGGCCTCGTCACCGATGAGACCGAGGGTCTCCGGCGTCTTGGGCAGGTGCACGGTGATGAAGTCGGCGACCTCCAGCAGCTCGTCCAGCGTCAGCATCTTGACGCCCATCTGGGCGGCGCGCGCGGGCTGTACGTAGGGGTCGTAGGCGACGATCTTCATGCCGAAGGCCGACATGCGCTGGGCGACCAGGACGCCGATGCGGCCGAGGCCGACGACACCGAGGGTCTTCTCGCTCAGCTCGACGCCGGTGTACTTGTTCCGCTTCCACTCGCCGTTCTTCAGAGCGGTGTTGGCCTGCGGGATGTTGCGCGCGGTGGCGACGAGCAGGCCACAGGCCAGCTCGGCGGCGGTGACGATGTTGGAGGTCGGAGCGTTCACGACCATCACGCCGGCCTTGGTGGCGGACGAGACGTCGACGTTGTCCAGACCGACGCCCGCGCGGGCGACGACCCTCA
Source organism: Streptomyces sp. NPDC051555 (assembly GCF_044454405.1). Lineage (NCBI taxonomy): Bacteria > Bacillati > Actinomycetota > Actinomycetes > Kitasatosporales > Streptomycetaceae > Streptomyces > Streptomyces sp. NPDC051555. Next base: position 9,904 of record NZ_JBITDP010000016.1, on the reverse strand, counting down.
GCTTCTTCGCGGCGGCGATGGCCTCGGCATCGACCTTGGTGGCGGAGCGCACCAGGATCGCGTCGGCGTCGACGATGGCGGGCAGCAGCTCCGCGCGATCGGCGCCGTTGCAGTGCCGGATCTCGAAGTCGGGGCCGAGAGCCTCGACAGTGGCGGGCGACAGCTCTTCGGCGATGAGTACGACAGGTTTCGAGCTCACGTGGGTCCTCACAAGTCCAGTGCGGACGGCCGTCCCGACGGCCGCAGGCGTGGAGGGGGTAGCCGCGTGGAAGACGCACGACACTGTGGGCCTGACGCGTTGTGTTGAGCAGTGTAATCGCGTTGCGGGACCGCTTTTCCGCCTGTCCGGAAGGATCACCCGTCCGTGGTTGGACGGGGTGGACAAGGCGCACACGTGGAAGGCCTGAATCCGGTGGTGCGGGTACGCGGCGGGGGGGGGGGGGGGGGGGGGGGGCCCCGCCCGCCCCCGCCCCCCGGGGCGGGGGGGGCGCTTCTGAATGGGTAGGATCTTGACGAGGAGAGGTCCTTGTTGGGAGTGGAGTTG
>NZ_JBITDP010000016.1:0-9350 GCF_044454405.1 Streptomyces sp. NPDC051555 | reverse complement strand
ACCGGCGGGTGGTTGGCGGGGTTGCAAAGGGGCCCCCGGGGTACGCCTTCACCGGGGGGGGGGGGGCCGGGGGGGGGCGGGGCCGGGCGCGCCCGGCCCCCGCCGCGAACGGCTCAGCTCTCGTCGTTGTCGACCCAGCTCATCAGCTTGCGCAGCTTCTTGCCGGTCGTCTCGAGCAGGTGCTCCTCGTCGGCCTTCTTGTACTCGTTGTACTTCGGCAGGCCGGCCTTGTACTCGGCCATCCAGTTGTTGGCGAAGGTGCCGTCCTGGATCTCGGCGAGGACCTTCTTCATCTCGGCCTTGGTGGCGTCGGTGATGACGCGCGGGCCGGTGATGTAGTCGCCCCACTCGGCGGTCTCGGAGACCGACCAGCGCATCTTCTCCAGGCCGCCCTCGTACATGAGGTCCACGATGAGCTTCAGCTCGTGGAGGCACTCGAAGTACGCGATCTCCGGCTGGTAGCCGGCCTCGGTCAGGGTCTCGAAACCGGCCTTGACCAGGGCGGAGGCGCCACCGCAGAGGACGGCCTGCTCACCGAACAGGTCGGTCTCGGTCTCCTCGGTGAAGGTGGTCTTGATGACGCCGGCGCGGGTGCCGCCGATGCCGGCCGCGTAGGACAGGGCCAGCTCGAAGGCCTTGCCGGTCGCGTCCTGCTCGACCGCCGCGATACACGGGACGCCGCGGCCCTCTTCGTACTGGCGACGGACCAGGTGACCCGGGCCCTTCGGGGCGACGAGGGCGACGTCCACGTCCGCCGGCGGCTGGATGAAGCCGTAGCGGATGTTGAAGCCGTGACCGAAGAAGAGCGCGTCGCCGGCCTTCAGGTTGTCCTTGATGGACGCCTCGTAGACCTCGGCCTGGATCGGGTCCGGGGTCAGGATCATGATGACGTCGGCCCAGGCCGAGGCCTCGGCAACGGAGACGACCGTCAGGCCCTGCTCCTCGGCCTTGGCCTTGGACTTGGAGCCCTCCTGGAGGCCGACGCGGACGTCGACACCGGAGTCGCGCAGCGACAGCGCGTGGGCGTGGCCCTGGCTTCCGTAGCCGATGACCGCGACCTTGCGGCCCTGGATGATGGACAGGTCGGCGTCGTTCTCGTAGAACAGCTCGGCCACTGGGATATCTCCTTGGTGCGCTGGTGTTGCTCCCACCGTACGGCGGGGAACGGAATATCAGGTTTCAAGTCTCGCTATGCGAGCAGAAGGTTCTGCCGCCGGGCGAGCAGCAAGAACGGCTCAGGCGCTGCGGTCGAGTGCGCGCAGGCTGCGGTCCGTGATGGACCGGCCGCCACGCCCTATGGCGATCGTGCCGGACTGCACGAGTTCCTTGATGCCGAAGGGCTCCAGCATCTTCAGCATCGCGCCGAGCTTGTCCGTGCCGCCGGTCGCCTCGATGGTGACGGCATCCGGGGAGACGTCGACCGTCTTGGCGCGGAACAGCTGGACGATCTCGACGATCTGCGAGCGGGTCTCGTTGTCGGCGCGGACCTTCACCAGGACGAGCTCGCGCTCGATGGCGTGGTGCTGCTCCAGCTCGACGATCTTGAGCACGTTGACCAGCTTGTTGAGCTGCTTGGTCACCTGTTCGAGCGGCAGGTCCTCGACGTTGACGACGATGGTGATGCGGGAGATGTCGGGGTGCTCCGTGACACCGACCGCAAGCGAGTCGATGTTGAACCCGCGGCGGGAGAACAGCGCGGCGATCCGGGCGAGGATGCCGGGCGTGTTCTCGACCAGGACGGAGAGCGTGTGCTTGGACATGTCGGTCGTTCTCTCTTTCGCTCTTCGCTCAGTCACTCTTCGTTGTCGCCGAAGTCGGGACGGACGCCCCGGGCGGCCAGGACCTCGTCGTTCGAGGTGCCGGCGGCGACCATCGGCCACACCATGGCGTCCTCGTGGACGATGAAGTCGATGACCACCGGCCGGTCGTTGATCGCGTTGGCCTCGGCGATGACCTTGTCCAGGTCGGCCGGGTCCTCGCAGCGCAGCGCCACGCAGCCCATGGCCTCGGACAGCTTGACGAAGTCCGGGACGCGGGTGCCCTTGCGGGGGGCGCTGGACTCGCCGAGCTGCGAACCGACCGCGGTGTCCTGGCCGGTCTCGTCGGCGTGCAGGACGGTGTTGGAGTAGCGCTGGTTGTAGAACAGGGTCTGCCACTGGCGGACCATGCCCAGCGCGCCGTTGTTGATGATCGCGACCTTGATCGGGATGTTGTTCAGCGCGCAGGTGACCAGTTCCTGATTGGTCATCTGGAAGCAGCCGTCACCGTCGATCGCCCAGACCGTGCGCTCCGGCATGCCGACCTTGGCGCCCATCGCGGCCGGGACCGCGTAGCCCATGGTGCCGGCGCCGCCGGAGTTCAGCCAGGTGCGGGGCTCCTCGTAGTTGACGAAGTGCGAGGCCCACATCTGGTGTTGGCCGACGCCCGCCGCGAAGATCGTGCTCTTCGGCGCGAGCGCGCCGACCCGCTCGATGACCTGCTGCGGCGAGAGCATGCCGTCCTCGGGCAGGTCGTAGCCCAGCGGGTAGGTCTCGCGCCAGCGGTTGAGGTCCTTCCACCAGGCGGTGTAGTCGCCCGCGTGGCCGTCGGTGTGCTCGGACTGGACGGCCTGGACCAGGTCGGCGATGACCTCGCGGGCGTCGCCGACGATCGGGACGTCGACGGCCCGGTTCTTGCCGATCTCGGCGGGGTCGATGTCCGCGTGGATGATCTTCGCGAAGGGGGCGAAGCTGTCCAGCTTGCCGGTCACGCGGTCGTCGAAGCGGGTGCCCAGCGCGATCAGCAGGTCCGCCTTCTGCAGCGCGGTGACCGCGGTGACGGCGCCGTGCATGCCGGGCATGCCCACATGCAGCGGGTGGCTGTCGGGGAAGGAGCCGAGCGCCATCAGGGTGGTGGTGACCGGGACGCCGGTCAGCTCGGCCAGGACCTTCAGTTCGGCGGTCGCGCCGGACTTCATGACGCCGCCGCCGACGTACAGGACCGGGCGCTTGGCCTGACAGATGAGCTTGGCGGCCTCGCGGATCTGCTTGGCGTGCGGCTTGGTGACCGGCCGGTAGCCCGGGAGGTCCTGCTGCGGCGGCCAGCTGAAGGTGGTCTTCGCCTGGAGGGCGTCCTTGGCGATGTCGACCAGGACCGGTCCCGGGCGGCCGGTGGAGGCGATGTGGAACGCCTCGGCGATCGTGCGCGGGATGTCCTCGGCCTTGGTGACCAGGAAGTTGTGCTTGGTGATCGGCATCGTGATGCCGACGATGTCCGCCTCCTGGAAGGCGTCGGTGCCGATCGCCTTGGAGGAGACCTGCCCGGTGATCGCGACAAGCGGCACGGAGTCCATGTGCGCGTCGGCGATCGGGGTGACCAGGTTGGTGGCGCCGGGCCCGGAGGTTGCCATGCAGACGCCGACCTTGCCGGTGGCCTGCGCGTAGCCGGTGGCGGCGTGACCGGCGCCCTGCTCGTGGCGGACCAGGATGTGACGGACCTTGCGGCTGTCCATCATCGGGTCGTACGCGGGGAGGATGGCGCCGCCCGGGATGCCGAAGACGGTGTCGCACCCCACCTCTTCGAGAGAGCGGATGAGGGACTGCGCACCCGTGACGTGCTCAACTGCGGCGGTGTGGGATCCGCCGTTACGGGCCCGCGGCTGCGGATGGTGGGCCCCGGTGGCCTGCTCGGTCATCGGCATTCTCTTCTCGAAGCTGAGGGTTTTTGCGAGGGTTCGGTGTGTGCCAGTGCAACAAAAAACCCCTCGTGCCGGGAGGCAAGCGAGGGGAGCGCGTCGGGTGCAATGAGCGGGGGCATGATTGACCCTGCTTCAGCCGACGCGCTTTCCAAGTACGAGAATTCGGGTGCGCATGGCACTGACCCTCCCTCCGGCGGGAGGTCGATGTCAAGCGGGTGGGACGGGCGTCTCATTATTTGAGCCCCTATGGACGGCCATCGAGCCCCCGAGGGACCCGCCGGCCAAGGCGGGGTGAACCGCCGCGCCCGGTACAGGGAACGTACCGCGCACGAGCGCGCGGCGCAGCCGGTACTCGTCGAGCGGCCCGGAGAAGGCCATCCCCTGGCCATGTGTGCAGCCCATCGCGCGCAGCGCCATGAGCTGCTCGGGGAGGTCCACCCCGTCGGCCACCGACTGCATTCCCAGATCGTTTGCGATCCGCAAGAGACCTGCGGTGATCTTGTGCAGTCTGGGTGATTCGACCACACCTTCGACCAGGCCGCGGTCCAGCTTGAGCACGTCGACGGGGAGCCTGCGGAGGGCGCTGATGGCCGCGTAACCGCTGCCGAAGCCGTCCAGGGCGATCCGGACGCCGAGCCGCCGCAAGGCCGTCAGGCGGCGCTCCAGCTCGTCGAAGGGCACTCTGGGGTCGCTGTCCGCCAGCTCGATCACCAACGCGTCGGGGGGCAGCCCGTAGCGGCTCAGCAGGGATTCCACCGAGCCGCCCGGCATCGACCGGTCCAGGAGTCGCTGTGCGGTCATCCGGACGGCCACCGGTACGTCGTGCCCGGAGCGGTGGCGGTCGGCCGCCTGGTCCACCGCCTCCTCCAGCAGCCAGCGGCTCAGCTCGGCGGTCCGGGTGGCGTCCGGCGCGGCGGACGAGGCCGGTCCCGCGGGCCCGCCGGGGCCCGCCGCGCCCTCGCTGTACTCGGCCACCCGGAGGAATTCCGCGGGGGTGAAGAGGATCCCCTGGGCCGATCGCCAGCGGGCCTGCGCGGCCACCGCCGTGACCGCGCCGTTGCCGAGGCAGACGACGGGCTGGTGGAGCAGCGCGAACTCGCCCTCATGGAGCGCGGTGCGCAGCCGCCCGGCCAGCTCCGCCTTGCGGACCACCTCGGCCTGCATCTGGGGCGCGTACAGCTCCACCCGGTTCTTGCCGCCGGCCTTCGCCCGGTACATGGCCAGATCCGCGTTGCGCATCAGGTCCGAAGGGGTGATGCCGGGGTCGGCGAAGGCCACGCCGATGCTGGCGGCGACCCGGACCTCGCTGCCCGCGATCCGGTAGGGCTGGGAGAGCGTGGTGCGCAGCCGGTCGGCGATCTCGTGGACCTGGTACTCGCGGGCGGAGCGGTCCCGGTTGCCGTCGCCGAGGATCAGGGCGGCGAACTCGTCCCCGCCGAGCCGGGCCGCGGTGTCGCCGGCCCGGACGGAGTCCTGCAGGCGGCGGGCGGCCTCGATGAGCAGTTCGTCGCCCGCCTGGTGGCCGATGGTGTCGTTGACGGCCTTGAAGCCGTCGAGGTCGATGAAGAGCACCGCGGTGCTGTGGTCCCCGGCGCGGCGGCCGGTGAGGGCCTGGCGGACCCGGCGGGTGAACAGGGCCCGGTTGGGCAGGTCGGTCAGCGGATCGTGCTCGGCGCTGTGCTGGAGCTGGGCCTGGAGCCGGACCCGCTCGGTGACGTCCCGGCTGTTGAGGATGAGCCCGCCCTGGTGCCGGTTGACGGTGGACTCCACATTGAGCCACTCGCCGTCGCCCGACTTGAAGCGGCATTCGATGCGGGTGGTGGGCTCCTCGGCCGGTGGCGCGGCGAGGAACCGGCGCACCTCGTGGACCACCCGGCCGAGGTCCTCGGGGTGGATGAGGGCGGAGAGTTCGCTGCCGACCAGCTCCTCGGCGTCGCGGCCGTAGACCCCGGCGGCGGCGGGGCTGACGTAGCGCAGTATCCCGGTGGGCGCGGCGATCATGATCACGTCGCTGGAGCCCTGGACCAGGGAGCGGAAGTGGTTCTCCTTCTGGGCCAGTTCCTGGGTCAGCGCGATGTTGTCGAGGAGCATGATGCCCTGCCGGATGACCAGGGCGAGCACCACGGTGCAGCCGGTGAAGACGACCATGCGGTCGACCTTCCGGCCCTCGATCACGTTGTAGAGGATGCCGAGGGTGCACACGGCGGCGGCGAGGTACGGGGTCAGCGCGGGCAGCGATCCGGTGATCGGGCGGCTGACCGGGCGGCCCTCGCGCGCGTGCGCGGAGAGCTGCTCGCCGCCGCCGTGCAGGGCGCCCCGGCGGGCGGCTGCCGCCCGCCCCGCTCCCCTGCCGCCGCGCCGCGGGCGCGGGGTGGGCGCGGGGCGGGGCGCCTCGGGGACCGGATGCATCCGCCGGGCGCCCCAGGGCGCGTAGGCCAGGAGCAGCGAGCCGGCGAACCAGCCGGCGTCGAGCAGCTGGCCGGACTGGTAGTGGGCGCTCAGCAGCGGCGAGGTGAAGAGGGCGTCGCTGAGCACGGTGAGCGCGAGGGCCGCGATGGCCGTGTTGACGGCCGAGCGGTTGGTCGCCGAGCGGCGGAAGTGCAGGACCAGCACCATCGAGACGAGCGCGATGTCGAGCAGCGGGTAGGCCAGGGACAGCGCGGCGCGCGGGACGCTGCCGAGGGCGCCCGACTGGGCGGTGCGGGCGGCGTGCGCGAGGGCCAGGCTCCAGGACAGGGTCAGCAGGGATCCGGCGATCAGCCAGGAGTCGAGTGCGAGGCAGACCCAGCCGGCCCGGGTGACGGGGCGCTTGGCGAGGACGAGGAGTCCGACGATGGCGGACGGTGCGAAGCAGAGGAAGGCGAAATCGGCGACCGAGGGTTTCGGCACTTCCTGGCCGAGGACGACCTCGTACCAGCCCCAGACGAGGTTGCCGACGGCCGCCATGAGCGAGGAGAACGCGAACAGCAGCCAGGCGGGGCGTTCACGGCGGCCGATGGTCCTCGCGTAGTGGAAGCAGGAGACCGCGGCCAGTAATCCGGCGGCGCTGAGACCGAAGTCGCCCATGATCTCGGCGGCTTCCTGGGTCCCCCAGCCGACGGCGGCCCCTACGGCATAGCCGGCGCTGATCACCGCGAGGAGGAGCTGCGCCGCCAGGCCCCGGCCACCGCTGACGGCGGGCGGCCGGGTCAGCAGGGCCCCGGGGGCGCTCACCGGTCCGCCCCGGTGGCCGGTTTCGGCACGCACTGTCGTCGCTTCCGGCGGCCGAGCCGCGTCGGATCCTTCGCCCATTGCCCGTACATCGCCCGTCGCCCCCCAAAATGTCTGAATCACTCCCCAGCGCCAGACGAACGCGCTGCAGCCCCTTGGTCCGGACGATACACCACTTTCGTCACTCAGGGACATAGATGCTCTACTCTCCGTCACCACCAAGGGAGTTGTGGACACGCGGTGCGCTCGCGCGACTACGGGGGGTGCGCGGGGCGGGCTCAGGTCGTGGTCAGCACCGTGTTCGCGAGCGGCTCGCCGGCGGCCAGTGCGGTGAGCTGGCGGACCACCAGTCGCTTCGCCCGTGGCTCGAAAGCGGAGCTGCTGCCCCCGACATGGGGGGAGATCAGGACATTCGGAGCATGCCAGAGGGGGTGCCCCTGGGGCAGCGGTTCGGGGTCCGTGACGTCGAGGGCCGCCCGCAGCCGCCCCGACTCCACTTCCTTCAGCAGGGAGTTGGTGTCGACGACCGGTCCGCGCGCGACGTTGACGAGCAGCGCGCCGTCCCGCATCCGGGCCAGGAAGCCGGCTCCCGCGAGCCCCCGGGTGTCCTCGGTGAGCGGGGTGGAGAGGATCACCACGTCGGCCTGCGGCAGCAGCCCCGGCAGGTCGGCGAGGGCGTGTACGGGGCCGTGGGCGGCGGTGCGCGCCGAGCGGGCGACGCGGATGATCCGTGCGCACTCGAAGGCGGCGAGCCGGTCCTCGATGGCGGCGCCGATCGATCCGTAGCCGACGACGAGGACGGTCTTGTCCGCGAGGGCGTCGTAGAAGCCGGAGCGCCACTCCTCGCGGTCCTGGCCGCGGACCATGCCGGGGATCCCGCGCAGGGAGGCGAGGACGAGGGTGAGGGCCAGTTCGGCCGTACTGGCCTCGTGGACGCCGCGGGCGTTGCAGAGGTGCACGCCGGGCCGCAGGTCGTCGAGGCCGCCCAGGACGTGGTCGATGCCCGCGGTCAGGGTCTGCACCGCGCGCAGGTCGGGCATGTGCGCGAGCGGGCGCAGGGTGACTTCCGGGGACTTCATGTAGGGGGTGACGTAGAAGACGCAGGCGGCCGGGTCGGCCGGGAACTCCTCCTCACCGTCCCAGTGCCGGTAGCGGTAGACGTCGGGGAGACCCTCGATCTCCTCGGCGGGGAAGGGCAGCCAGACGTCCTCGGTCTTTGAAGTCATGATCGCGAGGCTATGCGAAGCGATCCCGGTCGAGCCGTTAGTTTGTGTGGCGGACCGGGAGGGGGACCCAGGAGTGGAGCGCAGGTCGATCGGGGCATCGGCTCTGACGGTGGGTGCCATCGGGCTCGGCTGCATGCCGATGAGCTGGGGGTACGCCGCGTCGGGGCGCCAGGGCGAGGAATCGCTGCGGACGGTGCACACCGCACTGGATCTGGGCGCCAGCCTGCTGGACACGGCCGATATCTACGGGCCCTACACCAACGAGCTTCTGGTGGGGCGGGTGCTCCAGGAGCGCCGGGCGGACGCGTTCGTCTCGGCCAAGGTGGGGCTGCGGACCGGCGATCAGCACGTGGTGGCCGACGGGCGGCCCGGGTACGTACGGCGGGCCTGTGACGCCTCGCTGCGGCGGCTGCGGACCGACGTCATAGACCTCTACCAGTTGCACCGGGTGGATCCCGACGTGCCGGTGGAGGAGACCTGGGGGGCCATGGCCGAATTGGTCGGGGCCGGCAAGGTGCGCGCGTTGGGGTTCTGCGCGCTCGGGGCGGGCGCGGGGCCCGGGGCGGGGCGGCTCGGGGACCGCGCCTACACGGCGACCCTGCGCCACCTGGACCGGATGCAGCAGGTGTTCCCGGTGAGCGCGGTGCAGGCGGAGCTGTCGGTGTGGTCGCCGGAGGCGGCCTGGCAGTTGCTGCCGTGGTGCCGGACGCGCGGGGTGGGGCTGCTGGCTGCCATGCCGGTGGGCAGCGGCTTCCTGACCGGGACGCTGACGCCGGGGCAGGGCTTCGAGGAGGCGGACGCGCGGGCCCGGCACCCGCGGTTCACGGCGGACGCGATGGCGGCGAACCAGGTGCTCGTCGCGGGGCTGCGGCGAATAGCCCGGCGGCACGAGGGGCCGGGCGGGCGGCCCGCGACGGTGGCCCAGGTGGCTCTGGCGTGGGTACTGGCCCAGGGGCCGTAGGTGGTACCGGTGCCGGGGGCGGAGCGGGCGTCCTGGGCGGCGGAGAACGCGGGGGCGGCCGAGGTGCGGCTGACGGCGCTGGACCTGGAGGAGGTCGCGGCGCTGCCGGTGGCGGTGGGGGCCTGGGAGGAGTGACCGGGACGCGGTGGTCGGGGCGGGGCGGGGTGGTGGGGGGGGGGGGGGCCCTGCCGCGGGCGGTGTTCAGGACAACCGAAACGCGGCGGGTCGGGAAAAGGTGTAACGGGGTGTGTATCATTGTGGGGGGGGGGCTGCAAAA